>JAATGP010000065.1 GCA_015654635.1 Alphaproteobacteria bacterium | reverse complement strand
GATCCAGTAATAGCCGTCCTCGTCGCGGCGGCAGCCGTCGCCGGTGAAATACTTGCCGCGATAGGTGCGGAAGTAGGTGTTGATGAAGCGCTGGTGGTCGCCATAGACGCTGCGCATCTGGCCGGGCCAGGATTCCGCGATCACCAGATTGCCGCTGGCCGCGCCTTCCAAAACCGTTCCGCCCGCATCGATGAGTTGCGGAACGATGCCGAACAACGGCTTGGTGGCCGAACCCGGTTTCAAATCCGTGGCGCCGGGCAAGGGCGAAATCAGAATGCCGCCGGTTTCGGTTTGCCACCAGGTATCGACAATCGGGCAGCGCTCGTCGCCCACCACGCGGTGATACCACAACCAGGCCTCGGGATTGATCGGCTCACCCACCGTGCCCAGCAATTTCAGGCTGGCGCGCGAGGTCGACTTCACTGGCTCGTCGCCGTCGCGCATCAAGGCGCGGATCGCCGTCGGCGCGGTGTAGAAGATGTTGACCTTGTATTTGTCGATCACCTCCCAGAAGCGCGCGTTGCTGGGATAGTTGGGAATGCCTTCGAACATCACCGTGGTGGCGGCATTGGCGAGCGGGCCATAAAGAAGATAGGTGTGACCCGTCACCCAGCCGACATCGGCGGTGCACCAATAAATATCGCCGGGGTGATAGTTGAAAACCACCTCATGGGTGAAGGCGGCATAAACCAGATAGCCGCCCGTCGTATGCAGCACGCCTTTGGGTTTTCCGGTGGAACCGGAGGTGTACAAAATGAACAGCGGGTCTTCCGCCTTCATCTCCTCCGGCATGCAGACAGACGGTACCTTGGAGGAGAATTCGTAGTAATCGACATCGCGCCCGGGCTGCATCGCCACCTTGGCGCCGGTGCGCTTGATGACGATAACATGGCGCACATCCGGGCATTGGATAAGGGCGAGATCGGTATTGGCTTTGAGCGGCACGGTTTTGCCGCCGCGGATGCCTTGATCGGCGGTGATCACAACCCTGGAGCCGCAATCTTGGATGCGCCCCGCCAGACTGTCGGGGGAGAAGCCGCCGAACACCACCGAATGCACCGCGCCGATGCGCGTGCACGCCAGCATGGCGAAAGCCGCTTCCGGGATCATCGGCATATAGATGGTAACACGGTCGCCTTTCCTCACGCCGTGGGCGATCAGCGTATTGGCAAAACGGCAAACTTCGTCGTGGAGCTGCTGATAGGTGATATTGCGCATCTCGCGCGGATCATCGCCTTCCCAGAAAATCGCGGTGCGGTGGGCGTGTTTTTCCAGATGCCGGTCGATGCAATTGACCGAGACATTCAGCGTGCCGTCTTCGAACCATTTGATGTGAAAATCTTCCGGGGCGAAGGAGACGTCCTTCACCTGGGTGAAGGGCTTGATCCAATCGATGCGTTTGGCCTGTTCGCGCCAGAAGCCATCCGGGTCGGCAATGGAGCGGGCGTACATCGTCCCATAGGTCTCCGCATTGATGCGTGCACGTTCGCGCCACTCCGGGCTCACCGGAAGAACCGTATCCACCATAATGTGCGTTTCCCGTCGTTCATTTTGATTTGCTATAATTTCATTGTGGCGCTTTGGCTGACAGCCTTCAAGCGCCAAGGCGGCCGCCAAAAGGGGTGGGCTGCGCACCCGCACCGGGACGGTATTGACGCAATTTTCTACCGCATTGCGCCGCAACAGGCGTATGGATGGGCAGCAATTTCTGGGTGTACCCGATGCAGCTTCACCTTTCCGCTTGGCCCGAGATCGAGGCCTATCTGAGGACCTCGAAAGCCATTCTTATCCCCATCGGCTCGACCGAGCAGCACGGGCCGCTCGGCCTGCTCGGCACCGATGCCATTTGTGCGGAGTTCATCGCCCGGCAAGCCGGAGACGAGGGCGGCTTTCTGGTTGGTCCCACCTTCAACGTCGGCCAGGCCCAGCACCACATGGCCTTTTCCGGCACCATCACGCTCAGGCCCTCGACCATGATCGCGGCGATGACCGACTGGGCCAATTCGCTGCGCCACCATGGCTTCCAGCGGATCTATTGGCTGAACGGTCACGGCGGCAACATCGCCACCATCAACGCCGCCTTCGCCGAAATTCACCACGCCACCAGCTTTGACCCAACAGGCCAGACGCATGCCTTGCGCTGCAATTTGCGCAATTGGTGGGAACTGGCCGGGGTGACCGAGACCATCCGCGCGCTCTTTCCGGTCGGCGAGGGCAGCCATGCGACGCCATCTGAGATATCGGTGACGCAATATGCTTGTCCGGGCACGGAAAAGAGCGCCGACATGCCCATCAAGATCGCCCCCAGCGGGCCGATCTTCGATGCGGAAGACTTTCGCCACCGCTATCCCGATGGCCGCATCGGCTCCGATCCGACCCAGGCCAATCCCGAGGCCGGCAAGAAGCTGGTCGATGCCGCCGTGCACGCCCTGATCCGCGAATTCAAAGCTTTCGCAGCGGGGTGAGCGCGGCGTCTACCCCGCCACGGCCTTGGCGATGCCCGCCGCCCGGATGCTGAGCGCGGCATAGACACACAGGAATACCGTCGGCACCGCAGACCAGTGGCCATAGAGATAGGTCTCGCGCAAAATCTCGAGCCCCAGCAGCAGTGCCACGCCCACCACGCCGGTATAAATCCAATCATGCATCGGCATGTCGCGGCGCCAGATCCACAGCGGGGCGGGCAAGGGTGTGCCACGCAGCACCAGCCACATCACCACGCTCACCACCACCCAGCCGGTCACGGCAAAGGCGGAAATGGCGACGATGGGCACCATCATGCTGTCGGCCCAGGGCGGGAATTCGAAGCGGTCGAAGCCTTGCAGCAGGGCCAGAATGGCGCTTGCCGCATAGCCGAACCAGCCCAGCGCCGCGAGAAGATAGATGCGTTTGGGCGAACGCGGCGTCTTCAGCCGCGCCACATCCGGCAGCGTGTTGATCCGCAGCAGGAAAAGGCTTGCCGCCAGACAGGCCGCAAAGGCCATCAGTGCCGCGCCGGCGTCGTGATAGGGCCATTTGTCAGTGCGTAGCGCGTCCATGGCGATGAACCAGCGCTTGTTATAAGCGTCGTAGGCGGCCCCATGGGTTTCGCCGGGCGGGTCCCAAGTCTGGATCGCCTGGGCGCGATTGAAGTCTTTCCACTCGTCCATGGACTGGCTCTGCCAGACAAGCTCTCCGCCCGCGATGAAGAGGGCGAGGCAGACAAGCAGCAGATTGATACGGAAGGACATGGGCGGACTCGGCAGGGAAAGACTCAACGGATAAGCGTGTTCTTAACCCGCTTCGAGGCCAGGAAATAGATCGCAAAGGCCACAAAGGGCAGGGCAAATAGCGCGGCGATGGGCAACGAAATCGGCTTGAAGGCTGTGGCCCACATACCCAAGCCAGCGCAGCCCACAAATCCCGCAGGCATGAGCCAAATCGCGGCGCGCCAACGCCGGAACAGAGCGTAGAGGCAGAATACGCTGTAGAGGATCAGCACCAGCCGGAGCGCGTCATAAGCCAGGGCAGGCCAATGGTGATGGTGGATCGAATAGCGCACGGCCCCCGCAAGATCGCCACTGAGCAACCCAACAGCGCTCATCACGATGCAAAAGCCGAGAAAGAGCGCCGCCAGCCAAAGCCAGCCGCCAAGCCCTTTTGGCGTGCCCGGTCTTTCCCGCTTCGGAGCCACCACCGTGAAGGTGTTGGCCACGCGCACCGAATTGTGAAAGTAGAGAATCCATATCAGGCTGAATGTAATTTCGATAACCGTCCGAACGTTGTCCTTGGCCAGGACCGCTGGGTCCGCGCCCTCGCCAGGAACGGCATACCCTTTGAGGTGGGCAATGAGCAGCCCCACCCCAAACACGAGGGTAATGCCGTACAGCACGGTCATCAGCCAGGGCACGATCCGGCGCTTTTGCAGGAAGCGGACGATGCAAAATACCAGAAAAGCGACGATGGGAAGAACAAGAACGGTGAAGATGGTTTGGGCGGCTAGTGGATGCGCCGGAGTCCGCACGGCGACAGCGGGCAGGTGCCTCGCGACGGTCCAGATGAAGTGGAGCGGCGCCCATAGCAAACCGATCAGGGGCAGGATTAGCCAGCCGCCGAAGCCGGCGGGTTTCCGCTCGGAAACCGCCTCTGTTTCCTCGATTTCCGCCATAGCCCCTCCACCGTTACGGGAACTATGCCACAAAGGCGTGTGCCGGGAAGCGGTGGCGGCTTGACACAGGCCGGCATCCGCGGAACATCTGTCGCAAATCCCAGGGGCGCCATCCCTAGCTTTGTGCGACGGACGGCTGAGATCGCAATACCGCGTGTCCCTTTGAACCTGATCCGGCTAACACCGGCGTAGGGAGAGGCAAGATGAACCAGCCCATTCTCAAGCCAACCGTTTCCGTCACCCGTGGTCCTTTGCCCGGCTCGCGCAAACTGATCGAAAACGGCGTGCCGTTCCGCGAAGTGCCGCTGTCGGGTGGCGAGCCGCCGGTCCGGCTTTATGACACCTCTGGTCCGTATACGGACGACACTGTTGCCATCGACATCGAAAAGGGTGTCGCCCGCCTCCGCCAAGAATGGATTTTGGCCCGCGGCGATGTCGAGGAATATGAAGGCCGGGTGCGCCAGCCCCAGGATGATGGTCTGCGCGAGGGCGAGCTGCTCAGCGTGCCGCAATTTGACCGTTCCGGCATCAAGCCGCTGCGGGCCAAGCCGGGCAAAAACGTCACCCAGATGCATTACGCCCGCCAAGGCATCATCACTGCCGAGATGAAATTCATCGCCGCGCGCGAAAATCTGGGCGTCTCCGCGCTGGCCGATGGCAACAGCTTCGGCGCTTCCATTCCCAAGCTGATCACGGCGGAATTCGTCCGTGACGAGATCGCCCGGGGACGCGCGATCATCCCCAACAACATCAACCATCCCGAAACCGAGCCGATGATCATCGGCCGCAACTTCCTCACCAAGGTCAATGCCAATATCGGCAATTCCATCGTCACCTCCGGCATCGCCGAAGAGGTGGAAAAGATGGTGTGGTCGATCCGCTGGGGCGGTGACACGGTGATGGACCTGTCCACCGGCCGCCACATCCACACCATCCGCGAATGGATCATCCGTAATTCTCCGGTGCCAATCGGCACGGTGCCGATTTATCAGGCGCTGGAAAAGGTGGGCGGCATTGCCGAGGAACTGACCTGGGAGCTTTACCGCGACACGCTGATGGAGCAATGCGAGCAGGGCGTCGATTATTTCACGGTGCATGCGGGCTTGCGCCTGCCGCATATTCCGCTCACCGCCGATCGCGTCACCGGCATCGTCTCGCGTGGCGGTTCGATCCTGGCCAAATGGTGTCTGGCCCATCATAAGGAGAATTTCCTCTATACGCATTTTGAGGATATCTGCGAGCTTCTGAAGCAATACGACGTTGCTTTCTCGTTGGGCGATGGCCTTCGTCCAGGTTCCACCGCCGATGCCAATGACGCGGCGCAGTTTGCGGAGTTGGAAACCCTGGGGGAACTCAACAAGATCGCTCAGCGCCACGACGTGCAGGTGATGATCGAAGGCCCCGGCCATGTGCCGATGCACAAGATCAAGGAAAACATGGACCGCCAGCTCGCCTCTTGCGACGAGGCGCCATTCTATACCCTCGGGCCGCTGACCACCGATGTGGCGCCGGGTTATGACCACATTACCTCCGCGATTGGCGCGGCGATGATCGGCTGGTTCGGCACCGCCATGCTTTGCTATGTGACGCCGAAGGAGCATCTGGGCTTGCCGGATCGCGATGACGTCAAAGCGGGCGTCATCGCCTACCGTATCGCCGCCCATGCCGCAGACCTTGCCAAGGGCCATCCCGCGGCACGGCTGTGGGACGATGCCATGTCGAAAGCACGGTTCGAGTTTCGCTGGCACGATCAATTCGCGTTGGCGCTCGATCCCGAAACCGCGCAGGCCTTCCACGACGAAACCTTGCCCGCCGATGGCGCCAAGATCGCTCATTTCTGCTCGATGTGCGGGCCGAAATTCTGCTCGATGAAAATCAGCCAGGAAGTCCGCGACGCCGCCAAAGGCAAAAACGACTGGAACCCGGATAACGGTCTGTCAACAGCCGAAATCCGCGCCGCCATGGAAGAAAAATCCAAGGAATTCCGCAACCACGGTGGCGAGATTTACCTGCCGAAGGATGCGGCGGAGTAGAGGCGCGTCGCGCTAGCTATGCTTTGGGGTCTGGGGCGTCAGCACCTTCGCGATATTCTCGGCGATATCGTTTTGGACATTGGTGATTTCTGCCAATGGTCGATCATAGCTATGGCCCCAGATGACGAAGCCAGTGTCCGCGCGCAGAAGGCGCGCGGCGATCCGGACCTTGGCGCCGGTTTTGCGGACGGTTCCATCGATCACATATGCGACACCAAGTGTCTTTGCCGCCTGGGCAATCGAAGCATGCTTGCCCTTGAGAAGAAAGCTGGATCGAAAGCCCGCAGTGCGGAGCTCCGGCTTGGCGCTTAATTTGGGCTCTGACGCAGTTTTGATGGAGCTGGCCTACGTGGCGCCGATGACGCGAGCTTGCAGGATGTCGAGTTTTCCTCTGCCGTACATCTGACGTTTGACGAGCTTGAGTTTGGTGATCTGTCCTTCTGTTTGGCCGTT
>JAATGP010000058.1 GCA_015654635.1 Alphaproteobacteria bacterium | reverse complement strand
GGCTGCCCGCGCATCAACCGAACAGGATGATGAAGGCGATGACGAGACCGAACAGACCCGTCGCTTCGCAAAGGGCAAAGCCGAGGAACATGTTCGCGGTCTGGCTGGCGGCCGCACCCGGATTGCGCAGAGCGCCGGTGAGGTAATTGCCGAACACCAGACCGATGCCAACACCAGCGCCCGCGAGCGC
Organism: Alphaproteobacteria bacterium; assembly: GCA_015654635.1. Lineage (GTDB taxonomy): Bacteria > Pseudomonadota > Alphaproteobacteria > Micropepsales > Micropepsaceae > Rhizomicrobium. The sequence continues at coordinate 73,770 of JAATGP010000058.1, read as the reverse complement.
GAAGCAGGCCAAACCGGCGCCGATCATTTTTGCCGCTGCAACTTCCATTGTCTTACTTCCTTCTAGTCAAGAATGGCTTCTAGTTCAGTGAGGGTTAGTGGGTGTCGTGAAGGTGAATGGCTTCGTTGAGATAAATGCAGGTCAGAATGGCAAAGACATAAGCCTGCAAACCCGCCACCAGCATCTCGAGAGCGAAGATCGCCACGATCAGGATAAAGGGGGCGACGGAAACGACCGACATCACCCCGCCTGCAGCCCCGAGCAGGACCACGAAACTCGCAAACACGGCGAGCAAGGTGTGGCCCGCGAGCATGTTGGCGAAGAGACGGACAGAGAGGCTGATGGGCCGCGTCAGAAACGAGATCACTTCGATCGGCACCAGCAGAATAAGCAGATACCAAGGCGCTTGCGGCACGAACAGGCTGAAGAAGTGCAGCCCGCGTTTCCTCAGGCCGACGAAGATCATGACACCAATGACGAGGCAGGAGAGCGCGAAGGTAACGGCGATCTGGCTGGTGATGGTGAAGGTGTAGGGGATGAGGCCGAAGAAATTCGAGAACAGCACGAACATGAAGATGGTGAAGATGAAGGGGAAGTATTTCAGCCCGTCATGCCCCATGGTCGATTGAATCATGCTGCCGACGAATTCGTAGGAAATTTCGGCCAGCGATTGGCCGCGCGTCGGTATCAGACGTCCCTTCGACACCGTGAGGGTGAGGAACAGGGAGGCGGCCAAGACCACGACCACCATGAAAAAGGCTTGGTTGGTGAAGTAGATCGGGTGCCCACCGATGTTGAAAAGCGGATGTTCGATGAGGAAGGGCTTCACTTCGAACTGCTCCATGGGGTTCATCGCCACGGTGCTATTTCTCCTTCGGCGCCGCTTTGGCGCTTATCTGTTGGGACGTGCGGTAGACATTGCGGATACCGGCAAGCGAACCCAGAACGAACATCACGACCAAACCCACCGGCCGCGTTTGAATGTGCGCCCAATGCTGGAACGCCCAATCGATCCCTAGCCCCAAGCCGGTGCCCACGATCACCGCCGAAACCAGCTCCGTCCCGAGACGGAAGGCGATGCCGATCGGGGTTGGTGCCGCATCCTGGTCCGGTCCCGCAAATTTGCGCCCAGCGGCATCGATCCGCTCTCCCAGGCGTTTCAAATCATCGGGTTCGGAAGGTGACAAAGACCCGTTCCAGCTTGGTATAAAAGCGGGCGGACCATAGGGGTGGGCAATAAGGGCGTCAAGCGCGCGCAAACGCGCACAAGGGCTTGGAAAGTCAATGCGAATCGGGGGCGCGGCGATATGGTAAGGGGGCTTCAGCGCAATTCCACAATCCGGGCGCCGGAGGCGAAGTGATTTACGACTTCGGAGCAAGCCTGTTCAAATCGGGTCAGAAGAAGTCGATTGACCAGATTTCCGGTTCGAACCTATAGAATGCACGGCCCCTGACGCACCGCCGCCAGCAAAGCAAAATCCTCGTCTTTGGTCACGTGATGGCATCCTCGCGCACCGCCAACTCCCACACCGTGGCATCGTCGCAACTCTGCAGTCCCAGTTCGCGAAGGGAGACGGCCTGAAAGTCCTTGGACCGTAGCCATGTGGCGAGTTGAGGCGGCAGTTGGGTGTCCACAATGAAATTCATGGACTTGCCTCACTCGGCGGCGCTGACCACAGGGTGGCCGGCCAATGTGGCGGCGTATGTTATACAGGCTCGGATATCGTCGGGTTCCAGATACGGGAAATCGGCCAGGATTTCCTCGGCGGCGATGCCACCTGCGAGCATCTCCAGGATGTCAGCGACACGAATGCGCAAGCCGCGAATGCAAGGGCGCCCGTGGCATTGCTCCGCGCTGATGGTGATCCGGTGCAGCAATTCACTCATGCAGGAATTATAGCGGAAAATGGGTTCGGCTGCCACGGTCCCCCCTCCGGCCTGCCTCGCTGCGCGACGCACGCCACCTCCCCCGTAAACGGGGGAGGAAAGAGGTGGGCGATACCTTACTCCGCGGCCACGCGCTCAGCTTCGGCTAGGCTGACGGAGACGAGCTGGCTGACGCCGCGTTCGGACATGGTGACACCGAAGAGGCGGTGCATGCGGCTCATGGTCAGGGCGTGATGGGTGATGACCAGGAAGCGGGTATCCGTCAGCTTGGTCATCTCTTCCAGCATGTTGCAGAAGCGCTCGACATTGGCGTCATCGAGCGGGGCATCAACTTCGTCGAGCACGCAGACAGGCGCCGGATTGACCAGGAAGACCGCGAAGATCAGCGACATGGCGGTCAGTGCCTGCTCGCCGCCCGACAGCAGCCCCAAGGACTGCAAGCGCTTGCCCGGCGGGCGGGCGAAGATTTCCAGGCCCGCTTCGAGCGGATCGTCCGATTCGGTGAAGGTGAGCTTGGCCTCGCCACCCTCGAACAGTTTCGAGAACAGCATCTGGAAATTGTCGTTGACCTTGGCATAAGCCTCCAAGAGCCGCTCGCGGCCTTCGCGGTTGAGGCTTTGGATGCCGCGGCGCAGGCGCTCGATGGCGCCGACCAGATCGTCGCGGTCGGTGGTGAGGCCGGTGAGGCGGGTGTCGAGTTCGGTGGCTTCTTCTTCGGCGCGCAGATTGACACCGCCCAAGGCTTCGCGCTCCTGCTTGAGCTTTTCGACCTTCTTCTCGGCCAGATCGATCGGCGGCAGCTCTTCATCTTCTTTCAGCTCGGCGCGTTCGGCGAGGTCTTCGGGGGCGCAATCCAACTCGTCGCGGACGCGCTGCACCAACTCGCCCAGACGGGCAGACTCGGATTCCAGAACGGCTTCGGCGCGGGCGCGTTCTTCGCGGGCTGCGGATAAGGCATGATCGGCGAGCTTTGCGGCTTTGTCGGCTTCGGCGAGTTTGCTATCGGCTTCGGCGCGGGCATCACCGGCTTCACGGCGGGCGATTTCGGCAACGCCAATGGCATCGAGCAGCGCGCCGCGCTTTTCGGCAATCTCGGTAGGCGTGGCTTCGGCCACCACCAGCTCTTCGGTCAGTTCCGCCTGACGGCGCTGCAACTCGGCAACATGCTCGGTTGCGGCCGCACAACGCTGCTGCCAGCGCTCATGCTCTTCGGCGATCGCCAGCAAGCGGCGTTCGCGCGCTTCACCATCGCGCTTGAGACCATCGAGCGCGGCGCGGGCGTTGGTGGCGTTGCCGCGGGCTTCCGCCGTGGTCTCACGCGCATTGGCGACGCTTTGGATGAGGGCTTGGCCATCGCCCAATTCGTCCAGCGCCTGGGCCGCAACTTGTTCGGCCAGGATGGCGGCATCGCGCGCTTCGGTGAGGCGCTTGATCTCGGCTTCCAGCGAAGCAAGCTGCGAGGCGCGTTCGGCGGCTTGCCGCGCGGCTTTGGTCGCGGCATCTTGCGCCGCCATAATGGCCTGACTGGCGTTTCGCTCGTCCTGCTCGGCGCTGCGCAAAGTCTGGCGCGCCACGCCGGCGGCGGCTTTGGCGGCCTCATAGGTCACTTCAGCGGCGGTCTTGGCGGTCAGATACGCTGCTTCGGCGGCAGACTTGGCAGCTTGGTACGCATCAGAGGCCGCGGTATTGGCCGTGAGATAGGCGTCTTCGGAAGCGGCTTTGTTGGCTTGATAGGTCGCTTCTGCCGCCGTCTTGTTGGTGTGATAGGAGGTTTCAGCAGCGCTCTTGGCGGCCTGATAGGCGGAGGCTGCAGCCTCGCGGCTGGCGGCAAAGGCGGCTTCGGCAGCGTCTTTGCTGGCCGCGTAAGTCTGTTCGGCTTCGGTCTTGGCGGCGAAATAGGCGGTGGAGGCGGCGGCGCGGGCTTCCTTGGCCGTGACGATCAAGGCTTCAAGTTCGGTCAGGCGGTTGCGCTGCTCCAGACGCACGGCGGCAGCAGAGGGGGCATCGGCGGAGGCGCGATAGCCGTCCCAACGCCACAGATCACCGCGCGGGGAAACCAGACGCTGGCCAGGCTTCAGCGCGCTCTGCAAGGCTGCGCCTTCTTCCGGCGTGACCACACCGGTCATGATCAAGCGGCGGCCCATGGCAGCGGGGCCGGTGACGAATTCGCCCAGCGGCTTCACACCGGACGGCAGCGGCGACAGTTCGGCAAGATCACCGAGGTTACGCCAATAACGCGGCGAGCCTTCGTCGAGCGGGGCTTCCAATTCATCGCCAATGGCGGCGGCTAGCGCCCCTTCGTAACCCGGCTGCACGTTGACGGCATCGACCAGCGGCGGCCACAGGCTTTCACCGGCAGGGCTGAGGACGCGGCTGAGAGCACCGGCCTCGGCGCCAAGCTTCTGCACTTCGCGTTCGGCAGCTTCCAAAACGGCGCGGGCTTCGCGTTCGATGGTTTCGAGGGCGGCTCTACCTTCGCGTTCGATGGTATCGAGCGCGGCACGGCCATCGCGTTCGACAGTTTCGAGGGCGGTTCTACCTTCGCGGTCGGCATTTTCGATGGCGGCACGGCCTTCGCGCTCGACCGTTTCGAGCGTGGTGCGACCGTCGCGTTCGATGTCTTCCAGCGTGGTGCGGCCGTCGCGCTCGACGATTTCCAGCGCGGCGCGGGCTTCGCGCTCGGCGGCATCGCGGGCGGCGCGGGCACTGGCTTCCGTGGCTTCGAGGGCCGTGCGGGCGCTGCGTTCGGCCTCATCCAGGCTGGCGAATTCGGCACGGGCGGTTTCAGCCAGAGCGCTGGCGGCCTCAGCCAGACGGCGTGCCGCAGCCACTGCTTCTTCGGCAGCGGCGACATCCGGATCGGCGGCGGCGTTCTGCAAGGCGGTGGCGTGACGGTTGTCGGCAGCGAGAAGCTGAACGGCGGAAGTTTCCACCAGTTCGGCTGAGAGACGGCGCTGGCGGTCCAGGCTGGCCTGCTTGGCATTGCGTTCGGCCAGATCGGCTTGCAGCTTTTCGAGCAGCTTTTCGGCTTCGTAAAGCGCAGCGTTCAATTCGCCATTGCGCAGTTCGGCTTCGGCCAATTCTTCGACCGAGCGCTCTTGCGCCGCTTCAAGCTCGCCGGATTCGGTGGTGAGATTGACGACTGCGGTTTCGGCATCGGTCAGCAAGAGGCTTTCGCGCTCCAGATCAGCCTCGGTCTGGGCGATGCGCTGGCGCAGCGATTGGGCGAGTTCGCGGGCGCGGGTTTCTTCGGCTTCCAAGATGTTGCGCTGCTGGATGAGGCGCTGCAAAGCCGCGGCACGCTCGGCCTCGACCTGGCGCAAGGGAGGCAGCTCCTCAGCCGTGACGGCCTGCAAGGTGGAGGCGACAGCGGCGGTTTCGGTACCCATCGTAACCACGGCGATGGCCGCGTCCAAGGCTTCGCGGGCGGTGCTGGTGCGGATCGCGGCAGCGGTCCAGCGCAGGTAATGGGCCAGGGCTTCGGCCCGCCGGATATGACCCGAAAGATTGCGATAGCGCGAAGCCTGCCGGGCCTGACGCTTCAAACTGGCGAGCTGGCCTTCGATTTCTTTGATGACATCATCGAGGCGGGAGAGATTGGCTTCGGCGGCTTTGAGGCGCAGTTCCGCTTCGTGGCGGCGCTGATGCAAGCCCGAAATGCCGGCGGCTTCTTCCAGGATGGCTCTACGGGCGAGCGGCTTCTGGCTGACCAATTGGCCGATCATGCCTTGACGCACGAAAGCGGTGGAGGCGGCGCCCGAAGAGGCATCGGCAAAGAACAACTGCACATCGCGCTGGCGCGCATCGCGGCCATTGATGCGATAGACCGAACCGGCTTCGCGTTCGATCCGGCGCGACACTTCGATGGTTTCAAAATCGCTGTAGGGCGGGTTGGCGGTGCGGTCGGCATTGTCGATGGCGAGCGTAACTTCGGCGACATTGCGCGGCGGACGCGCCGCAGATCCGGCGAAGATGACATCATCCATCTCCGTGCCGCGCACGGAGGTGGGGCGGTTCTCGCCCATCACCCAGCGCAGAGCATCGAACAGATTGGATTTGCCGCAGCCATTGGGGCCGACAATGGCCGTGAGGCCGGGCTCGATGTAAAGCTCCGTTGGCTCTACAAACGATTTGAAACCGGAGATCCTGAGACGCGTAAACTTCACCGAAAAACCCTTATTTGGCTCACTTATTGTTATTTTGGCTTGTTGTTATTTCTTGGCCAGCAGTGAATCGAAGCGGGCTTTAAGCTGCGGCCAGGTGCGCTCCGAATCCTGCACGACCTGCCCGCTGACGACGAGCGTCGGGGTGCCATGGATATTGTAGCGTGTCTGACCGTCTTGCGCGACTTGATTGATGCGGTCCTGCTCCTTGGCATCGGTCATGCAGCGGTCGGCATCTTCCGGGGCGACGCCCATGATCCCGGCCATCTGCTTCACCGCGGCACCGACATCGGGAATCTGATAGCCGTCCGGGTCCCATTTGGATTGATTGCGGAACATCAGATCGAGGAATTGGAAGTATTTGTCCGCGGGCAAGCATAGCCGCGCGATGCCTTCCACCGCGCCATCGGTGGCGCTGAGCGGGAAGGTGCGGAAGATATAATAGACCTTGCCGGTGTCGATGTAGTCGGACTTGATGTGCGGCATCACCGTGGCATTGAAGCGGGCGCAAACCGGGCAGGTGGGGGCGGCGTATTCCACCATGATGACCTTGGCCTTGGGATTGCCGAGGGTGCGATCATCGCTGCGCAGCACAATGGGGGTGGCGGTATTGCCGATGGCTTCGTCGGCTTTCGGGCTCAGGAAATAGTAAGCCAATCCGGCGAGGACGAGCACCACCAAACTGCCGATCAAGATCTGTTGCTTGCTGAGCAAAGGCTTTGCGGGTTCCGGCGCGGCCGCGGCAGGCGCGGCGGGGGTGTGCTTTTTGGGGGCGATCGTGGCGGCGGGTGTGCTGGTCACGGCGAGCTTGAGCAGGGCGCGCAAGGCATCGATTTCAGCCCGCTCGGCACGGGCAGCATCCACTTTGCCAGCCGCCATAAAGGTGGCGGTCTTGGCCTCGCGATCGCTGATGAGGCGCGTCAGAGCGCTCTTGATTTCGGCGTCGCTGCCGCTGCCGGACGAGGCGAGGACCGCGCGCAAGGTTTGCTGGCGCGCCGTATTGCCGGCGTCCGTCGCCTGTAAGGCGTCGTTAAGCTGGTCCTTGAGGGCCATTGTAGTCTCCAGAAAGTGCCCCAAAAGGCGCTTATGATTCGTTCCAGGCGGGCGCATCATAGCCCGTCCGGCCCGCCCCGCGACCCACCTTAAGGGCGCAAGCGCGAATCTCTCTGTGGACGCCTAGTGGCCCGTGCCCGCCAACAGGGAATTGATTCTTAGGCGGAGCACATCCAGGGTCTTTTGACCGGGCGGCAGGTTCACCACCTGGCCGTTCATCACGAAAGTCGGCGTGCCTTCAACCTGATACCGAAGCTGGGCATCCTGCGAGCTTTGGTTGAGGGCGTCCTGGGTGGCGGGATCGTTGATGCACTGCTTTGCCTTCTCCGGCGGCAGGCCTTCGCGGCCAGCCAGTTTGACAATGGCGCCCTCGACATCAGGAACGTCATAGCCGTCCGGGTCCCATTGCGGCTGCTCGCGGAACATCATCTCTATGTAGGGGAAATAGCGGTCCTTCGGCAGGCAGCGGGCGATGCCTTCCACGGCGCCATCCTGGGGACGCAAAGGAAAGACCCGGAAGATATAGAAGATACGGCCGGTATCGATGAATTCGCGCTTGAGGATAGGAAATTCTTCGGCGGTGAAATGGGCGCAATGCGGGCAGACCGGGGCGGCGTATTCGAGCAGGGTGATGGCCGCCTTGGGATTGCCCAGCGTGTGGTCGTCTTTATAGACGGCAATCGCCTGGCCTGTGGACGCCGCCGCGGTGTCGCTGTCATCGGAGGGGCGCAGCAGTACAACCAGCGCCACGGCGACGACAACCAGCGCGGCGCCAGCAATGATCATTTGGGTGCGGGTGAGCAGAGCGCTCCGCTTGGCTTTACCGGCAGGCTTGGCGCCCCGGGCTTTGGCGCCGGCCGCTCCCGGTGCGCCTTCGGGATAAAGCAGCCATAGCGAGGAGATTTCTTTCAGCTCCTCGGCGGCTTGTTCGCTTTGGCCATTGTGGTCGAGGGTGATGGCCAGCTGTTCGCGCGCCTCGATCAGGCGTGACAACGCCGCCCCGATATCGCTGTCGTTATCGCCCGCGGCCAAGGCGGCGTGCAACGTGTCGCGCCGGCGCGTGTTTTCGGGCGGCGTGGCGTCAAGCGCGGCGCTGAGGCGATCCTTGAGGGACATGGGGCGATCCTGAATCAGGGCTAGGAGGGAATGCTATCAGCGCCGATTATGCCTTGCCCGGGCAAGTCTGCACAACGCCTCACGCATGCCATCGGGGCCATTAAAGCTGAGAACGGGATCGCCGGGGGGAATCTCGGCGGCGGGACGAAGCTGGGGCGGGGCGGCGGGGCGCTGGGGCAAGGCTGCCTGAACAAAGCGTAATCTCGCCACCAGCGGGTGGCCGAAATAACGATTGATGCGCTCGATGAGGCTGCGGCTCTCGTGCTGGAGAAACACCGCGGCGGCGGGCTCGGCTTGCAGGGTGAGAACACCACCTTGGGCACCTTGGCTGAGCTTCAGCGGGCGGGCGAGGCGGGCGGTCTCGGGACCTGCGATCTTTTCCCATTGCAGGATGAGGGCGGGATCGGAAAACCCGGCGCGGGCCAGGGCCGCGTGACCGGCGGCCATCGCATCGGGCGCCATCTGGGCTGCCCAATTGCGGCGCTGAGGCGGGGTTTCGGGTGTGTCCTTGGCGGCCATGACCGCTTCTAGCGCTTTTTGCTGTCGGCCGCGAGAAGCCCCTCGATGCGGGCCTGCAACTGCGGCCAATCGCGGTCTTGGGGCGGGACCACCGCACCATCGACGATCAAGGTGGGGACGCCTTGGATATTGTAGGTCTTCTGCCCATCCTCGGCGATACGGTTAACGCGCGCCATTTCCTTCTCATCGGCGATGCATTTGTCGACCTGATCCGGCTTCAGCCCGGCGAGGCCGCCTAAGGTGATAAGCCCGGCATGAGGATCGGCAATGGTTTGGCCGTCCGGGTCCCAAAGGACCTGCTTTTCAAAGGCGAGCGCCAGAAAGTCGAAATAGCGCGCGTTGGGCATGCAACTGGCCATGCCCGCGATGGCGCCGTCGTAGGGGCTTAAGGGGAATATCCGCAGAACGTATTGCACCTTGCCGGTGTCGATGTAGGTTTTCTTGAGTTCGGGCAGGACGGTTTCGGAGAAATGCGCGCAATGGGGACAGACCGGAGCGGCATATTCAATGATTTGCACCGATGCCGTGGCCGAGCCCATGGCGCGGTCGTCGGCGAAAAGCTTCTGGGGTGCGGCGGAGGCCGCAGTGCCGAACGCCAGCAGCAGCACGGGAAGAATTGCGCGGCTTATTGAAGTCATTATGGTGCCTTTTTGAACGAAGCAAGCAGTGGGATTCTAACGCATTTGGCCAAGACCGGCACGCAGTCCAGTTGCAGCAAGGCGTTGCTGGCTTGGTACGACCGTTACCGCCGTGTGCTGCCGTGGCGGGCCCCTGCGGGGCACCGCGCCGAGCCTTATCACGTCTGGCTGTCTGAGATCATGCTGCAGCAGACCACGGTGCAGGCCGTGGGAGCCTATTTCCGCAAATTTCTGCAGCGCTGGCCGACGGTCGAAGATCTGGCGGCGGCGCCGCAGGATGAGGTGCTGGCGGCTTGGGCGGGGCTTGGCTATTACGCGCGGGCGCGCAATCTGCACAAAGCTGCCAAGGTGGTGGCGGAAGAGATGGGCGGACGTTTTCCCGATACCGCCGAGGCGTTGCGGGCGCTGCCGGGTGTGGGCGTCTACACCGCAGGCGCGATTGCGGCAATCGCCTTCGACCGGCAGGAAGTCGCCATGGATGCCAATGCCGAACGGGTGGTGGCGCGGCTTTACGCGATCCAGACTCCGCTGCCTGCCGGCAAAGCCGAGATGATCATCAAAGGTCGCGCCTTGGTGCCCGCCAAACGCGCCGGGGATTTTGCCCAAGCGATGATGGATCTGGGCTCGGCCATCTGCACGCCCAAGCGTCCATCGTGCGGGCAATGTCCGCTGGAAGAGATGTGCGAGGCGACGAAGCTGGGAATTGCCGAGACCTTGCCGGTGAAGGGGCCCAAGATGGTGCGGCCCTTGCGGCGCGGGGCGGCGTTTGTGGTGCGCGATGAGACGGGCGCGGTGCTGCTGGTCAAGCGGCCGGAAAAGGGTTTGCTCGGTAGCATGCTGCAGCCGCCGCTTGGTCCGTGGACGGAGCAGTTTCCGAAGCGTGCCGAGGCGCTCGGGCAGGCGCCGTTCGAAGCCGATTGGAAAAAGCTGCCGGGCATCGTGCGCCACGGCTTTACGCATTTCGAATTGGAGATCGAGTTGTGGGTGGCGGCGGTCACGAAGCACCCCAAAACGATTCAAGATTGTCATTCCCGGCCGAGCCGCGCGCAGCGAGGCGAGGGGAAGGGAACCCAGGTCGAAATGTCTGGAAAATCTCAAAAGGAAAAAACGATTCACACGGAGACGCGGAGACGCGGAGAGAGGCTGAGCGCGCTCGATAAGGACGGTGCGGCGTCGCTACCTGGGTCCCCTTCCCTTGGCGCCGAAGAAGGCGCCTCGCCGGGGATGACAGAGATTTTGTGGGTGGCGACGGAGGAATTGGCGTCCGTCGCGCTGCCCACCGTCATGCGCAAAATCATCAGCCATGCATTGGTAGAGGAGGGACCGTTGTTTCGCGCTGGAAATAAGGCCTGATGTTCGGAACGCAAAATCGCTAAATATCGCAAAGCAAATGCGTCATGGCCGACCTTGAGGCAGCCATCCAGAGAATTTTCGGCTCGCTGACGCTTGCCTGCTGGGGGCCGGGGCGAGCCCGGCCATGACGATGAGAATTGAAGCGCCGCAAGCGTCTGAAGCAGCAGCTTATGAAATCGTCGCCCGCAGTTGTTGGCGCAGGACGTCGATGGGGATGAGTTTGCCTTTGTGCTCGTACTGCCAGAAGGTCCAGCCGTTGCAGGCATCGAGGCCTTGGACGTGGGCGCCCATCTGGTGGATGGAGCCGGTGGCGTCGGAGCATACCAGTGTGCCGTCGGCGCGGACCTTGGCGCGATAGCGCTTTTGGGTGCCTTGCAGCATGGTGCCCGGCGGCAAGAGGCCGCGTTCCACCACCCAGCCAAAGGGAATGCGCGGTTCGGAACGCTTGGATTTTGTCACCGCGATGCAATCGTCCGGCGCAGGCTCGATGGCCGCGATACGTTGACGGGCGATGCTGGCGTATTCCTTGTCGCGCTCGATGCCGATGAAGTGGCGGCCCAAGCGGCGCGCCACGGCGCCGGTGGTGCCCGAACCAAAGAAGGGATCGACCACGGTATCGCCGGCCTTGGTCGAGGCGACGATGACGCGATGCAGCAGGCTCTCCGGCTTTTGCGTCGAATGGGCTTTTTCGCCCTCGGCATTCTTCAGGCGCTCATGGCCGGAGCAGATCGGCAGCGTCCAATCCGAGCGCATTTGCAGATCGTCGTTCAGCGCCTTCATGGCTTCGTAGTTGAAGGTGTAGGTTTTCTGATTGGGGTTCTTGGTCGCCCAGATCATGGTCTCGTGGGCATTGGTGAAACGCGTGCCTTTGAAATTCGGCATCGGATTGGATTTGCGCCAGACCACATCGTTCAGCACCCAAAAGCCCAAATCCTGCAGCGCCACGCCGACGCGGAAGATGTTGTGATAGGAGCCGATCACCCACAGCGTGCCGGTATCTTTCAGCACATGGCGGACGGCGCCGAGCCAGGCGCGGGTGAATTTGTCGTATTCGGCAAAACTGTCGAACTGGTCCCAAGCGTCGTCGACGGCATCGACCTTGGAATTGTCGGGACGGCGCAGTTCGCTCTTCAGCTGCATGTTGTAAGGAGGGTCGGCAAACACCACATCGGCGCAGCCCGCAGGCAAAGCCCGCATGGTTTCCACGCAATCGCCTTCCAGTACCCGGTCTAAAGCCGCTTCAATCTCAATCGACATGTCCCGCCCGAATCAGTTGTTCGGTGCTGACACTGATTCGGCTGATTCGCGCCGTCAAGAGTCTTGTGAATCAATGGCTTAGACTTGAGTCTCAAGATTCGCACCATACAAGATGTGGTGTATCGGAGCGAAGGACCGGCGGTGATGCGGGGTGCAGCCGTGCACGGCGAGGCCATGGAGATGGTCTTCGGTGCCATAACCCTTGTTGCGATCCCAGGCATAAACGGGATGCCGTTGGTGCAAAGCGACCATCAGCCGGTCGCGCGTGACCTTGGCGATGATCGAGGCCGCGGCGATGGAAACCGAGATGCCGTCGCCACCGATCAAGGTCTCGCATGGACAGGGCAAAGCGGGGGCATCATTACCATCGACCAAGGCAAAGACCGCCGGAGTGGCCAAGGCGCGAACAGCGCGGGCCATCGCCAGATGGGTGGCTTGGCGGATGTTGACGAGATCGATTTCATCGACGCTGGCCTCGCCAATGCCAACCGCAACCGCACGCGCCATGATCTGATCGAAGAGAATTTCGCGAGCTTTGGGCGTGAGCTTCTTGGAATCGTCGAGGCCCTTGGGAAAGCGGCGGCGCTCGAAAATCACGGCAGCGGCAACGACGGGACCGGCGAGCGGGCCGCGCCCAGCCTCATCCACGCCGGCGATGGGACCGGTATGCTCAAGGGTTAGACGAAGCTCATGCGCAAAGCTCGGCATGGCGTTTTATAGCCACCGATACGGCGAAACGCGATGCGGCGCACACGTTCATCAACAGCTGTGATATTTTGGAGGATCAGCGCGTCAGGGATTTCAGCAGCGCGGCGCCGAGAGCGGATTTGACGATGGCGCCCAGAATGAAGGGCACGGCACCGAGAAGGAGGGCTTTGCCAGGGCCAACAGCCAGCGCCAGCCAGGCCGAGCCCAGCGCCAAGCACAGTGCATTGGCCAGCAGCATGGCGGCAAAGGCGAGCAGGGGGCGGTGACCATTCCAGCCGCGCTCTGCCAGCCAGCCGGTGAGGGCGGCGGCAAACGGAAAGGCTGCGAGATAGCCCGCGGTGGGGCCGAGGAAGACCGGCAGGCCCGCGCCGCCGCCCGCCAGAACCGGCAGGCCCAGCATGGCTTCGCCGAGCCACGCCAACACCGTCAGCGCGCCCAGACGCCAGCCATAGAGGGCGCCGATCAGCGTGACCGCCAGCGTCTGCAGCGTCATCGGCACCGGCAGCATCGGCACGGCGATATAAGAGGAGAGGGTGAGCAAAGCCGTCCCGGTGAGGATCGCGAGGGCCTTAAGCGCCAGTGTGCCGTTCCGCAGATGGCCGATCTGAAGCTGACTGGTGGGGTTCAGGTGCATGGCGGCCTCCACGATTTTGGGACGATGACAGACACCATCTGCGAAATTTTGGCAACGGGCACCAAGGCCCGCCCCGTTATGGCACCGATTTGTTCTCGGCAGAAAGGTCGATAATCGACAGGCTGTTGGAAAAGGCATTGGCGACGAGAAGGGTCGAGCCATCGGGTGTGACCGTAATTTCGCGGGGAAACGCGCCGACCGCGATGGTACCGAGCACGGCATTGGAGGCGGTGAGGTTCGCAGCCGCAAGGACGGTCACGTCTTGGCGTGCCTCTTTGTCCGCAGCAAAGCGGTTGGAACTGCCGACGAAAATCTTGGCGCCATCTTTGCTCACCGCGACACCGACCGGTGCGACGCCCACCGCAATTGTGGCAAGCGCCGAATGCGTTCCGTGGGCAAGGAGCTTTTGCGTGTCAAAAACCAGCAGGGCATCGCTGCCACGCGCAGTGACATAAGCGCGGTCGCCCGACGGCGACAATGCCACGCGCACCGGATTACAGCCCGCAAAGGCGCCATCCACAACGGCATGGGCGGGATCGCTGCGAGCACGCTCCACATCAATGGCGAGCAGGGCGCCTTCGGGATGGAGATTGCCGGACTTTCCCGTTTCTGATTTGCAGGTCACGGGCGTATCTTTGAGTGGCAGGACTTGCACGGTCGCAAACAGTGTGCCGCCGTCGGGGGAGATCGCCAATCCCACCGGGCTGTCGCCGACGCGGATGGTGCCGATCAGAGACTCTTGGCCGAAACCCGTCGCGCGAGCCTTGGCAAGATCGACCACCGAAATGTTCCGGGACGATTCGTTGCTGATGAATAGCGTGCGATCATCCGGCGTCACTGCCACGTAATCGGCATCCTTGCCGTCGTCATCCAGCGTTGCGAGAAGGGCTTCGCTGGCATTGGCGATGAGCCGCTGGGAGTCGATAAAAAGAACCCCGTTGTGGTCTGGAGCGATGAGCAGCTTGCCGTCATGGCTCAGGACCATGGCGCCGAAGCCTTTGCGTGGGACCGAAGAGAGCAGCACCAGCTTATCGCCCTCGCGGCGGTAGGCGGCAACGGAGCCATTATCTCCGATGAATGAAACGAAGACGGTGCAAGGATCGGAGCCGGCGATGGCACCGAACGGCGCCGTCCGCACAGGTGCTTCCAGCACCGCCGAACCGCCGCAAGAGGCCGCGGACGCTGCCGAACTCAAAGTCAGCAGTGCAGCAACAAACACGATCGTTTTCATGGACGCCCCCGTCAGAGGCATCACCTTATCACCGCTTCGTGGCGCGCACAGCGACAATCTCAAAACAGTGCCAACTGATCGCCCGCTTTGGGCGGTGATTTGAAGAGATCGGTGCGCAGTTTGCGGCTGTCGCGTAGCTCCAAGCGGCGGATGGCCATGTGGAAGCGATGCGCCAGCATTTGGGCGTAAGGGCCGGTGCCACGCATGCGGGTCGACCATTCGGCATCGTAATCCTTGCCGCCGCGCATCTGGCGGATCAGGCTCATGACATGCTTGGCGGCATCGGGGCGGTTGACCTCCAGCCATTCGCGGAAGAGGTCTTTAATTTCCAAAGGTAGGCGCAGCAGCACATAACCCGCCGACGAAGCGCCCGCTTCCTTGGCCGCCTTCAGCACCGTTTCCATCTCGCCATCGTTGAGAGCCGGGATGATGGGCGCGAACATCACCGCCATCGGAATGCCCGCCTGGCTGAGCGCACGAATAGCGTCGAGGCGCCTTTGCGGCGTGCCGGCGCGTGGCTCCATCTGACGGGCAAGGGTGCGGTCCAGAGTGGTGATCGATAGCGCGGCGCGGGCCAGCCCCATCTCGGACATCGGCGCCAGAATATCGATGTCACGCATGATCAGCGGCGATTTGGTGACGATACCGACCGGATGCTGAAAATCGCGCAACACCTCCAGCACCGAGCGCATGATCTTCAGCCGCCGCTCGATCGGCTGATAGGGATCGGTGTTGGTGCCGATGGCGATGGTCTTGGGGATATAGCCGGGCGCGGACAATTCCTTGGCCAGCAGCTCGGCCGCATTGGGCTTGACGAACAGCCGGCTCTCGAAATCGGCGCCGGGCGACATGCCGAGATAGGCGTGGGTGGGCCGGGCGAAACAATAGATGCAGCCATGCTCGCAGCCGCGATAGGGATTGATCGAGCGGTCGAAGGAGATGTCCGGCGATTTGTTGCGCGCGATGATGGTGCGGGTGGCATCGATGGTGATTTCGGTCTTCAGCGGCGGTAGCGCATCCTCACCCACCGGCTCGTCCCAGCCATCATCAATCAACACCCGGCTATGGCGCTCGTAGCGGCCGGAGGCGTTGGAAACGGCACCCCGGCCGCGCAACGCCCGCGGATCGGCGGTGATCTTTAGGACTGTCGTCATGGGCGCTAGTATAGTTTGTCGCACAGAACAAAGCAAGTACAAAAACCTGACACGAAATTAAACACCCAGGGGTGGGCTGCGACAGCAAAAGAATTTCCCAAATGGAAAAGCTGCTTCATAGTAGCGTCATGATTACGGTCGTTGTGCCCACGCTGAATGCCGAGCTGACTCTGCCACGCTGTTTCGACAGCCTGATCCAGGCGACCGTGCGCGGCGTCGTGCGGGAGGTGATCGTGGCCGATGGCGGCTCCAGCGACGAGACGCTAATGATCGCCGATGCGGCAGGGGCACGGATAAAAAAAGCCGGGCGCTCGCGGGCCAGCCAGCTCAATGCCGGGGGAGCGGTGGCGCGGCAGGAGTGGCTGTTATTCCTGCATCCCGAAACCGCGCTCGACCCCGGTTGGGAGATCGAGGCCGAAGCCTTTATCGCGCGTTCGAGCTTGGAGCGTCCGCGGGCGGCGGCGTTTCAATTCGGCGTCGACGATTTTGATGGCGGAGCGCGGCGCAATGAGACCTTTGCCGCTTTGCGGTGCTGGCTGCTGAAACTGCCTTACGGCAATCAGGGCCTCTTGATGCCCAAGCGGCTTTATAAGCAGCTTGGCGGCTATCGCGAGGTGCGCCGCGAAGACACCGATATGGTACGCCGCATCGGCACCAGACGGCTCTTAATGCTGCGCAGCCGCGCCGTGAACAAAGCGCCGCTGGCGATAGCGGAATATGCCCATGCCGAAAGCGGCGAAAGCGGCTTCTCGGTCGAGCGCGCCCAGGGCTGATGGACAGGTTTTCCGCTATGGCATAGTATGCCAATAGTACATGCGGAGGTCGTGATGCCCACGCGCAATGTTGTTTTGACCGAACACCACGAAGAACTGCTGGAAAGGCTGGTTGCCTCCGGCCGCTACCAAAACGCCAGCGAAGTGCTGCGCGAAGGCTTGCGGCTGGTTGAATCCAAAGAAGCCGAAGACGAGGCCAAGCTGAAAGCCCTGCGCGCGGCGGTACAGCTTGGGATCGATGATATGGAAGCCGGGCGTTATCAGGTGTTCGAGAGCGGCGCTGAACTCGAAGAGCATTTAAGGGCCGTCACAACTGCGGCGTTGGATAACAATCGCAGGTAGGATGCGCTGAGCCTAGATAGCTTATAATACCCCCAAAGAACGAGAACGGGGGCTCGTGGTGGCTATTCTATGGCGTATCGCGCTGACCGAACAAGCCAGCCAAGATGTTGCGGATATAGCCATTTGGACGGAACAACAGTTCGGAGTTGTTCAGGCACAAAACTATGTCGGTGTTCTCCGCACCACTATTCGTGAACTTGAGAACGGCCCTGATCCTCTCGGCGTACGCAGACGGGATGATATTCTTGCCGGATTAAGACTTGTGCACGTAGCGAGACGCGGACGCCGCGGACGACATTTTGTGGTGTTCCGCATCATGCAGGATGCGATAGGAACGATAGAAGTTCTGCGCCTTCTCCATGACCAAATGGATTTGGCGCATCATATTCCGCCTACGGAATAGATCCTACCGTTCCATCAACCGCGGCATCAGTTCGACGAGGTTGCAGGGGCCATGGCGGCTATCGAGTTGCCATTTTAAAATGTTGTCCCAGCCGTCTTTGACGGCGCCGGGCGAGCCGGGCAGGCAGAAGATGTAGGTGCCTTGGGCAAGGCCCGCGCAGGCGCGCGATTGCATGGTGGAGGTGCCCACGGTGGTGAAACTGATCTGATGGAACAGCACCGAAAAACCATCGATCTCTTTTTCAAACAGCGGGCGGATGGCTTCCACGGTGACATCGCGGCCGGTCAGCCCGGTGCCGCCGGTGGTGATGACGACATCAATGGAGGGATCAGCAATCCAAGTTTCGACTTGGCCGGCGATGGCACTCTTATCGTCGCGCACCAGGGCGCGGGCGGCGAGGATGTGGCCTGCTTCTGTCAGACGCGCCGCCAGGGTGTCGCCGGATTTGTCGTCGGCCACATCGCGCGTATCCGAGATGGTCAGAAGCGCGATATGGACCGCAACGAAGGCTTTGCTGTCATCAAGTCGATGGGCTGTCGTCATCGTCGTCATCCTCATCGGTCGGAGCGGGCGGTGGCGGCGGCGCGGATTGCTTGGGCGGCTGATAAATCGGCCAGCCGCCGCGAGCCGTATCGTCAAGGCTCGGTGCTGCTACATCGTTGCGGCGGTGATACATCCAGTAATAAGTGAGGAGGCGCTTCACATAGGAACGTGTCTCGGGCGCCCGCATGCTCTCGATGAACATCAGCACATCGTCTTCCTTGCCAGCACGAGCCGCGGTCCAAGCCGTGACTTTGCCCGGCCCCGCATTATAGGCCGCGGCGGTCTGCACGATGCTGCCGTTGTAGAGCTTGAGCATTTTGGCGATGTAGCGCTGGCCGAGCGCCATGTTGTAGCTGGGATTGAGCAGATCATCTTCGGCGGTGGCGCCACCTAGAAGACGGGCGGTGCCGGGCATCAACTGCATCAAACCCAAGGCCCCCACGGGGGAGACAGCGTTGGGCTGAAAGCGCGTTTCGATGCGCACGAAAGCGAGCACCAGCGAAGGATCGATGGTGTAGCCGCCCGATGGCGCATAGGGCGGGATTGGGAAGAGGCCGGTCAAGACCATGCCTTTGGCAAAGCTGGTCTCGCTGGCGCGCAATTCCAGATTGGGCACGCCAAGGCCGCGGGCCAGCGCCGCAAAAGCGGCGTCAAGCTTCAGACCGGCGGACATGCCGAAGGCGCGGTTGATCTCGGTATTGACAAAGTAGTCGTATTTCTTGTCGTCGATCTGCCACAGCGCCACGGCGCGATGGGCGGGGCCGTTCTGCATCAGCTTGGCGTAATCGTCCGGCGACAACACCGGATCGGCAAAGCCGGTCTCGATATCCTGGCCGAGAAGTTTCTCGGCGAGGAGGCCATAGAAGGTCGGCTGGGCTTTGGCGGCGACGGTCAGAAGGGTGATGACCTGGCGGGCGTCGCCAGCCCGCATGTAAGCGCGGGCCGCCCAAAAGGCCGCGGCGCTGCGGTTTGAGGTCGGAATGTTGGGCGCCTGCGCGACATATTCGAAATGCGCCGCCGCTTCGGGAAATTTCTGCAAGCGGAAGGCGGCGAGGCCGGCGCACCATTCCAGTTGCGGCGCATATTGGCGCCCTGCCGGGGCGGCGGCATCGCCGAGGGCAAAGGCTTTGTCGTCGAAGCCTTCGGCGAGATAGGACATGCAGACCCGCTGCGATAGGGCGGCGACATCACTGGCAGGCGCGGTGTTGAGATTGACCAGGGATTCCAACGCGGCATAAGCCAGATCCGGCTGATCGGCTTTGATATTGGCCAAGATCTGATCGAGCACGGCGCGGCCCGCATCCGAGGTTACCGGCGGCGGCGGCAAATCGGCATCCTCATAACCACCGCCGCGGCGCGGCGCCCCCGGAAGACCCGGAACCTTCGCGGTCACGACGGTGACGGTGTGGCGATGATGGCGTTTGCCAACGCGCTTTTTGACGACAGCACGCTCCTCGGCGAGCTTGTGGACGCGCGGAGCGATGGGCAGTTCGCCATATTGCTTCAGCCAAGCCACCAGCGTTGTCACCGGTACGCGCTTGGCTTTGGGCGAGAGGTAGTGCTCGGCCAGGACATAGCCTTCAAGCGATTTGTCTTCGACCGCCTCGAACAGGGTTTCGGCGGCGGTGAAATTGCCCGCCCGTTCGGCGGCGATGATTTTGCGATAACGCACCACATCCTGTGGCGTCAGCACGCTCGGGTCGGGGGCTTTGGTGGCCGCGGCCGGCTGTGCAACCGCGGGCGCGCTCGCGAGCAACAGCAAAAATGCAAACACCAAACGGCGGATCATTCCCCGGGCCTCCATGGCCGCCGTACGAAGGGGCCATCCAGTGTTCGATTTTCGACGCGGTTTCGTTTAACCGACCGTGCCGCGTTTCTCAAGCAATCCCATCACGCAATCCCAGCGCAATCATTTTTTGTTCTGCCGCCTGCAGATCGCGCCAAGCCAGCTTTTTATGCGCTGGTTGCCGCAATAAATAGGCCGGATGCAATGTCGCCATCACCGGAACCATTACATCGCCGACACGATATTCGAGCCAGCGGCCACGCAGTTTCATGATGCCTTCGGAATATCCGAGGACATGGCGCGCAGCGACGGCGCCCAAAAGAATGATGATGCCGGGATTGGCCAGCTCGATATGGCGGCGCAGGAAGGGCAGGCACTGTGCGGCTTCTTCGGGGGAGGGATCGCGGTTCTGCGGCGGGCGCCAATTGAGCACATTGGTGATGTAGGCGCTGGAACGGTCGAGGTTGATCGCCGCCATCATCTTGTCGAGCAGTTTTCCGGCGCGGCCCACGAAGGGCAGGCCCTGGCGGTCTTCCTCCGCCCCCGGCGCTTCGCCGATGAAGAGGATGCGCGAGGCCGGATTGCCATCGGCAAAAACGGTATGGGCGGAGTTCTTCTTGAGAGCGCAACCCTCGAAGCTTTCCAGCGCGGTTTTGAGTTCCGCCAGCGTGGTGGCGGCTGCCGCGAGGGCTTGGGCGGAAGCGATGGAGTCGGATTCATTCTCCCCTTGAGGGAGGGTCGAAATCTGCGACGCAGATTTCGGGGAGGGGTAAGGCGAGGTGGTCGCGGCAGGATCCCTTCCCGAAAAATCGCTCGCATCCGTGCGCTCGCGCGCCCGCTGCTCGGAAATTTTCGACCCTCCCTCAAGGGGAGGGTTAGAAGGAAGGGAAGGCGCCTTAACCACAAAGCGGTCGACCGGGGTCTCGCCGATAGACTCGTCCGCCCCGGACTCCAAGAGCCAGGCGAGGGTATCGAGAGGGGGCATCGGGTCGGACATCACCCCTAGCATAAGGGACGGATCGTCGCCGCGCGACCGCTTTGGTTGACCCATCCGCGGCCCGCATCCCATAAAGCTGTGGGGAGTGAGAATGCCTGGACCGCGCGAAGTTATCGAGTTTGACGTCGTTATTGTGGGCGGCGGCCCGGCGGGCCTGTCGGCGGCGATCCGGCTGAAGCAGTGCGCGGCAGCGGCCGGGCGCCCGATCAGCGTCTGCGTGCTCGAAAAAGGGGCCGAAATCGGCGCCCATATCCTCTCAGGTGCGGTGATCGATCCCAAGGCGTTGCACGCCCTTGTTCCGGATTGGAGGGAGAAAGGCGCGCCGCTCCACGATCCGGTGACGGACGACCATACATTTTACCTCACTCCGACCCGGGGCTTTGCCATTCCGCCTTTCCTGATGCCGCCTTTGATGAGCAATCGCGGCATGGAAATCGGCAGCCTCAGCAATCTCTGCCGCTGGCTGGGTGCAGAGGCCGAACGCTTGGGCGTCGAAATTTATCCCGGTTTTCCGGCGGCGGAACTCTTGATCGAGGATGGGGTGGTGCGCGGCGTGGCCAGCGGCGCCTTCGGCGTGGCGCGCGATGGTCATCACAAGCACAATTACGCACCGGGCACCGAATTACGCAGCAAATACACGCTTTTTGCGGAAGGCGCCCGTGGCTCGCTGAGTAAGCAGCTTCTCAAGCTCTTCGCGCTTGATGCGGGACGCGCGGTGCAGAAGTTTGGCCTCGGCCTGAAAGAGTTGTGGGAGATCGAGCCCAGCCTCCATCGCCGCGGGATGGTGCTGCACACGCTGGGCTGGCCGCTCGACAACGCCACAGGCGGCGGCTCGTTTGTCTACCATTGGGGGGAGCGTTATTGCGCCATCGGCTTTGTGCTGCATCTCGAGTACCAAAACCCCTTTCTGTCGCCTTTTGAAGAGTTTCAGCGGCTGAAACGCCATCCGTTGATAAGCCCTATGCTAGACGGCGGCCGCCGGATCGGCTTTGGCGCACGGGCGGTCAATGAAGGGGGCTTGCAATCGGTGCCCAAACTCACCTTCCCCGGCGGGGCGCTGATCGGTTGCGCCGCCGGTTTCATGAATGTGCCGCGTATCAAAGGCACTCATAACGCCATGGAATCGGGGATGCTGGCGGCGGAGGCGGTGGCGGCAGCACTTGGCGAGGGGCGGGCCGGTGACTGCCTTGAGGCCTATGAGAAGGGGTACCGGCAGGGCGCGATTTATAAGGATTTGCACAAAGTCCGGAATGTAAAACCCCTGTGGTCGCGCTTTGGTACCCTGCCAGGGGTGGGGCTCGGCGGTTTCGACATGTGGACCAACACGCTGTTGGGATTCAGTTTTTTTGGCACTTTGGGGCATGGCAAACCCGATTGCGACACTCTGAAACCCGCCGCTGCGTCAAGTCCCGTCTTATATCCTAAACCGGACGGGGTGCTGACCTTCGACCGCCCCTCCAGCGTGTACCTTTCCGGCACCAACCATGACGAAGATCAGCCCGTTCACCTGAGATTGACTGATCCTTCACTTCCCCTGCGCGTTAATCTGCCGGAATATGGTGAACCAGCGCAGCGCTATTGCCCGGCCGGAGTTTACGAGATCGCCGGCCAGGGCAAGGATATGCGTTTGCAAATCAATGCGATGAACTGCATTCACTGCAAGGCCTGCGATATCAAAGACCCATCGCGGAATATTACCTGGGTGACGCCGGAAGGTGGCGGCGGCCCGCACTATTCGAATATGTAGGAGATCGTCTTTGCGTATCCTTCCCCTGATTGCCGTGTTGTGCCTCTGCGGCATGGCCGAAGCCAAGACGACCGCGCATGTCCCCGCGACCAGCACTGCCGCGACCGATCAGACCCCGACGGCAGGTCTCGGCAAATATCTGGCGGCGCGGTTTGCGGCGGGCAATCACGAATTTTCCGAGGCGGCCCAGCTCTATCGCGACAGCCTCGCCGCCGATCCCTCCAATCCCCAGCTTTTGACCTTCGCCTTTTTCTTTGCGGCCGGGGCTGGCAATATCGACGATGCCGCCAAATACGCTGACCGCCTGGTGGCGGCGACGCCAGACGACCGTGCAGCCCGCATGACCTTGGCGGTGGCTGCCATGCATATGCGCGATTATAAGAAAGCCCGCCAAGAGATCGGCAAATCCGCCAAGGGTCCGTTCACTTCCTTCACGGTGGCGCTGATTGATGGCTGGGCTGCCGCGGGCGCAGGCGACAAGGCTGGCGCCGTCGCCGATTTCAAGCTGCTGCATGCCCAGCACAGCGCCGATGCCTTGGCCTATTTCAACGAAGCCATGCTGGCTGAATTGTTTGGCGATAAGCTCGGCGCCGAAGGCAATTATCTCAAAGCGCTGGAAGCCGCGGGCCCGACGCCGCGTGTGGTGGACGCCTATGGCCGCTTCCTGGAGCGCAACGAACGCGGTGCCGATGCCAAGGCGCTCTATGAAAAAACGGCACAGAATGACGGTTATAGTTCGGTGACTTCGCCTGGGCTGGCGCGTATCGCCAAGGGCGAAATTCCACCGCCGCTGGCGCCGCGGGCAGAAGACGGCGCGGCGGAAGCGCTGTTCGGCATTGCCGCCTCGCTCAACGACGAAGCAAGCCGGGACGTCTCGGTGCTCTATTTGCGCCTGGCGCTGCATATGCAGCCCAAGCTCGATCTGGCCAATATTCTGCTGGCCAATCGCTTCGAGGCGCTGGGCAAATATGACGATGCCATCGCCGTCTATCGCGCCATCGATAAGACCTCGCCATTCTGGCGCGTGGCTGCAGTGGCTGAAGCTGTCGACATCGCCCGCCAAGATAAGGTGGATGAGGCCATCGACCGCCTCCAGGCGCTTTGCAAGGACTATCCGGACGACATGGAAGCCTGGACGGCGCTGGGCGATTCCTATCGCCAAGCCAAAAAATTTCCCGAGGCGGCGATGGCGTACGACCGTGCCCTCGCCTTGCTGGTTCCTCCCACCAAGCGCAACTGGCCACTGTATTACGCCCGCGCCGTGGCCGAGCAGGAAGCCGGTCATTGGGACAAGGCCGAGGCCGATCTGAAGCAGGCGCTGCTCGTCAGCCCTAACGAGCCGGCGGTGCTGAATTATCTCGGCTATAGCTGGGTCGATAAAGGCCTCAAGACCAAAGAGGCGCTGGTGATGCTGGAAAAGGCACGGGCGCTGTCGCCGCAAGACGGTTACATCATCGACAGTGTTGGCTGGGCCTATTACCGGCTGGGCCGCTATGACGAGGCGGTGAGCGCCCTCGAAGACGCTATTGAGATCGTGCCGGGCGATCCTACGATCAACGATCATCTGGGCGATGCCTATTGGAAGATCGGCCGCAAGCTCGATGCGTCGTTCCAGTGGAACCATGCGCTGGCTTTCGGCGCCGAGGACGGTGACAAGGCCAAGATCGAAAAGAAGCTTGCGGCGCAACCGTGAGCAGCTTCACTCTTCACGCCCACGCCAAGATCAATCTGTTTCTGCATGTCGGCGACAAGCGGGCGGATGGCTTTCATGCGCTGCAAAGTCTGGTGGCTTTTACCAAGGCGAGCGATGAATTGTCGTTTGCACCGGAAGTGGGCCTCAGCCTTGCCATTGAAGGACCATTTGGCGCTGGCCTCAGTTGCGGCGAAGACAATCTCATCATCAAGGCGGCGCAGTGCTTGTCGCGCGACAGGGGCGCGGCGATCAGGCTGACCAAGAATTTGCCGGTAGCCTCGGGCATCGGCGGCGGCTCGGCCGATTGTGCGGCGGCGCTGCGCGGGCTGTCGCGGCTGTGGGGATTGGCGAGCGACACCGCTGTGCTGCAGAAAATCGGCGAGAGCCTAGGCTCGGATGTGCCGGTCTGTATCGCCCGCCAGCCGCAATGGATGGAGGGGCGCGGCGAGATCGTGACCCCGCTGCCGGGCTTGCCCGCGATTGCCATCGTTCTGGTCAATCCGGGCGTCGGCGTACCGACCGGCAAGGTGTTTGGCGCCTTGAAAGAGCGGCGCGGTGTCGGCCTGCCGTTGCCGCCCGTTTTTGCGTCGGCTGGCGATTTGGTGGCCTATCTCAAAGACACCAGCAACGATCTGGAAGCGCCGGCGCGGCTCATCGCACCCGAGATTAACAGCGTGCTGGAGGCGATTGCGGGCGAGGGCGCCTTGCTGGCGCGCATGTCCGGCAGCGGCGCGACCTGCTTCGGCCTGTTCGCCAGTGACGACGATGCGGCGCGCGCGGCAACGGCGATGGAGGCGCGGAATCCGGGCTGGTGGGTGGCGGCGAGCCATCTGATGGCGTGATTTTGAAGTTCTCTTAAGTGCCGTACCGCTGCCTGCAGGAAGCGCGCAATGTCCGGGCCAATAGCCGCGGCTGTTTGCACCAGTCGTCAACACTCTTGCGATAAAGCCGGGCGCGTCCAAGAGCGGAGTGAGCAGCATGGCGAGTTGGGTCCGGTGCGTTGAATATGAGGTGGGTGTCGATCCCAGTTTTTGCGCCCAGCTCTTGGTGAACCTCGATACCGTGCGCTTCATGGTGCGGGGCGCCGATTCCACCCGCATCACCTTCGTCGGCGACCATGGCGAAAGCGCCATCGAAGTCCAAGAAGCGCCGGAACAGATTCTCGGTATCGCTGCCAAATAGGCTTTGCGCTATCGTGCTAAGCGTTCGCCTTCGAGCAGCGCGCCCCTGCGGTCGGCCATGCCCCAGATTCGCCGATTTTGGCGGCGTGGCGTTGGGGCTTGACGGTGAGAGGCAAGTAACCGCGGGTTGACGCTCAATACGCCCGGGCGACGCAGAAATCGGCGACGTCGGCGAGCACGCCGCGCAACTCGCTTTTCGGCAGGCGCTCCAGGGCGCGGCAGGCCGCAGCGGCATAATTGCGGGCGCGCTCCATGGTGTCAGCGATGCCGCCGGTCTGTTCCACCAGGGTGATGGCGCGGTCGAGATCGGCTTCGGATTGCGGCCCGGTTTCGATGGCGCGCTTCCAGAATTTGAGCGCCGCTTCATCGGCGCGCGCCACCGCCAGAATGACGGGCAGGGTGACTTTGCCTTCGCGGAAATCATCGCCCACGGCTTTGCCCATGAGCGCCTGGCGGCCGGAATAATCGAGTGCGTCATCGACGAGTTGAAAAGCGATGCCGATATTTTGCCCGTAATCGCGCATGGCCTCGGCCTGCTCGCCGCCCGCAATCACCGCCCCGGATTCGGCGGCGGCGGCGAACAGGGCCGCGGTCTTGGCACTGACGACGCGCAGATAATGATCTTCCCCGCAGGCGAGATTGCCTGCGGATTTGAGCTGCATCACTTCGCCTTCGGAGATGATCGAAGAGGCGCTGGCGAGAATGCCCAGCAC
Source organism: Alphaproteobacteria bacterium (assembly GCA_015654635.1). GTDB lineage: Bacteria > Pseudomonadota > Alphaproteobacteria > Micropepsales > Micropepsaceae > Rhizomicrobium. The sequence goes on along the minus strand of JAATGP010000058.1, from coordinate 47,879 downwards.
CTTCATCTCGCCGGTTTCCACCATCAATTCAAAAGCGCGGCTGAAGAGAAAATCGCCGACCAAGACGCTCGCCTTGTTGCCCCAGACGATATTGGCCGAGACTTTGCCGCGGCGCAGGCTACTCTCATCCACCACATCATCATGAAGCAGCGTGGCGGTATGGATAAATTCCACCGCGGCGGCGAGCTTGGCGTGCTGCTGTCCGCGATAACCGCCCATCTGGGCTGCCGCCAGGGTGAGAAGCGGGCGCAGACGCTTGCCGCCGGAATCGATCAGATGCCGGGCGAGATCCGGAATGAGGGCCACGGCGCTCGCCAAACGCTCATGAATAAACGCATCGGTGGCGCGCATGTCGGCGGCAACCAAGGCGTGCAGCGTCTCGACGGGGGATACGTCAGCGCGGGTGGACTGGGCAACAGGCATGTGGGCCGTTAATCGATGTTGCAAGAGCGAGATTGGTGGCGAGGGCGGCCTGGGTCAAGCGCCCAGCGGAACAATTCGGTGATAGAGTGGCTTCGCCTATGGGTTGGAATCGGGGATATGTCATGCGTGTGGTGCTGAAAACCAATGATCCGGTGCTGCTCAATTTCGCTGAGGTGTTGCTAAAGGATGCTGGCATTGCTGCAACGGTTCTCGACGGGGCGATGAGTGTTTTGGAGGGCAGTGTGGGCGTTCTGCCACGGCGGCTGGTGGTGGGTGAGGCGGACGAGGCGGAGGCCCGCAGCCTCTTGGGCGCCGGGTTGGGCACCGCGGTGCTGGAACCTGGCGTGTGACCATGCTGCAGACGAGCGAAGACCGTTTTTTGGGCGGCGCGCTGGTGGTGCGCCAGAAGCGAGATGGTTTTCGCTCGGGTCTGGACGCGATCGTCCTGGCCGCTGCCGTGCCGGCTTTGGCGGGCGAGGATGTGCTGGAATTGGGTGCGGGCGCCGGAACGGCATGCTTGTGTCTGGCGCGGCGGGTGCCGGCGGTGCGCGTCAAAGGCATGGAAATCGACCCGGAATTGGCGGGTTTGGCACAGGAAAATGCGCGGGATAACGGGCTTTCCGACCGGGTCAGCTTTGCCGCCGCCGATGTTTTCGCGTTGCCGGTCTGCTTTCGGCGGCCTTTCGACCATGTTTTCTGCAACCCGCCCTTTCATGACGAAGCAGGCGAGTTGCCGCCGGATCCGGCCCGGGCGCGGGCGCTGCACGATGGCGGCACGCTGCACACTTGGCTCGCAGCGGGCATGAAACGGACGGTTTCAGGCGGCACTTTCACCACCATTCTGCGGGCTGACCGGCTGGGCGAAGCTTTGGCGGCGCTGCCGGACCGTGGCGTGACGTTATTTCCGCTATGGCCCAAGGCTGGTGTGGCGGCCAAACGGGTGATCCTGCAAGCGCAGCAAGGCTCGCGCACGCCGGTGCAAATGCTGGCCGGGCTGGTGCTGCACGAGGCGGACGGGAAATATACGGCGGAAGCCGATGCGGTGCTCAGGGGTGGGGGCGCTTTGTCCCTTTAACCTCCCTTTCTCCTCAATCCTCCCCTCGAGGGAGGGTCGAAAAATCGTAGAGCGGCGAGCGTAAGCGAGCGGAGCGGAGATTTTTCGGGGAGGGGTATGCCACGACGCCTCCAGCGACAGACCCCTCCCCGAAATCCGCTTCGCTGATTTCGACCCTCCCTCAAGGGGAGGGTGGGAAAAAGGGCCGTGGCATTTGAGGTGTTGTTTGGCCTGTGGCGCGCCTATAGGTTCCGCCGGATTCTTTGATGTCGCGCAGCCTTTCGGCAAACCGGTACCCACTTTGCCGGGCTGACGCTCCCGAGGCTTGTTACGTGGCAAAAACCTTCCAAGATTTGATCCTGACCCTGCAGAATTATTGGGCGGCGCAAGGCTGTCTGATTTTGCAGCCTTATGATGTGGAGATGGGGGCAGGGACCTTTCACCCGGCCACGACCTTGCGGGCGCTCGGCCCCAGGCCCTGGCGCGCGGCCTATGTGCAGCCGTCGCGGCGGCCCAAGGATGGGCGCTATGGCGAGAACCCCAACCGGCTGCAGCACTATTATCAGTATCAGGTGATCCTGAAGCCGGCGCCGGAAAATGTGCAGGAGCTGTATCTGGGCTCGCTCAAGGCCATCGGCCTCGATCCCATGAAGCATGATGTGCGCTTTGTCGAAGACGATTGGGAAAGCCCGACGCTGGGCGCCTGGGGGCTGGGCTGGGAAGTCTGGTGCGACGGCATGGAAGTCACCCAGTTCACTTACTTTCAGCAGGTGGGCGGCATCGATTGCGATCCGGTCTGCACCGAGATCACGTACGGCTTGGAGCGCCTCGCCATGTATGTGCAGGGCGTCGAGTTCGTTTATGACTTGGCCTTCAACGAGCATTTTCGTTACGGCGAAGTCTTTCACCAAAGCGAGCGTGAATTCTCCGCTTACGATTTTGAATTCGCCGACACCGAGCTGCTCAAGCGCCACTTTGAGGATGCCGAAGGCGAGTGCAAAGCGCTGGTGGGCAAAGGTGTGCCGCTGCCCGCTTATGACCAATGCATCAAGGCTTCGCATTGTTTTAATCTGCTCGATGCGCGCGGGGTGATTTCGGTGACCGAACGCGCCGCCTATATCGCCCGGGTGCGGGCGCTGGCGAAGATGTGCTGCGAAGGCTGGTTGGCGACGCCCATGGGCGCCTATGAGCCGAGGTTTGCGTGATGTGGAATTGTCATCACACGCCCGCTTGTCATCCCCGGCTGAGCACAAACGCGCAGCGTTTGAGCGAAGGGAAGGGGACCCAGGTGGTCTCGTTTTCTGGCTTGGGCAGAACGCGCGCCGCTGCTCATTTTTCGCTATCACAGATGTGTTGGGACCTGGGTCCCCTTCCCCTCACGTTGCTCGCGCAACGTTCGGCCGGGGATGACACTGTATTTTGTTTTGGGGCCGTCTAATGGCTGATCTACTTCTTGAATTGTTCTCCGAAGAAATTCCCGCGCGGATGCAGACGCAAGCGGGTAAGGATTTGGAACGCCTCGTGGTCGGCGCACTGTCGGATCGCGGGCTGCTGTTTGAAGGTTCCAAGGCTTTCGCGGGCCCGCGGCGGTTGACGCTGGTGCTGGCGGGGCTGCCGCTGAAACAGCCTGACGTTTCCGAAGAAAAGAAAGGCCCGCGCATCACCGCGCCCGAAAAAGCCATCGAAGGTTTTTTGCGTTCGGCAGGCGTGACACTGGGCGAATGCGAGAAGCGCGATGACGGCAAGGGCGAATTCTATGTCGCCGTGATCCATCGCCAGGGGCGTGCCACTGCCGAGGTGCTGGCCGAAGTGCTGCCGGAATGCTTCGCCAAATTGCCCTGGCCGAAATCGATGCGCTTTCCCGGCAGCCCGGTGCGCTGGGTGCGCCCGCTGCATTCGATTTTGTGCACCTTCGACGGTGAAGTGGTGCCGTTCACATTTGCCGGGATCACCAGCAGCAATCAAACGCGCGGCCATCGCTTTTTGTCGAGCGGCGTGATCGAGGCCAAGCGCTTTGAGGATTACGCCGCCAAGCTGCGTGCCGCCCATGTCATGCTGGACGCGGCGGAACGCAAAGAAACCATCCTGCACCAGGCCACCAATAAGGCTTTCGCCCTGGGGCTGGAATTGATCGCCGACGAAGGACTGCTGGAAGAAGTGGTGGGCCTCAACGAATGGCCGACGGTGCTGATCGGCACCATCGAAGACCAGTTCATGGATGTGCCCGCGGAGATTTTGCAGACTTCGATGCGGACGCATCAGAAGTATTTCAGTCTTCGCTCTTCCTTCGGGGCATCGCTCCGCGATGCACCTCAGGATGACGGGAGAGAGGGTGCGTCCTTCGAGGCTCCGCTGCGCGGAGCACCTCAGGATGACGAGGGGCAGGGTAACACTCTATCCCGTCATGCTGAGGCGCCACCGCAGGTGGCCCCGAAGCACGATAACAGCAAATTTGCCAACCGCTTCGCCGTCGTCTCCAACATGATCGCCGAAGATGGCGGCCTCGCCATCGTGGCGGGCAACGAGCGCGTGCTGCGGGCGCGATTGTCGGATGCCAAATTCTTCTGGGATTTGGATCGTCAGCAAACGCTGGAAAGCCGCGTCGAAGCCCTCAAAGGCATCACCTTCCACGCCAAACTCGGCACGCAGTACGAGCGGGTCGAGCGCATTGTGGCGCTGGCGGGTGAGATTGCCGAAAAGATCGACGCCGATGTCGATCAGGCTAAACGCGCGGCGCGGTTGGCAAAAGCGGACCTCACCACCGGCGTGGTGGGAGAATTCCCCGAACTGCAAGGCGTCATGGGCCGCTATTACGCGCTGCATGATGGCGAGTCCGTCGAGGTCGCTGATGCGATCCGCGACCACTACCGCCCGGTCGGCCCCAGCGATGCTGTGCCGGCGAGCAAGGTGTCGATTGCTGTGGCGCTGGCAGATAAGTTGGATCAGCTGGTTGGATTCTTTGCAGCGGATGAAAAGCCTACGGGATCTAGTGATCCGTTCGCACTCCGTAGAGCCGCACTTGGAATGATAAAGATCGCTCTCGATCAAAATGTCCGTATTTCGTTATCGCCGTTACTCGTTGATCAGTTCAACATCCATTCCCGCAATATCGCAGAGCGAGCGAGGGGTGATATTTCAAAGTCCCGCTCGGGTAGTGGCTCTTATTCGGGGTCGTGGATTACTCGATCCTTTAATGCTGATGTCTCAGACTTACTGGCTTTTTTTGCTGACCGCCTCAAAGTGTCGTTACGCGAAAAAGGCACGCGGCACGATTTGATTGATGCGGTGTTCAGCCTTGGCAATGAAGACGATTTGGTGCGGCTGGTGGCGCGGGTGGAGGCGCTGCAAAGCTTCCTCAAGACGGAGGAGGGCGCCAATCTGCTCGCGGGCTATAAGCGCGCGGCGAATATTTTGAAGGCGGAAGAGAAGAAGGACAAAACCAGCTTCGAGGGCACGCCCGATGCCTCTGCGCTGGTGCTGCCGGAAGAGATCGCGCTGTTCGGCGAACTTGAGAAGGCGGCGGAGCAGGTGAAGGCGGAAATCGCTGCCGAGCATTTCGCCGAAGCCATGGGCGTGATGGCGGCGCTGCGCGCGCCCGTCGATGCCTTCTTCGACAAGGTGACGGTCAACGACAAAAATCCGGCGCTGCGCCGCAACCGGCTGCTGCTGCTCGCTCGCCTGCGTGCCACGCTGCATCTGGCGGCGGACTTCTCGAAGATCGAAGGCTGATTTCAACCTCCCCCTTGTGGGGAGGTCGAAAAATGCGGTGCATTTTTCGGGTGGGGGGAAGCCTCCACTCTAGCACCGCCCCCCACCCGACGTGCTCGCTTCGCTCCGCGCGTCGACCTCCCCACAAGGGGGAGATTAAAGGGGACCCCTCCCCGAAAAATCCCCTCTCTTCGCTCGCTGCACTCTGTGATTTTTCGACTCTCCCTCAAAGGGAGGGTGAATTCGGTTCCGCGCCAATTGTCGCGCCTTCGAAATAGGCAGGCAAAAATCTGTAGCGGGGCGCTGCACAATGCGGCCCGCAGCCGATGAAATGACACCGGGGTCAGTTTTGCCGCATGCGCGGGACACGTGCATTTTTGCCCAATTTGGCCATATTTTTTCTGCTAACCGAATGGGCAAATAAGTGGGCGGTATACATGCATAATGGGCAAAGCTTCCGCATCCCATTTGAGGGGCATCGGCTCGCTTTTCGCCACAATCGGGCGTAAACCCGCCGCATCATCTAGGATTGCATCGCGGCCCTTTGCGATGCATCGCACAAAGCGCGCTTGAGGTTCTCCTCGCGCGTCAGGGCAAATTGCGTTTTAGCAATAAAATAACAAAAACACCGCGCCTACCTGCCACATTGCGTCGCGTTCGGCCTGGTACTAATGCATAAATTACATAAGTGATGTCCCTCTCTCCGCGGACCAGCGCATGCAGGTCTTTTTCACATCGGGATTGATCACCGACAACGCTGACCGACCCCGGTGCGCTGCCAAGCGGAATGATGTGCGTGGCCAAACAGCAGGTCAACGCGAGGGCTTCCCAAACCAAAACAAGCAAGGTGAGAGAAACAATGTCTAAGTGGGTCTATAAATTTGGCGACGGTAATGCTGATGGCAATGCCGGCCTACGCAACTTGCTCGGCGGCAAAGGTGCCAATTTGGCCGAGATGAGCAACCTCGGGTTGCCAGTGCCTCCGGGCTTCACGATCACCACCGAAGTCTGCACGCATTTCTACGCCAACGGTCACAAGTATCCCGACGAGCTGAAAGCCCAAGTCGACGAGGCCGTCACGCTGATGGGCAGGCAGATGGACGCCAAATTGGGCGATCCCGCGCGGCCCTTGCTGGTGTCGGTGCGCTCCGGTGCCCGCGTCTCCATGCCGGGCATGATGGACACGGTTCTCAACCTCGGTCTGACACCCGAAACCGTCGAAGGCGTCATCAAGCTCACCAACAATCCGCGCTTTGCCTGGGATAGCTATCGCCGCTTCGTCCAGATGTATTCCAACGTCGTGCTCGGCATGGAGCATGCAGACTTCGAAGAGATTCTCGACCATGCCAAAGAAGCCAAAGGCGTCGAACTCGATACCGATTTGGATGCCTCCGACCTGAAGCTGATCACCACAAAATTCAAAGAGCTGGTGCACAAAAAACTGGGCACGCCCTTCCCTGATACGGTCGACGATCAATTGTGGGGCGCCGTTGGCGCGGTGTTCTCATCCTGGATGTGCACCCGGGCGCAAACCTATCGCCGCCTGAACAAGATTCCGGGCGATTGGGGCACGGCGGTCAATGTGCAGGCGATGGTGTTCGGCAACCGCGGCGAGACCTCGGCAACCGGCGTCGCCTTCACGCGCGATCCCGGCACGGGCGAGAATTACCTTTATGGCGAATACCTCATCAACGCCCAGGGCGAAGATGTGGTGGCCGGTATCCGCACGCCGCAATCCATCACCAAGCTGGTGCGCGAACGCCAGGGCAGCAAGAAGCCGTCGATGGAAGAGTCGATGCCTGAGATGTACAAACAGCTCAAAGCCATCGGCGATACGCTGGAACGGCACTTTACCGAAGTGCAGGACGTCGAGTTCACCATCCAGGAAGGCAAACTCTGGATGCTGCAATGCCGCGCCGGCAAGCGCACCGCCAAGGCTGCGCTCAAGATCGCCATCGATCTTGTCCATGAAGGCTTGATCGACAAAAAGACGGCGGTCCAGCGTGTCGAACCCGCCTCGCTCGACCAGCTCTTGCATCCGACCCTCGACCCCAAGGCCCCGAAGCAGAAATTCTCGACGGGACTTGCGGCCTCTCCGGGGGCGGCCATCGGTGAAGTCGTATTTACTGCTGACGAAGCCGAGAAACTCGCCAATGACGGCCACGATGTCATCCTGTGCCGGCAAGAGACCAGCCCGGAAGACATTCACGGCATGCATGCGGCCAAGGGCATTCTGACCGCCCGCGGCGGCATGACCAGCCACGCCGCCGTTGTGGCGCGCGGTATGGGCCGGCCTTGTGTCGCCGGTGCGGGTTCCATCCGCATCGATTACGATTCCAAGACGATGGCCGTGGGTGACAAAATCCTGAAGCAGGGCGATGTCATCACCATCGACGGCTCGGCAGGCGTGATCTATCAGGGCCGGGTGCCGATGCAGCAGCCGGAACTGACCGGCGACTTCAACACGCTGATGGCGTGGGCTGACGACATCCGCCGGCTGAAAATCTACGCCAATGCCGATACTCCAACCGATGCGCGCACGGCGCGTTCGTTTGGGGCGCAAGGCATCGGCCTCTGCCGCACCGAGCATATGTTCTTCGATGGCGACCGTATCGTCGCGGTGCGCCAGATGATTTTGGCCGAGACCGTGGATGAGCGCGAAGCGGCGCTGGCCAAGCTGCTGCCGATGCAACGCGGCGATTTCGAAGAAATCTTCCGCGTCATGGACGGGCTGCCGGTGATCATCCGTCTGCTCGATCCGCCGCTGCATGAATTCCTGCCGCATAAGGACGAAGAATATGAAGCGGTGGCGAAATCGGCGGGTGTCAGCGCGCAGAAGCTGAAACAGAAGAGCCAGCTCCTGCACGAAGTGAATCCGATGCTGGGCCATCGCGGTTGCCGCCTTGGCATCACCTTCCCGGAAATCACGGCGATGCAGGCCCGCGCCATTCTCGAAGCGGCCCTCAATGTCGAAGCGGAAGGCAAGACGGTCATTGCCGAGATCATGATCCCGGTCGTGGCCTGGAAGCAGGAACTCGACTACGCCAAAGATGTGATCGAGAAGGTTGCGGCGCAAGTGAAGAAAGAACGCGGCAAACTGCCGAAGTATAAGATCGGCACCATGATCGAGCTTCCGCGTGCCGCTCTGCGCGCCGGCGATCTGGCACAGACCGCGGAGTTCTTCTCCTTCGGTACCAACGATCTGACGCAAACAACCTGCGGCATCAGCCGTGACGATGCCGGTCCCTTCCTGACCGAATATCAGATCAAGGGACTTTTGATGCGCGATCCGTTTGTCAGTATCGATCGCGACGGTGTTGGCGAACTCATTGCCATTGCGGCCGAGCGCGGGCGCAAGACCCGTCCCGATATCGATATCGGCATCTGCGGTGAACATGGCGGCGATCCGAATTCGATCGAGCTGTGCCATGACGTAGGGTTGAATTATGTTTCTTGTTCGCCGTTCCGCGTGCCGGTGGCGCGACTCGCAGCGGCGCAAGCGGCTCTCAAAAAAGTGGATCGCGATGTGTGACCACACCGGTTAATTGATGGTCCGTACAAAGAGTAAGTAAAAATAGAGCAAGGGCGTCTCCGGAAAAATCCAGGGATTCCCTTGCTTTCTATTTTTCAAGGGTGACGTTGTGTCACGATTCCGTATTTTTTAATTTGACCAGCGCCCACGAAAGGGCTTACAGGCCCGCCTCCAAGTTGGGGATGCCCGTGTTTCGAGAGGTGGGGGGGAACTGTTCGTAATCACGCCGACCAAGGTCGACCTAATACGCCGATACTAGACGAAACGAATTCGAAGAGAGTAACCCGATGTCCAAGAAGACGCCTGACGCCCTTAGACGAAGTGACCGTGTCCTGGTTGGCGCGCTCACCGTCGTTCTTGCAGCCGTAAGTGCGGCTGTCGGTGCGGCTGCTGCGTATCGTCCGCACACTGATCAAATCAAGCCCGTGCCCGCCATCGTCGCCCAGGCTTCGGTGCCTGTCGCCGCCGAGCCGGTTTCCATCCGCGTGCCGGACGGCCCCCGGATGCACTCGCCGGCGGAAGAGCTGGTGATGAACAAGCTGATGGCCGAGCACCGCTGTCTCTCCGAAGCCCTCTACTACGAGGCACGCGGCGAAGGCGATCGCGGTCAGAAGGCAATTGCCGAAGTTATCTTTGCGCGCATGCGCAAGGGCAATTACGGCCATTCGATTTGCGCAGTCGTCTATGAAGGCGCGGGCCAGCCCAAATGCCAATTCTCCTTCACCTGTAACGGCGATCTGCGTCAGCGCAAGCAGGGAGGCGCCTGGATGCGGGCCCAGATGCTGGCGGCGGAAATCCTGACGGGCGAACAGCAGCTGCGCGGCGCCACCGGCGGTGCCACCAATTTCCATGCCGTATCGGTCGAGCCCGACTGGGCCGCCGAACTGGCACGCACGACCCAGATCGGCAATCACATTTTTTATAAGAAAGACGCAGCGCGCTCGCGCGCGATGTAAGGCATCGGCGGGTGGTGGTCTTGCCGGCGGGAGAGAGTGGTTTCCCTGCCAGCCGGCAGACCGCCGCCCGCTAGTCGTTTGTGAGGAAGGTTTTTCGCCCCTCATGGCCGCCCGCTGAGGCGGCCAGTTTCCGTCTCATCGTTTCCGCCGCTGGATGGCCGGGTTGCACGCGGCCATGAGGGATAAAACGACGATCGCGAACTACTCTTCCTCGACGAGCTGAAATTCTTGGCTCTGCGGATCGAGGACGGAGAGGGTGCCGTCGGTGATCTTGAAATGTGCGCCGATCAGCTGCAGCCCGGCGTTGGCGACGCGCTCGACGATGAAGGGGAACGTCATCAGACGCTGTAAGGACAAGCGGATCGACTCGTATTCGACCGCGAGATGATCGTGGTCATGGCCGCCCATGTGGATAGCGGGCTGCAGCAGCGAAACCCATTGCGACAGGAATGGTGTAGACGAATGGCCTTCCGCCATCGCTGTGGCGACGCCGCCGCAATGTTCATGGCCTAGAACCACAATGCGTTCCACTTCGAGATTGAGCACGGCAAAGGCGATGGCGGCGCTGACGCCATGATAGCCGCCGTGGGTCTCGTAGGGCGGCACGATCGAAGCGACGTTGCGGATGACAAACAACTCGCCCGCCCGTACCCCGAAAATGGCCGCGGGATCGACGCGGGAGTCACTGCACGCAATGATCAGGGTGTGGGGTTTTTGACCTTTGGCGAGTTCGGCGAAGTGCGCCTTGTCGCTGGGCCAAATGTCCTTACGGAATCTGCGGTAACCCGCCAACAGCGTTTTCATGAGGGCGGTATAACAAGTCGCGTCTGTGCCGGAAATGGTTTTGATGACGTTTCACGCCGTCAGCCCGGCCACGACGAAAGTGAAGAGTGGTGAAATGGCGGAGTTTTAAAAATCCAACCCCACGTCGAAATTCGGGGCCGAATGCGTGATGGCGCCGGACGAGATATAATCGACGCCGGTCTCGGCGATGGCGCGCACGGTGGCCAGCGTGACGTTGCCCGAGGCTTCCAAGGTGGCGCGGCCCGCGTTGATCTTCACGGCGTCGCGCAATGTCTCGGGGCTCATATTGTCGAGAAGGATGGTATCGACGCCGAGCGACAGCGCTTCTTCAAGCTGGGCCAGGGTGTCGACCTCGACTTCCACCTTCAACATATGGCCGATGCCGGCGACGGCGCGTTCGACGGCGGTCTTGAGACCACCCGCGGCGGCGATGTGATTGTCTTTGATCAGCACCGCATCATCGAGGCCGAAGCGGTGATTGCGGCCACCGCCACAGCGCACGGCGTATTTCTCCAGAATGCGTAAGCCCGGCGTCGTCTTGCGGGTGCAAGTGATTTGCGCCTTGGTGCCTGCCACCGCATCGACCAGCGCCCGCGTCGCCGTCGCTACACCAGAAAGATGGCCGAGGAAGTTAAGCGCCACCCGTTCGGCGGTCAGCAGACTGCGGGAGGGACCTTCCAGGGTCAGGAGTGGGGCACCGGGCCCGATTCCATCGCCATCCTGGGCTTCCGGGCGAACGCTGAGGCCACTGTCCACCAAATGGAAAGCCAGCGTGGCCACTGGCAGCCCGGCAATGGTCCCGGCGCTACGGGCCACGACAACGGCTCTGGAGCGTTGTCCCGGGGGAAGGATGAGGTCAGAAGTGATATCCCCGGCGCGGCCTAGGTCTTCGCCCAAGGCGATGCGGACCAAGGGTTCGATCAGCAGGGCAGGCGGCGGGCGCAGCGGCGTGGTCATGGGGTACCGTCTATTTTGCGGCGCTGAGGGCCGAGGCCGGTAGCGCCTCTTCAGCGATGCGGCGGGCATCAGCGAGGGTCATGAAGGTGCGGCTGCCGGTGGGTGCGGTGGCCGGATAGTCATTGCGGCTGTGGCCGCCCCGGCTCTCGCGGCGGGCCAAAGCCCCGGCCACCACCATGCGCGCCGTCGTCGTCATGTTGAGGAGGGACGATTCGTAGCCGCCCGCGCGCTCGATCTGAGCGATTTTGGTGAGAGCTTCTTTCAGGCCGGCCTCGTTGCGCTCGAGCCCAACATGGCGGCTCATGGCCTCGCGCAAAGCGCGCGGCACCGGCGGCGAGGCGTAGCGGACCGGCGCGGGCAAGCAGCCATGGCCCATCTGCGGCACGTCGAGACTGCGAATATCCTCCGCAGCCCGGGCGCCGAAGACCAGCCCCTCGAGCAGCGAGTTCGAAGCCAAACGATTGGCACCGTGCAAACCCGTGCAGGCGCATTCGCCAACCGCCCACAGCCCTTCCAAAGAGGAACGGCCACGGGTATCGCTGGCGATCCCGCCCATATGATAATGCGCGGCGGGCGCCACCGGGATCGGCTGGCGAACGGGATCGAGACCCGCCGCAATGCAGGATTCATAGACTGTCGGGAAGGCGTGGGGGAACTCGGCGCCCACAGCCTCACGGCAATCGAGGAAGACTTTGTGACCGGCGACGATCTCGCGGTGGATGGCGCGGGCCACGACATCGCGCGGCGCCAGCTCGGCATTGGGATGCACGCCCAGCATGATGCGGCGGCCGGTTTCATCGATCAAAAGCGAGCCTTCGCCGCGCAAGGCTTCGGTGGCAAGCGGGGCAGGGTCTTTGTCGATGGCGATGGCGGTGGGGTGGAATTGGACAAATTCGGCATCGGCGATCATGGCGCCTGCACGCGCCGCCATGCCCAAACCTTCGCCACGGGATTCCGGCGGATTGGTCGAGACGGCATAAAGGGCGCCGAGGCCACCGGTCGCCATCACCACGGCACGGGCACGGATCAAGATCAGGCGCTGTTCGGGGCCATTCCAGCTACGGGCAAAGACCCCGACGACGCGGCCGTCCTCCACGGCCAGCTCGATGGCGTGATAGCCCTCGATGACGCGGATGGAGGGGGCGGAAAAGGCATTGCGCGCCAGCGCCGCCATGACTTCGGCCCCGGCGCGATCGCCCTTAACATGGACGATGCGGGAGGCGGAATGGGCAGCTTCGCGGGCCACGGCAATCGAACCATCGGCGTCGCGGTCAAAGGGCGCGCCATAGGCCAGAAGATCATCGATACGGGCGGGGGCTTCGCGGGCGACCAGCGCTGCTATAGCGGGATCGGTGAGGCCAGCGCCGGCAGCGACAGTATCGGCGGCGTGCGACTGCCAAGTATCGCCATGGCCAACCGACGCCGCAATGCCGCCTTGCGCCCAAGCGCTGGAGCCCGAGGTGCCGGGATGCTCATCGGCCAAAACCAAGCATGGAAAGGGCGCCAGTTTCAGCGCCGTAAAAAGCCCAGCCACGCCCGCACCGAGGATCAGGGCGCCTTTGGTCTCAATGATATTGTCGAGAGCCATACCGACTCCTTTCCGGCCCGAAAGCCGTTTGTCTTATGCCGCCTGACGGGCTTTTGCGGGTACGACGGCCAACATGCGTTCCACACTTTTTTTCGCCCGCGCCGCGATCACGGGGTCGACCAACACCTCCACGGTCATGGTCTCAAGCGCGTGCAGAATTTTCGGTAAGGTGATGCGCTTCATATGCGGGCAGAGATTGCAGGGGCGCACAAATTCGACTTTTGGAAATTCGACGGCGACGTTGTCGCTCATCGAACATTCGGTGACGAGGACGACGCGGCGCGGCTGCTTCTGGGCAACGAAATCGATCATGCCAGAGGTCGAGCCTGCGAAATCGGCTTCAGCCACCACCGAAGGCGGGCATTCGGGATGGGCGATGACGATGACGCCGGGCTGGGCGGCGCGAAAGCCCCGGATATCCTCCGCCGTGAAGCGCTCATGCACTTCGCAGTGGCCCTTCCAGGTGATGAGCTTGATCGTGGTTTGTTTGGCGACGTTCTGAGCGAGGAATTCGTCGGGTATCATGATGACGGTATCGACGCCCCATTCGCGGGCAATGTCTTCGACCACGGCGACTGCATTGGAAGAGGTGCAACAGACATCGCTTTCGGCCTTCACCTCGGCAGAGGTGTTAACATAGGTCACGACCGGCAGGCCGGGATGGGCTTGCTTGAGCTGGCGCACATCGTGGCCGGTGATCGAGGCGGCGAGCGAGCAGCCGGCCTCCATATCCGGAATCAGCACGGTCTTGTCCGGCGACAGCACTTTGGAGGTCTCGGCCATGAAATGGACGCCCGCCTGGATGATGAGCTGGGCGTCGGTTTTGGCGGCCAGACGGGCGAGCTGCAGCGAGTCGCCGACGAAATCGGCGACGCCGTGAAAGATCTCCGGCGTCATGTAATTGTGCGCCAGGATGACGGCCTGCTTTTCGCGCTTCAGCGCATTGATGGCGGCGATGTAGGGGGCGTGGACGGCCCATTCGATGTCCGGAATGACATTGGCCATTTTGCGCCGCAGCTCTTCGGTCGCTGTGGCGACGGCAGGTGTGTAGTCCAGAAGGTCCGACATGCGCTTCACCACTTGTGCTCTATTTGAGTATATATAGGCGGCAAAAACACCGGCCGCAAGGCCGGGACGACATCTTTATGCTGCACATGAGGATAAAGCCCGTCAAGGGCAAATGCGATGGGGGCGCCCAGCTAAGCACGGCTGTTTGGCGCGCAATTGTATCGGATTGTGAAACTATCCCAACATACTCAGCCTGTAATTGAAATTTCCGCCAAATTCGGGCAGATCCAGACCATGGCGGCCGTAAGGATAAGAACGCCGGACGCCGCTGACGATGCTGCTGTGCGCAGCCGCCTTGGGCCCTCCTTCGGGAGGGCTTTTTTTGGGATTAAGGCCGGTTACCCCGCGCGGTCTGTTGACGGGTTCGTCCCGGCGCATCGAACACGTGTATTCTGCGGCAAAAGCCGAAGGCCAGGATTTGCCGACGGGTCCGAAGACTTATGCCATCACACGCCAGCGCGCTGGCGGGCCAGCCGCACGCCGGGCGAGGGGCGCTCGCGCAGCACTTCTCTACGGAAGCGGAAAAGTTCGGCCGGGCGTCCGCGGGCCGGGGCGGCGACTTTGCCGGTGCCTTCGACCAAGCCTTGATCCTCGACCAGGCGGCGAAAATTTTGCTTGTGCAGGCGGATGCCGGAAATGGCTTCCACCGAGCGCTGCAGTTCGAGGAGGGTGAAAGCGGGCGGCATAAGCTCGAACACCACGGGGCGATATTTCATCTTGCCGCGCAGCCGGGCGATGGCGGTCGCCAGAATGCGGCGATGATCGAACATCATGCGGTCGCCCAGCGGCAGAATGTGGTCGCGAGCCGTGCGACCGTCGCGCGCGCTTTCGGCAATCAGCCCCGCCTCATAAAGAAGCTCGTAACGCTCCAGGACTTTTTCCTCGTCCCAGCCGCTGTCTTTGCCGCCAAAGCAAAGGCGCACGCGGTCGCGGCGCGCGTCTGCGGAGGCTTTGTCGGGCGCCTCGGCGACAAAGCGGGCCAAAGCCGGGGTGATGACGGCATCCAGGATGGGCGGCTTGGCATCGCGCCAGTCTTCCCATGGGAAAAAGCGGTACCAGCCGCGCCATAGCGTGCCGGGGGCTTTGCTCTCACCGCATTGGCGGGTCAGCGCGAGGTAACCGACCGAGACCACGCGGGCATTCTCGCCGGGGTTCAGCGTATGGCGGCCGCGATCGCCAAAGGTATAAAGCTGCTCGACATAGCCAAGGTCCAAATAGGTCTGCTCGCCCACCCAAGTGCGAAGGCCGCTTTCGAGGGTGCGGTGAGCGAGGGGATCGAAGGGGCCAAACGGCAAGGCATCGTCGCCCGCATTCGTGTGCACCACGAGCACGCTGGGGCTGTCATCGACCACGGATACAATGGCCGCCGACAAGCCGATCTCGACGACATGTTTGGCGTGCTCGCTCATGGCTCCTTCAAACGCCGAATTCGGCCAGGGGAAATTCTACCACCTTGCCTTCTTCGACAAACACCGCAGCATCCATCTTATCGACGGCCTGCACCATAGCGCCGTCGCGCCCCAGAAACGCATCGGCCAGCCGCACAATCAAGCGGTTCGGATTGGCATGCGGGGCGCGGGCGCGAAGTTCTTGGGCGATGCGAAATTCACTGCCACGGGGAGCCCGGTCGCACAGGATCGAAAAGGCCGAGGCCATGGAGCGGCTGACGCCGGCCCAGCAATGCACCAGCATCGGACTGTGGCCATTCCAGCCGCGGGCGAATTCCAGAATCTCCACGATATGGTCTTCGTGCGGCGGAATGAGGCCATCTGCCGGCTCGACGATATCGTTGACGCTGACGCGCAAATGCCGCTCCGGCGGAAAGCCCGCAGGCGTCTCGATCATGAAATCGGGCGACAGCAAGGTGATGAGATGCGACGGCTTAAAGCGGCGCAGGGTCTCAGGGACGGCGGATAGGGGTGTGACGAGAATCGCTGACATGGTGGCTCTGGTAGTCCCCTATTATGACATGCAAAAGCGGGGATTCACGAATGGGTGTTCTCTGCTTACACGAAATTTCCAAGTTTGGGGCGTTCGCACATCGCCTCGCTAAATTTCTGGAATTGGTCTCGTTTCCAATGCGCGAAACTTGGCCTAGCCTGAGTGCGGATTGAACGTTCCAGGACGGGCATGCCATGGCAATAACCCAAAGTAACGCGCGAATCCGCGGCGCCCAGCACCTCTTGCGGACGGTGTTTGGGCTGCTTGTGGCCATCCCGGCGATATGGTTGCCGGTATCCTATTTCGTGTCCCTGGCGGGCGAGCCGATCCATTGGCAGGACTTCATGGTGCTCGCTATACCGGCCTTGTTGCTGCCGATGGCAATCCTGCTGTTCACCTACCGCCCGCCGCTGGTAGCCGAAAAAGCGTCTTTGAAGAACATCGACGCGGCCAACCCAAAGCGTTGGACACAATCCATCAGTGGGTTCGGTCAGATGCTGCTCTATAGCGGGCTCGGGGCCTTGGTGCTGCAGGCTACCCCTTCGGCATTCCTTCCGAAAGCGATTGCCGGACTGCTCGTGATCGCCATCGCGCTGGGACTGTATTACTGGTCGAACAATCGGGGTTAGCTGCACTGCCGAAGCGCTTCCTGGCCCGTCATCACGGTCCATTTCGTTGGAATCGCGCGGCATGCGAGAAGCGAATGCACTGCAATGTTCAGCGTTTAGCCGTTCAACTTACCAAAACGCTCGAGGAAAAGGGCTTGGGCGGCGGCGGTCGGCAGCGGCACCAGAATGGGGACTGGAAGACCCGCGGGCGGGGTGGGGAAGCATTTTTTGGCTTCCTCGATGGTGAAGCCTGCAAGCTGGGTGGCCTCGTGATAGGCCGAGATCAGATCGGCCTTTTTGAAGAGCTTTTCCAGGGCGGCGGTGGGCTTGGGCGGCAGGCCGAAGCGGATGTGGATCGCCGCTTGAAGTTTCAACTCCAAGCTTTTGTAATTGATGCCAACCGCGGTTTTGAAGGGGCTGATGAGGTCGCCGATAACATACTCGGGCGCGTCATGGAGCAGGGCCATCAGCCTTGCCTGCCGGGTCAGGCCTGAAGGGCTGAGGGCGACCGCCAGTTCTTCCACCAGCACGCAATGTTGCGCCACGGAGTAGGCGTGCTCACCTTTGGTCTGGCCGTTCCAGCGGGCGACACGGGCCAGCCCATGGGCGATGTCTTCGATCTCCACATCGACCGGGGTGGGATCGAGCAAATCCAGGCGGCGGCCGGACAGCATGCGCTGCCAAGCACGGGGAGCGGGTTTTGGGCTCATGGGATCGCCACCAAAAAAATGGAATCAGGGCAATTTCTTGAGGATGACACTACCCGCCGAATAGCCCGCCCCGAAGGTGCACAGCACGCCGTGATCGCCCGCCTTCAGATCGGCACTATGCTGATTGAAGCAGATGATGGCGCCCGCCGAACTGGTGTTGGCGTATTCGCCGATCACGTTGGGGGCTTCGCTCTCCGTGGGATCGCGGCCGAACACCTTGTGGGCGACGAATTTGTTCATATTGATGTTGGCCTGGTGCAGCCAAAGGCGCTGGATGTCGGTGGCGCCAAGACCATGCTCATTCAAATGCTCTTGAATGAAATGGGAGACCAGTGGCAACACTTCCTTGAAGACTTTGCGGCCCTGCTGAACGAAGAGCTTGTCCGGCTTGTCGATGCCCTCCGGCGCACAGCGATTGAGAAAGCCGAAATTGTTGCGGATATTGCTGGAAAACTGGGCCTTCAGCTTGCTGGAGACGATCTCCCAGACATTGATGCCAGTGGCGTTTTCCGTCTTCTCGACAACAATGGCGGTGCAGGCGTCGCCAAACAGAAAGTGGCTGTCGCGTTCGCGGAAATTGGCGTGGCCGGAGAGGATTTCCGGATTGCAGATCAGGATGGCGCGGGCGCCGCCGCTCTCAATGAGACCGCGGGCGACGTGGATGGCATAGGTCGCCGAAGCGCAGCCCACCGACATATCGAAACCGAAGCCGGTAATGCCCAGCGCGTTTTGGACTTCAATGGCGATCGAGGGATAGGCGCGTTGCAGGACGGCGCAGCTGACGATGACGCCATCGATGTCAACGGCCTTTTTCTCGGCTGCCGCCAACGCCTCACGTGCCGCGGCGACCGCCATCTCGGCCATCACCGAGATCTCGTCATTGGGCCTTTCCGGGATGTTGGGGCGGAGCAGTGTGGGATCTAGTATCCCGGCTTTATCAAGGACATAGCGGTTCTTAATGCCCGAGGCGCGGACAATGAACTCACTGGAGGATTCGAGCAGCGGCTTTAGGGACCCGCTGGCGATTGCCGCCGCATGATCCTGGTTGTACTGGTGCACGTAAGCGTTGAAAGACGCAACAATCTCATTATTGCTGATCTTATCGGGCGGCACAAATACGCCCGTCCCTGACAGAACCAAGCCGGCCAATTCCTTATCCTTCCCAATGCTTTGGCCCAAACGGCGCGGGCCCAAAACCATAGTCCAACGTGACCTAGCGAGACGGCGAAGGCAAGGACTTCGACTGCGTCTCAACGTGATGTTTAGGAGTCCTTTGTAACGATCCGTACTGCTGGGCTTGGAAGGTCATTATGTGGCGTTAGGCGTAGACGGGTTTCAAACTCTGTGGAAAAGGCGGCGGGGTCGAACGATTCCGCCTGCGCGGCGCGATGCGTCGACGGCCAGCGGGGCGGCTTTGTTCTGTTTGGGCATGGTTCTGGGGATCGGCGCCTGTGTTTTGCAAGCGCGCGAAAGTGCCACTGCCGGGCTGCTTTTGCTGGGCGTGGCGGGTGCGGTGCTGCTGCTCAAGCGGCTCGCGGCGCGCACAGATGAAACGCTTCTGACCGCCGAATTCGGCTATCGCGAGTTCTTCGACAACGCCATCGAGGGCATTTTCCGCACCACTCCGCACGGCCACTATCTCGACGTCAATCCGGCTTTGGCGCGCATCTATGGCTATGACAGTCCCGAATCCCTGATGAGGGGACTGACCGACATCTCTTCCCAGCTCTATGTCGATCCGAGCCGCCGCGACGAGTTCAAGGCGATCATGAGCGAGCAAGATCAGGTCACGGATTTTGTCAGCGAAATCCACCGCCGCGACGGCGCCACCATCTGGATCAAGGAAAACGCCCGCGCCTTGCGCGACTGGTCCGGCAAGCTGATCTGCTACCAGGGCACCGTCGAGGACGTCACCGCCAAGTTCGAGGCGCAGCGTGCCATCAAGCGCGGCCTCAAACGGGCGGAGGAGGCCAACGCCACCAAGAATGCCTTCCTGGCAATGATGAGCCACGAGCTTAAAACACCACTCAATGCGATCCTGGGCTTTTCCGACATGGTGCGGCAAGAAATGCTGGGGCCCATCGGTGTTCCGGCTTATCGCGGCTATATGGATGACATCTACAACAGCGGCGTGCGGCTGCTGGCCATCATCAATGACGTGCTCGACGTGGCGCGTCTGGAAGGGGCGGCGATCACCCTCAATCTGAACCATTGCTATCCGCGCGATATCGCCGAAACCGCCCTCAGCCGGGCACGCCACCTGACCGGCAAGACGCAAAACGTCGTCATCGAGATTGACGATGACGTTCCGGCCCTGAATGTCGATCACAACCGATTGTCACAAGTAATCGCCAATCTGCTCTCCAATGCTCTCAAATTCACGCCCGAAGGCGGCGAGGTGAAGCTGGAGGCCCGGGCGGCTGAGGGAGGCGTTCACTTTGTGGTATCCGACACCGGCATCGGCATGCCGGACGAGACCATCGCCCTAGTGCTGCAGCCCTTCCGTCAGGCCGATGCTTCCCTCGCGCGGCGTTTTGAGGGGGCTGGCCTTGGCCTTCCCATCGCCCATGCTTTGACGGAGCTGCATGGCGGGCGCCTTGCCATCGCCAGCGCGGCTGGCCTGGGCACAAGCGTGACCATCGAACTGCCGCCTGCCTGCCTGTGGCGTCAAGGGGCCGACGAGAGGGCTCTCGCATCCTGAGAAAGATGGCGCTAAACCCTTCCCATGATGGCAGATAGCGCATTGGTATTGTTTTCGGGCGGGCAGGATTCGACGACCTGTCTGGCGTGGGCTCTGACGCGGTTTGCGCGGGTGGAGACCGTGGGTTTCGATTACGGGCAGCGGCACCACGCCGAACTCGAGGCACGGCAGCGCATCTTTGGCGCGCTGCGACGATCGTTTCCCGAATGGGCGCCGCGGCTGGGCGAGGATCATCTTTTCACCCTCGATGTCCTCAAGCAGATCGGCGGCAGCGCGCTGACGGATTCCACCGCCATCGAGATGGGTGCCAACGGCTTGCCGACCAGCTTCGTGCCCGGGCGCAATGTGCTGTTTCTGACCACGGCGGCGGCCCTCGGCTATCGCCGGGGGATTTGCGATCTGGTCGGTGGCATGTGCGAGACGGATTTCTCCGGCTATCCCGACTGCCGCGAAAAGACCGTCAACGCGGTGGCGGTGGCGCTGACCATGGCGCTCGACCGGCCGGTGACGGTGCACACGCCGCTGATGCGGATCGACAAAGCCGAGACCTGGAGGCTGGCCGAAGAATTGGGCGGCGAGGCCTTGATCGACATCATCCGCCAAGAAACGGTGACCTGTTATGAAGGCGACCGTATCCACGAGCATGCGTGGGGCTTTGGTTGCGGGGTGTGCCCGGCATGCGATCTTCGCGCCAAGGGGTATGCGAAGTATTGCACGGACCTCGATCAGCGCGCGCAAGAGGGCTGAGGTGGCTTACGCCGTCAAAGAAATTTTCTACACGCTGCAAGGCGAAGGCGCACGGGCGGGACGCGCCTCGGTGTTCTTGCGCTTTGCGGGCTGCAATTTGTGGAACGGGCTGGAGCGCGATCGCGCTGAGGCCGTCTGCCGTTTTTGCGACACCGATTTCGTCGGCACCGACGGCATAGGCGGCGGAAAATTTTCCGATGCGGAGGCATTGGCGGACGTGGTTGCCATGCCGTGGCCGAAGGGCAGCCGCGCCCAGCCTTATGTGGTATGCACCGGCGGCGAACCGTTGCTGCAATTGGACGACGCTTTGATCGGGGCGCTGCATGCGCGCGGCTTCGAGATCGCCATCGAGACCAACGGCACGCTGGTCCCGCCACGGGGCATCGAGTGGATTTGCGTCAGCCCGAAAGCCGGTGCGCCGCTAAAGCTGATTGCGGGTCAAGAACTGAAGCTGGTCTATCCGCAACAGGGGATGGATCCGGGACAATTTGAATCATATTTGTTCGATCATTTTTTCTTGCAGCCGATGGATGGTCCCGCGCGCGAAGCCAATACGAAAGCTGCGATTGCCTATTGTCTCGCGCATCCGGCGTGGCGGCTGTCGCTACAAACTCATAAGTTGTTGGGAATTCCGTAACACTTCCAAAATGTCATGAGAAATTTACAAATCTGCGACGTCCTGAAACCCCCGCATTAACGGGCGGCGAACGCATTGCCCCTATTTTCAAAATGCGGCGAGGCGGGTGTTGTGGATGAGTTCTTTTGGAGGTGGGCATTCCTTGGCGATGCCCGATGCACAACCCGATTGGAATGCAGGCCGGCTCGCTGATCCCATTGCGCCCATTCCCGCCGACGCAACCTGTGCGGAGATCTACAAAAAGTTGAATGCGGCCGACGCCCCTAGCGCGGTTGCGGTGATTGACGACGACGGCCATGTCGTCGGCCTCGTCAACCGCTTACGCTTCCTGGCGCGCTATGCCCAACGCTTCATTCCCGAGTTGTATGATAGACGCTCCATCGTAGCGATGGCCAACATCAATGCGCTGGTGGTCGACGAAGGCATGGGCATCAGCGATCTGGCTTCGATGATCACGCTCGATCATGTCGATGCCCTGCGCGAATGTTTCGTTGTCACCCAGGCAGGACGCTATCTCGGCATCGGCACCAGCGAAGCGCTGATCAAGGCGAAGGTGGCGCTTCTGATCTCACGCGAGCAGCAACTGCAGGCCGCTCTGGTGGCCGCCGAGGATGCGGACCGTACACGGAGCAACTTCCTGGCGCTGATGAGCCACGAATTGCGCACTCCGCTGAATGCGATCATCGGCTTCTCGGAAGTGCTGTCGGAGGAAATGTTCGGCCCTCATACCGTGAAGCGCTACGGCGAGTATTCCAAAGACATTCTGGGTGCCGGGCGCCACCTGCTCGCGCTGATCAACGATATTCTCGATTTGTCGAAATCGGAATCAGGCCAGATGGAGCTTTATTCCGAGCCGGTCGACCTCAAGAAAATCGTCGAGGATTGTGTGCGCTTGGTGCAGAGCCGCGCCGAACAGGGAAAAGTTCACGTGCGCGTGCAGTTGGCGGATGATCTGCCAGCTTTGCGGGCCGACACGCTGCGCCTGAAACAGGTGATCCTCAACCTTCTCAGCAACGCCGTAAAGTTTACTTTGCCGGGCGGTTCGGTCGAAGTCGGCGGCCAGCTTGGCGCCGATGGCGGGATGGTGATTGCGATTGCGGATACGGGCATCGGCATGGAGCCGGAGATGATCCCCATCGCGCTCGAACCCTTCCGGCAGATTTCATCGCCTTTAGCGCGCAATGTCGAAGGCACCGGTCTGGGCCTGTCGCTCGCCAAGTCGCTGACCGAGCGCCATGGCGGCACCATCATTATCGAAAGTGCCCCCGGCGTCGGCACCACGGTGCGGATTTGTTTGCCGCCGGGGCGCACCATTGCGACCACTTGGGATGCGGTCAGAATCGCGTAAGGATCTTTTCCAGATCAGGCCGGATGCGTTCTTCCAGGCTGACAGCGCTGGTGCCGATATAGACAAAACCGGCAATGCGCTCGCCGGGCTTCAGTCCCAAGCCTTCTTTGACGGCGGGGTGATAAGCATACCACTCGGTCAGCCAATTGGCGACATAGCCGAGCGCATGGGCGGCGATCAGCATATTTTGGCAGACCGCACCGGCTGAGAGAATCTGCTCCCACTCCGGGATTGGAATAGCTTCGCGCACGCGACTTACCACCGCCACCACCACGGGTGCTCGCAGCAGCCGCACCGATTCGCTGGCGGTGCGTTCGTCTGTCATCTTTTCGGTGGTGGCCAGGGCATCGACCAAAAGCTGTCCGGCCCGGGCCCGGGCGTCGCCTTCAAAAAGGATGAATCGCCAAGGAAAGAGCTTGCCGTGATCGGGTACGCGGGCGGCGGCCTTGAGGATGGCGTCGAGTTCCGGCGGGCTGGGGCCGGGATCGGTCATGGCCTTGGCGGAGCCCGAACGGCGGCTCAGAAGCAAGTCCAGGGCCTTGGGGGCGGGGGTGTTGAAGACTGAATTATCCATGGGCTCCATGCGCTTCTTGGCTTTGCCAGCTTGAAACCCTATCTAAGGGCTAGTCCTGATCGAAGGGCCAGCCCCCCGGCTAAGAAAAGTCCCGGTTTGGCGAGATTGCTTCTGATACGATAGAATGGACGCCCGGAGAGGAAAATGGCCGTTTCACTCGAAAAGTTTGCCAGTGTGGACCCCATCTGGAGCGATTTGCGCCAACAGGCGGCAGAGCTTGCGACGCGCGAGCCCGCGCTTGCCAGTTTCGTCCACGCCACCATCCTGAAGCATGAACGGCTCGAATCGGCGCTGTCCTATCACCTCGCCAAGAAGGTGGGGAATGAGGACATCTCGGCCATGCTGGCGCGCGAGATCTTCGATGAGGCGATGGCGGCAGACCCCGAGATTGGAGCGGCGGTGCGCGCCGACCTTTCGGCCGTGTTCGAGCGCGATCCCGCCTGCCATTCCTATGTCGAGGCGTTCCTGTTCTATAAAGGCTTTCATGCCCTCGAATGCTTTCGCATCGGCCACTGGTTATGGAACCAGCAGCGCGAAGGCATGGCGCTGTTTTTCCAGAGCCGCATTTCCGAGCGCTTCGATGTCGACATCCATCCGGCCGCAATATTTGGCCGCGGCATCATGATCGATCATGCCACCGGCGTGGTGATCGGCGAGACTGCCGTGGTGGGCGATGATGTGTCGATGCTGCATGGCGTGACCCTGGGCGGCACAGGCAAAGAAAGCGGCGACCGTCATCCTAAGATCGGCCGCGGCGTCATGCTGTCGATGGGTGCCAAGGTGCTCGGCAACATTACCGTCGGCGAATATTCGCGTATTGGCGCGGGATCGGTTGTGCTGAAGTCCGTGCCGGCGCGTTGCACGGCGGTGGGTGTGCCCGCCAAGGTGGTTCATTGCACCGGCTGCGAGCGGCCCAGCCAAGAGATGGACCAGTTCATCGAGGACGAGGGCTGAGCGCGTCAATTGTCGCGGGTTTTGCCGGCTTTCGAAAGTTGCTTGACCGTTCCTGACGGTCGTGCGAGTCCAGGCGCGGCCCGCAAAGTACGGATATATTTTATACCGGCTAATGCAGCATTGGCCGCTGGCCGCGATGGAGGCGAGAGTGACCCGTAACGAAATCTTGCGTATCGAAAAATACCTGCGCAGGCTATTCCGCCTGGATACGATCGTCTTGGTCGAACGCCCCAAACAGACCGACTCCGTGGAAGTGCAGGTGAACGGCGAATTCATCGGCGTCATCTTCCGGGACGAGGAAGACGGCGAGATTTCCTACGCCTTCAACATGGCGATCCTGGAAATGGATCTGCCCGAATTGCCCGCAGGCAGAGCGGGATAAACCTCCATGATGGAGCTGCAAGCCGGTCCCGAAGGCACGGCGAAGCAGTTTTATCAGCGCCATCACACCGCTGTTGTGTCGGTCGTCCTGTCGGTGACAGGCATTGCTACGGGCATTGCGGCGGCGCTGGTGCTGAGCGAGACGCTGGCGTTCACCAATGCGCTGATGATCGGCGCCGGTGCGGTTCTGGCGCTGGTGGGGATCTATGCCTTGCTGCGGCATTGGGGCGTGGCGATGCTCACGGTGATGGCGCCGCTGCCTGGTCTGATTTGGGCCGCGCCGATTGCAAGCGGATCGGATTTCGGATCGGTGCCCTTCCTGGCTTATGGCCTCGCTGTGGCGGCGGCCACATTTGCCAGCGAGCACGCGATAAGCCGCCTGTTGCAGCCTTACCCCGAGCCGTCCATCAGCTTTTCGCGCTGGGGGACTGGGCCTTTTGTGCCCGTATTGGCCGCCGCAGGACTGATGGTCACGCTGGCGCTTTTGTGGTTTCACGGCGGGGCGGCCTCGGACGCGGCCCTGCAGGCGGCGGCGGATTCGTCTCTGGCGCTGTTATCGGTGCTGCTGTTGCTGCCGCTCGGCCTCTCACTCTTTTCTTTCGACGAGGCGTTTGTGGCCCGGGCCAATCGTGCCGCTGAACAGCGCGGGCGCTGGCTGGAAGGCTTGGCTTTTGCTGCGATACCGCGCTGGGGGCTTAGTCTTACCGGTATTACCGTGGTGCTGATTGTGCTGGGTTGGTATGGCGCACATGGCGTCTTGGAAGATGCCATTTTTCTATGCTCCGCCTCTGTCCTGTTGATCGCGGTGGTTGGCGGTGTGATCGGCGCAGGATGGCGCGAGGGGGTGGCGCTTGCCGCCGCGGTCGGAATGGTATGTCTGTTGTTTCTTTGGGCAAGGGTGGTGGCGACCGGCTTGCTTGATGGCGCCGTTGACGTGCTACAGATCGGCGGATTTGCGGCGGTGCTGTCGCTCTATGGCGTCTGGCGGGAGCGGCAATTCCGGCAGCGCCGTGAAGCCGCCCGCGAGCGCGTTCTAGCCGATTGCGGTGGTGCGCTCACTGCGGTACTCGCCAGCGTCGTAATCCTCATTCCCTTGATCCTGCTTCAACCCAGGACAGCCGTGACCCTTATCGGGTTGGTCTTTGCAGGAGCCGCCGCGGTGCTATTCGCCCCAGCGGTGGTTACCGGCATTGAAGTGTTCTTTCCGCGCCGCGCCACGGTGAAAGAACTTTATGGCCGTGGGGCGCAAAAGCACTAGGGCTATTGCACCGGTTTGGCGAAGCCCGCGATCAAACTGTCCACGTTGGCCGCGATGCTGCGCCATTCTTCGAGGTGAGCACGCTTGAAGCGATAGGACAGAGCGATGCCATGGGCCAATTGTAACTCCCGCAGGCAACTCGGGCTCGGAACGGCGGCCGAGGGGCGGACGCAACGCATCACGATGGGGCCTTTGGTGCTGTCGCCGACGAAAAGATCTTCGCTGCGATAGCCGGTGTCCTGGCGAAAACCAAAATGGCGCAGGCCGAAGGCATCAGCCTGGCCGTCACGGTCGGTGGTATAATCCAAATAGATGCGCCGAAATTTGTCGGCTTCGGAAAGGCCCAAGCGGTCTTGGCGCAGGGTGAGATAGATGACGCGCGAATCCGCCGCGTTGGAGGCAAAAGCGTCGGCATCCCAATTCGACCAGCCGGTGAAGCCGGGCAGCAGAGCGAAGATCGCAATCTCCTTGCGCTCACCGCCTTGGCGGGCGGCGGCATAGAGCAGGTAATTGGCAGGGATATGAAAGGGCTTGCCCCCGACGCTAAGAGCGATGATGTCGCCGCGCGAGGTCGGGGAGATCTGTTTCTCAAACAGGCTCGGCGCCAAGGGTGCCAAATAGAGCAGCAAAAACACCGCTGAGAGGCAGAACGTCACCAGGAAGACGCTGAGGGGGATCACCCATCCCGAGCGCCTGCGAATGGTTTCGTCATCGTCGGCGGTGCGCCGCATATCTCCCAGCCTCGAGTCGAATAGAGCGATAGTATGGGGTAAGCGAAAAAGGATCGTTAGCGGCGGCGCATCAATTCGGAACGATTCGGGCGAGGCCTGTGACTGCACCTATCGCGGCGCCCATGACGAACGGAAAATCGTGCCGTCCTGGCACAGTTTCGCGGCTTTTGCCGGGCACAGAGCCTGCACCTTCCCCCACGAAAGAATTTTGGGGGAGTGAATGCACGGCCTTCTAATCATACTTTTTGCGCTTGGCTTCGGCTTTACCGCGTCGGGTATCACCGCCAATATTTACCGGCTGCTGGCGAAAAAACCGGAATCGATCCACGCCCGGATTGTCTATGCCGGGGTCATGATTCTGGCAGGCCCGAGCGTCCTGTTTGAAAACGCAGCCAAAAGTTTCCGTGCCAAAAAATGTTCCGGCATCGCATTTTGGCTGGCCGCCGCCGTGGCCGGTTATTGGAGCATCGCCCTCGGCTTCTTCGTGCTCGACATCTACGTCGCGCGATAGGCAACGCACGTTCTGACGCCATGACCCTCCCTCATGGGGAGGGTCGAATTTCCCTACTAATGGCGCCTCGCGACCAATCTCACAGCACCGTCAGCATCCCTGCCACCAGCGGATGACGAACGATGTCGCAATCGCCCAGCCGCACCACCGCAATCTCGGGCACACGCTCGAGGCGGCTGGCGACATCGGCTAGACCCGACAGACCCGGCAAGAGATCCGTCTGATCGGGATCGCCCGTCAGCACCATGGTGGAACCCCAGCCCAGACGTGTCAGAAGCATTTTGATTTGCGTGTAAGTGCAGTTCTGCGCCTCGTCGATCACCACGAAGCAATCGTTGAGCGTGCGCCCGCGCATATAGGCGACTGGCGCGATTTCGATGATGCCTTCGGCCAGCATCATCTTCATCCGCTTGGTGCCAAGGCGTTCGGTGAGGGCATCGTAAAGCGGGCGCAGATACGGCGCGAGTTTCTGTTCCAGATCGCCAGGGAGAAAGCCGAGGCTCTCGCCCGCCTCCACTGCCGGCCGTGACAGCACCATGCGGCTGATGCGCCCTTGCTCCAGCGCTTCGACCCCTTTGGCGATGGCAAGATAGGTTTTGCCGGTGCCCGCCGGGCCGAGCGCAAGGGTTACCGAGCGCTCATCCAAGGCATCCATCAGCATTTGTTGCGCCGGACTCTGGGCCCGGACGTTTTTTACATATTTGCGTTCGCGGGTCCCTTCGTCTCGCGGTGGCCTGGCAGCACGGGACGGAAACAGATGAACGTTTTGGTTTTCTGGATTTTCGCGAGACTTGTAACGCGCAGACCGCTTGGCCATGGGTACTCCCTGGTCAAAAAACAAACGCCGATGGGGTTGTGGGACAGAGGCGCGTGAGGGCGAGGAAGCCTGAGAAATCCGGAAATTTCTACTATGCAACGACGCACTGGTTTCTGCCTCTTCAAGGATCGAGGACGAATCACGCGACTGAATTTAGGATAACAGAGTTGGACTGCACCACCTTGGGTTTTTCACGGCGTCACGGATATGGCATAATGCGCAATAGTGCAGCATGTGTTGCGCCGTTTTGCTCATGGCCATAGCAGAGGTTCTCATGCCCCTATATTCGATCGATGGGATTGCGCCAGAGCTGCCGCCGGACGGCGAATATTTTATCGCGCCGAACGCTGTTCTGATCGGCCGTGTCCGTCTTTTGAAAAATGCCAGCATCTGGTTCGGCGCCGTGCTGCGCGGCGACAACGACTGGATCATCATCGGCGAAAACGCCAATGTCCAGGATAACGCCGTGATACATACAGACCCTGGCTTGCCTGCGGTGCTGGGCGCCAATGTGACCGTCGGGCACAATGCCGTCATTCATTCCGCCGAGGTGGGAAAAGGGGCGCTGATCGGTATGGGGGCGACGCTGCTCAACGGCGCCCAAATCGGGGCAGGCTCGGTTGTGGGAGCCAACGCCCTGGTCGGCGAGGGTAAAACATTTCCCCCCGGATCATTGATCGTCGGCGCCCCGGCGCGCGTGCTCCGCACACTGACGGACGAACAACGTCTGCGCGTGCAAAGTGGTGCCGATATTTATGTCGCCAACGCGAAACGGTATCGTGAAGGACTGACGCCCGTCTAGAACAAAATCGGATTCGAAACACAATTTGGCTCTAGCTCTTTGTTTGATCGCGTAATCTATCGGAAAACCGCTTCGTACTTTTCCGATTGCGCTCTAGAGCGTGCCGATGCGGAGCGAAGACTGCGGTCCGCAAAGGGCCAGAACGGCGAGCAAATCGGCGCGTGGCAGAGATACACAACCGGCTGTCGGAACGGCACGGCCAGCCTCATGTCGCGTCACATGCAGAAAGATCGCGCTGCCGGCGCCCGGAACCGGCGGAGCATCATTGTAGCCGATCACCGCGAGCACATCATAGGCTTCATCCTCGCGCCATAATGCTTCGCTGCTGGCTGGGTAGGGCCGGGTGATGAGACGGTTATAGTTGGGATCGCGGGGGGCATCACACCAGCCGTCATTGGGCGCGGTCTGCACCACCGGCAGTCGCGAGGCGGGCGGAGCGGTAAAACGATCGGCGCGATAGCGGATTTCCCGCAAGACAAAAAGGCCCGAGGGTGTGCCGCCGTCGCCTTCGTGCTTGTCGCGCAGAATGCCGGAGCGACCCAGCACGCAGTCGAAGACTTGGCCTTGGAAGGATAGTTTGCCGAAGGGCGAGCCGGTGGGGGCCGCGACCGCGATTTCGCTGCTGGCCGGCAAAGGCGCTTCGCCGCCTCCGACAAGCATGGCTGCGAGTATTGCCCGACGGGAAAGTGCGGTCACCACAGCGCCTCCTTGGTGGCTGGCGCCATCGTAACACGCGGGCTATTCAGCGGCGTGCGATTTCTGTGCGTCCTGCCAGATGCGGCGAATGCGGGAGTCGGCTTCCGGGCCATAACCAAACCAGGCCGCCTTGTTGCGCATCACGTCGACAACAAAGAGGACATCGATACGCCCGAGTTTCTGAACCAAGGCGTTGCGCAAGGCGTTGATCGACATCTCGGTGCTGAGAAGCCAGGATTGCGGCGTCAGCGCGATCGACGGGCCGCAGCGGAAAATTTCCTCTTCGAGACCGGAGATCGAACGCGATTTCATATCTGCGACGATGACAAAACGCGACTGCGAGTTGGCTTCTGCTTCGCGCTTGCCATAGGTCTTACCAATGTCGCCTTCGGCGGTGAAGAAGATAGGGCGTTGCGCGGCAGGCTGCGCGGGGCGGAAGAGGCTGGCAAGGTCGGCATCCTCGGCAGCGGTGCGATAATCTGCACCACTGCTGACCAGAGAATGCGGCGCTAGGCGCCCCTCCACGGCAAAGCTGCGCATCTGGTCGAGCGTGTAGGGCCCGAAGATGCTGCCGTTGGCCTTGATGGTCCAGATGGATGCCATGGTCGCTTTAGAGAAGACTTGCCGCCTGCAGCGTAGAATTCAAAGCTTACTCAAGTCTTGCCACGCCCCCGCGCCACGAAAAAAGGCCCGGAAATCCGGGCCTTTCCTCAATTCCTGGTCGTGCGTCTAATCGTCAAATCGCCAATTGCCGTCGGTTTGGCGGCAGGCCGTGCCCGAGCGGGTGAAGGTGCGGCCATGGACATACGTCGTTTCGGTCCAGGAACGGCAGACGGTAGGACCGCGGCGGAATTCGCGCTGCGGGACGAAATAACCGTAGTCGTCGCCATTGCGCCAATCGTAGCGGTGGCCAAGATCGCCATTGAGGCCGGTGGAATAAGCCGCGAAGGCGTGCGGATGGTCTTCGCAAGGCATGTCGCGTGACACGGCATTGCCCAGGAGGCCGCCCAAGATGGCGCCGCCGACGATGGCACCGCCGTGGCCGTGGCTGGCCGCGCCGCCGATCAAGCCGCCTGCGAGGGCGCCAAAGACGGTGCCGGCCGCCGTATTGCCCCTTTGACAGTTTTCCTCATAGGCGCCTTCACGGTAGTAATTACCCGGCGGAGGGGGGGGCGGGCCGTAATTGTCGTCGCGGTCGCCCGGGCCACTGTTGGGACCCCCGTTGGGGCCGTTGTCGTTGAAGCGCTGGTAATGACCCTGGCGGTCGTAATAACCATCGCGATCGGAGCGGCTGTAATAGCCTTCGGGATCACTGCCGGGCGGCGGTCCATAGGGCTGCGCCAACGCCGTGCCGCATAGCATGACACCGGCAAGCATGGCGGCCCCCATCATCCTTTTCTTCATTGTGAAGCTCTCCTCTTTAAGCTGACGCAGGCAGGAACATGGGACTTGAAGCCTGAACCCGTCCTGAACAGATTGAGGCAACTTTCTGCCTAACATAACTGTTAGGGAAGGGAAGGCGTTCCCGTTACGGGTGATTTATTTGATGTCGTAGGTCGCGACCCGCCAGAGGCCGTTTTCCCAGAGCAGCGTCACCGTCTCTTGATGCTCGGATTTCGTCTGCGACTTGTCCGGCGCTGTATGAGCGAATTTGGACTTGTAATGCACCACCGCATATTGGCCCCGCGGCATGCCTTCAAGATCGGCCAGCGAAGAGACGCCCAGCACATCGCGCCAAACAATTTCACCCACCGCGTCGTGGAAGATCGCCACTTTGCTCTCCCAGGAGCGTTCGGAGATGCGGGCGCGGAACAGGGCGGAGCCTTCGGCATAACTCTGGGCATATTTGCCGTGATCGAGCAACTCCAGCCACTGCCAAGCGCTGGAGGTGGGCTCCTCTGTTGCCGCGCGGGCGGACGAGACCGCCAAAATCGCGCCGACCGTCAAGGCCGTCAATGATGACAGAGCACCCTTCATCGCCGTCTCTCCATTTCGTGACGGATTCTGACGATTCTGTGTGACGGGATGGTGATGAAGCACGCCTGTGGAACCCGCGATTTTGGCGGAAAAATGGGTGGGGCATCGCCTTTGCGACATCGCCATGCCTTCCCAAGGCGCAAAATTTCCAACAGAGTTCGACCCCGCCGCCAAACCTCAGGAAGATACGACTATGGAAAAAGAGCCTCGCGCGAAGGCGCCCAATGGAAGGCATTACCTTTCGCAACCGCTGGTGAGCACCATCTATACCGCCGATCCCTCGGCGCATGTCTTTGGCGGCAAAATCTACGTTTATCCCAGCCACGACATCCCCACCGACATTCCCGATGACGATCTCGGCAGCCAATATGCCATGAACGATTATGTGGTGCTGGCAATGGATGATATCGGCGCGCCGGTGACCGTTAGCCCGGTGGCCTTGAGCGTGGACGATGTGCCGTGGGCCGCTTCGCAGATGTGGGCGCCCGACGCGGCGTATAAGGACGGTACCTATTATTTCTACTTCCCGGCGCGTGATGCGGCGGGCGTTTTCCAGATCGGCGTCGCCACCAGCGCTTCGCCCATGGGCCCGTTCAAGCCTGAGCCTGAGGCCATCAAGGGCAGCTTCAGCATCGATCCCGCTGTGTTCACCGACGAGGACGGCGAGAGCTATATGTATTTCGGTGGCATCTGGGGCGGCCAATTGCAGAAATGGGCAAGCGGCAGCTTCGATGCCAACGGCTCCAATACCGATCTGGGGCAGGACGATCAGCCGGCGTTGTGTGCCAAGGTCGCCAAGCTGACGGACGATATGAAAGAATTCGCCCATCCGGCGCGCGATGTGGTGATCCTGGTCGACGGCAAGCCGGTGCTGGCGGGCGATCACGACAAGCGCTTCTTCGAAGCCAGTTGGATGTTCAAGCGCGAGGGCAAATATTACTTCACCTATTCGACCGGCGACACCCATCTCTTGGCCTATGCCATCGGCGACAACCCCTACGGCCCCTTCCATCACCAGGGCCATTTCCTGCTGCCGCCGCAAGGCTGGACCAGCCACCATTCTGTGGTGGAATTCAAAGGCAAGTGGTGGCTGTTCTACCACGACACCCAACTGTCGGACAAAAACCATCTGCGCAGCGTCAAGGTGACGGAGCTGAGCTTTAATGGCGATGGTACCATCGCGGTTCTTGATCCGTTTACGGATTAATCTGCCGATCGCGTACGTTTCGGGCGAGGGGGGCAGGGCAACCTGTTCCCCTCATTTTGTTTTGGAGAGGCGCGGTCCGGTGTGGAGGGCTTGCGGCACTTTTTGCCATCCTAACTTTTCGTAAAGCTTGTCGCAAAAGCGTCGTTGCACCTTCTTCTGCGTAAGCGGCAGGTGTTGTCAACGCAAATATCGGCAGGGGTGCTCGATGGCTTCTATTCTCGTATTGGACGATTCCGCAAGCATGCGCCAAATGATCAAGGTTACTTTGGCGGACAAGGGGCACGAGATCAAAGGGGCGGCGAATGGCGTGCAAGGACTGCGGCTGGCCAAAAGCGCCGTCTTCGATCTCATCATAACCGACCTCAACATGCCGGAAATGGACGGTCTCACCTTCATCCGCGAAATACGCAAGCTGCCCGATTACCGCGGCACACCGGTGCTGTTCGTCAGCACGGAATCGAGCGAGGTCATGAGACACCAAGCCAAAGATGCCGGCGCGACAGGCTGGGTCGCCAAACCGTTCTCGCCAGAACAATTGCGCCGCGTGGTCGAGAAGGTGCTGGCGAGATAAGGGGCTCGGCGCTAAGGCTTTCTAATATGTCCGCGCTTTCGGCGGGATGTATTCGACGTCGTTCGACAGCGTGTAGCTGTGCACCGGACGGTAATCTAACTTCACGTCGCCGGTTTTCGTGTCGAGCCAGCTTAAGGTGTGTTTCATCCAGTTCTGGTCGTCGCGGTTGGGGAAATCTTCGCGGGCGTGGGCGCCGCGGCTTTCTTGGCGGTTGACGGCGCTGGCGATGGTGACGGAAGCCTGGGCGATGAGGTTTTCGTATTCCAGAGTCTCGACCAGATCGGTGTTCCACACCAGCGAGCGGTCGGAAACGCCGATGTCGGCGCCGCCGCGATAGATGTCGAGAATGCGCTGGCGGCCATGTTCCAGCACCGGGCCGGTGCGGAATACGGCAGCGTCTTCTTGCATCGCTTTCTGCATGGCAAGGCGCATCTGCGAAGTGGGCGTGCTGCCCTTGGCATTGCGCAAGCGGTCGAGACGGGCCAGCGCTTCGTCACCGGCATTTTTGGCCAGCGAGGCGTGGCTGCGGTTCTCGCCAATGGACTTGGCGGCCTGCATGCCGGCGGCTTTACCGAACACCACCAAATCGATCAGCGAATTGGAACCCAGCCGGTTGGCGCCATGCACCGAGACGCAAGCGGCTTCGCCCACCGCCATCAAGCCCGGAATGATCGCATCGGGATCGCCTTCATGCAGGGTGACGGCTTCGCCCATATAGTTCGTTGGGATGCCGCCCATGTTGTAATGCACCGTGGGCAGGATCGGGATCGGCTCTTTGGTGACATCGACGCCCGCAAAGATACGCGCGCTTTCGGTGATGCCAGGCAGGCGCTCGTGTATAATTTTCGGATCGAGATGCGACAGATGCAGATTGGCGTGGTCTTTCAAGGGGCCGCAACCGCGCCCTTCGCGGATCTCAATGGTGATAGCGCGAGACACCACATCGCGCGAGGCGAGGTCCTTGGCGTTGGGCGCATAACGCTCCATGAAGCGCTCGCCTTCGGAATTGGTGAGATAGCCGCCTTCACCGCGCACGCCCTCGGTGATCAGCGTACCGACGCCATAAATACCGGTGGGATGGAACTGCACGAATTCCATATCCTGCAAGGGCAGGCCGGCGCGCAACACCATGCCATTGCCGTCGCCGGTTTGCGTATGGGCGCCGGTACAAGAGTAATAGATGCGGCCATAACCACCGGTGGCCAAGATTACCTTATGAGCGCGGAAGCGATGGATGGTGCCGTCATCGAGGCACCAGGCCATCAGGCCACGGACGCCATTCTCGTCGGTGATGAGGTCGAGGGCGATATATTCAACAAAGAAATTGACCTCATGCTTGACGCACTGGCCATACAGCGTGTGCAGCATGGCGTGACCGGTGCGGTCGGCGGCGGCGCAAGTGCGCTGGGCGATACCTTGGCCGAAATGGCTGGTCATGCCGCCGAAAGCGCGCTGGTAAATCTTGCCATCTTCGGTACGCGAGAACGGCACGCCGAAATGCTCCAGCTCGTAAACCGCTTCCGGCGCGTTGCGGCAGAGATATTCGATGGCATCCTGATCGCCGAGCCAGTCGGAACCCTTGACGGTATCGTACATGTGCCAGCGCCAATCATCCTCGCCCATATTGCCCAGCGCCGCGGCGACACCGCCTTGGGCGGCCACAGTATGGCTGCGGGTGGGAAAGACTTTGGTGACACAAGCGGTCTTGAGGCCCAGGCGGGCGCATTCCAGCGTGGCACGAAGCCCGGCGCCGCCAGCACCAACAACAACGACATCGAAGGTGTGATCGGTAATGGGATAAGCGGTCATGTCAGGTTCCGACGATGCGCAGAAGCGAGAAGATGGATGCGGCGGCAACCGCGATGGCGAAAGTATAGTTCACCAGGATCAGGAAAAATTTGAAGCCTTGGTTCGGCACGTAATCGAGGATGATTTCCTGCAAGCCGATGGTCATGTGGAAGAGGCCGATGAGCAGGAAGCTTGCCATCAACACCGCGTTGACGGGATTGAAGAGGAAGGTGAGCACGGCGGCGAGCGGGGCGCCGACAAGGCCCAGCACCGAAATCGCAAACCACAGCGTCAGCGGCACCAGAGCGACCGCCGAGATGCGCTGTTTCCAGAAAGGACCGACACCGGAATGGGCCGAACCCATGCCTTGGGCTTTGTGCAGAGGCGTTTCCAGGCTCATTGATAGTAGCCTCCATAACCGGACCAGGCGAGGACGAAGAAACCGATGGCGAGCAGGAAGGACAAGACAAAGACCAGAATGCCCGTCTTGTTGGCCGTTGGCAGTGCAAAGCCATAGCCCAAATCCCAGGCCAAATGGCGGATGCCGTTGGCGGCGTGAAAGGTGAGCGCCCAGGTGAAGCCGAAGAGCACAAGCTGGCCCGGCAGGCCGGCCGTCACATCGGTGAACAAGGCATAGCTCTCCAGCCCATTGGAGGCGGCAATCAACCACCAGGCGAGTAGCAGCGTGCCGGCCGCCAGCGCCACACCGGTGATGCGGTGGATGATGGAGGTCGCCATGGTGACGGGCCAGCGGAAAATCGTGACGAACGGCGAAAGCGGGCGATGCGCCAGCCTTTGCGCCTGCTTTTGCGGCAATTCCGCCATGCATATCCTCAAAGGGAAAGAAGTGTAAAAACGACGCAGGAGTGTAGGTTTGTAGCCCTTCAAGTCAACCAATTCCGCCATGGGTGCGGCCGCTGAAAAATCGTCAAAAGCTGTCCGGCGAGGCAAATCGCTGTTTGCGGCGGCGCGGCGGGCAGGCCATTGTCCGGCCCCGTCGCAAAAGGGTGGCATGAAGATGAGCACTGCCAGAGTTTTGTCCACCGGTCCGACCGGTGTCTGGTGGCGTTTGCCGGCTTTGCCGCTCTTGGGAATCGCGGGGGAGCTTGTGGCTATCGCCGCGCTGATCCCGATGTTTCTGCTGGTGGCGGCGTGGAACGGGTTTCCCTTCCTGTTCTTCGACTCCGGCGCTTATGTGCTGGAGGGCTTCGCCCATTTTTTCGTGCCCGAGCGCTCACCGGTCTATTCGCTGTTCATCCTTTACAGCGATGGCCGCGCCAGCATGTGGAATGTGGCGCTGGTGCAAGCGGCGATGACAGCCATTGTGGTGGTCGAGTTTGCCCGTGCTTTGTGGCCGCGTACCAGCCTGTGGCTGATGCTGCGTACCGGTGCGGCGCTGGCCATTCTGACCAGCATTTCCTGGTTCGTGGGCCAGATCGAGCCCGATTGCATGACGGCGATCCTGGTGCTTGCCCTCTATCCCTTGGCCTTCCGCTTGCACCAATTGGGCGCTTGGCGCGCCCTTCTCATGGTGGTTATTGCTGCCATCGCCATCGGCGCCCACCCCTCGCATTTGGGCACCAGTGCCGGGCTCGTCCTTTGCCTTGCTGCGGCGCGCATCGCCGCACTGGTGTGGCCCAAGCTGCGGCTGCCGCGGCCGCATCTGGTACTGCCTGGCTTATGTGTGGTTCTGGGGTTGGGCCTGGTCCTGGCAGCCAATTATTCCCTCACCAAACAGATCTTCGTCAGCCGCTCGGGCTCAATGTTCCTGGCGGCGCGGCTGATGGGCGACGGCGTGGTGAAGAAGACGCTCGATGATCTTTGCCCAACGCACAAGCTGGCGCTGTGCCCCTATAAGGACAACCTGCCCAAGACGGCCGACAACTTTCTCTGGGGGCCGGAATCGCCTTTCAACAAGATCGGCCGGTTCTATGGCAATAGAGCCGATTATGAGCTGATCGTGGCCCATAGTCTGTCGCATTATCCCATCCAGAGCCTGAGCTGGGGTCTGTGGGGCTCGCTGAGGCAGTATTTCATGCTTCGCACGGGCGACGGGGTCGAGCCGCAGGAATGGGTGTTGGGGCCCTTGTTCCGCGGCTTCATGCCTGCGCAATACAAAGATTACCTAGGCGCGCATCAGCAACGCGGCTTCTTGCGCTTTGCCGCCGTCAACGTGGTGCATGTGCCGCTGGCGCTGCTCGCCCAAATTTGGCTGGTGACGGTGTTATGGCGCGCCATCGCCCGCCGACGCTGGACTCTGGCCACCTTGCCCGCCTTCGTGCTGGTGGCGCTGATCGGCAATGCGCTGGTCTGCGGGCTGTTTTCGGGGCCGCACGACCGCTATCAATCGCGTCTGGCCTGGGTGCCGTGTCTGATTGTTCTGTTGACGGGGCGTCAAACGGTCGAACGCGCCTTGCGGCGGCCAATCGAATCCGGCACTTAATGCCTCGTTATGGCTGATATTCGCATTTCGCCGTCGATACTGTCGGCTGACTTTTCCCGCCTCGGGGCTGAAATCGAGGCGCTGGACAAGGCTGGGGCGGATTTGATCCATGTCGATGTGATGGACGGCCATTACGTGCCCAACATCACCATCGGCCCGCCCATCGTCAAAGCCTTGCGTCCGCACACCAAATTGCCCTTCGATGTGCATTTGATGATCTCGCCCATCGATCTGTTTTTGGAGGCCTTTGCGGAGGCGGGCGCCGATGGCATCACGGTCCATCCCGAAGCGGGCCCCCATATCCATCGCACGCTGCAACAGATCCGCAAACTCGGCAAAAAGCCGGGTATCGTGCTCAATCCGGGCACGCCCATCGATCATATCGATCCGGTGCTGGATTTGGTTGATCTGGTTTTGATCATGACGGTCAATCCCGGCTTCGGCGGCCAGAGCTTCATTACCAGTCAACTGAAGAAGATTGAGGCGGCCGCAGAGCGTATCGCCAAGAGCGGACGCCAGATTGCGCTCGAAGTCGATGGCGGGGTCAACGTCCAAACGGCGCGCCAAGTGATCGACGCCGGGGCCACGGTGCTGGTCGCAGGCACGGCCGTTTTCAGCGGGGGAGCGGAACACTACGCCTCCAACATCGCCGCCTTACGAGGCTAGGGTGGCAAGCCGCCCGACAAAAAGTTCAAGTCCGCCCCTGGCTTTGCTGCCGGAAGCGCTGAAGGTCAGTCTGTGGCGGCGCTTTGCAGGCTGGCGGCGCTGGTATCGCTCGAGTTGGGGCTATCGCCGCTTTCTCAAAGGCCAGCTCACCGACCGCATCGATTACCAGCCGCAGGATTTGCATCCGCGCCATTTGGAAGAGGCCGATGCGCTGCTGCGCGCCCGCTTCAAATTTGAAGGCGAGATGGTCGATGCCGGGGCGAAATCCATCTTCGATGCGCCGCCGGTGTCACAGCAGTGGGGCGAGGCGCTGCATAGCTTTTCCTGGTTAGGCCCTTTGGCGGCCGCGGGGGGCGAGGCCTCGCGCACGCTGGCGACCAATCTGATGTCGCAATGGCTGAAACGCTACAGCAAATATTCCGAGCCGTCCTGGCTGCCGCAGGTGATGGCGCGGCGCTTGATGGCGATTTTTGCCCATGGCCGTTTTATCGTCACGGCTTCAGATATGTTGTGGCGCTCAAAAGTGTTCGTGTCGCTCCGCGAGCAGTCGCGGATGCTGGCGCGGACCGCGGGGGAAGCGCCGCGAGGCTTGCCGCAGATCGAGGCCGCCGCGGCGCTCACCTTATCCGGCATTTGCCTGGCCGACTCGTCGCGGCGCGTCGAGACCGGAATCGAGCGGCTGGAAGCGGCGCTGGCGGAGCAAATTCTGCCCGATGGCGGCCATATCAGCCGCTCGCCGGAGACCCTGGTTGAAGTCTACCGCCTTCTCATCATGGTGCTCGAAGCGCTGGGGTCTTGCAATTATCCGGTGCCGGTCGGGGTGCGGGGGGCGTTGGACCGGATGTCGCCCATGGTGCGTTTTTTCCGCCATGGCGATGGTGGTCTGGCGCTCTTTAATGGCAGCGGCGAATCCAGTCCGCGAATGATTCAAACCCTGCTGCAACGGGACGATGTGAAGGGCCAGCCCTTCGGCTATGCCCGCCATTCCGGCTATCATCGGATGTCGGCCAACCGCACCATGGTGCTGCTCGATTGCGGCACGCCGCCCAGCGGCGCCTATTCGGCGACGGCCCATGCGGGCTGTCTCGCGTTTGAATTCGGCGCCGGCGTGCAACGCATCGTGGTCAATTGCGGTACCGCTCTGCTGGGCGGACACCGGCGCTGGCAACCTGCTTTGCGGGCCACCGCGGCGCATTCGACGCTGACACTGGCCGATACCTCGAGCGCCACGGTGCTGCGCGAAGGCTGGGTGCGCCGCTGCCTCGGACCGCGGCTGGTGCATGGGCCGGTGCAAATCGAAACCCGCCGCATGGATACGGAAAAAGGCACCACGGTGGTGGCCAGCCATGACGGCTATCTCAATCCCTTCGGCATCCGCCATGAGCGCGAGTTAACGCTGTCGCCGCATGGTCTGGCGGTGACGGGCGTCGACCGGCTCATTCCGGTGCATGAGCGCAAGGAGACGTTGAATTTCGCCATCCGCTTTCACATCCATCCCGACGTGCGCGTTTCGACAGCGCAGAATGGCGATATCGTCCTTAAGCTGCCCAGCGGTGAGGGCTGGCGGTTGCGGGCCACGGGCTCGATCGGCATCGAAGAGAGCGTCTATCTTGGCGGTGATACCGTGCGGCGCAGCGAACAGATCGTCGTCACCGGCACGGTCAAAAACGAAACCGCCGAGATCGGTTGGATGATCGAACAAATCGGCGGCGCGGCTCATTAGTTTTGTGTACCGATCGGTACAGCTATTGTGCGCCGGTGTGCGGGTTAGTCAGGTCTTAACGGGCCGCCGCTTAGGGTGTGGGCCGTAATCGCTTGCCCCGATGAGGCTCCATCCGGTGTCCGCGCAGAATGAGTTTCCCAAGGCGACGCAAATCGAAATTGTCTCGCTCGAAGCGATGGAGCAGCCGGTCTTGCGCCAGGGCGTGGCTTATTGGCGAACCTTGCGCGGTACGAGAGCCTTTCCTTCGCGCGACGATATCCGGCTGCGCGATCTTTCGAGTCTTCTCAAGCATGTGGTGTTCGTAAAAGTGCTCGACGATGCCAACGATTTTCTCTTGAAAGTGGTCGGTGATGAAGTTGCCCGCTGTTACCGCGCGCCGTTGATCAACCGGCGCATGTCCGAGATCGCAGTCGATTTGCCCTATTCGGTAACACGCTGGAGCGCCCTGTACCGCAAGGTGGCGCTGTCCGGTGAGCCGCTGGCCGTCTGCGTCAAGGTGGGGGGCGAAAAAGCCGAACTCAATTTCACCCATTCGGCCACGGTGTGCTTGCCCTTCGGCGTGACAGATGATCGTGTCGATCATCTTGTGACATTCGGCCAGCATTTTTCGCGCATCGATGCGTAAGTGCGCGCCGACACCATAAAGAATAGCCGTGGCCGGAGGCACGTGCTAAGTCGGCCCTCTGCTGACAGTGCATGGGAGTTTGGTGTGGGCGAGATAAAAGGCGTCGTTTTCGACCTCGGCGGGGTCGTAATCGACTGGAACCCGATGCATCTCTACAGCAAGGTGTTTGAGGGCGACGACGTCAAGGCCGCCAATTTTCTCGCCACGATCTGCACAGCCGAATGGAATGGGCGTCAGGACGCGGGCCGCGATCTGATGGCCGCCACCGCCGAGCGCGTGGCGCAATATCCCGAGTGGGCGCGTGAAATCCGAGCCTATTACGGGCGCTGGATCGAGATGATTGGCGGCGCCATTCCCGGCACCACCGAATTGATGCGGGCGTTGAAGGTGGCGGGCCTGGATTTGTTCGCGCTGTCGAACTGGCATTGCGAGACCTTTTCCCGGGTGCGCCATGCCTATCCGGCCTTCGATCTGTTCAACGAGATTGTACTTTCGGGTGAGCATGGGGTCACCAAGCCGGACGCTCGCCTCTTCGCCATAGCCCTGGGCTGTATCCCCATCCCGCGGGAAAATCTCTTTTTCGTCGATGACCGGACAGAAAATATCGAGGGTGCGGCCAAGGCGGGGCTTGCCGGCGTGGTCTTCACCGATGCCGATACGCTGCGCCGCGATCTGCTCGCGCGCGGCGTGAAATTGCTTCCCCAGCCATAGTAACTTCGCTGCGCGCCATTGTTGCGGCAATGTGCGGGCTTTGCTAAGCCAAGGTGTCACACCGCTCTGTCCCGGAGAATCCCATGGTCCAGTTCACGTTGCCCAAAGGCTCCAAGCCGGAGAAAGGCAAGACGTGGGAGGGACCAAAGGCGCCCAACGGCAAGAAAGCCAAACGCACCAAGGAATTCAGGGTCTACCGCTATGATCCGGCGGAAGGCGGCAATCCGCGCATCGATACCTACATTGTCGACCTCGAAAACTGCGGGCCGATGGTGCTGGACGCCTTGGTCAAGATCAAAAACGAGGTCGATCCGACACTGACCTTCCGGCGTTCCTGCCGCGAGGGCGTGTGCGGCTCCTGCTCGATGAATATCGATGGCGGTAACACCCTGGCCTGCACCAAGGCGATTACGGACATCTCCGGGCCGGTGAAGGTCTATCCGTTGCCGCATCTGCCGGTGGTGAAAGATCTGGTACCGGATTTGACCCATTTCTATGCCCAGCACGCCTCCATCAAGCCCTATCTGCAGACCAAGACGGCAGAGCCGGAATCTGAGTGGAAGCAGTCGCCGGAAGAACGTGCCAAACTTGACGGGCTTTATGAGTGCATTCTGTGCGCCTCCTGCTCCACGGCGTGCCCGAGTTATTGGTGGAATTCCGACCGCTATCTGGGACCGGCGGCGCTGCTGCAATCCTACCGCTGGATTGCCGACAGCCGCGATGAGATGACCCCGGAACGGCTGGACGATCTGGAAGACCCCTTCCGGCTCTACCGCTGCCACACCATCATGAACTGCACCAATACCTGCCCCAAAGGCCTCAATCCGGCTGAGGCCATCGGCAATATCAAGCGCATGCTGGTCAAGCGCGGGGTGTGATATGGCGCGCGCTAGCGCTCTTGCCTTGGCGGTTCTCGTCTGTGCGGCAATCTTTGGCGTCGCTCTGCTTGCGGTCCACTGGTTGCTCGGCAGCGCGGGCTTTTGGCAGACGGTGCAGGCGCGCTGGTTTCCGGTGGCGCTGATCCTCTTCAACAGCGTCACGTTCAGTGTGGTGGCTGGTGTTGCACTCATTCGGCAGCGGCGCGCGGAGAGGCGGGCGCAAGCGGAAGAGGCCGGTCTTATCTCGGCCTCCGAGCGTTTCCGGCGCGACGTCAAAGGCGGCGGCAGATCAAAGTTCTAAGCCAGTCAAGCCGCAGCTTTCTGCGCGATGCCCGCCATGCTGGCGCGCAGGCGCAAGACTCGCCACGCCGTCGAGCCCAGAAACTTCACCACTGTGCCTTGCGGATCGGCGCCCACCGCTTTGGCCACCATCTGAATCACCTTTTGCACGTGCCGGCGGCGATAGATGCGCAAAGTATGGCCAAACAGATTTTTGCCATAGGCGCGGCGGTCATACGGTTTGGCCGTGACCTGATCTGCCGGAACGATAGCGCAGTAATGCGAATAGCAGATCTCGTCGTCGTCGGATTCCGTCATGCGTCCGATGGCAATGCGCACCTTCTTCCAGAAGGACAGAGCGGGCTCCGGCTGGATTTTCTGCGTTTCGTAAAAAAGCTTGTAATGGCGGTATTCGTCGGCGGCGATGCGCCCGGCAATTTCCTGCAGCACGGGTTCTGCCGTGGCGTCTTTGATGGCGGTGTAATAGGAGGAGGTGCCGCTTTCGACCACACAACGGGCGATCAGCTCGCCGCGACGTGAGCCCCGAATGGAGGCCTCTTCATTGCCGGCGAAATGAGCCGGACGGTAGCCGGCGCGGAAACGGGCCACGGCCTCCTCAAGCTTAAAGCTGGGATCGGCCATTTCGGCCCAGCGGCCAAGCACTCTGCCGTGCTGGGTTTCTTCCGCGCCCCATTGCTCGATAACCGGGTGAAAAGCAGGGTCGGGAAAGACGCGCTTCAGATAAGAGACATAATCGGGGGCGTTGTATTCCACCAGAGCAGCGGATTTGATCGCTTCCACCATCCAGGGCTCGGCCCTAGACCGGTCAAATTGCGACCACGCAATATCTTCAGGGGACCAACCCTGCTTGTAAACTGGTAGTACCATGCCCGCCTGCCTCAATTGCGCCCATTGCGGCCAACTATAACAAGGGTAAAACCCGTACGAAACTCCAGTGTTCCCGATTGTGTAATAACAATCACACGGCGTGGCGCGGATCGCGCATCATTCCCGCTAGGGAAACATGCGGACGCGCCGGGATACACAAACAAAAGCCCCGCGGGGACGCCGCGAGGCTTTGTGTTCAAGAAGCGAGACCGGCCACTTTCAAATCGCGTGACGCAACTGCTGCAGGTTATCGAGGTAGAACTGCCTGGCAGATTTCTCAGTATCCGATTTCGCCAGGGCAAGGCTTTCACTGGCCTGGCCAATACGAAGGTCGAGCGCCGCCGCATCAAAGTCAGCGAGCGGAATGGCTTCTTCGGCCAAGATGGTGAGCTTCGTCGCGTTGATTTCGGCAAAGCCGCCGAGCACGACAAAGCGCTCGGTCGCGGGGCCACTCACGGTGACGATGCCGGGCTTGAGGGTGGTCAGGACGGGAGCATGACCGGCCATGACGCCCATCTCGCCCTCGGTTCCCGGAATGGTGATCATCTCGGCTTCCTCGGAGAGGAGGAGCCTTTCGGGAGAAACGAGGTCGAAGGAAATCTTGTCAGCCATTTTTGTTCGGTCCCAGGCAGAGCTTGTTCTACTTAACCCATCATGGCCGCCGCTTAAGGCGGCCATGACAGTTAGACTTACGCCGCTTCGGCAGCCATCTTTTCGGCTTTGGCCACCGCATCTTCGATGGTGCCGACCATGTAGAAAGCCGCTTCCGGCAGGTGATCATACTCGCCGTTCACCAGCGCCTTGAAGCTGCGCACGGTATCTTTGAGGTCGACGAAAACGCCCGGGAAGCCGGTGAAGATTTCAGCAACGTGGAACGGCTGGCTGAGGAAGCGTTCAATCTTACGGGCGCGGGCGACCGCGATCTTGTCTTCTTCCGAAAGCTCATCCATGCCCAGAATGGCGATGATGTCCTGCAGGCTCTTGTAGCGCTGCAGAGTCTGCTGCACCTGACGGGCAACCTGATAATGCTCTTCACCGACGACGCGCGGATCCAGGATGCGCGAGGTGGAGTCGAGCGGATCGACGGCCGGATAGATGCCCTTTTCTGCGATGCCGCGAGACAGCACGGTGGTGGCATCCAAATGG
The DNA here is from genome assembly GCA_015654635.1 of Alphaproteobacteria bacterium. Lineage (GTDB taxonomy): Bacteria > Pseudomonadota > Alphaproteobacteria > Micropepsales > Micropepsaceae > Rhizomicrobium. The sequence continues at coordinate 3,471 of JAATGP010000058.1, read as the reverse complement.
GCGAAGGAGGTGGCAGGCGCCGGGTCGGTCAAATCGTCGGCGGGGACGTAAATGGCCTGCACCGAGGTGATCGAACCCTTGGTGGTGGTGGTAATGCGTTCCTGGAGTTCGCCCATGTCGGTGGCGAGAGTCGGCTGATAGCCCACGGCGGACGGAATACGGCCGAGCAGGGCCGACACTTCAGAACCGGCCTGGGTGAAACGGAAAATGTTATCGACGAAGAAGAGCACGTCCTGGCCCTGATCGCGGAAGTATTCGGCAACCGTGAGGCCCGAGAGGGCGACGCGGGCGCGGGCACCCGGCGGCTCATTCATCTGGCCGAAGACGAGGGCGCATTTGGAGCCTTCGGTGGAGCCCTTCTTGGGGTCTTTGTTGACGCCGGATTCGATCATCTCGTGATAGAGATCGTTGCCTTCGCGCGTGCGCTCGCCGACGCCGGCGAAGACCGAAAAGCCGCCGTGCTTCTTGGCGATGTTGTTGATCAGCTCCTGGATCAGCACCGTCTTGCCAACGCCGGCGCCGCCGAAGAGACCGATCTTGCCGCCGCGCGAATAGGGAGCCAGAAGATCGACGACCTTAATACCGGTGACCAGCACTTGGGCTTCCGTGGACTGGTCCACGAAGGAGGGGGCTTCAGCGTGAATCGGGCGGCGTTCGCTTGCTTGGATGTCGCCCGCCTCATCGACCGGCAGACCGATGACGTTCATGATGCGCCCGAGCGTGCCGGCACCGACCGGAACGGAGATGGCGTTGCCGGTATCTTCGACGATTTGACCGCGGACCAGACCGTCGGTGGTGTCCATGGCGATGGTGCGCACCGTGGATTCGCCCAAGTGCTGTGCCACTTCGAGCACGAGTTGATGGCCGTTATTTTCGGTTACGAGGGCGTTCCAGATGGCCGGCAGATGGCCGTCGAACTGCACGTCCACCACGGCCCCCGTAACCTGGGTAACGCGGCCTTCAATCTTGCTCGTCACATCGTTCATAGTAGCGTCCTCTCGAAACCGTTCCGGCCGTTTCTGACCGGGAGAAAGTCGTTGGGAGACGCGTTCAGATAATCAGACGTTGACCAAATCGAGACGCTGTTCGATGCGCGTGTTAAGCGTGGCAAACTGGATGAGTTGCTGGCCCAACATCGTCTCAACCGAGGACATGCGGATTTTCAAATCCGAGATGCCTTGCTCCATACGTTCCTGAGAGTTGCGCACCTTGCGCAATATCTCCAAAACGATGTTTTCGGTCTCTTCGGTCATAACGCTATCTTATCCTACTTGCCTCCGTTTTAAACTGTATGCGTTAAGTGGCTCAAAGCACTGTCAAAGTGACCGGGACGTTGCCGTTTGTCGCTTTGGAATAGGGGCAGATGGAATGGGCATCTGCGAGGAGGGCCTGGACGGCGGCCTTGTCGGCGCCGGGGACCTTAAGCGTGATATCAGCGGCAAGTGAGAAGGCGCCGTCATTGATGTTCAGCGTCACCGCCACGCCGACCTGGGCGGCAGCCGGATCGATGCCGTGCTTTTTGGCCAGCACGATAACCGCCTGATTGAAACAAGCTGCCCAGCCGATGGCAAAAAGCTGCTCGGGATTGTGGGCGTCGCCGTCGCCGCCAAGCTCCTTGGGGAAACTCATGGCCAGAGCCAGAGTGCCGCCTTCGATGGCGGAGCGGCCAGCACGGCCACCTTTAGAGATCGCTTTCGTGGTGTAAGCCATGACCGTTCTCCTGGGTTAGAGCGCTTCTGCGCCCGAGATGATTTCGATCAGTTCTTTGGTGATCTGAGCCTGGCGCGTGCGGTTGTAGAGCAGCGTCAGCTTGTCGATGACTTCACCGGCATTGCGTGTGGCACCATCCATCGCCGTCATTTTGGAGCCGAATTCGCCGGCAACATTTTCCAAGAGGGCGCGGAAGATCTGCACACTGACATTGCGCGGCAGAAGATCGGCAAGAATTTCGCCTTCGTCCGGCTCGTAATCGTAGACCACGCCTGGCGTGGCGGCGGCGTTTTCCTCGACCGGGGCAGGGATCAACTGTTGAGCCGTCGGGATCTGACTGATGACCGAGCGAAAGCGCGAATAGATGATGGTGGCGACGTCGAATTTGCCTTCGCCATAAAGCTCGAGCACGCGCTGACCGATGGCGGCGGCATTGGCAAAGCCGATGCGTTTGACGGCGGTGAATTCAACGCTTTCGATGATCTGCGGGCCGTAAAGGCGGCGCAGTTGCTCGCGCCCTTTGCGGCCTATGGTGAAGATCAGCACCTTTTTGCCCGCGGCCTGCAGCTCTTCGATCTTCTGCTTGGCCAGACGCACGATATTGGTGTTGAAGGCGCCGCAGAGACCGCGGTCGGCGGTCGCAACGATGACAAGATGCACGTCGTCCTTGCCGGTGCCGCCGAGCAGCGGCGAAGCACCCGGATTTGCCTTCATCCCTCCGGCAAGGCTCGCAATCACCTGGCCCATTTTTTCCGCATAGGGGCGAGCCGCAAGGGCCGCTTCCTGGGCGCGGCGGAAACGCGCCGCCGCGACCATCTGCTGGGCCTTGGTGATTTTGCGCGTCGCCTTAACCGAAGCGATGCGATTGCGAAGGGACTTGAGCGAAGCCATCAGACAAACGCCTTCGTGAACTCATCGAGAACGGCTTTGATCTTGCTTTCGAGGTCCGGCGACAGCACGCCCGTGGTGCGGATGGTGTCCAAGATGTCCTGATGCTTGGCGTGGAAGAGGCGGAGCATCTCCTGCTCGAAGCGGCCGACATCGGCCACGGCGAGCTTGTCGAGATAGCCGCGCATGCCGGCATAAAGCACGACGACTTCTTCTTCGACCGGCATCGGCTGATACTGCGGCTGCTTGAGAAGCTCCGTCAGGCGGGCGCCGCGATTGAGCAGACGCTGGGTAGAGGCATCCAAATCCGAACCGAACTGAGCGAAGGCCGCCATTTCACGATACTGGGCAAGCTCGAGCTTGATCGAGCCCGACACCTGCTTCATCGCCTTGACCTGGGCCGAGGAGCCCACGCGCGACACCGAGATACCGACGTTCACGGCCGGGCGAATGCCCTGATAGAAGAGTTCGGTTTCGAGGAAGATCTGACCGTCGGTGATCGAAATCACGTTGGTCGGAATATAGGCCGAAACGTCGGCGGCCTGGGTCTCGATCACCGGCAGAGCCGTCAGTGAACCGCTGCCGTTATCCTTGTTCATCTTGGCGGCACGTTCGAGCAGGCGAGAATGCAGATAGAAGACGTCGCCCGGATAAGCTTCGCGGCCCGGCGGGCGGCGCAGCATCAGCGACATCTGGCGATAGGAAACGGCCTGCTTGGACAGGTCGTCGTAGCCGATCAGGGCGTGCATGCGGTTGTCACGGAAATATTCGCCCATGGCGCAACCGGCAAACGGTGCCAGGAACTGCATCGGCGCCGGATCGGAAGCCGTGGCGGCGACGATGATCGAATACTTCAGCGCGCCACGCTCTTCG
>JAATGP010000057.1 GCA_015654635.1 Alphaproteobacteria bacterium | reverse complement strand
CCAAGCGACTGTTCGGGTTCGATGGAACGGCAGGCGGAGAGCCTTGCTCCGTACGGGCTTTCAAGGCCCCAGGGGGGATCGGTCTTCCGCCCGCCACCGCAACGGCTAGCTTAACCGATGTGCGGAACTTCAAGTTACAAGGGGAAGGAGGCCCAGGTGTGGACAACGGCGCACCGCATACGATGGGGAAGACAGTCTGCGCGTCGTCGCGTATCATATTCGCGGGACCACCTGGGTCCCCTTCCCCTCGCGCGTCGACGCTTCGCTCGGCCGGGGATGACATACTTGATTGGTGGCCCCCATGTCCGATAACACCGCACAGCGTGAATTCTGGAATGGACCGGTCGCGGAAAACTGGATCGCCCGCGCCACGCAATTCGAGCGCAGCTTCAGGGATATCACCGCAGCGCTGACGGCTTTCGCCGCGCCGTCTGCGGGCATGAAGGTACTCGATATCGGCTGTGGCGCGGGCTTCACCACGGCTGAGCTTGCCCGGCGCGTCACGCCCGGCAAAGCGGTCGGCCTCGACATCTCCAAGACCTTCATCGATGCGGCGCGCACGCTCTATGGCGGCGCGGCGAGTTTCATCGAGGCGGACGCCACCGATTATCCCTTTACCCCCGCTTATGATCTGGTCTTCTCCCGCCTCGGTGTGATGTTCTTTGCCGATCCGGTGGCAAGCTTTGCCAATATCCGCAAAAGCCTGAAGCCGGGCGGGCGGCTCGCCTTCGTCTGCTGGTGCGCCATGGCCGACATCCCCGCGCTGAACGAGCCTTATCTGGCGGCGCGCGATCTGCTCCCGGCGGAAAGCCCCACCTCCGAAAATGCACCCGGTCCCTTCGGCCTTGCCGATAGCGCGCGCACGCAGCGCATTTTGGCGGATGCGGGCTGGCAGGACATCACCATCGAACGGGCCACGCTGCGCACGCTTTTGGGTACGACCGTCGAAGAGGCCATCGATCAGACGATGACGATGGGTCCCCTATCGCGCCAAGTCCGTGATTGCGGCGAAGCCACCAAGCTCGCCGTGCGCGCGCGTATTGCGCCGGTGCTGGAAAAATATCGCGGCGCCGATGGCATTGCCCCGCCTGCTGCCGTCTGGCTGGTCGGTGCAAGGGCCTGACCCGGCCACCCCGCAAAAAATTGGCGGGCCCGGGGTGAGCCGGTCCGCCAAGTTGGAGCTGGCAGACCTGGCTGGAGGGCCTGCGGTCTGCCGAACAAATCCCAGGGAGAGGAGGGACTGTATACAGCGAGGACAGCTTCACCGGATTGCCGCATTGAATCAATTCGATCAAAGACCTAAAATTGATAAGAAAAATATTATGTGTGTGGTTATATGGATTTCCGGCACTTTCGCTATTTCCTGGTAACGGCTGAAGAATTGCACGTCGCGCGCGCGGCGGAGCGGCTCGGCATCGCGCAACCGGCCCTCAGCCAGATGATCCGGACCATTGAAGAACGCGTTGGCGCTCGGCTTTTCCAGCGGGCACACCGCCGCATCACACTCACCCCCGCGGGGCAGGCGTTTTTGGTCGAGGCCAAGCTCGCCCTGCTGCATGCCGATATGGCGGGCCACGCCGCCAAGCGCGCCGCGCGCGGCGAAACCGGCCGCGTCCGCATCGGCTATGTCTCGAGCGCCTTGGCGGAGGAAGCGTTTCTGGCCGCGCTCGCCGCCTTCCGCCGCAGCCATCCTGATGTCGTGGTGGACCTGCTCTTGCGCACCACCTCCGACCACATCGAAGCCATGCGCAGCGAGGATCAGGATATGGCCGTGGCGCGCGGCCCGGCGCCCGGCGTTCCCGAATTCTGTGACGTCAAACTGTTCTCGCGCTGGCCGTTGATGGTGGCGGTACCGGCGCGTCATCCGCTTGCCGACCGCGAGGTGATTGCGCTGGAAGATTTGCGCGATGAGACGCTGCTGCTGCCGGATGATCCCACCGGCTCCGGCCTCACCCACACCCTGGCGCAGATTTTCGCCCGCCATGGCTTCCTGCCACGCCGCTCCATCGCGGTGACGGAGATGACCTCCTGGATCGGCCTCGTCGGCGGCGGTCTGGGTGTGGCGCTGATCCCGTCGAGCGCCCGTTCGCTGCAGATGAATTCGGTGGTCTATCGCCCGCTCAAAGGCGTCAACGAATACTCCGATCTGGTGGTGATCTCACGCAAAGGCGAAGCCGCCCCCTCTGTCAAAGCCCTTCTAGACCGCCTCTGGCGCGCCGCCCCCGCCAATGCGGAGAGAGGCGAAGAGGAAGAGGGGTAGGCGTTTTTCTTACTGGAATAATGGTGGCTTATATGTTACCAATTGTGTTACAGGAATATTTGGACGAGAAAGAGCGCAGTCCTTTCGGGCTTTGGCGTTCTGGTTTGGATGCTATTGCTCGGGCCAAGGTGACGGTAGCGCTGCAGCGTTTGAGCCACGGCAACGTCTCGCATGTGAAGGGCGTTGGCAAAGGTGTCAGCGAATTGAAGATCGATTTCGGCCCAGGCTATCGGGTCTATTTCGGTCGTGACGGCGAGGCTCTTGTTATCCTGGTCGCTGGCGGCAGCAAAAAGCGCCAGCAACGCGATATCGAAGAGGCGCAGTCACGCTGGTCCGACTACAAACAGCGCAAGCAAGGGGAATGAGATGCCTTTGACGCTAGAATTCAAACAAACCGTGCTGAAGGATATGGAGGCTGATCCAGGATTTCGCGACGCCATGCTGCGCGAGGGCATCGATGCTTTGCTGGCGGGGGAAATGGACCTCGGCAAGGAAATCCTGCGCGACTACATCAACGCGACCATCGGTTTTGAAAAACTCGGCCACAAAGTCGATCTACCACCCAAGAGTCTGATGCGCATGTTCGGCCCCAGCGGCAATCCGCAAGCCAAAAACCTCTTCGCGGTGATCGCGGCGCTACAAAAAGATTCCGGCGTCGCCTTGCAGGTGATGGCGGCGGGGTAATCCACGATCAACAATTCTAGAAACAGATGCCCGAACACCCTATAGCGCAAACCGACGACCCGCGTATTGTGCGCATCTCCATTAAAGTAGGGGATGCGTCAGAAAAACCTAACATGGTCGAAGCTGATGCGCTGAGCATTGTGCTCAGTTACCTCGATGGGAAGGCCTCATTGGAGAGCATCTCCGGAGTGCTTGGGTTGATTAAGTCGCCCTTGAACATAAAGTGCGTACTCGAGAAAACGCTGACCACGCCTATAATTGAAGCGGAGTTTCGCGCGGCGTTCCATCAGCTATGGACGGAGCGGGGACACAGAATACGTGAGGCTATCGATGATGACAGAAGGTTGGCCGAAGCATTGCGTCACATTTTGCTGGCATATGATGGTCCCGGTATGGTTCTCTATCGTGGCGAACAGGCAGGACGGGCCGCGCGTGGAACCATCGGCTTTAATTGGACAGCCAGACGAGATGTAGCTCACACGTTTGCCTCGGGGCTTTGTACACTTTATCCCGGTGGGGGTGTCCTATTACAAACCTATGCAGATCCTGAAGTGATTATTTCTGGGCCCAGCCCCCATAGCCTCCATCTCGGAGAAGATGAAGTGATCCTTGACCCTGGTCGTATCGCAGAGGTTATCGAGTTGGCGCGATATTCGGAGAGCACAAAAACCTAACCGTCATGGCCGGACTTGACCCGGCCATCCAGCTTTTTGCTCGAACGTCTGCAAAATCCTAATCAGCACGCAATGCAATCCAACCGCCTGGATGGCCGGGTCGGAGCCCGGCCATGACGATATTTGTCACACGTCCAAGCTCGCACTCAGCGCATTGTCCTGGATGAACTCGCGGCGCGGCTCGACCACTTCGCCCATCAGCTTGGTGAACAGGTCGTCAGCCTCGTCGGCATGATCCACTTTCACGCGCAGCAGGGTGCGGGCGTTTTCGTCCAGCGTGGTCTCGTAGAGCTGGCTGGCGTTCATTTCGCCCAGCCCCTTATAACGTTGCAGCGCCAGGCCCTTGCGGCCCCATTCATAGATGACGGCGAGGAGTTCGCTCGGCGCCCGCACTTCGCGGCTTTCGTCTTTGCGTTCCAGTTTGCCGAATTTCTGATAGGTCGCTTTCAGGTCTTCGGTCATGCGGTCGAGCTTGCGCGCGTCGCCCGATTGCAGCAGCGCCCCATCCAGAGATAAAGCCTCACGTACACCGCGCACTTCGCGCCAGAAGCGCAAGCCCCCGTCCGAGGTGGTCTCGCCTTGCCAGCCGCGTTCGGTTTCATCCGACAGCAAATCCAGCCGGCGCGCGATATAGGCGGCGGCCTCTTTGGATTTTTCCGGATCGTTCAGCACGTCGGCATTCATCGCGCCCGCAATCGCCGCCTGTTCCAGCATGAAGCGCGGATAATGCTGCGGGAAATTGGCCAGCGCATTGACGGTGGCGCGGGCCTTTTCGACGATGGCAATCAGATCGGCACCGGTGACGACTTCGCCGCTATGCAGCGAGAGGGAGACGCCCGCGGTGCCTTCGCTGGTCAGATAATCTTCCAGCGCCCGTTCGTCTTTCAGATAGCGCTCGGATTTGCCGCGTGTCGCCTTATAGAGCGGCGGTTGGGCGATATAGATGTGCCCGCGTTCGATCAACTCCGGCATCTGGCGATAGAAGAAGGTCAGCAGCAGGGTGCGAATATGCGCCCCATCGACATCGGCATCGGTCATGATGATGATCTTGTGGTAGCGCAGCTTGTCGGCATTGAATTCTTCGCGCCCGATGCCGGTGCCCATCACGGTGATGAGGATGGCGATTTCCTGGCTCGACAGCATCTTGTCGAAGCGCGCCCGTTCCACATTCAAGATCTTGCCGCGCAGCGGCAGCACCGCCTGATTGGAGCGGTTGCGGCCCTGTTTGGCGCTGCCGCCGGCGCTCTCGCCCTCGACGATGAAGAGTTCGCATTTGGACGGATCGCGTTCCTGGCAATCGGCCAGCTTGCCGGGCAGGGAGGCGCCATCCAGCGCGCTTTTGCGGCGGGTCAGTTCGCGCGCCTTGCGGGCGGCTTCGCGGGCCGAGGCCGCTTCGATCACTTTGCCGACGATGGCTTTGGCTTCGCCGGGATGTTCTTCCAGCCATTGGCTGAGCTTCTCGATCACCACGCCTTCGACCACCGGGCGCACTTCCGACGACACCAGCTTGTCTTTGGTTTGCGAGGAGAATTTTGGGTCCGGCACCTTCACCGACAACACACAAGTCAACCCTTCGCGGCAATCGTCGCCGGTGAGCGCGATCTTGTCTTTCTTGGCGGCCATTTCGTCGGCGTATTTGGTCACCACGCGCGTCAGCCCGGCGCGGAAACCGGCCAGATGGGTGCCGCCATCGCGCTGCGGGATGTTGTTGGTGAAGCACAGCATGTTCTCGTGATAGCTGTCGTTCCAGGTCAGCGCCACTTCCACCGTGGTGCCGTCGCGCTCGGCCGTCATATAGATCGGCGCGGAGATCAGCGAACTCTTGGCGCGGTCGAGGAAGCGCACGAATTGGTCCAGCCCCCCCTCGTAATGCAGCTTCACTTCCTTAGGCTCGACGCCGCGCTTATCGGTGAAGTAGATCGTCACGCCGGAGTTCAAAAACGCCAGCTCGCGCAGGCGATGCTCCAGGGTGGCGAAATCGAATTCGGTATGGGTGAAGGTGGTGCTGGCGGGCAGGAAGGTGACCTCCGTGCCGCGTCTGCCGGGGGTCTCGGCAACCACTTGCAGCGAGCCTTGCGGTTCGCCGTGGCGAAACCGCATGTAATGCTCTTTGCCGTCGCGCCACACGCGCAGATCCAGCGTTTCGGACAGCGCATTGACCACCGAAATACCGACGCCATGCAGACCGCCGGAAACCTTATAGGCATTGTTCTCGAACTTACCGCCCGCATGCAGCTGGGTCATGATGACCTCGGCTGCCGAGACGCCTTCTTCGGGATGAATATCGGTCGGCACGCCGCGGCCATTGTCGCGCACGGTGCAGGAACCATCGGGGTTCAAAACCACGTCGATGCGGTCGGCATAACCCGCCAGCGTCTCGTCGATGGCATTGTCGACGACTTCATAGACCATGTGATGCAGGCCAGAGCCGTCATCGGTGTCGCCGATATACATACCGGGGCGTTTGCGCACCGCATCCAGCCCCTTGAGCACCTTGATGGTATCGGCGCCGTAGTCGTCCGATTCCTTCTGGTGCAAGGCGGCTTCTTCCTTGGTCTCTTTCATGGCGTCGTTGTTCATCAGCTTACCGCTACCCCTGCACCGGCGCCGAACATGACGACCGCTGCGGTTCTGTTGATGCCCTTGCGGGCCTTTTTGCTCGTCAGAAACGCCCGCACCCGTGCTGCCGCCGCTGCATAACTCAGCATGATGGCGGGGATCACGACGGCGGTGACCAGGACGAGCTGGCCGTATCCGATGGTCTTCAAATGGTTCAAATCGACCACCGTGGGCAGGATGGCGAGAAAGAAGGCCATCGCTTTGGGATTGCCCAGCGTTACCGACAACTGGGAGAAAAAACTCTGCCGCATCGAGGCGGGAACCACGGCTGGCATGTCGCCGACTTCGGCACGCCAGTACTTATAGCCCATATAGAGGAGATAAAGCGCGCCCGCATATTTGATGACCAAGAAATAACTGCCCATGGCTTGCGCCAGGGCCGCCAGGCCGAAGGCAGAGAGCGTCATCCACACCAGATCGCCCACGGCGGTGCCGATGACCGCCGGAATGGCCGAGCGAAAGCCCGAGCCCAGAGCGCGCGCCACAATGGCCACCACACCGGGGCCGGGGACGGCGACGCAAATCGCATACAACGTCCAGTAGATCAGATAGGCGTGCCAGGAAATCATGCTCAGTGCTTAGCCTCGAAACAACCATTGTCAACGGTGAAGAGATCGGCCCGCCCGGCCAGATGCTCGAATAGGGAAATATCCGTCCCCGTCATCCAGGCCTGGGCGCCGAGCGCAACAATTTCCTCGAAAAGTGCGGCTCTTCTGCGGCTATCCAGATGCGCCGCGACCTCATCCAGCAGCAAAAGCGGGGCATGGCCGCCGCGGGTGCGCGACAGCTCCCAGGCATCGGCCAAAATGATCGATACCAGCAGCGCCTTTTGCTCGCCGGTGGAGCATTCGCGGGCATCGGCACGTTTGACCGTGTGACGCACGGCGAGATCGCTGCGATGGGGTCCGAATGTGGTTTGCCCGCTTTCGGCGTCTGCAATACGGCTCTTGGCCAACGCTTCACGCAGCGGCCTCTCGCATTCGCCGCCAAATTCCACGAACAACGCATCGGCCTCGCCCACCATCGCCAAATGCGCGCAAGGAAAGGCGCCGATTTCGCCGCGTTCGGCCAGCATGGCGTTGAGGCGTACCACGATCTCGGCGCGGGCAGCCGTCATGGCGGCCCCGGCCTCCGCCATCTCGCGTTCCAAGCCATCCAGCCATAAGGGATCGCGCGGGCCGTATTTGAGCAGCCGCGCCCGCTCCCGCATACTGGTCTCATAGCGCACCACGCGGCGGCCATGGGCCGGATCGAAACCCAGCACCAGCCGGTCGACAAATTTGCGCCGCCCGCTGGCGCCTTCGCTGAAGAGCCGGTCCATGGCGGGTGTCAGCCAAATCATCTGCACCACATCGCCGAGATCGGCAGAAGATTGCGTCACGCCGTTGAGGCGCACGATGCGTTTTTCGCCGCCGCCCGGCCCAAGCGCCAGGCCCGTGCCGATCTCATAAGCCTCGCCGCCGCGGCTCACCGTTGCAGCCACTGCCCACAGGGCTTCGCTCGGCACCGAAGGCCCGCGCCGCACATGTTCAGAGAGTTTGGAGCCGCGAAGCCCGCGCCCCGGCGACAGCAGTGAGAGGGCATCCAGCACATTGGTCTTGCCCGCACCATTGGGCCCCGCCAGCACCACCGGCCGCCCGCCGACGTTCAGTTCTGCGCTGGCATAAGAGCGGAAATTGGTGAGCGCGAGGCGCGTGACGGCAAGTTTGCTTCGGGGCACTGCGTGCGCCTCAGCATGACGGGGATCGTCGGAGAGTATTTTCGGGGGCGGCGTTACTTCCATCCTGGCCCCATCCAGTCATCCTGAGGTGCGCTGCGCCCGCATAACAATAGATCGTGCCAACACCGGCGATTGGTGCGCGGCGCCCCGAAGGACAGCAACTCACACCCGCATGGGCATGAGGACATACAGCGTGCGCACATCGTCGGTGTCTTCGATGACGGTGGGGGAACCGGCATCGGACAGCATGAAGCGCACTTGCTTGCCCTCGATCTGATTGGTGATGTCGAGCAGGTATTTGGCGTTGAAGCCGATCTCGATAGGGCTGGCCGAGTAATTGGCATCCAGCTCTTCGGTCGCGGTGCCGCTTTCGGGATTGACCACGGTCAACGTCACCTTGTCTTTGGCGATGACCAGCTTCACGGCGCGGGTCTTGTCCGCCGAAATGGTCGAGACGCGATCCACCGCCAGGCCGAATTCCTTGGCCTCCAGCGTCAGCGCCTTGTCATTGCCCGAAGGGATGACGCGCTGATAATCGGGGAAAGTGCCGTCGATCAGCTTGCTGGTCAGGTCGACGCCGCTGAAGGCAAATTGGATCTTGGTATCGGACAGCGCGATTTCGATGGCGCCATCGGCATCATCGAGCAAGCGGCGCAGCTCCGTGACCGTCTTCCTCGGAATGATCACGCCCGGCATGTCGGAAGCGCCATCGGGCAGTTCCAGCTCAAAGCGCGCCAAGCGATGCCCATCGGTGGCCACGGCGCGCAAGGCCGGCGCCTTGCCGTCTTTGGCGGCGTGGACATAGATGCCGTTCAGATAAAACCGGGTTTCTTCGGTGGAGATGGCAAAGCGGGTGCGGTCGATGACGCGCTTCAGATCATTCGCCGCCAAGCGGAAACGATGGGGCAGGGCACCTGCCGCCATTTGCGGGAAATCTTCCTTGGGCAGACAGGCCAGCTCAAAGCGCACCGAACCGGCGGAGACCTGCAAGCGTCCGGCATCGCCCGGCATCAGCTCCACCTGCACCATGGCGCCATCGGGCAACTTGCGCACGATGTCATACAGCATGTGGGCGGGCGCGGTGGCCGCGCCGTTGCGCAGCACATCGGCGGGCAGCGACTCCACGATCTCGATATCGAGGTCGGTGGCCGTCAGCTTCACCGTGCCCTTGGCCGCATCGACCAAAACATTCGATAGAATTGGGATCGTGTTGCGGCGCTCGACGACGCTTTGCACATGGCTGAGGGCCTTTAAGAAGGCGCCGCGTTCGACGTTGATCTTCATGGCTGCTGCCCGTTTGCACCGTGATGGCCGGAACGGCCGAATTGTTGAGACGGTCCCCCGCCAGCCACCCCCCTCAGTGTACCGGTAAGGCCTTGATTCTGTTGGTGTCGGAAATCCCAGACTCAAGAGGGGAACTATAGCAGCCCCCCCGCAAAGACGCTAGCGCCCTCAGGGGGTTAGGTGTGGCAGCACCGTTTTGTCTGTGGACGGGTTATGCGCTTGGTCGCGTTGGCGCGGGCCGCATTCGCGCCTTAAGGTTGCGCTTTCGATTCGGGGCAGGCGATCCATGGCGAAAATAACGGTCGAAGGCGCGATTTCGGCCTTTGGCGCCGAGGCAAAAAAGAAGCTGAACAATCCTGCCATCATTGGCGCTCCGGAAGATCAGCTACGCGCGCCTTTGGAAAAGCTCATCCGCGAGCTTGCGGAAGCCGCAGGGTTTCTGCCCGGTTTGGTGTCGCTGGTGGGGGAAACCTCGCTCACTGCCCTGAAGACCCGTCCCGATTACGCGGTGACGGTGAACAAGGCGCTGGTGGGTTTTATCGAGGTCAAAGCGCCCGGCAAAGGTGCCGATCCGCGCCGCTTCGATAAGGAATCCCACGACGGCAAACAGTGGGACAAGCTGAAATCCCTGCCGAATATTCTGTATACGGATGGGAACGGTTTCAGCCTGTGGCAAGACGGCAAGCTGGTCGACAAGATTGTGCTGCTGGAGGGCAATGTCGAAAGCGCGGGCGCTTCGCTCGCCGCACCGCAATCACTGTTGCCGGTCATCACCAGCTTCCTGCAATGGGCGCCGCAACCGCCTGCCACACCCAAGAAACTCGCCGAGGTGAGCGCGCGTCTCTGTCGTCTGCTCCGCGACGATGTTGTGGAGACTCTCGGCGAGGACAATGAGGGCCTGAAGGCGCTGCACCACGATTGGCGCCATTTGCTCTTTCCTCAGGCGGACGATGCGCAATTTGCCGATGGCTATGCCCAGGCGGTGACCTTCGGCCTGCTGGTTGCCAAGGCCCGCGGTATCGATCTGTCGGGCGGCATCGAGCCTGCCGCGCAGCTCTTGCGCAAGGCCAATTCGCTGATCGGTACGGCGCTGCGGCTTTTGACAGAAGACCCTGACGTTCAGATGGCGCTCAAAACCTCTCTCAATACGCTGATCCGCGTGCTGGATGTGGTCGATTGGGGAAAGATCGCCAAGAGCAGTGCCGACGCCTGGCTCTATTTCTACGAAGACTTTTTGGAGGTTTACGACAACGCCCTGCGCAAGCGCACCGGCTCTTACTACACTCCGCCGGAAGTCGTGGAAGCGATGGTCAATTTGGTGGACGAGGCGCTGAAGGGGCCGTTGTTTGAGCGCGCCGCAGGCTTTGCCGCTGCCGATGTGACCGTCGCTGATCCCGCCGTAGGAACGGGCACTTTCCTGCTGGGTGTGTTGCGCCGGATCGCCAAGAGTGTGGCGGAGGAGGAGGGGGCTGGTGCCGTGCGCGCTGCCATCACCAGCGCCGCCCAGCGTGTGATCGGTTTTGAGTTGCAGTTTGGGCCTTTCGCGGTGGCGCAGCTTCGCTTGATCGCAGAGATGCAGTCTTTGATGGACACCGTCCACGATGCCTCGGCCCCCTTGCCGGAGCCGCGGCTGTTCATCACCGACACCCTCGCAATCCCTTCATCGAAGACGACACCCTGGGCCGCGTCTACGAGCCCATCGCCAAATCGCGCCGTGATGCCAACAAGATCAAGAAGGAAGAAAAGATCACGGTGGTGATCGGCAACCCGCCTTACAAGAATCAAGCAGGCGGCCTTGGCGGCTGGATCGAAAAAGGCAGCATAGGACGGACGCCGCCGATGGCGCGCTGGCAGCCCCCAAGAGAATGGGGTTTGGGCGCTCATACGCATCATCTCAAGAACCTCTATGTCTACTTTTGGCGTTGGGCGACCTTGAAGGTCTTTGGCTCGGGCTGGGAGGAGGCGACCGGAAACGCAGCGGGCGGCCGTCACGGCATCATTTGCTTCATTACGGCGGCCGGTTATCTGAATGGACCCGGCTTTCAAAAGATGCGCGAGGATTTGCGCCGCGATTGCAGTGATATTTGGGTGATTGATTGTTCACCCGAGGGGCTTCAGCCTGATGTTCCGACCCGTATTTTTCAAGGAGTGCAGCAGCCAGTTTGCATTGTGTTGGCCGCGCGCATTGCCGATAAGGACCGAAGCGTTCCTTCTAACGTAAATTGTTTTACTCTCCCAAAGGGGAGGCGTGAAATCAAATTTGATGCTTTGAGTGCGCTTTCACTCGGAAGTGCGGATTGGATAAATGGCGCTAAAGGGTGGTGCGATCCATTTCTACCAGAGCAGTTCGGGGCGTGGGCAGAGTTTCCAGTTTGTAACCAGTTGTTTGAGATTTCACGCCCTGGGGTAACACCGCATAGGACGTGGGTACTCTCGGCCGATAGCGCTTCATTGGAACGTCGCTGGAATACATTGCTCGCCGAAAAGAGCTCAGCGAAGAAGGAGATCCTGTTTCATTCAGATAGGGATCGAACATCAACAAAAATCGTAAAGGTGGATTTAGGAAGTTATGCGACTCGCAGCGTTACAGTCGCTCAAGATAGCGATCCAATAGTGCCACCTTGCCGGTATGGCTTCCGTTCCTTTGATCGGCAGTGGATTATTCCTGATCACCGTTTGTTGAGCATGGCGCGTCCGCCTCTGTGGGAGTGCCAATCTGCTTCGCAAGTTCACCTTACCGCTGTCGAGAGGATGTCGCCGAAGTCCGGTCCGGCAATCAGTTTTACGCCGCATATTCCTGATTTGGATCACTATAGTGGCCGTGGTGGCCGCGTTTACTCCCTATGGAGCAATCGCCAAGCCTCCCAATCCAACATCCGCCCCGACGTGCTTGCCCTATTGGCCAAATCCTATGGCCGTGCCGTCTCGCCTGAGGATGTGATGGCCTATCTCGCGGCGGTGATGGCGCATCCGGCTTTTACCGCGCGTTTTGCGATGGACCTCAAGCGCCCCGGTTTGCGCGTACCGTTCACCGCCAATGCGGCGTTGTTTGAAGAGGCGGTCAAGCTGGGCCGGGAAGTCGTCTGGCTGCATTGCTATGGCGAGCGTTTCGTCGATGCGGCGGAAGGCCGTCCCAAAAAATCGCCGCGCTTGCCCAAGGAGATCGCGCCACATATTCCCAAAGCGGGCATGATCCCCGGCGCGCCGGAGCCGCTGCCCAATACGATGACCTACGATCCGGCGACCAAACGGCTACATGTCGGCAAGGGTTATGTCGAGAACGTCACGCCCGCGATGTGGGCTTATGAGGTCTCGGGCAAGCAAGTGGTTTGGCACTGGTTCAGCTATCGCAGGTTGGACCGCACCCGTCCTATCATCGGTGACCGCCGCCCCCCGTCACCGTTGGAGAAAATCCAGCCCGAAAGCTGGCCGGCGGAATACACCACCGACCTTATCGATCTCCTCAACGTCCTTGGCCGCCTGATCGCGCTGGAACCGGGGCAGGCTGATCTTCTCGAGCGCATTTGCGTCGCCGATCTTCTGGATGCCGCACAGTTTCCGGTTGAGGGCAAAAAGAAGTAGACGGCGTACGCCAGTTGCTTGGGATAACTCGCCACCGGGCCTCGCCTATTTCGGCCCCAAGTGCATTATTATGCACTGGAATCGATACAGTGCCCCGGTCATGAATCGCCAACCTGATCTGTTTTTGTCGGACGAACAGCCTGAGTTGGATCAGCCTGCGCGCGCCTATCATGCGGACCCTGATGAGGTGCGTGCCGATCTGCACAGAATGCTGGCCGAAGCCCGCGCCGCCAAAACACTGCCTTGGCCTGCAAAGACCGCATCGCTTTACCAGACCATCTTCCCCCAGATGTCGCGATGGCTGCCGGACGACGAAGCGGCCCAATTGTGCTTTGAATTTGAGACCGAACTCAAGCGCTTGAAGGCCGCCTAAGCACTCCCTGTCCGCGCCATGACATTTCCTCCTCGCTCTTGCCGTCGCGTGTCTGGCTCCCCACATCCTTGCTGCTCTTTGACCCGGTGAAGGATGGGACAAGGCGGGCTGTGGCCCGCGATGTTAATTTTCGCGCGATTGTTGCGGTGGGGGAGGGGGTTAGAGGGAAAATGGGGAATTGAACCGCGAAAAGGGAAACTCCGGGGGCACGGCCCCACCCGGAAAATCGCTTCGGCGATTTTCCGGCCTTCCCGCCAGGGGGAGGTTAAAGCGTCTCCGGTCCCGCTCAGGACGGCAAATGTTGCCTTTCCAGAAAGACGAATATGGCGTCAGTTCAATAGCTTATGGGCAAAATCGGGAATTGAATTCGCCGTGGGGCAGGGGTATCCCCTCCCCCCGTTTTGTGCGGCTATAACAATTCCATATCGTACGGGCGGTGAGTGATGGAATAATATTACAGGGGGTGGGGCCCCTTCGTCTCGGCGCTGAGGCGCCGATCCACTTCCCCCGCAAGCGGGGGCAGAAAGGAATGGGGCGGCGCAGAAGCAGAGGGCAGGGCGCAGACGGAAATCATGGCCCCCAAAAAGGATCGCCCGCCCTCCGGGTCAGCGAAGAGCGGGCGGTATCCGCCCGGGAGGTTGCCAGCGAGATGGACTTCTTCATCCGCCTACTGACAGCTATCGGGTCTTGGGTTCACCAACACGTGCTATTCAACGATTACTATATATCGCTTACTATTTGCGGCTCCCTCAGTTGATCTTCGACAGCATCTGGCTGAGGAAATCGACTTCCTGTTTGAACAGCGGGTCTTCGCCGCACAAAGCCTCGATCCTGCGGCAGGCGTGCAGCACCGTGGTGTGATCGCGGCCGCCGAAGCGCCGGCCGATTTCGGGCAAGGAACGGGTTGTCAGTTTGCGCGCGAGATACATCGCCACTTGGCGCGGGCGGGCCACGCGGCGGGCCCGCTGCGGCGAATGAAAGTCGCGCACGTCGAGTTTGTAAAACTCCGCGGTCTTCTTCTGGATGTCCTCGATGGAGGTTTTCGGCGACAGCCCGCCGGTCATGCGCAGGCCGACCGCTTCTTCGGCCATGTCGATGGTCACCGGCTTCTTGGTGAGATCGGCATAAGTCGCCAGCTTGGTGAAGATGGCAATCATTTCGCGCGGGGAGGCGTCTTCCAATTCCGAGATGCGCACCAGCACATCGTCGGGAATTTTTACCTCGGGGCGCAGCTTGGAGAATTCCGCGGCGCGATGGCGCAGGATGGAAAGGCGCGTTTCCAGATCGGGCTTGCCGAGCTGGATGACAAGCCCGCCCATGATGCGGCTCTTCACATCGGCGCCGAGGCCCTCTAGCGCGGCAGGCGCCCGGTCGGCGGCGATCACCACGCGGCGGCGCAGATCGGCCAGCGCGTTGACGGTGTAGAGAAACTCCGAAGCCGTCGCGGTGGAGCGGCAGATATGCTGCAGATCGTCGATGATGAGCACGTCGGCGCTGCGCAGCTCCTCTTTGAAGGCCAGCGTGTCCTTGCGGTACAGCGCGCCCAGGAAGTGGCGCATGAAATCCTCGGCACGCAGGAACAGCACCTTTTTGGAGCGCTTCCTAAATTCCAGCGCGGCGGCATTGAGCAGATGGGTTTTGCCATAGCCGAAACCGCCATGAATATAGAGCAGCGGAATGTCACCGCCGCGGCCTTCGGCGAAAGCCCGTGCGGCGCCATGGCCGAACTCGTTTTCGCTGCCGGGGATGAAGCTGTCGAAGGTCTGCTGCGGATGCAGCATGCGGCTCCACAGGCCCTGCATGCTGGCAGCAGCAGAATCCGGGCTGACATGCGGCATGTAGGCGACGTTGCTCGCCGCCATCGCCGTGGTCATCGGCGGCGGGGCGGGCGGAATCTGGACCGGCTCCTTGGAGACACCGGTGGCGACCGCAGAGGAGGGCGCCGTCACCACGACATTGAGGGCGGCCGGCTCCAGGCCTTCGGCACGGAAGGCGCGCTCGATACGGGCGATGTAATGGTTTGCCACCCAATTGCGCACGAAGGGTTTGGCCGCGCCGATCTTCAGCTCGTCCTTGTCCCAGCTTTCCAGGCTCAGCGGTGCAATCCAGGCATCGAAGATGGGGTCCCCCAACTCCTTGCGCAGACGCTCACGCACGCACGCCCAACGGGCCGGCCAATCGTTCGAATTCGGTTTGCTTGTTAACTGTCCCATATCACACCCGCATCGAGGCTCGTCCTTGGAGGGCGGCCCGCCATTCTTTGTTCGTATTCGGTTCGGTACGCTGGGGCTCTTGTGGCCCCTAGCGCCCTCCTAGGCGCCGTCCCCGCGGCGCATTTCGTCTTCGCATGATGTCCTCCCTGAGCCTTATGTCTGTGTCCATGGAAGGTCTTGCGCCTTCCAGCCATTGATTTTGCCGCGGTGCCGGCTGGGGTCGATGTCGCCCTCGAAGCCGCCCGCAATGTTGAAGGCCTTTTTGTAGCCCGCCTGGGTCAGCGCGATCGCGGCGGCACGCGAGCGCGCGCCCGATCGGCACAGGAACAAGACCGGTACGTCTTGGTCAGGCCCGATGGCTGCCGCAACGTCATCCAGAAAATCGGGGTTCGGGGCCATCGTAGGAAAATTCTGCCACGCGATACAGTGAACCGGCCGGCCCAGGGTGGAAAGATCGGGCAGACCGACAAAGCTCCATTCTGCCGTCGTGCGAACATCGACCAACTGGGCCGCTTCGGTCCGGGTGAGAAGCTCCCAGGCCTCTTGGGCGGTCAGGTCGCCGGCATATTCGATGACAGATGAGTGGGGCATAGAAGATCAGTCCGCATAAAAGACAACAAAGCCCGCGAGAAATCTCTCGCGACTTAAAGACAACTTCCAACTATTTACTGAACTTTATTGTGCCAAAGTCCGAATTGGACTTCGAGAGCTACACAACACCCTTTTTTTCTCTTTTGTTTGTTTGGGCATTGCTGCGTTCTCTCGCCTCCACCGGGACCTAACTAAGCAAAAACACGGAGCCGACTCAAGAGAACGGAGGTTGAACGTTGTCAAGAATCTGCCGTGGAAAAGTTTCCCGACCCCATTCCTAACACTATGTTCTTTATACGGAATTAGACTTGGTGTGTGGTTAATAATGGCGAATCAGAGGGTTACCGAAATCAAACTGTCATGTTCCGCGGCACCATGACGAAACTGCGGCAGTTTGGTACAAACGTCAGACTACGGATAATAAAAAACGGGCCCAGAACAATCATGGGCCCGTTTTCGCAAAAGCTTCAAGAGTCTTGAAAGTGTCTAAAAGGTGTCAAACCTTTGACAGTTTAGCGACCCGCTTGGAGAGGCGGGAAACCTTCCGTGCCCCCGTATTCTTGTGCACGACACCCTTGGTAACGCCGCGCATGATCTCCGGCTCAGCTGCCTTGAGGGCTGCCTGGGCTGCCGCAGGGTCACCCGACGCAATGGCTTCCTCAACCTTACGCATGAAACCGCGGATGCGGGTCTTGCGCGAGTGATTGATGGCTTCGCGCTTGGCGGAGGTCCGGGTGCGCTTCTTAGCAGAGGCGATATTCGGCATTGGTCACTTCTCGAAAAAGGGCGGGCCTAAAGAGGACGGGGCGTATAGCTCTTACCCGCGCCGGGGTCAATTCAGAAGGCGAGGCTATTTGTCCTTGAAGGCTGGTTTCCGCTTTTCGGCAAAGGCGGCCATACCTTCCTTCTGGTCTTCGCTGGCAAATGCGGAATGGAAAAGGCGGCGCTCGAACAAAAGCCCCTCGGTCAGAGTGGTCTCATAGGAGCGGTTCACCGCTTCCTTGGCCAGCATCAGGGCTGTCAGGGATTGTTCGGCGATCTTCTGGGCGATTTTGAGGGTTTCGGCCATCAGCTCGGCGGCGGGAACGATGCGGGAAACCAAACCGGAGCGTTCGGCCTCGCCAGCATCCATCATCCGGCCGGTCAGGCACATATCCATGGCTTTGGACTTACCGACAAAGCGAGTCAGGCGCTGGCTGCCGCCCATGCCTGGCAAAACCCCCAAAGTGATCTCGGGTTGGCCGAATTTGGCACTATCGGCGGCGATAATGACATCGCACATCATGGCGAGCTCGCAGCCCCCGCCCAGCGCATAGCCGGAAACGGCGGCAATCACCGGTTTGCGGACGGCGCAGATGCGCGTGCAGGCTTTGGCGAACCAATCGGCTTTGAACATCTCCATGGCCGATTGGCTGGCCATCTCTTTGATGTCAGCGCCAGCGGCAAAAGCTCGTTCGGAGCCCGTAACGACGATGCAGCGCACGTCAACATCCGCATCGAAGGCTTCCAGCGCCGTGCACATCTCTGAGAGTAGCGCGCTCGAAAGCGCATTGAGCGCCTTGGGGCGGTTCAGCGTGATGACACCAACCGCGCCTTCGCGGGAGACGAGAATATTTTCCATGAATAGACCTTCGTGGCGCATTTAATCGTCGGCGCGTGGCCGTCCGCGCGTGTTCTTCAATTCCGCATTTTTCCTTTTGCCCTGCAAACGGTTTTCCTTGGCAGCGCGCGGAGGCTTCGTTTTGTAGCGTTTTTTAGGCTCGATTGTGGCCGTGCGAATAAGTTCGATAAGGCGTTCCCGGACCTCGGCGCGGTTGCGGATTTGATCGCGGTATTGGCGCCCCACCAGAATAAGTTCACCGTCCTTGGTGAGGCGGCTCTTAAGCGCGATCATCATGCGGTAGCGCACTGGCTCCGGCAGCGAAGGCGAAAAGGCGACGTTGAAGCGCAACTGCACCGCGCTCGATACTTTGTTGACATTCTGCCCGCCCGGACCAGAGGCCAGCACAAAGCTCTCCTCAAGCTCGCGCTCGTCGATGGCAATCTCAGGCGTGATGCGAATCTCGGCCATGGTGGAGGCAGTTTACGAAATACGGCAGAACTTACCCACCTTGTCATCCGGGCCGGCTATCGAGATGAAATCCGCGGCCGAGGCTTGAAGAGACAAATTCGGCTCCCCGTATCTTTTCTATCACCGTAACCGTCAGGCAGGCTGCTTCAGCGATTTGACGAAGCGGCCGTTCCGCTCGGTGGTTTTCAAAGGGAGCCTGCAAAAGCGACCGGAGGAGTCTGTCCTTCCCGCAAAACAATTTTGTGTGCGGCTCTCACTTCTGGCATTTCGGGCAATAGAAAGTGGAGCGGCCCGCCTGCACAATGCGTTTGATGACGCCTTTGCAGGAGGGACAGGGCTCGCCCTCACGGCCATAAACCTCAAAGCGATGCTGGAAATTGCCGAGATTGCCGTCGGCTTGCTTGTAATCGCGCAAAGACGAGCCGCCCGCGGCGATGGCATCCCGCAGCACCGCCTTGATCGCCTCGGTCAGCGCCGCAATCCCTGCCGCCGAGACCTTACCTGCCAGCCGCTTAGGCGAGATGCGGGCCCGGAACAGCGCTTCACAAGCATAGATATTGCCGATTCCGGCAATCACGCGCTGATCGAGCAGCGCCGATTTGATTGGCGTCTTTTTACCCTTCAGGGCCGCCGCCAGATAATCCGGATGAAAGCCGTTCGATAAGGGTTCGACGCCGAGCCCGGCAAACAGCTTGTCGTCGTTCAAACCCTCGCTCGCCACCAAGGTCATCAGCCCAAAGCGGCGATGATCGGTAAAGACGACGCGGGCCGGGGCATCGGTCTCGATCACCACATGATCGTGCTTATCTGTGCCGGCCCCCGCCGGTGCGGCATTATAGACATACTCGCCCAGCTTTTTGACTCCGCCTGCGGCATAGACCGCCATACGCCCACTCATGCCCAGGTGAATGACCAGCGTCTCGCCGCCCTCCAGCTCCGCCAGGATGTATTTGGCCCGCCGCCGCAGGGCTAACACGCGCCTTCCGGTCAGGCGTTTGGCAAAATCCTTGGGAAAGGGGATGCGCAAGCCCGCCCGCCGCGTCTCAACCCTGACCAGAACATGCCCCTCCAGGGCGGGGGCGAGCCCTCTGCAAACGGTTTCGACTTCGGGAAGCTCTGGCATTATGGTCCGGTCATGTCTGCTGACTCTCCTGATCATACCGCCTCTTTCGGCTTCCGCGATGTCCCGGCAGCGGAAAAGGAAAAACTCGTGCGCGGGGTGTTTTCCTCGGTCGCCAAGAACTACGACCTGATGAACGACCTTATGAGCATGGGCGTTCACCGGCTGTGGAAAGATGCTATGGTGGCGTGGCTCAATCCGCAGCCCGGCTGGAAAGGCCTGGACGTGGCAGGTGGCACCGGCGACATCGCCTTCCGCATCGCCAAAGTCATCCGGCGCCGCGGGGGCGAACCCGACATCACGGTCTGCGACATCAATCCCGATATGCTCGCCGAAGGCGTCAAGCGCGCTGGGGCAGAGCAGGCTATCGCGTGGGTGGCGGGCGATGCCCAAACTCTGCCGCTGCCAGACAATGCCTTCGACAGCTACACCATCGCTTTTGGCATCCGCAACGTGACGAGCATCGAGAAAGCTTTGGAAGAGGCCAGAAGGGTCTTGAAGCCGGGTGGGCGGTTCCTCTGCCTCGAATTCAGTCAAGTCGTCGTGCCGGGCCTAGACGTGCTCTACGACCAATTCTCCTTCCATCTTCTGCCCAGGATTGGCGGCTGGGTGGCGCAGGACCGCGAGGCCTACCAATATCTCGTCGAAAGCATCCGGCGCTTCCCGCCCCAGGCCAAATTTGCCCGGATGATCGAGGAGGCGGGGCTTTCCCAAGTGAAGGTGCGCAATCTTTCCGGCGGTATCGCCGCTATGCATTCAGCCTGGAAAATTTGATGACAGGCGCTGTCGGCAATTTCTTCAGAGTGTGGAAGATCGCGCGCACCCTGGCGCGCCACGATGCGCTGTTTCCGGCGGAATACATGGCTCTGATGCCTGCGCGGCTGCGCTTTTTGCGTCGCCTTTTGGGCAGCGGCCAGGTTAAGGACGGCACCACACCCGGCTATCGCTTGGCGCGTGCGCTGGAAAGCTTAGGCCCTGCCCATATCAAGCTTGGTCAGGTGCTGGCAACACGTCCCGATCTGGTCGGTGCCGAGGTTGCTGCCACGCTGGAAAGCTTGCAGGACCGTCTGCCACCCTTTGCCTCGGCGGAGGCCCGCACGGTGGTGGAGCACGAATTCGGCAAAGACCTTGGTCAGCTTTACGTGCGCTTTGGCGAGCCCGTGGCGGCGGCTTCGATCTCTCAGGTCCATGACGGCGAGACCAACGAACAACCGCCCCGTCGCGTCGCAGTGAAGGTGCTGCGCCCCGGTATCGAGGATGAGTTCGCCCGCGATGTCTCCACCTTGCGCTTTGCGGCCTGTCTGGCCGAACGCTTTTCAGCGGAAGCCCGCCGCCTTCGCCTTACCGCGCTGATCGAGACCTTGGCTGAATCCACCGCCCTCGAACTGGATTTGCGCATGGAAGCCGCGGCAGCCTCGGAGCTGGCAGAGCGCATGGCTGAGGACAAAGATTTCCGCGTCCCGGTGGTGGATTGGACGCGCAGTTCGGCGCGGGTGCTCACCACCGAATGGATCGACGGCGTACCATTGCGCGAAACCGAAGCCTTGCGGGCGGCGGGCCACGATCCCAAAAAGGTCGCGTTGATCGTGATGCGCAGTTTCCTTACCCAGGCCCTACGCGAAGGATTTTTCCACGCCGACATGCATCCCGGCAATCTCTTCGTCGACAGCAAAGGCCGTCTGGTGGCGGTCGATTTCGGCATTATGGGACGGCTTGATCTTGCCACCCGCCGCTTTATGGCTGAGACCATTGGCGGCTTTCTCGCCCGCGATTATGTCCGCGTCGCCCGCGCCCATTTTGAGGCGCAATTTGTGCCGCCGCATTTTTCGCTGGAGACCTTTGCCCAAGCACTGCGGGCGGTAGGCGAGCCCATCTTCGGGCGCCCGGCACGCGAAGTTTCGATGGCCAGGCTGCTGCAGCAACTTTTCGACACCACTCGCCGTTTCGAAATGCAGGCGCAACCCCAATTGCTGCTGCTGCAGAAGACCATGGTGGTGGTGGAAGGCGTGGCCCGCGGCCTCGATCCTGATTTCGATATCTGGGAGGCTTCCCGTCCGGTGGTGGAGCGCTTCATGCTGGATCAGCTCTCGCCACAAGCGCGCCTGCGGGAAATGGCAGACACCATCGCTGCCTTGGGGCGGGCAGTGCAGAAGCTGCCAGATTTCATGCGCAAGACGGATGCTATTGCTGAGATGCTGGTCGAGGGTGGGCTGAAACTCCATCCCGACAGCGAGCGCCGCATCGCGGAGGCAGGGCGTAGCGACTATGGTCTCGTCTGGGCCTTGCTTGGTTTTTTGCTTGGTGTTGCCGTCTTGTGGCGCTTTGTTTTGAGCTAGCTGATCTTCACATTGCCGCCATCGCAGACGTGGCTGCCTTCCGCGTCGCGGTAAAAGACCTTCACGTGCAACGTATGATCGGCGAGTTCGGGAAAATCTGGCACCCGCACATGCACCAGACCAGCGTCGATTTTCTGCTCAATGGCAAGAACCTCGCCGATCCCCGTGGGTGATTGATTGTTGTCGGGGTAGAGCACCACAGACACGGCGCCGTCCTTTTCCACATTGGCGCAAGCAAGGCCAAGATACTGGCCGCGCGCAGCATGAGGGATTGAGCCGCCACCGCTGTCCTGAACTGCAATTGTGTCACCGACGGGAAGCCGCACTTCGTCGGCGCAGGCGAGCGCCGCGGCGGCGCTGCCACACAACCCAATAACCAGCCAAATTGCTTTGTGCATTGCCGCCCTCCGCTTTACGCCCTAGGTCCGCGCCACAGCGCGCGATAAGGCGAAAAAACGCCAACTAAGCAAGATTGCCGCCGCCATTAGGGCAAAAGCAAGGCCAATCCATACCCCCACACCCTGCCAGTTGAGGCCCACGCCCAGCCCCAAGCAGAGCGGGAAGCCGATCCCCCAATAGCTGGCGCCTGCCAGCCACATTGGCATGCGCGCATCCTTGAGGCCGCGCAGGCTTAAGGAGGCGACCACCTGCAGTCCGTCAAACACTTGAAAGGCCGCCGCTAATCGCAAAAAGTTGACTGCGAGCCCCAGCACATCGCGATTGGCTGGGGAGTCGGTGGCGAAATAAAGCGCGGCGAAATGATGGGGAAATAGCGCCAGCAGGACGGCGGTGCAGGACATGAAGCCTGTCCCAATGGCAAGGGCGGTAACCCCCGCGCGGCGCACGCCGGGCCGGTCGCCGGCGCCCGCTGCCAGCCCTACTCGTACGGTCGCGGCCATGGCAATGCCGAGCGGCACCATAAAGGTGAGCGAACACAGGTTGAGGGCGACTTGGTGGGCCGCCACGGAGGCTGTGCCAAAGGTGCCCATCATCAGCACCGAAGCGTTGAACAGCGCCACCTCGAACAACATGGTCACGCCAATCGGCATGCCAAGGCGGAACAGCTCGGCGAATTTGTCCCAATCCGGACGGAAGAAGCGCAGGAAAATCCGGTATTTGCGCAGTTCCGCGGAGGCAAGGACAACCACTATCATGGCCACAAAGCTGAAGGTGTAGGAGCACGCACTGGCAATACCAGCGCCCATCAGGCCCAATTTTGGAAAGCCGAAATGCCCGAAAATGAGGGCATAATCCGCCGCCGTATTGAACAGGATCGAGACCAGCATCACCCACAGCGAAGCCTTAGGGTGACCCAGCGCCGTCACATAATTGCGCAGCACCTGAAAACCTAAGGAAAAGACCAGACCGGCGCTCAAGGGACGCACAAAGCGGCTCGCTGCCTCGGCCAGCTCGGGCCGCTGCTGGAGAACGAGAAGAATATCCTTGGCGAAGAACAAAAAGCTCGTCAGCGGCACCGACAACAGGAGAATGGCCCAGAAGCCCATGCGCATGATGGCGCGTATGCCGGCGCGATCGTTCGGGCGGGCTCCAAGGACATGGGCAATCAGCGGCGAGATCGCAGCCGTAGGGCCTAAGCCGAACAGCCAGGCGAAATAAAACACCGTGTTGCCGAGCGCGGCCCCCGCAAGCGCCTCTTTCGACAGACGGCCCAGCATGAGCACATCCGTCGTCAGGATTGCCATTTGTGCCAACTGCGTGGCCACAAGCGGCAGCGCGAGCTTCATCAACCCCCGGGCTTCAATAAGCCAGGGTGAAGTGGGCGGGGCGTCAGAAACCGTTTGTGTGTAATCCGTCATGATAGGTACAGGCCACTAAAATGAGACAAAAAAACCCTCCGGAGCAGGGCTCGGGAGGGCGGGCGGACAACCGATATCAACCGGTCTAACCGAAGCACTCCTGGCAGGCCGCCATGGCAACAGCGCCGCCCGAACGGGCCAGCGTCACAGCCATATTGCACATCGTCGGAATCATTCGTCGGCTCGCAGGTAAGGCGCGAAAACCATCTTCCGCGCCGGTGGCTGGGAGGTACGACGGGGATTTGGCGAAGTCAACTCACGCCGGTTGGAGGGCGATGCAACAAGGCCACAGCAGCTCTTTTTCGACTCAGCCGAGGCCTGTAGAATACCCATATGATGCCGTGGAACATTGCCCATCGCGGAGGGGCACAACTCCGGCCGGAGAACACGCTGGCGGCCTTTGCCGATGCGGTTTGGCGCGGTTGTCAGGGCGCCGAATTGGATGTTCAGCTCACCGCTGACGGTCACGTCATTGTCCATCATGATTGGCGGCTGAAGCCGGGCCTTGCCCGGGATCGAGAAGGACACTGGCTTACCGAACCGACACCCCACATCAACGCGCTAAGCCTCGATGAACTGCGCAGTTACGATGTCGGCCGGGCCGATCCCGAGAGTGAATACGCCAAAACCCATAGGGCGGTGCGTTGGCAGGATGGTGAGTGCGTGCCGCTGCTATCGGAGGTGATTGCAGTCGCCAAACCAGCGCGCACGCCATTCCGGCTGGTGGTCGAGTTGAAGACCTCCTTCGCCAATCGCGCGGAGGGGGCAGATCCTGAAGAACTCGCCGAGCGCACCATTGAAGTTTTGGCCGGACATCACTATTTGCAAAACACGATTTTTGTTGGTTTCGATTGGGTGGCATTGATCGCGGCAAAAAGGTTGGCTCCTCAAACAGAATGCTGGTTCACCAGTTTGCCGCTGAGTTGGTTTGAACCCGGCACGCCGCCGCCTGAGGCCGATCCGCCAAGCGAGCCGGCACTGCAAATGCTGCGTTATTGGGCCCAAGAGGGCATTTCACCGTGGGCCGCTGGTTACGACGCTGTTCACTATGGCGGCTCGATTCTCGAAGCGGTGAAGGCGGCGGGCGGCGACGGCTGGGATCCGATGTGGGTCGATCTCAATGAAGAAACCGTTAGCAAGGCGCGCGGTTTGGGGCTGAAGCTTGGTACCTGGACGGTCAACGATCCTGAGCAAATGCGACGGCTGTCCTGCCTCGGATTGGATGCAATCTATACGGATAGGCCCGATGTTTTCGCGGCAATACGCGAGTATTAATACGCACCGCCACGACGCGACCATCTATGCCACAAAAACGATCTAGCGATCACAAAAAGGCCATGGCCTTCCCTATTGGGGTTTAACGCTTGGGTCAGACAACTGCCTTACATCTTGCTGCGATGTACGGAGCTAAAATTTCCATGGACCGGTTAGCCGAATGGATAGAAGGCGGGATGACTCAATCTGAGTTTGTGCCGATCGACACCCTGACCCATCCCAATGCCGAGGCCGCACTGCAGTTCTGGGGCGAACGTCCCGGCGACGGCATCCACATTGGGCGCGACCTGCCTTCACGGCTGATCGCACGCCTTTTGAGTCATGTGACGATTTACGAACCCCTTGCGGACCGGTCCGATTTCAAAGTTCATTTGGCGGGCTCCGGTATGCGTCACCGCTTTGGGCGGGATATCACCGGCGAAACCATGAGCGAGATCTACAGCCCCAGTGATTTTCCTGTGCGCTACAAAACTTTGCTGGAAGTCATCGCTCACAATGAGCCGCGCATGATGCGCATCATCCATCGCGCGGGGACGGTGGATGTTCTGAAAATCGAATTGTTTCAGATACCGGTGGTGGGTCCCAACGGCCTCGACCGCTGGGCGCTCACCTTCGTGTTCTACTTCTAAGAAATCACAGCCCTTCGAACAGCGCGGTCGACAGATAGCGCTCGGCGAAAGAGGGGATGATGACGACGATGGTCTTACCCGCCATCTCCGGGCGCGCCCCCACTTCCAAGCCTGCGGCAAGCGCCGCGCCCGAAGAAATACCAACCGGAATGCCTTCCAGCCGGGCGACCTTGCGGGCCGTATCGAAGGCGGTTTCGTTGGAGATGGTAACGATCTCGTCAATCACGCTGCGATCCAGGACGGAGGGCACGAAACCCGCACCGATACCCTGAATCTTGTGTGGTCCAGGTTGGCCGCCGGAGAGCACCGGCGAATCTTCAGGCTCGACCGCAATCATCTTGACGGAGGGTTTGCGCGCCTTCAGCACTTGACCGATACCCGTGATGGTGCCGCCGGTGCCGACGCCCGAAATCACGGCATCGACGGTGCCATTGGTGTCGTTCCAGATTTCTTCCGCCGTTGTGCGGCGATGGATATCGGGATTGGCGGGGTTTTCGAATTGTTGCGGCATAACCGCGTCCGGATTCCCGGCGATGATTTCCTGGGCTTTGGCGATGGCGCCTTTCATACCCTTGGCCGCTTCGGTCAGCACCACCTCGGCGCCCAGGATCATTAACATTTTGCGCCGCTCGATCGACATCGATTCCGGCATGACGAGGATCAGCTTGTAGCCTTTCGCCGCCGCCACAAAGGAGAGCGCGATGCCGGTATTGCCGCTGGTCGGCTCCACCAAAACGGTCTTGCCGGGTATGATTTTGCCTTGGCGCTCGAGCGTATCGATCATGGAGACGCCGATACGGTCCTTGACCGAGGCGAGGGGGTTGAAGAATTCAAGCTTGAGCAGAATGTCGGCTTTGACTCCGCCAAGCTCTGGCAAGCGCGCCAGTCGCACCAGCGGCGTATCGCCGATGGTCTCGGTGATGGAATTATAGATGCGTCCGCGTCCGGGCTTCTTATCACTCATGGTCGTGATCCTTCCTTGGTGGCGGTCTAGATGGTGAAATCTGCCGTATCGTGATCATTGACGCTGACACCAGCGCTGCGGGCTTTCTGGCACAGATCTTCGACGGTGATGGCTTCGAGCCGCGCCATGATCTCGTCCTGCATGGTCTGAATAAAAGGCGTGACGATCCGCATGCCGAGTTCCGAGCGCGGCAGAGCGTCTTCCCCCGTCTCGTCCTCGGCCAGTTCAGCGGCCCGGACGATATCGCCGACCGATATGCGCCTGCGTTCCTTGGCCAAACGATAGCCGCCCCGGGGGCCGCGCACGCCCTTAAGAATACCGGCGCGGACAAGCTGCTGCATCACCTGTTCAAGGTAACGCTGCGGTACACCTTGGCGGGCGGTGATTTCTTTGGCCTGTACGGGTTCGGGGCGCGCATTAAAGGCGATGTCGATCACCGCTTCGAGCGCTAGCAGGGTTTTTCGCGAGAGTTTCAGCATCGGCCTATCCAACGGTCATTCCAGTGGAACCAAAGCCGCCTTCGCCGCGTATGGTGGCGGGCAGCGCGGTTACTTCGTCCAGCACAACAATTTCATAGCGGGCGATCACCATCTGGGCGATCTTCATCCCACGCGTAATCGCGAAGGCCTCGGTGCCCAGATTGATGATCGGGCATTTGATCTCGCCGCGATAATCGCAATCGATCGTGCCTGGCGCATTGAGAACGGTGATACCGAATTTCACCGCCAGACCCGAACGCGGGCGTACCTGTGCCTCGTAGCCGTGCGGCAGCGCGATGGCGATACCGGTCGGCACCAAAGTGCGCGCACCGGGCAAAAGCACGATCTTCGCCTCGACGGCCGCCAGAAGATCGAGCCCGGCAGCACCCTCGGTGGCGTAATGGGGCAGGGCGAGTCCGTCACCATGGGGCAAACGTTGGATGGAGAGTTTCATGCGACCTTCTCTAAAGCTTTGCTGATGCGAACTGCGAGGCGGGCAGCGACCTCGTCTTTGGTCATTTCTGGCCAGCTTTCGGGACCGCCTGCGGTGATGAGGTGCACTGTGTTGCGGTCGGTGCCGAACACACCTTTGCTGACATCGTTGGCGACGATCCAATCGCAGCCTTTGCGTGTGCGCTTCTCCGTTGCATAGGCGATGACATTCTCGGTCTCGGCGGCAAAGCCGATGAGTAGCGCGGGTCGTTTGGCGTGCCTGGCAAGGCCGGCCAGAATGTCGGGATTTTCCGTCAACACCAATGATGGTGGCCCGGACTCGGACTTCTTCAATTTGCTGTTGGCTTGGCTTTGCGCCCTCCAGTCGGCGACCGCGGCGGTCAGCACGGCGACGTCCACGGGCAAAGCAGCCTCGCAAGCGGCCCGCATTTCGAGCGCGGTTTCGACCTTGATCAGCTTCACCCGGGACGGCGGGGAAAGCTCTACCGGTCCTGAAATCAACGTCGTCTCAGCCCCCGCGTCGGCCAGGGCGCTAGCGATGGCATAGCCTTGTTTGCCTGAGGAACGATTGCCGAGAAAGCGCACCGGGTCGAGCGGCTCGTGGGTGGGGCCAGCCGTCACGAGCGCCTTTACACCTGTTAGCGGACCGGCTCCCGATAACAACCTTTCGATTGCGGCGAGAATTTCTTGCGGTTCAGCCATGCGGCCAAGACCAAATTCGTTGCACGCCATGGCCCCTTCATTGGGGCCGACGAAATGCACGCCATCGGCCCTCAGCGTCGCGAGGTTGCGTTGTGTGGCGGGGTGGTGCCACATCCGCACGTTCATAGCCGGGGCCATCAGGACTGGCTTGTCGGTGGCCAAGAGGGCCGTAGAGGCCAGATCGCTGGCAAGACCATTGGCCGCTTTCGCCATCAGATTGGCCGTCGCGGGCGCCACAACTACGAGATCGGCGGCGCGCGAAAGTTGGATGTGCCCCATCTCCGTCTCATCGATGAGGCTGAACATATCCGTATAGGTCTTCTGCCCGCTCAGCGCAGAGACCGACAATGGTGTCACGAACTCTGTACCGGCTTTGGTGATGATGGCCCGGCTGGTAATTCCACGGTCCTTTGCGCGGCGTATCAGCTCCAAGGATTTGTAGGCGGCAATTCCGCCCCCGATGATCAGCAAGATGCTCTTGGACATGTGTGTTCCCGAAACCCCGCAATATGGGCGGGATAATAAGATAATAACGACTTGATCATGTACTTTCCAGAGCTATCCATCTTAACGCGGCACTCACTTTCCTGGGCTCTAATGACACTCAGACCTAAGAAAGGCGCATTAAGTGCCTGTTTCCGCCCAATATATGTGTTGGCTGGCTGGTGAATTCGCCGCCTTACACGGCTTATTGGCTGTGGATATCGCGCGCCGCACCTACCGCTCCCACGATTCTGAGGGTGACGAGCTCGGGGCTGAGTTCTGGTTCGCCATGTCCGTTCTGGTTGATGACGTCATGCGCCACCGCCTCGACACTGGGCGGGGGTTGTCGATCCACTAGCGCTTCCCACTGTGGCCAGAGCTGGCGATATAGCCGCCAGCATCGCTTGCACCTGCGCGCCGGATGCGGCCAAACTATTGAGGTCCGGCAACCGAAGGCCTTCCATGCCCCTCGATCCGTTGGTGAAGGCATTCCTCGAGCAACTTTCCCTTGGCCCCAAGCCTTGGGAACAGAGCGATGCCGATGCGCGCGCCAGCTTTCGCGATTTCTTAAAACCGCTTGCCCCCAAAGATGTGCCCATCGGCAAGGTCGAAAACCAGAGCCTCTCCGATGAGGTGGCATTGCGGCTATATCGCCCGGTAGCAGCGGGAGGCGAATCCCTTCCCGCGCTTCTGTTTTTTCATGGCGGCTCCTTTCGAAGCGGCGATCTCGACACCCATGAAGCCCTTTGCCGTCTGATTGCTGGCGAGGCGGGCTGCCGGGTCATCGCAGTCGATTATCGCTTGGCGCCCGAGCATCCCTTTCCCGCGGCCTATGACGATGCCTATGCTGCTCTGATCTGGATTGAGGCCAATGCGGCAATGTTGGGCATCGATCCCAATCGCATCGCCGTCGGCGGTGACTCATCTGGCGGGGCGCTTGCGGCTCTCTTGTGTCAGCGTGCCAAGGCGCAAGGTGGCCCCGCCATTGCCTATCAGCTTTTGCTCTTTCCAGTGACGCAGCTTGGAGGGGAATTTGCCTCCTTGTCTGCCTATGCGGAGGGCTATCTGCTCGAACGGGCCGCGCTGGAATATTGCTATGACCTCTATGCGCCCAGATCACTTTGGAGCGATCCCCGTCTCTCGCCGCTTTTGGCAAACGACGTTGCGGGCTTGCCCCCAGCCCTGGTGATGCTTGCCGAATTTGACGTACTGCATGACGAGGGGCTCGCCTATGCGGAAAAGCTGCGTGCCGCCGGCGTTGGGGTGACCATCGCCGACTATCCCGGGCAGATTCACGATTTTCTTTTGTTTCAAGCCGTATTTCCACAGGCGCGCGAAGCGCTTGCGGTGGCGGCCAACGCGCTGCGGGCACAGTTCGACGAGATCTAAGCCGCCCAGAGCGCTGCGTTTCCCGCCCGCCGCCAGACCCGCAGCAGATTAAGGGCGGCTTCCGCCGCCGCAGGCTTGTGCGTGAATATCCGCAAGATTTCCTCGCGGCTCATGGGCTGTTTGATGCAGTCGCGGCGTACCAGCCAAGTGTTTTCGGAATCGGGACCGCGGAAACTTGAATAAACCCGGCTCATGCCGAGTTTGCGCAGCATAGCGAGGACGCGGCGATCGCAATAGCCATAGGGAATGGCGACCGATCGTACCGGCGCCTTGATGATCGTCGAAAGCCGTTCGACCGATTGCATCACATCATGGGCGATTTCCGCATCGTTGATCTTCGTCCAGTCCAGATGGGCGCAACCATGCGAACCGATTTCCATTCCCCCTTCATGCATGAACCGAATGTCTTCTTCGTTGACATAGCCGGGGGTGCCGATGCGCGCGGAGGGAATGAAGAACGAGGCTTTGAGTCCCGCTTTGACCAGCGCGGGAAATGCGACGGTGACATCCGTGGTGTTACCGTCGTCAAAGGTCAGACGCGCCGGTATCGTCCGCATCAGCTCGATGATCGTGTCGAAGGTCTCGCGGCGGACCCAATAGGGAGCCTCATCCGCCCCGGCATGAGGCGGTAAGGGTCCGATTCCATGCAGCATCAGGCAAGCGTTCATGCGTGGGCTCCGATTGCGCGGCCGCCGGCGCGAGATTCGGCACTGACATGCGAGACCAGTGACAGCGCCAGACGGCCTTTGCGTGATAGCGGTATGACCGCATCATAGGTGTCAGCGAAGCTGCCGCCATAAAGCTGTTTAAAGTATGCAATTTGCATTTGCTCGGGGTCGTCCTTGCCGCGATAGACACCACCGAAATCGTAAACCGTCAGTCCCCGCGCCTTGTAGCGCAAGATATCCTGCCAGTGATGCAGCCTGTGCGCCCGGCCGACGAGGTTGTTCCATGTCGATCCTTGCGACGGATCGAGATCGGCGATCGTGGTTTGTAACCGCGCGCGCCCCTTGGCCACGACATAGCTGTGCCAGGAAAGGATATTGCCTTCGCGATCACGGCTGCAGGACAGTTCGTAGTCGCCCTTTCTTATCAGGTCGCGGATTTGTCCGACGCCGAGGGCCCCCGCCATCGGCTTGCGGCGGAGCAGTTTCTCGTAGGCCGAAAGAAAGCCATCCCAGACGTCTTCGGTGATCTCATCGATCATGTCGATGACAATTCCCAAGCGAACGGCCTGCCGGATAGCCTTGGGTACCGCAGGTGCCAGGGCCTTGAACAAGGCGTCTTCGCTTTGGGAAAGATCAATCAGTATCGTTGGGCGATAGTGGTTGAACACACCCGGATAAGGCATCGGCAGATCGCAGAGCTTCAGCACATCGGCACGCGGCATGGTTTCTGGCACCGCGAAGTGAGTGACTTCGGTGCGCACCAAGCGGCGCCACAGGAACCAAGCGAACGATGTCGGTGGAAGAAAAGTCATGCCCAAACCGAATTGTTGCCGCCTCTTTGTAGCTGGAGGATGGGTAATGACCGGTTAAGAGATCGCTCCACCCGGCGCTAACACCCCCTTTGGATCAAGATGTTGTTTGAGCGCGCGCCATACCGTTACGGCACCTTCGCCATTATTGTGCAGCAATGGCGCGGCGGTGGCGGGGCTATGATGGGGTGTGCCACCGCCCGATAGCATCGCCTGAAACGCCGCGGCTTCGATCTTGCCGGCTTGTTCCAGATCGGCACCGACGGCACGTGGAAAAATCGCAGTGAAGGCAAGCGTAGCACTGCTCGGCGTGGCGTGCCGCACACGACACAGCACGATGCCATGGGCGCCTTCGCGTGGGGCGGTTTCGCGCAAAACCGCATCCAGGGCGGCATGTGTGGTCTCGTAAACGGTCTGTAGTTTCGACCAGTGCGCGCTGACTTCAAAGTTCTCGACCCCGACCGCACGTTCGAGCAAGGAATCGCGGATGTAAGGCCCTTGGAACCGCCGCGGGGCGTCACTGTCTGCCCGTCCCTGCCGCATCGCGTGATAACGGCTGGCTACGGCTTCGAAACGGCGGCGCTGGAAGGCGATCACAGACGCATCGCCCTCGAAGCCAGCAATCATCCGGCAAGGCTTGCCGGTGAGGCCTTGCGCTCCACGAAAGTGTTCGCCGAGCCGGTCCATCATGCCGCGTTTTTTGCCAAGCAGCTGGAAAGCCCCGAGAACCCGCGTCTCTTCACTATCGCAGAGCCGTAGCATGGTCGGGCCGCAGCCCTCTTGGCGGATGGCGCGCAAGGCGGCGAGGCCGGTGGGAAAATCGGCGAAGAGATAGGCGTGAAGGTGGCATGTTTGTGGAAGGGGCTTCAAAGCTATTGTGGCCTCGGTAATAATTCCGAATTGGCCTTCAGAACCGATGATGAGACTGGTCAGATCAGCTCCGGTGCGGCCTTGCGCGGTATCGATAAGCCCCGTTGGTGTCGCCAGTTTCATACTGGAAAGCCAGTCTTGCTGCGGGCCGATCGGATCACCGCCTCCCGCCGCAATCCAGCCGCCCAGCGTTGAGAATTCAAAGGATCGCGAGGCATGGCCGACAGTCAGACCTTTAGCCTTCAAGGCGCCTTCCAGCGCCGGACCATAGATACCGGCTTCGATTTCCGCTGTATGCGAAGTGAGGTCGATGGCAATGATCCGGTCCATTTCGGTAAGGTCGAGTGTAACGACACTCTCATATTCGTCACGTATGGCCGCGACGCCGTCTGTTAGTGATGTGCCGCCGCCAAATGGAATGATGGCGATGCGCCGTTCTGCAGCCAGCGCCAGTATGGCCAGAACTTCCTCTGTGCCGCGCGGATAGATCACCGCATCGGGCGCTTCGGCAAGATCACCGGCGCGCAGATGCAACAGATCTCGATAGCTGCGGCCGCGCGCGTGGAATGCCCGTTCCGCAATGGTTTCTCTAAGCTGGCTGGCGCCCACGATGGCACCCAGTTCCTGGCGATGCGGCAGCGCCAGCGTGCTGGGCGGCAGCGAAATCTCTTCCAGCGGGCGGGCTGGCGTCGCCAAAAGTGCCGGCATGCCGAGTTCACCGGCAAGCCACGTCCAAACGTCGTCGCGCTGCGCCAACTCGTCTTTGCGCGCAACCCAACCCCATCCGTTCCAGCGGAGTTTTGACCGGTCCTGACTCACGTATCCTCCCAAGCGACCCTAACATCGCACATTCAGCGCGCGGGGGAGAATCTCGAATGTCGCGGGCAGGCGGCCCACGCTCCGAAAGTCGAGTTCGACCAGAACAGGGCGGCCACCGGTTTCTTCGACCGGCGCGGCCAGGACTTTGCGCCCCTTCACCTGGCGCAAGGCATTGCCATCTTGGGTATGCGCGGTGATGACGATGTCAAATTGGCCGTCATCGGATTCGGCGTCAGGCTGGGCGCCGGTTGCATTGCCGAACCCGCCGCTGTTGCTGATCGCGACCGATCGGATGGTGGCGATTTCGTCGAAAGACTGATCCACGATCAACCGCACGGCCCGGCCGCTATAGCCAAGCAGACCGGTTCGCCAGCCGCGCAAATTCGTCCTCCAGGAACGCATCTGCGTGTTGGCAATTCCGGCGGGCATGCCAAAAGAAGCCCTCGTCGCGAAATAGCGGGTCCGGGGTTTGCCGTCACGCGACAGATAGCTGGCGCGACCAATATTAATCTGCCGGACGGCAGCTTTGCTGAGCTTGGCGATGTCGTCAGCGGCAGCAACGAAGGCGAGTACCGCATCGGGTGACAGTGAACCTTCGGCATCGAAAAAGCCGTTGATCGCTTCGTCCAGCAGGACAGTGCCCACCGCAACGATCTCAGTATGGCCCTCACGCAAAGCTGCCGACACAAGCGAGGCCGTTTCGCACCGCCGCCGCGGGAATGCCAATGCCATATAGGGATAGAGCTTGGTCAATTCGGGTTCGAGCAACCGCCAGCCGCGGCCGTGCTGGCTGCCGCAGAAGACCGGATCGACGATAACGAAGGCGCACATAGTCGCCCCACAAAAGATGTGGGACGAAGGCTCCTTTCCCGGACACACCTTGTCAAGAAGCAGGCAAACCAACAAAAATTCTATGGGAAAGAAATGCATGGACGACGGGCAAAACAAAATGGCCGCCCGAAAAGGGCGGCCATTGTTCGGCGCACCGCGCCCAATACCGTGTCAGGCAAACTACTTGATCTTGCCTTCCTTGAACTCCACGTGCTTGCGGAGCACGGGGTCATACTTACGAACCGTGAACTTCTCGGTCATAGTGCGGGTGTTCTTCTTCGTCACGTAGAAAAAGCCCGTGCCGCCCTCGCTATTGAGCCGGATTTTTGCCGTCGTCGGCTTCGCCATAGGGAACTCCAAAAGAAAAACGCCCGAAGGGCCGGTAACCTACTGACAAGGGTCAGGAAGTCAAGATGCTCCGACGAACGAAATAGCCGCGTCCCCGTCAAAAACATTCTGTCGTCTGGCGGCAACCGAAAATCCAATGTATCCAATGTAATAACGCCATTCAGGAAACCCAAACGGGGCGGCTACGAGTGCCACGATCGCGATCTTTTGCAGTGAAAAGGGCAAATGGGGCGCCCCGCGCGGGCAGGACTCACGGAGCGATGCCAGGCGTTGGCGATGATCATCTTACGGTCGATGAAGCGGTGCGACTAAGGGCAGCCACTGGGCAGGGCAATGGCCGGATAGGACCCGCCGCGCATGCTTTTGATCGTCTTGCTGTCGGTTTCGAAGATGAGACCGCCGCCATGGTCGGCACTGTCGACGGTGACGGTGTGCCATGTCGGGTCGCCGGAATTGGGCGTGACGGCCGCCGCCGCTCCATAAGCCGTCAAGAGCTCTTCCTCGGATGAACCAAGGCCGATGCCATCAGCCGTTTTGATCGCACGCGGCTGCGAACTGGCGCTGAAATAGTCGACATTGATGCGCACGAGCTCCTTGTGGTCCATTACGAAGCTGAGCCCGATCAACTCCATTTGTGGCGTGGTGAACAGGCTGCAGCCATGGTTGTCGAAGGGATTGTAGGGAAGCTTCTGGTGGAGAACGCGCTCCATCTGTTCGACCTTCATGCCGATTCTGACGTCGCCATAGCCGTTGGCGGAAAAAATAGGTGCCGGATCATCAGCCAAGGCGATCACGCCCGAAAACATCAAACCCGCCAAGACCAATCCGGCTCTCATCGCAAATCTCCCGCTCCCTAGGGAAACTAGGGCATCGGGCACGGTCTGTCTTGTTTGCGCTGTGTGTGCCGCACAATTTGCGACATTAACGCCGTCGTTTGCTGCGCGGGCGGACTGGTGCGGGGCGGCGAATTTGACGCGGCGCTTCGGCTGCTTCGGCGAGATCGAAACGCAAACCGCCGGTGAGCGGAGCGGCTTCCGCTAGCCGCACCCGTACGATATCGCCGAGACTATAGCTCGTGTTGGTGCGTTCGCCGATCAAGGCGTGGCGGCGCTCGTCGTGGTGGAAATATTCCGTGCCCAGAACCCGCGCCGGCAGCAGGCCCTCGGCGCCGGTTTCGGCCAGCCGCACGAACAGTCCAAAGCGCGTCACGCCGGTGATGCGTGCATCGAAGGTGGCGCCGACGCGGTCTTCCATGAAGGCCGCGACATAGCGGTCGGTGGAATCGCGTTCGGCCGCCATGGCGCGGCGCTCAGTCATCGAGATGTGGGAGGCCGTCTCGGCGAGCTGTGCGACTTCCCTATCCGTGAGACCGCTTTCGCCGAGCTGAAAGCCACGGATCAGCGCACGATGCACCACCAGATCGGCATAGCGCCGGATAGGGGAGGTGAAATGCGCGTATTTCGCCAGGTTGAGTCCGAAATGGCCGAGATTGTCGGGCGCGTAGACGGCTTGCGCCTGTGTGCGCAACACCACGTCGTTCATCACCTGCTCGTGCGGACCTTCTTTGACGTTGCCGAGGATGCGGTTGAAGACGGCGGGCTTGATCACCTGACCTTTGGCAAAACTGACGCCAATGGTGCGCAGGTAATCGGAGAAACCGAACAGCTTTTCTTGGGAAGGCGGCTCGTGCACGCGATAGATCAGCGGCGTGCGCGTCTTCTCCAACGCTTCGGCGGCGGCGACATTGGCCAGCACCATGAACTCTTCAATCAGTTTCATGGATTCCAGGCGTTCACGATAGGCAATGGAGGCGATCTTGCCATCGGCGCCAATGGTGATGCGCCGTTCGGGCAGATCAAGTTCCAATGGATCGCGGTCGGCGCGCTCTTTTAAGAGAATTTGATAGGCCGCCCACACGCCCGCCAAGGCCTCGCGGGCTGTCGGGGACGTATCATCATCCGGGTGTCCATCGAAAGCGCGCTGGGCTTGCGCATAGGTCAGCCGCGCCGCGGAACGCATGATGCCGCGAATGAATTCGTGGCGGCGTTTTTTCCCTTTGGCATCGAACACCATACGCACGGCGACGCAGGGCCGGTCGACACCTTCCTTCAACGAGCACAGATCGGCCGAGAGCTGTTCGGGCAGCATCGGCACCACGCGGTCGGGGAAATACACCGAATTGCCGCGTTTATAAGCCTCACGGTCGAGCGCGCTGCCCGGCGTCACGTAATGGGCGACGTCGGCAATGGCGACGAGGGTGATAATGCCGTCTTTGTTTGCCGGATCACTATCGGGCGCGGCCCAGACGGCATCGTCATGATCGCGGGCGTCTTCGGGATCGATGGTTAGAAGCGGGATGGCGCGCAGATCGGTGCGGCCGCGCGGATCGATAGGTGCAGCACCTTGCGCTTCGTCCAGCACCTCTTTGGGAAAATCGGTCGGGATGCCATGGGCGTGAATAGCAATCAGACTGACGGCCTTGGGCGCGTCCATACTGCCGAGGCATTCGACCACCCGGGCCCGCGGCGATCCGGAGGCTCGTCCTGCCAAGGGTTCGGCGACGACGAGATCATTATCCACGGCGCCGCCAAGATCGCGTTTGTCGACGGAAAATTCGTTCTTGGTTTTGCGGTCAATGGGCACGATCCGCATATAGGCGCCGGAGATTCGCATCACCCCCAGCACTTTGTGCGCCGCGGCGCCTAGCCGCTTGATGACCTTGGCTTCGTAGCCGTCATCGGTGGCGGTCAGCCGCGCCAGGATACGCTCGCCAATGCCGATGGCTTCTTCGGTGTTGACGACGATCAGCGGCGGCGCTTCGTTGGAATCCCATTTGTTGAGTTTGGCCAGAAGTTCGCCATCGGTGTCCTGGCCGCTGATTTCCAGTACCGCGACCTCGGGGATGGTGCCGGGGCGGATATAGCCGCGCTTGCGGCTGCCCCGGAGCAGGCCTTCGCCTTCCAGTTCCTTTAAGATGCGCTTCAAGACGATGCGGTCGGAACCCTTGATGCCAAGAACACGCGCCAGATCCCGCTTGGTCGCGCCAGGATCCTGGGCCAAAACGTCCAGCACGCGCTGCCGGTCTATAGGCGGCGCGTTTTTGGCGGGACCGCGCGGCATCGCTATTCCGCCGCCGCTTTAGCGGCTTTCTTTTTCGGCACCGCTTTCTTCACGATGGCCTTCTTGGCGACAGTCTTTTTCGCCACGGCTTTTTTTACCGTTGCTTTTTTTGCTTGTGCCTTCGCTCCTTTGGCGATTTCCTTCGGCGCGGCTGCCGCTTTTTTTGCAGCAGCCTTGGCAGCCTTTTCGGCTTTCAGCTTCTGCTTAGGCGAGGGGCCCTTGGCGACGCGTTCGGCAATCAGGCGCAGGGCTTCTTCCAGCGTCACCGCCTCAGGCTCGGAGTCCTTGGGCAGAGTAGCATTGGTGGTGCCGTCGGTGACGTACGCGCCATAGCGCCCCTTCATCACTTTTATGGCAGCCCCAGCGGGATTGGCGAGTTCCTTCAGCGGCTCTGGACCGCGCCTGCCACCCTTGGCGGCCTTTTCGGCAATAATGGTAACGGCGTGGTTGAGACCGATGGTGAAAACATCATCCGGCGATTCCAGCGAAGCGTATTTGCCAGCATGTGCCACATAAGGTCCAAAGCGGCCGAAATTGGCGGTGATGACTTCCCCAGTTTCGGGATGCTTGCCCACTTCACGCGGCAGCGAAAGCAATTTCACCGCCAGTTCTAGATCGACATCAGAGACGTCCGTACCCTTGGGCAGCCCTTGGCGCTTGGGCTTTTCGCCCTCGCCGAGCTGCACATAAGGACCGAAGCGGCCCGAGCGCAGCGAGACTTCTTCGCCGCTCTCCGGGAAGGTACCGAGCACCTTGGGATCGCCCGAGGCTTCGCCATTCTTCTGGCCGAGTTGGCGGGTAAAGCGGCATTCGGGATAGTTGGAACAGCCAACAAACGCGCCGAAACGTCCTAGCTTCAGGCTCAATTGGCCAGTGCCACAGGTCGGGCAAATACGCGGATCGCCGCCGCCGGGTTCCTGCGGGAAGATATGCGGTCCGATGATCTCGTTCAGCGTATCGATGACCTGGGATATTTTCAGATCCTTGGTCTCGCCGATTGCGGCAGAGAATTCGCGCCAGAAATCGGCCAGGAGCTTCTTATAATCGAGCGAACCCTCCGAGACCTCGTCGAGCTTTTCTTCAAGATCGGCGGTGAAGCTGTACTCGACATAGCGCGCGAAGAAGCTCTTCAAGAACGCCGTAACAATGCGCCCCTTATCCTCGGGCATGAAACGGCCTCGGTCCATGCGGACATAGGCGCGATCCCGCAACACCGACAGAATGGAGGCATAAGTGGAGGGGCGGCCGATGCCGAGTTCTTCCAGTTTACGCACCAAGCTCGCTTCCGAATAACGCGGCGGCGGCTCGGTGAAATGCTGCTCGGGGATAGTCTTGTCGATGGTGGCGGGGTTGCCAACGGCGACCTTGGGCAGGCGATTGCCGTCCTCATCGGACTCGTCGTCGTGGCCTTCCTGATAAAGGGTGAGAAAGCCGTCGAACAGCACCACGCTGCCCGTGGCGCGTAAGATCACCTGGGAATCGGTGGAGATTACATCGACGGTGGTGCGCTCCATCTCAGCGCTTTCCATCTGGCTGGCGATGGCCCGCTTCCACACCAGCTCATACAATCGCGCCATGTCGCTATCGACATACTTGGCGACCGTTTCCGGCGTGCGATGGAAGCTGGTCGGTCGAATGGCCTCATGCGCTTCCTGCGCATTCTTCACTTTCGAGGTATAGACGCGCGGCGCTTTCGGCACATAGCGCTCGCCATAGCGTTCGCCTGCCATTTGGCGCGCTTCATGGACGGCGCTGCCGTCCATGGTGACGCCGTCGGTACGCATATAAGTAATGAGACCAACCGTCTCGCCGCCGACATCGACACCTTCATAAAG
Source organism: Alphaproteobacteria bacterium (assembly GCA_015654635.1). Taxonomy (GTDB): domain Bacteria; phylum Pseudomonadota; class Alphaproteobacteria; order Micropepsales; family Micropepsaceae; genus Rhizomicrobium. The sequence continues at coordinate 38,685 of JAATGP010000057.1, read as the reverse complement.
GTGCTGAGCGACCTGCATTGTCCGTTTGGCCGAGAAGCCGAGCTTGCGCGCCGCCTCTTGCTGCAAGGTTGAAGTGATGAAAGGCGGGGCCGGGTGACGTTTGACCGGCTTGGATTCGACCGACCCGATCGTGAATTTACGGCTCTTGATGGCCTCGACCGCCGTTTTGGCTTCGGCTTCGCTGCCGATCCCGAGTCTGTCGAGCTTCTTGGCGGCAAGATGCGTCAGCCGGGCCGCGAAGGGCTTGGGCGCCGCGTCCGCACCATAAGCGATGACATGGGCATCGACCGTCCAATATTCGTCGGTCTTGAAGGCTTCGATTTCAAGCTCGCGGTCGACGACCAAGCGTAGCGCCACCGATTGCACCCGGCCGGCGGATTTGGCGCCCGGCAGTTTGCGCCATAGCACCGGAGACAGGGTGAAGCCGACCAGATAGTCAAGTGCCCGGCGGGCGAGATAGGCATCGACCAGTTCGACATTGAGTTCGCGCGGGTTGGCGATGGCCTCCAGCACGGCATTTTTGGTGATGGCGTTAAACACCACCCGCTCGACATCGGTTTTGCCGAGGGCCTTTTTTTGTTTCAAGACTTCCAGCACATGCCAGGAAATGGCCTCGCCTTCGCGATCCGGGTCAGTGGCCAGGATAAGCTTCTCGGCGCCTTTTAAGGCGTCGGCGATGTCCTTGATGCGTTTTTGGGCCCGCTCGTCCACGTGCCAGGACATGGCGAAGTCCTCATCGGGCCTCACCGAACCATCCTTTGGGGGCAGGTCGCGGATATGGCCGAAGCTGGCCAGAACGGTATAGCCGGGGCCAAGGTACTTATTGATGGTCTTCGCCTTGGCCGGCGATTCAACAACGAGAACTTTCATCAGGTACAGAACTCAAATGTGTAAGGCGTTATGTAGGGAGGCCGGACACTGGGGGAAGGGGTGGAACGGTGTCAACGCGCGATTTCGAGAGGACTCAATACGAAAAATTGTATTTTTTGCCTAATTTGTCGATTTTGTTACTTCAGGTTGCATTCGGTAACGCCTTCCCATAGCTTCCGCAAAGCAATTCAGGGCTCATCGCATGCCATGCCGACGCAGCGTCCAGACGGTCTTTCTCCTACCGAAACCGCCCATTATACATTCGATATGCTAGAATCCCTGAGAAAGCTGGCGCTTAGTCAAAATCAGAGCCTGCTGGCGCATTTGCTGAGCTTGGCCGCCCTGGAGGCAAAAAATCAGGCTGCGGCCCACGAAACCGCGTTGCCAGGGTGACGGGTCAGCTTTCCTGCCAGTTCCAGTTCCAAGAGCACCGCCAGAATCACCTGGGCCGGGGCGCCGCACACCCGAATCAGCTCGTCGATGGCAAGCGGCGCCGGCCCTAGGGCTTCCTCGACCACCGCCCGGATATGGTCGATTTCGGCCTCGGAAAGGTTTGCGACACCGACGGGGGTGTCACGGGGCGGCTCGTCAAAGCCCACGCCCAGGATGGGGCGCAGAACTATGAGCACGTCCTCAGCCGTCTCGGTCAGCACGGCCCCATCCCGCAGCAAGCGGTTGGTACCTTTGGCGCGCGGGTCGAGGGGCGAGCCAGGTACCGCAAAGACCTCTCGGTTTTGCTCGAGCGCCAGCCTTGCGGTGATCAGCGAGCCGGAGCCTTCCGCGGCCTCGACCACCACCACGCCTCTAGCCATGCCGGAGACGAGGCGGTTGCGGCGGGGAAAATGGCGTGCTTGCGGCGCTTCGCCAAGTGCCATTTCGGAGACGATGGCTCCCTCCGCGATCAGCTTTTCGTAGAGCGGTTTGTTCTCCGGCGGATAAATGCTGTCGACGCCACCCGCCACCACCGCGACCGTGCCTTTGGCGAGCGCGCCCTCATGGGCTGCCGTGTCAATTCCGCGCGCCATGCCGGAGACCACCACCAAACCTGCTTCCGACAGATCGCGGGCGAGGGTTTGGGCCAGCTTGCGTCCCAGCGCTGACGCATTGCGGGCGCCGACCATGGCGATCATCTCCCGCTGCAGCAGCACGGTATGGCCAAGCACCGAAATCATCGGCGGTGGCGCGTCGAGCGCCGCAAGGCCTTTGGGAAAATCGCTCTCGCAAGCGGCAATCATGCGGCCGCCGCGCCGGGCCAGCGCCTCGATTTCGCGCCGCATTGCGGTTTCATCGGGAACCTTGGGCGGCGCGCCTCCGCCCCAGCGGGCCAGGCGGGGGACTTCGCTGAGCGCGGCCTCGACCGATCCAAAGCGTGCCAGCAATTGGGCGAACGTCACCGGGCCGACATTGGGCGTTCGCGCCAGTTGTAACCACCGAACGCGTTCCAACTCGGAGAGGGTGCGGGACATGGCTTCAGCCTGTTTTCTTATTACCGATGCGCGGTTCTTGCCCATGCCAGAGGCGGAAGATGTTGGCATGGTGGGTCAGGAATAAGATAACCGTCAAGACAAGCGCGAATGTGGCTCTCGTGAGATCGCCAAACACCATGGTGTAAGCCGGCGCCAACGCCGCTGCCGTCAAAGCCGAGAGCGAAGAGATGCGAAACAGCAAGGCCATCGCGATCCAAGTGGCGATGAACAAAAGCCCCACCGGCCAAGCCAACCCGAGCAAGACGCCGATCATGGTGGCGACGCCTTTGCCGCCTCGGAATGTAAGCCAGACCGGAAAGATGTGGCCAAGCACAGCGGCAAGCCCTGCAATCATGGCACCGGGCTCGCCGAACAGCCATCCGGCGATCACTACGGCTACGGCGCCCTTACCGCCATCCAGCAGAAAAGTCAGCGCCGCGGCCCAGCGCTTGCCGGTGCGCAGCACGTTGGTGGCACCGATATTGCCCGAACCGATCTTGCGCACATCGCCTAGACCTGCGGCCCAGGTAATCAGCAGGCCAAACGGAATCGAGCCCAGCCCATAGCCGATCAGCGTCGCATACCCTGCAGCGGTCCAAGAAAGGGCCGTCATACCGTTCATGCAGACGCTCCGCACTCGAAGACGCATTCCCCGCCGACATAGGTTTTGATGGCTTGGCCTTGGAAGTGCCGCCCTTTGAAAGGGGTGTTGCGTGCGCGCGAATGCAGTTTTTCGGGATCGACAACAAAAGGGGCGTCGGGATCGAAAAGTACCAGGTCGGCAGGCGCGCCCTTGGCGAGCGTTCCGCTCTCAAGTCCCAGGATTTTTGCCGGTGCCCAGGTCAGCGCCTTCATTACGTGCAGAAGATCGGCCCGATCTTCGTGATAAACGCTGAGTGCCACCGGCAGCAGGGTTTCCAGTCCCACCGCGCCGAAGGCCGCTTGCGCAAAGGGCTGGCGCTTGGTGTCGGCGGCTTGCGGATCATGGCTGGAGACGATCACATCGATGATGCCGGAGGCGACGCCTTCCACCATCGCGGCGCGATCGGCTTCGGCTCGCAGTGGAGGCTTCATCTTCATGAAGGTGAAGTAAGTACCGATATCGAGTTCGTTGAGCGCCAGATGATGCGCCGAGACCCCGCAAGTGATGGGAAGTCCGCGCGCCTTGGCTTTGGCGATGGCTTCAAGCGAGGCCGCAGTGGAAATCTGGCCGAAGTGGTAACGCGCGCCGGTGAGTTCCACGAGGCGAATATCGCGCTCGACGATCATCACCTCCGCCATCGCAGGGGCAGAAGGCAAGCCGAGCCGCATGGCATATTCGCCTTCATTAACGGCGGTGCCATCCGTAAGGTCGGGGTCCTCGGCGTGGCCCACTACCAGCACGCCGAAGCCGGAGGCATAGGCCAGCGCCCGGCGCAGCACGCGCGTATTCGAAATGGTGCGATCGCCATCGCTGAAGGCCACAGCGCCAGCTTCTTTGAGAAGGCCGATTTCCGTCATCACTTCGCCGGCCATGTGGCGGGTGAGGGCGGCCATGGGCAGCACCCGCACCCTGGCGGTGGCTTCGGCGCGGCGGCGGATGAAACCGACCAGAGACGGCTCATCGATCACCGGATCGGTGTTGGGCATCACGATGATCGTGGTGACACCGCCGGCCACGGCGGCGCGGCTGGCGCTCTTCAGCGTTTCGCGATGTTCGCTGCCCGGCTCGCCGGTAGAGACGCGCATATCGATCAGGCCCGGCGCCAGGACCAAACCCTGACAATCGATCACCGCGGCATCGTCACGATTGATCTCGGCCAACAGATGCGGACCGGCATCGGCAATTTTGCCATCCTCGACGACCAAGCCGCCGATGGCATCAAGCCCGCTCGCCGGATCGATCAGCCGCGCATTGTGAAAGACGGTGCGGCTCATATGGTGCGCTCCCCTGCCGGAAGCCCACGCGAGAGCGCGTCGAGCACCGCCATGCGGATGGCGACACCCATCTCTACCTGCTCGTGGATCAGGCTGACTTCGAGATCGTCGGCGACGGCAGAGTCGATTTCCACGCCCCGGTTCATCGGGCCGGGATGCATGACCAGTGCGCCGGGATTGGCGTGGCTCAGCTTTTCGCGGTCCAGCCCCCAATAGCGGAAATATTCGCGCGTGGACGGCACAAAGGCCCCGCTCATGCGCTCCAATTGCAAGCGTAACATCATCACGATGTCGACGCCCTTCAAGCCCTCACGCATGTCCGTGAAAGTTTCGACTCCGAAACGTGCAACGGCAGCGGGCATGAGAGTTTTGGGACCGATCAGGCGCACGCGGGCGCCCATCTTGGCGAGGAGGTGGATATTGGAGCGCGCCACCCGGCTGTGCAGCACGTCACCGCAAATCGCCACGGTCAAACCTTCGAAGTTGCGGCCCCGGCGGCGAATGGTCAGGGCATCGAGCAGCGCCTGGGTGGGATGCTCATGGGCCCCGTCGCCCGCATTGACGACACAGCAATCGACTTTGCGTGCCAGCATCGAGGTGGCGCCGGAATTTTGATGGCGGACGATAAGAATGTCCGGCCGCATGGCGTTCAGGGTGGTCGCGGTATCGATCAGGGTCTCACCCTTGGTTACCGACGACGTGCGCACCGACATGTTCATGACATCGGCGCCGAGGCGCTTGCCCGCCAACTCGAAGGAGCTTTGGGTGCGGGTAGAGGGTTCAAAGAACAGGTTGATGACGGTGCGGCCCCGGAGCAGAGGCGATTTTTTCTGCTTCGCTCTGCCGAGCGCAACGTACTCATCGGCCAAGTCCAAAAGGGCGGTGATTTCACCGACGGATAGACCTTCGATGCCAAGCAAATGGCTGGACAGAAGGATTGGCTGGGGTGCCTCGCTCATCAGGGGCGGCTTATAACAGGCGGGAGGGTAGGGGCAAGGCAGACAAAGGCTCGGCCCACAGATTTCCTCTGCGGCAGGCCGCCGAGCCACCCTTTATGCATACCCGGGTTCCTCAGAAATCTGTTCCAGCGATAGCCCAGCGGGTTCGGGCAATGTGAGAAGGGCAATCATGGCGATCGGCATTGCGCCCATCAGCACCAGCACGGCCAGCCCGTGGGTATGAAACACATTATATAATAGACCCTCGAGGGCCAGACTGACTGCCCCGGCCAGGATCGCTGTCAGATAGCGCAGGCCCGAGACCGTGGCGCGGTAAGCGGTCGGAACCAGTTCGGCCGAAAGCCCCGCAATCAGCGCATCGGCGATCAAAAAGCCCATGAAGGCTGGGATCCAGGTCAGTGGCAGATAGGGCAGGTGCAGCCCACTATAGAAAGCGCCAAAGCCCAGCATGGATATCGTGCAGCCGGCCACGGCCGTAATTCGCCTGCCGATGCGGTCGCTGAGGCGCCCCGCCAGAATATTGAAGGCGACGGCCAGAAGTCCGCCAGGGATGATCAGCAAGGTCGTCTGATAAGGCTTAAAACCGAATTCGGATTGTAAATACTTGGGCCATAGGAATTCCGCAGGCCACACCGCAAAGCCGAATGCCGCAGCGGCGATCAGGATTCCGGTAAGCCTTCCAGGATATTCATGCGCCAGCAGTCTCGTCTGTTCGACAACCGCGGCAATGCGCGAGGACAACTTCGTGAGGTGCTGTTCGCGCAGCTCGAAGCGTTGCGTCTCTGGCAGCCGCTGCCGCATATAAGCGATCAGGAACAGCGGCAGTGAGCCGATAATATAAAGGCTGCGCCAGCCATAGGGCAGTAAGGTCACAGCAGCGAACGCTAGCGAGGCGACGCCGCCGCCCAAATAGTTCATTGCTGCCAGCGTGCCGGTGGACCAGCCCCGCGCTGCCGCCGCCACTTCTTCGGCGATCACCACATAACACAGCATTTCCTCGGCGTACCCGAACATCCGTGTCACGATCTGGCACCAGACAAACTGCGAATAATCTTGCGCAAATGCCGTTGCCAGCGTTCCGAGCGCTTGGCCGAAAATCGTGATCAGAAGCAGCCGCCGTCGCCCCACAAGGTCGGCGGACCACGCCAGCACCAGCGCCCCCAGCGTGGCGATACGGATGAACGACAGGGTGAGGGAGAGTTTGTCTTCGGGGATACCGAGGCTTGCCTGAATTTGCGGCGCGGCGAGCCCGAACACGTTCATATCGTAGCCCGCGAACAACATGGCTACGCCGACGAGGAGGAAGACCCGCTCCTGGCGCACGCTCATGCCACCGGGCGGGCGCAGTCCAGGCGGCAGCCAGCTTACTTTGACGATGCGGTCTTCGTCAGCATCTTGGCTCATTTGCCCCCCATGTGCCGCAAGCGATCAAGCGCCCCCTGAAGGATATAGGCCGCGGCCATTTTGTCCACGACCTCAGCCCGCCGCCGCCGCGAAGCATCCGCGTCGAGAAGGGTGCGGGTGACGGCGGCGGTCGACAAGCGCTCGTCGATCATCACCAGGGGAATGGGGGACCGCGCCACGAAATTGCGGGCAAACGCGCGGGCGGATTGGGCCGATGGGCCGTCTCTTCCATCCATATTGAGGGGCAAGCCGACGATCAGCCCGCCCACACCTTGGGCTGCAATAATGCCTTCAAGCTTGGCGGCGTCAGCGGAAAACTTTCCGCGCGCGAGGGTTTCCATGGGTGTCGCCACCATGAGTAGCGTGTCCGAGAGGGCAAGGCCGATGGTTTTCTCACCCAGATCCAGCCCCAGAAGACGGCTTCGGGGGGCGAGGTCAGCGGCGAGGGCAGTCAGATCAAGGATGGGCATGTGCTTGCGGGAAGAAAACGGTCAGACTAGCCTATCCTGCCTGGGGGCTGAACGAAATGGTGAGCGAATCCGCGCAAAGATTGGGCGGCGTCCTGATGACCGATGAGCGCAGCGCCTCGGAGGCGGTGATGATCATATGGTTGGCAGCGGGCGATGATTCTGCGCTTGCTGCAGCCCTCGAACACCAGATTATCATTGGCGCCATTCACATCTCGCGCGGTGTTCTTGGGTTGGAATTTGACTCCACAAGCGTGCCTGTTCTGGCCGCTCCGGGCGGCGTCGCTGTGGAGAGGCTCGCCGAGCTTCCCGATGGTACCCAAAGTGTGCTGCGCCGCCTCAAAGCCCGTCTCAAATCTGGTGAGGAAAACGCCGTCTCCGCGGTCCTGGGGGCGCTGGCCGATCATCTTGCCTTCTTCGTCTTCGAGAAGGGAGAGGCGCCGATAGGGTCCGGCTGGACGCTGGATTACGCCGGTCGCACCTACCCCCTAAAACCCGCTTAGAGTGTTTGAGGGAAAAGTGGGCCGATAGGTCGAGAGTGACAGCAACGACGCATCTTCGGCGGTTTTCCGTCCGAAAACGCGATAGAAACAAGCCGTATGGTGCACAATTGCCGCGGCGGTTTGCGGCCGGATTGCCGGCAAATGGTCAAGCGACTTGCTTGAGAGGCCCCCCCTTGTTAGCAAGACCTCTATAGTCCGACTGCACGCCTTTGAAGGTCAAGGACCTCGAAAATCATGTCCGTTGATAAAGAGACAGTCCGCCGTATCGCCCGGCTCGCCCGGCTGAAGCTGGAAGAGGAGCGTGTGGAACCCATGATGGAGGAGCTGAACGGTATCCTCGCCTGGGTCGAACAATTGAAGGAAGTGGACGTCGAAGGTATCCCGCCCATGACCTCGGTGGTGGAGCAACGCCTCAAGATGCGCGACGACGTGGTGACCGAGACCGATCATGCGGACGCCTTGATGGTCAATGCGCCCGGTGGCGAGGATCACTTCTTTGTGGTGCCGAAGGTGGTGGAGTAGGGCGTGCCAGACCCCATTACCGTCATCCGGCCGCTTGGCGGGTCTATGAGCGTGCGGGGTTTCATCGTTGCGGTTCCGTGCTGGACTATCCGGAAACCGGCTGGTCCGTGTTTTATGCAAAAGAACTTTGAGAGGACGCCATGAGCGATCTCACCGACTTCACTCTGGCCGAAGCCCGCGATGCGGTGGCTGGCAAAAAAATCTCCGCCAAGGAGCTGACGCAAGGCTTTGTCACAGCGATGGAGGGGGCGCGTGCGCTCAACATCTTTGTCACCGAGACGCCGGATATCGCCTTGAAGATGGCCGAAGCCTCAGACGCCCGCATTGCGGCGGGCACGGCGCGTCCTCTGGAAGGTCTGCCTCTCGGCATCAAAGACCTTTACTGCACTAAAGGGGTGCGCACGACGGCGGGCAGCAAGATCCTGGAAAACTACGTGCCGCAATATGAAAGCACGGTATCGCAGAATTTATGGGACAATGGCGCGGTGATGCTGGGTAAGCTGAACCTTGACGAGTTCGCCATGGGATCGTCGAACGAGACCAGTGCTTATGGCCCCTGCATCAGCCCTTGGCGCGCCAAAGATTCCAAGACGGCGCTGGTGCCGGGCGGTTCCTCGGGCGGCTCGTCTGCGGCGGTTGCCGCTCGGCTTTGCTTAGGCGCTACCGCAACCGATACCGGCGGTTCAATCCGCACACCGGCCGCTGTTACAGGCACCGTGGGCATTAAGCCGACTTATGGCCGCTGCTCGCGCTGGGGCATCGTCGCCTTTGCCTCCTCGCTCGATCAGGCTGGTCCCATTGCCAAGACGGTGCGCGACACCGCCATCCTGCTGAAAGCGATGGCGAGCATAGATGATAAGGACTCCACCAGCGTCGATCTGCCGGTTCCCGATTATGAGGCGGGGATCGAGGGCGGCGTGAAGGGCCTGCGTATTGGCATCCCCAAAGAATATCGCGTCGAGGGTACGGACCCGGAAATCGCGGCGGTGTGGGAGAAGGGCGCGGAATGGCTGAAGGCGCAAGGTGCCGAGATCGTCGAGGTGTCGCTGCCGCATACCAAATACGCACTGCCCACTTATTACATTGTGGCGCCTGCCGAGTGTTCCTCCAATCTGGCGCGTTATGATGGCGTGCGCTTCGGCCATCGCGCCGCCGACCCCAAGGATCTCATCGATCTTTATGAGCGCAGCCGCGCCGAGGGTTTCGGGGCCGAGGTCCGCCGCCGCATCTTGATCGGTACCTATGTGCTGTCGGCTGGCTACTACGATGCCTATTACCTGCGGGCCCAGAAGCTGCGCACCCTGATCAAGCGCGACTTTGAAGAGGCCTATAAGAAGTGCGATATGCTGCTGACACCCGCCACACCGAGCCCGGCCTTTGCCATCGGCGAGAAGATCGCCGATCCCGTCACCATGTATCTCTACGACGTCTTTACGGTGACGGTGAATCTGGCCGGGCTTCCGGCGCTGGTCGTCCCAGCCGGACTCAATACCGCTGGCTTGCCGCTCGGACTGCAGCTGATCGGCAAGGCCTTTGATGAGGCGACCCTTTTCCGGGCCGGGCGGGCCCTCGAAATCGCCGCCGACCTTAAAGCAAAGCCGCAGAATTGGTGGTCGCAGTAGGTGGCTTGCCGTCGTGGCTGACAGCATTGGATTGAACTGAGGGAATGGGCGTGTTCCACGACAAAGACGCCGGGAGATTATGATGGCCATCCAGAGCGAAGAGCGTATCAACGGCGCGCGCAAATCCAAACTTATCCAGGGTTCCACTGGCGCCTGGGAAGTGGTGATCGGGCTTGAGGTCCATTGCCAGGTCCTCTCCAAGGCCAAGCTCTTCTCCGGCGCCTCGACCGAATTTGGCGCCGATCCCAACAGCCAAGTCTCCTTTGTAGATGCAGCGATGCCCGGCATGTTGCCGGTGATAAACAAATTCTGCGTCGAGCAGGCGGTGCGGACCGGCCTCGGCCTTAAGGCTGAGATCAATCTGACCAGCGTTTTTGATCGTAAGAATTATTTCTATGCGGATCTTCCGGCGGGTTATCAGATTTCCCAGTTCAAAAATCCCATCGTCGGTGAAGGCGAGGTCTTGGTCGACCTTCCGGGCGGGGAGGTCGCGCGCGTCGGCATCGAACGGCTGCATCTGGAGCAGGATGCGGGCAAGTCGATCCACGATCAGAGCCCCGATAGTTCCTTCGTGGATCTCAACCGTGCCGGTATCGCCCTGATGGAGATCGTCAGCCGTCCCGATATGCGCTCCTCCGAAGAAGCTGCGGCCTATTTGAAGAAGCTGAGGGCCATCGTGCGCTATCTCGGCACTTGCGACGGCAATATGGAGGAAGGTTCCATGCGCGCCGACGTCAACGTGTCGGTGCGAAAGCCGGGCGATCCACTCAATACCCGCTGTGAAATCAAGAACATGAACTCGATGCGCTTCATCGTGCAGGCGATCGAATACGAAGCCCGGCGGCAGATCGACGTGCTGGAATCCGGCGGCCGGATCAAGCAGGAGACTCTGCTGTTCGACACTAAGCTGGGTGAGACCCGGCCCATGCGGTCCAAGGAAGAGGCGCACGATTATCGCTACTTCCCCGATCCCGACCTTTTACCGCTCTCCTTCGAGCAGGCCTGGGTGGACGAGATCGCTGCCTCGCTGCCGGAACTTCCAGACGCCAAGAAGGATCGCTTCACCGCGATGGGGCTGTCGACCTACGACGCCCTCGTGCTTGTCGCCGAAAAAGAGACGGCGGACTATTTCGAAGTGATGCTGGCGGAAGGCGTCGACGCCAAGGCGGCCGCTAACTGGTTGAACAATGAGTATTTTGGCCGCCTCAACAAGGCGGGGCTGGCGCTTAGCGAAGGTCCCGTGTCGGCGCATGCCAATAGCGAGATCGTCAAGATGGTGGGCGAGAACATCATCTCCAGTAAGGGGGCCAAGGATGTTCTCGACATCCTTTGGGCTGAGGGCGGCGCCCCGCGCAGCATCGTCGAGAGCCGCGGCCTCAAGCAGGTCACCGATACTTCGGCGATCGAGAAAGCTGTCGACGCGGTGATCGCGGCGAACCCTGACAAGGTCGAAGCGGCCAAAGCCAAACCCACACTGGCCGGTTGGTTTGTTGGTCAGGTGATGAAAGCAACGGGCGGAAAAGCCAATCCAGCCACCGTAAACGCCCTCGTAAAAGCCCGACTCGGAATCGCCGAAGAGGGGTGATTCGTACAACGCAAAGCCGCGGAGGGCGTCAAGCGCGATTTGGCGAGGATTTGGTCCGTGCGCGGATGAAGTGCATTTAATCTCGGTAAATTCGGCCTTTTTTGTATTTTACACTTTGCGGCCTTTTGGCGCCCCAGGGGGTAGTATTGCATTATTCATCTCAACCCACTCTTATTGCTTGCGTTTTGGGGGACGGCAAGAGTCGCCTAGCCCAGACAACACGCAAAATGGAGTCACTTTCATGCCAAAAGTTGCCAAGAAGAAAGTTGCCAAGAAAGCCGTGAAGAAGGTCGTGAAGAAGAAAGTCGCGAAGAAGAAAGCGAAGAAATAAATCTTCTTCCGTCTTTCACCGCGTCATCGACGCGGATGTCAGCGGTTGCTCCTCTCGGGAGAAACCGATGAGACAAGGCAAAGGCCGTGGCAGCCCTCCGGTATTGAGGTGGTTGTCACGGCCCGCCCGTTTCAGGGCAACCCATTGGCCAGGGGCGAATAGCGACGAGAGTTCCGCATTCGGCTGCCCAGACATTGTTTTTCTGCCATTATCGGGCCGCTTGGCGAGCGCAACATGCCCTTGGGGCTTATTAACCCTTTCAAAAATCAAGCTTTCCAGCCGTTAACCGCGTCTTAGGCTCTGACGCAGACGATCCCCTCATGCGTGCGGCGAAAAGCGCTGCACGGCATAGGCAATTTTCTGGGGATTATGACGGCGATGGCATGTTTGGATGTCGACTCGCTTAGCCAGTTCGAAACGGAAGCCAAGACCGGGCGTGGCGATGCGCTTTACAATCTGGGTCTGGCCTATTCGACCGGCCAAGGCGTGGGTGTGGATTTTGTGGCGGCGCACAAATGGTTCAACCTCGCGGCCATGCGTGGCGTGGACGAGGCCAAGAGCTGGCGCGCTCAGCTCGCACGCGAAATGCTTCCGGCGCAAATCGCCGAGGCACAGCGTCTGGCCCGCGAATGGCTGTCTATGTTCCGCTGAGCGTCAGCGCGGCGAACCGTCGTTTGATGGTGTCGCTGAACGAGGCTTGAGCTTCTTGGCTGGCGGCGCCGCGGGCGGCGGCGGCTTTAAGATTTTCACCGCGGGAGCGGCGTTGGGGGCATAAAGGTCCGCCAGAATCCGCAAAGACGCATCGCGGCCGCCAATCCGGTCACGATAGACTTCCAAATTTTCCACGATCCGCTGCACATAATTCCGTGTCTCGCCGAACGGAATAGACTCGATCCAGTCGATGGGATCGGTCGAAGGGCTTCTGGGGTCACCAAACGCCGCAATCCAGCGCCGCGCGTTGGTTTCGCCGGCATTATAAGCTGCGGCCGAGACGATTACCGAATTGCCCCAACTCGCCAGATAGCCGGAAAACTCCGCCATCCCCAATTGCATGTTGTAGGTGACATCCGTTGTCAGGGCGTTCGGACGATAGGGTAGGCCGGCGCGCCGCGCATTGGCTTTGGCGGATGCCAACGTCAGCTGCATAATCCCCCGCGCATTGGCCCGGCTGACCGCCTGGGGGTCGAATTCGGTTTCCTGGCGGATAATGGCATGAACAAGGGCAGGCTCGGGGGCAAGGCCGGGGCCGGGATAGTCCGGCACAGCGATGACCGGATAGGCGTAGGTCGGGAAGGTCGGGCCGTCATAGCCCATCACCTTGGCGGTGCGTAACGCCACATCGCGAAAACCCATCTCGCTCAGCGCCTTCAACAGTTGCTTGGCATGCCCGGCATCGGGATGCAGTTCCAGGTAACGCAGTGCAAAGACCCTGAGCACGTCCTGGGCGCCCAGATCGGCCAACACGCGCATCGCTTTAACGAGGTCGTCGCCCTCAAAAGCAGCCAGAGATGGCGCGGTCTCGGCTTGTGCCGAGGTCAAGTGCAGCCTCGGTGTGGCATCGATATGGGTGAGGGCGAGCTGTCCGTAAAAGGTTTCCGGCACTGCGGCGGCCAAGCTATAGGCCGTATAGGCTTTGGCGTCGCCCCCCAGTGCCTCATAGGTCCGTCCCTGCCAGTAAAAGGCGCGCGATTTCGAAATCGGTCGCGACACACCGTCGGCTAGCCGGATAAAATGCGGCAGCGCCATTTGGGCATCTTTCAGAAAGCGCAGCGCGATCCAGCCCGAGAGAAATTCCGCATCGGCGAATTCGCTGCCGCTGGTGAGGCCCGTATCGCTGACGAGGCGAAAGGCGAGGTCGGCTTTCGCTTGTTTCAGCATCTCGCGAGCGGTGATGTGGGTCTCGATCCAAAGCGGGCTCGGCCGCGTTTTGAACAGCTCGCGTACCGCGGGGCGCAGCAGGATCTCGGCGGCATGATCGAAATCGCCGTTCTTGCGGTCCGCCCGCGCCTCCTCAAACCAAAGCCGGGAATCGCTGGCGAGATCTGCTGAAAGCTCGGTAACGGTGTGCTGGCCGCGTTTGGGATCGGCGCGCAGCGCGATGCGGGCATTGGCAATTTTCTGTGAGGCTTCGTCCACCCGCGCCATTTCGCGGCGGGCGGCGCTTGTCTGATCGGCCCAAATAAGATTGTCGAGGCGGCGCCGGTCTGTCTCGGGGCTGAGGTACGCGCCATCCTTTTGCACAATGGCGAGTTCTACATCGGGCTCGAAGACGCCCGCGGCCCAGCCTTCGCGTATCAGCCGCGAGCCAGAAGCGGTCTTACCGGTGGCGATCATGGCCTCGCCAAGCCGGATCATGCCGATGGCACTGATGGGATTGCGCGTTCCGAACCAAGTGAGGGTCTGGGCGGGGGGCGTCGCCGGATCGAGTGCTTCTTCGGCCCGCACGGTGAGGGTGCCACGCCGCGGCCAATCCGGAAAACTCCGCAGGAAGCCATCCACATCGGCGAAGGATGGCTTGGCGTTCTTATCCAACATGGAGCGCCATTGCACCAAAAGCCGGGCCGTTACGTTCTGCCCGGCGCGCGCGAGGCTTAGCGCCTGTGGCCAATCCCCCCGGTCGGCGGCGTCGAAGGCGCGAAGGAAAAGATCGTGGTCGGCGGGGGAGAGAACGTGGACGGTCGTCTGTCTGGGCTCGGCTTCGCTGTCGCCTGGCGGCGGTGGCTCGCTGTCGCTCACGGGCTTCATGGTGATGATATCGCCCTGGCGGATAACACCGGGGGGCAGCGAATCTGCCAGCGCCGCCCCGAAAACGAGGACGGCGAGAATAGGCAGAGCGCGGGAAAACATGTTTCGGGTCCAGGAGGTTCCCTGCAACCTTAGCGGCTGGCGAGGACACACTACAAATGTAATGTGCCCAATATGGGAATTTCTCCTGTTGGCCGCGGCTGTAAGAACCTTGCCAGCCCGCACTTTGGCGCTATTTTGGCCACCGCTTCATGAGGTGCCCCATGCCGTTTTCGCTCAAGGACCTGAAAGGTTCCATTCCAGCCTTGATCACGCCGATGAAAGATGGTGCGGTCGATGAGGCAGCATTCCGGCACATGGTCCGCTGGCAGATCGAACAAGGCAGCAACGGCCTCGTCCCCTGCGGCACCACCGGGGAGTCGCCCACGCTCAGCCATGACGAGCATATGCGTGTGATCGACATGTGCGTTGAGGAAGCCGATGGCCGCGTGCCGGTGATCGCAGGCGCGGGCTCCAATTCCACTGCCGAGGCCATTTCGCTCAGCCGTCACGCCAAAGAAGCGGGCGCCAATGCCGTGCTGTCGGTCACAGGCTATTACAACAAGCCCTCGCAGGAAGGCCTCTATCGCCATTACGCGGCCATCTCGGAGGCGGTGGATATCCCGATCATCCTCTACAACATCCCGGCGCGGGCTATTGTCGAGATTGGGGTCGAGACCATGGCGCGGCTGGCGAAGCTGCCCAATATCGTTGGCACCAAGGACGCCACCGCCAATCTTGCGCGTGTGCTGCGCGAGCGCGCCGCCTGCGGCCCGGATTGGATCCAGCTTTCGGGGGAAGACGGCACCGCGCTCGCCTATATGGTTCAGGGCGCGCAAGGCTGCATCTCGGTGACAGCCAATGTGGCGCCGAAACTGTGTTCGGATTTCCAGCGCGCCGCCCGCGAAGGTAACTGGACGAAGGCGCTTGAACTACAGAAAAAGCTGATGCCGCTGCACGACGCCATGTTCTGCCAGCCGAGCCCGGCGCCGGTGAAATATGCCGCCTCTCTCCTCGGTCTGTGCACGGATCAGGTCCGCCTGCCCATGATGCCCGCCACCGACGCCACCCGCGTCACCGTCCATGCCGCGATGGTCGAAGCGGGCCTTGTGAGGGACTGATCTACGCCGGATTGGGAATTCCCACTGCTATGCCTATATAATGGCACCGGCGCCGTTCTGGCCCGGCAAAGGAGCCCTTAGTGGCCAAGAAGAACAAAGACGACGAACGCAAGATCGTCGCTGAAAATCGCAAGGCCCGCTACAGCTACGCTATCGAGTCGGTGTTCGAGGCGGGCATTATGCTGACCGGTTCGGAAGTCAAATCGTTGCGCACCGGCCATGCGACGATCGCCGAATCCTATGCCCAGGCCAAGGATGGCGAGGTCTTGCTGATCAACGCCAATTTTCCCGAGTACACCCAGGCCAATCGTTTCGGGCACGAACCCAAGCGCATCCGCAAGCTGCTGCTCCACAGGGCGGAGATCGCGAAACTTTCCATCGCCGTGCAACGCGAAGGTCTGACCCTGATCCCGCTCAAGCTCTATTTTACGCCCAAAGGCATTGCCAAGATCGAAATCGGCGTCGCCAAGGGCAAGAAGCTGCACGACAAGCGCGAGAGCGAAAAGAGCCGCGACTGGGAACGCGACAAAGCCCGACTGTTGCGCGCGCGGGGATAGCCACCGGCTATTCGTCAGATTAGAATGCCTCTATGTCAGACGAACCCGGCGATTTCCTCAAGGGAATCAAAGATAAGCTCGTGCACTCTAAGGAGCAATGGGCGGTCGACAGACGCCTGATTACGGGGCGGCCGGACCTTGGCCATGTGAGCCGTCTGCCTCCGGGACAGAAGGAAGTGAAGAATTGGCCCGTGCTCGATTTGGGCGCGCAGCCCGATGTGGCGCCGGAGCGCTGGCGTCTTCGCATCGGGGGGCTGGTGGAAAACCCGCTGCACTGGACGCTGCCCGAATTCATGGCGCTGCCGCAGCAGGATTTTCTTTCCGACATCCACTGCGTCACGCAATGGAGCCGCTATGACAATCACTGGCGCGGCGTCGCGGCGAAGACGTTACTCGAACGCGTGAAGCCCAAGGCAGAAGCCGCGCATGTCATCTTCACCGCCTATGACGGCTACACCACCAATGTGAAGCTGTCAGTTTTCGCCGGTAACGATGTGCTGCTCGCCCATAGCTGGGAGGGCGAACCCATCAGCCGCGAGCATGGCGGGCCGGTGCGGGTCGTCATCCCGGATTGGTATTTATGGAAAAGCGCCAAATGGGTGACGCGGATCGACCTCGTTGCCACCGATCGGCCGGGCTTCTGGGAAACGCGCGGCTACCACAACGAAGGCGACCCTTGGAACGAAGAGCGCTATAGTTGAAGTTAGCCTATCGCGCTTTTCTTGGCCAGTTTCACCACTGTATCGAACATGGCTTCGGTGAGGACGCCGGTATTGGTGTTGTAGCGGGAGCAATGATAGCTCGAGATCAGCGTGATATCCTCGACCTTATAGGCGATGCCATGCTTGAAGGGGTATTGCGATTTGCGCAAGGCCAAGGCATCGCAAACGCTGTCATGCGCAACTTTTCCCAGCGCGAAGATCGTGCGCAAATTTTCCATACCTTCGAGTAGCGACAGCAAGAAGCGGCGGCAAGTCTTGGTCTCGTAAGGCAGTGGCTTGTTCTCGGGTGGCACACAGCGCACCGCGTTGGTGATCATGCAGCCCACAAGCTTCAGGCCGTCGTCCGGGCGTTCGTCATAATGGCCCGTCGCCAGCCCGTATTTCAGCAACATTTTGTACAGAAGGTCTCCCGCCCAATCGCCGGTGAAGGGGCGCCCCGTGCGATTGGCCCCTTTGAGACCCGGTGCCAGCCCGACGATCAACAGCCGTGCGTTGGTTTGGCCAAAACTCGGAACCGGCCCATTGAAGAACTCGGGATAGGCATGTTTGTTGTCATCGCGAAAGGCGCTAAGGCGCGGGCAAAGCTGACAATTGTGTGGCGGTTCTAGGATCATGAGACGTTTTATAGGGCAAGCCGTGCGCAGTCTTCCCAACTTTTTTAAAAGCCAGAAAAAATACCAAATATAAGCTTCAGACTGCCGCTGTTATTTATGGCAATAGCGATCTTTCCACCTGCCTTACGGCACTGTTTGCTCGCCGGGCGCATGCGGGGTGCGTAGGCCGCCCTCTCGCATGATGAGGGTCTT
Organism: Alphaproteobacteria bacterium; assembly: GCA_015654635.1. Classification (GTDB taxonomy): domain Bacteria; phylum Pseudomonadota; class Alphaproteobacteria; order Micropepsales; family Micropepsaceae; genus Rhizomicrobium. The sequence goes on along the minus strand of JAATGP010000057.1, from coordinate 21,049 downwards.
CAACTCTTCCAATTCGATAAAATTATCGGCTTGACGGCGCAGTTCGTCGGAAACCATTGGCGGCTGGGTGCGGATAGTGGAGACCACGCTGACGCGCCGGCCCTTGCGCTGCGCGGCCTCGACCAAGCGCCTGAAATCGCCATCACCGGAGAAGATGACGATGTGATCGACTTGATCGCTCATCTCCATCACGTCGATGGCCAACTCGATATCCATATTGCCTTTCACGCGGCGGCGGCCTTGCGCGTCGGTGAACTCCTTGAGCGGCTTGGTGACGACCGAAAACCCGTTATAGTCCAGCCAATCTACCAAGGGGCGCAGCGGCGAGAATTCCTGGTCTTCTGCAACTGCCGTGTAATAGAAAGCGCGCACCAGCACGCCTTTACGGGCGAAAAGTTCCAACAATCGCTTATAGTCAATATCGAACTGCAGACCTTTGGCGGCGCCATACAAATTGGCGCCATCGATGAAGAGTGCTAATTTTTCTTGCGGATAGAAGAGCATAATGACCTCCGAAAAAATAAACCGAACGTTCGGGAAAATTCCCCCGACGCCTTGTCACAGTTCTATCCCAATCGCAAAGCGGCGCAAGCGGGGGCAGCCGTGATCTTGCTGGCGCTTGGAGCAAATCTTCCGTCAACGGTAGGTTCGCCGTTCCATACGCTAATGCGCGCGCTTGAAGTTTTTCCTGCACAAAAAATCCGCGTGGTGAAGGTTTCGGCATTCTACGCTTCACCCGCTTGGCCCGATCCGACGGATCCCATGTTTGTCAACGCGGTGGCTTCTGTGGAAACAACCCTCAAGCCGCAATCCCTGATGACTGCACTACATACGATTGAAACCTATTTTGGCCGCGTCCGGACGCGATCGAATGGCCCACGTACGTTGGACCTCGATCTTCTGGACTATGATGGGCGGGTGGAAGAGGGCTGGCCCGTGCTGCCGCATCCCCGTATCAGGGAACGCGCCTTTGTCCTGGTGCCACTTGCGGATGTTGCACCGGATTGGCGCCATCCACTGACGGGGCATCTGCTCGAAGAGCTTTTGGAAGCGCTGCCGCAGGGCGATAGAACCGCTGTAACGTCGTTGAAGTCTTGAACGATCGGAACTGAGAGTAAGCCTCGTTCAATGCGGTGCGGCGCGATTTCTTCCGGCACCAAACCGCGCTCACCATCGCAGGCGGGGGACGTCATGCTGCAATCGCTTTCCGGTCGTGGGTTGTGCCGGGAGCGTTCGGGATCATTGTCTTTGGCGTTGAATACGTCCGCAGGGATTATATCCGTGTACTGATGGATGGCGTCGAAAAGCAAGAAGCAATAGCGTCCGGTCCAGGTCAACGCAGTGATCTGGTATCGCATTGTCAAACCCAACCTCGCGGTGATCGAGGTGCAGGATGATCGCAACGCGGCGATGGCCATCGAAAGTCCCGGCCTCGATGCAGCGCGCCGTGGCCCAGGAAGCCGAAGTCCTGCGCAAAAACGCGCCCGCATCGTCAAGGCGGATGCCCCCCGGCAGCATGTGTTATCGTTTGGATCGGCGATGACCCTGTGGTGTGCTCAAGCCCCTGACGCCAAATTCTGCCATGGCATGTTCCCAGCTCAGCAATTCCTCTACCGAGAGGCAGTAGCGGATACGTGCGTCTTGCAGGCTGATGACACCATTTTGCACGGCTGCCACGACAATCGCCTTGTGTCGGCCAAGCCAGCGTTTGATATCGCGGGGCGGCAGGTCGGTGAGAGCCGGAGCAGCAAAGGTGGCTTTGCGTGCTGCCTTTGTGCGGTGTTTTTTGTGCAGCGAGGGTCGCTGTTTCATAGTGCAGTCCTCACACTTAAACAAAAACGATAAGTATTCTCACCCCCACTCGTAAGTTGTGCTGGACGTATTAACAGTTGGTAAACAAGCCTCACCGTGAAGCAAAAAAATGAGTGAAATCATTGACGTAAGGGTACTATGCGGCACATACAGAATTTTTTCACAAGATATGGGAACAATCATGCGACCCTTCGCGTTTGATATATTGGCCTGTTTCCTAATGGGGTATCCGGCTCTGGCCGGGGCGCAATGTCCCGCCGGACTTACAGCCCTGACAGAGGCCAAACTGTTCTTTGGACTCAGCATCGGGGCGGCCGGGATAGTGAGCGAAGCCGAGTGGCAGCGCTTTACCGATGAGGAGATTACCCCCCGTTTTCCTGCCGGTCTGACCATCGAAGATGCGCATGGACAATGGAAAGGCACCAGCGGTATTGCCCGGGAAAACACAAAACACCTCATAGTTGTGCTGCCGCGCGGGGATACGGGAAAACTTGAGGCTATCCGGACGGCTTACAAAAGCCGCTTCCATCAGGATTCGGTGCTGTTGCTGGAGAGCCGCGTTTGCGGTTCCTTTTGATGTCTGTTTCGCTAAGCTGAACCGGTTGGGTAAGGGGGCCGAAAGAGCTGATTCCTTATATTGCACCTGTCCTTGTGTTGGCGCTGGTCTCATGGCGGTTGTTTCGCCACGCCAGCGGACGTCCGATCAAGCCCCAAAGACTGTGGATTCGTCCTGTTATTCTGGTGATATTTCTGGGCTTGAGCTTTCTTCATCCGCCCGCGCTCACGGCTGTCTCGCTGGCGCTGTTCGCCGCCGCTGCCGTGGTTGGGACCGGGCTTGGCTATGTCCTCGCCAGTCACCAGACGCTCACCATCGATTCGGCCACCGGCACCATCACTTCGAAGATCTCTCCGATCGGAATCGTGCTGTTTCTGGGGCTTTTTGTGGTGCGTTTTGGCATGCGCGCGGCCGTGACCGGGGGGCAGCCCTCGCAGGGGTTTGCCCACCAATCGGCTGCCGTCCTGATGTATACCGATGCCGGTCTGCTCTTTGTCCTCGGTCTGGTGACAGCCCAGGCGTGGGAGACGTGGCGGCGGGCCAAGCCTTTGCTGGATGGCCACGCCGCGGAAAAAGCCAAACAGGGGGCCAATTAACCTGCAAAAATAGGATCTTGCTCTGGCCCGGCGTTTCCTTTAGGTTCCGCGGCTCCCGAAATTTTGCAGGGTCCAAACCGGCTAGGGCCAAAACAGCTAGGGTATGACACCGATATGGCACGCGTCACCGTTGAAGACTGCGTAGATAAAATCCCGAATCGATTCGATCTGGTTCTGTCGGCCTCATTCCGAGCCCGGCAGCTTTCCGGTGGGGCCGAGACGTTGGTGGATCGAGATCGTGATAAAAATCCGGTCGTAGCTCTGCGCGAAATCGCAGCCCAGGTTCTGACCCCGGAAAATCTGCGCGAAGATCACATCAAATCGCTGCAGAAGCACGCCGAGGTCGACGAGCCCGAGGAGGCCCGCTCCGATGCCGACGATGCGCGCGAGGATCCGCAATTCCGCCAGGTGACCGAAGAAGAATTGCTGCGCGCCCTCACCAGCGAGGCCCAGCGCCGCGCCGAGCCGCAGCCTGAGCCGGTCGAAGACTACGACGAGTAATCGCCGCAGGTTTGCCGCAAAGAAATTTGCGAAAGGCCGGGTGCAAGCCCGGCCTTCGCTTTTGTGCGCGCCACCGTTTTGAGCTTTTTAAGGCTTCCGCGAACATCCTTGTTTCTGCATTCGCTGGAATTGTGCCTATATAATATGGAAATGACCGCCGCCCCGTTACCCGAAGACAAAGACAATATCGTCCCGATCACACCCCCGCGCCCCCGCGGGCGGCGCAAATTGATGCGCCAGACCGAGCTTGTCGACCGCGTCAAAGCCTATGATCCCGAAGCGAATGAGGCTCTGTTAAACAAGGCCTATGTTTACGCGATGAAGGCGCACGGCAAGCAATTTCGCGCCTCGGGCGATCCTTATTTCGCGCATCCCCTGGAAGTCGCGGCCATCCTGACCGAGCTGAAGCTCGACGAAGCCTCTATCGCCACCGCGTTACTGCACGACACCATCGAGGACACGGTCGCCACTTTCGAAGACATCGAACAAAATTTCGGCAAGGAGATCGCCGATCTGGTGGATGGCGTTACCAAGCTGACGGGGCTCGAAGTTTTCTCCGAGCGCACCAAGCAGGCGGAGAATTTCCGCAAACTGATGCTGGCCATGTCGGCCGACATCCGCGTCTTGCTGGTTAAACTCGCCGATCGTCTGCATAATATGCGCACTCTGGGTTTCATCCAGAAGCCGGAAAAGCGCCGCCGCATCGCCCAAGAAACCTTCGATGTCTATGCCCCGCTGGCGGGCCGCATCGGCATGCAGCATGTGCGCGAGGAACTGGAGGATCTGTCGTTCCAGGAGCTTTATCCCGAGGCGCGCAAATCCATCGTCACGCGGCTGGAACGGCTCGACAATACGCGCGGCAAGCTGATCGACCGGGTGAGCGATCAGATCAAACGCAAGCTCGCCGAAAGCAACATCGACGCCTGGGTTACCGGTCGCTCCAAGCGCCCCTTCTCGATCTGGCGTAAGCTGCAGGAAAAAAAGATCAATTTCGAGCAACTGTCCGACGTTTTTGCTTTCCGCGTCATCGTGCGGGGCGAGGCCGACTGCTATCGTGCGCTCGGTGTTTTGCATATGGCTTGGCCCGCAGTCCCCGCGCGCTTCAAGGATTTCATCTCAACGCCCAAGCCCAACGGTTACAAATCGCTGCACACCACGTTGATCGGCCCCGAAAAGCAGCGCGTCGAAATTCAGCTGCGCTCCAAGGAAATGCACGAGGTGGCCGAGCGCGGCATCGCCGCCCATTGGCGCTATCGCGACATCAAATCCGATCCCGGTGAGGCGACCGAGAACCGTGCCTATGAGTGGCTGCGGGAGATGGTGGATTTGCTGGAGCAGGGCAGCACCGCCGAAGAATTTATGGAGCAGTCCAAGCTCAACCTGTTTCAGGATCAGGTCTTCTGTTTCACGCCCAAGGGCAATCTCATTCCCTTGCCGCGCGGCGCCACGCCGATCGATTTTGCCTATCAGGTCCACACCGATCTAGGTCATCGCACCTTGGGCGCTAAGGTGAATGGCATTCCGGTGCCGCTTTACACGCCGCTGCGCAATGGCGATCAGGTGGAGATCATTGCTGGCAAAGATGAAACCCCCTCACCGATGTGGGAGCAATTCGTCGTTACCGGGCGCGCGCGCGCGGAGATCCGCAAATTCATTCGCCAGCAGCAGCGCGGCGAGCACATCAAATTCGGCCGCAAGATTCTCGAAAAAGTCTTCGCCGATGAGGAGATGCCGCTCACCGACAAAGCGGTGGAGACCGTGGCCAAAAAGCTCGGGCTCTCCAAAGTGGAAGATGTTTTCGCCCAGATTGGTCATGGAGGTCTTCGGGCCCGCGACGTGCTCGATGCGGTCTATCCCGAGCTGAAGCAGGATCCGGCGCGGCGTCAGCGCGCACTTCTGGAACAGCCGGTGGAGGGCAAGCGCATCTCCATCCGCGGTCTGACCGAGGGTGTCGCCTATCGTATCGGCACCTGCTGCCATCCGCTTCCAGGCGACCGCATCGTCGGGCTGATGACACCGGGGGAGGGCGCCGTGATCCACACCATCGACTGCGCCGAGTTGGAGCGGGCGCAGAGCGACAAAAATACCGAATGGCTGGATGTGGCTTGGGGCACCCATGCGGCTGAGATGGGGCCTTCCGTGGCCCGCCTCAAAGTACGGGTGCGCAACAGCAACGGCTCGCTCGGGGCGGCGATGACCGCCATTGGCAATGCCGGCGGCAATATCTTCAATATGAAGACGATTGCGCGCAATCCGCTGTACTTCGAGTTTCAGGTCGATGTGGTGGTGCGTGATGTGGTGCATCTGCAGAACATCTTGGGCTCCTTGCGCGTGACCGAAGTGGTTGAATCCGTCGACCGCGTGCGCGAACCCGAAGCACCACAAGAACCCAGCGCGAGTATGTAGTTACTTTCTTTAATCTCCCCCTTGCGGGGAGGTCGATACGGCGCAGCCGGATCGGGTGGGGGTTACTTGCCACCACCTCTTCCGTATATTTACTCCACCCGAAGCGCCTTCGGCGCTTCGGCCTCCCCGCGAGGGGAGGTAAAAGGAAGTGGACATGCAAAAACTTCGTCTTGGTGTGAATATCGATCATGTGGCGACCGTCCGGCAAGCGCGCGGCGGCTCTCATCCCAGTCCTTTGCGGGCGGCGATGATGGCTGCTGCTGCGGGTGCCGATGGCATCACGGCGCATTTGCGCGAAGACCGCCGCCATATCTCCGATCACGACATCGAATCGTTACGCCTGGAATTGCGCATCCCGCTCAATCTCGAAATGGCGGCGACCGAGGAGATGAAGACCATCGCCCTCAAGCATTTGCCGCATGCCTGCTGCATCGTGCCGGAGAACCGGCAGGAGCGCACCACCGAAGGCGGTATCGATGCTGCCGGGCAGTTCGACCGCTTAAAACCCATCGTGCGCGAGTTGGTCGATGCCGGCATCCGCGTCTCCATGTTCATCGAACCCGACAAGCGTCAGATCGATGCCGCGCGCGCGCTGGGGGCTCCGGTGGTGGAGTTGCACACCGGCGCGTACAGCAATGCCAAGGGCGCCGAGCAAGAAGCGCTGCTGAAGAAGGTGGATGCGGCTGCCAAATATGGCGCCTCGATTGGGCTCGAAATTCACGCTGGCCACGGCCTCACCTATGAAAATGTCCAACCTATCGCGGCACTTCCGGAGATTCGCGAACTGAACATCGGTCATTATCTGATCGGAGAAGCCATCTTCATCGGTCTCGAAGCCTCCATCCGCCGCATGCGCCAATTGATGGACGAGGCGCGGGCATGATCCTCGGCATCGGCACCGACCTCATCGATATCCGCCGCGTCGAGCAGTCCATCGCGCGCTTTGGCGAGCGTTTTCTGTCGCGCATCTTCACCGATCTGGAGCGGGCCAAATCCGAGAAGCGCTCGGCGAAAGCTGCCAGCTATGCCAAGCGTTTTGCCGCCAAGGAGGCTTGTTCCAAGGCGCTCGGCACCGGGCTCAATCGCGGTGTCTATTGGCGCGATATGGGGGTCGTAAATCTGCCTGGCGGTAAACCGACAATGCGTCTAACCAACGGCGCCTTGCAGCGCCTTGCGGAAATCACCCCACCGGGGATGGTGGCGCAGATCGACCTCACCATCACCGACGATTTTCCGCTCGCCCAGGCGTTTGTCATCATCTCGGCCAACCCTGCGCCACCCACAGACGAAGCTTAAACCCACCTTGACGTGCCGGACGCCTTCGGCTTCCTTGCCGGTGCCATGCGCGATCCTAACGATGCCCCTGCTGCCGCCGATCCCGTGGAGACGTCGCCTATGGTGATGATCACGCGCTCGCCCAGCAGCGATTCCTGGTGGGACCTCGTCAAGATTCTGCTCTATGCATTGGTGATCGCGCTGGTCGAGCGGACCTTCTTTTTTCAGCCTTACAACATCCCCTCCGGTTCGATGGAGGAGACGCTGATGGTCGGCGATTTTCTCTTTGTCGAAAAGTTTGCTTATGGCTACAGCCGCTATTCGCTGCCTTGGGGGCGGCTGTTGCCGGAATTCGGCCGCATCTGGGCAGGCCGGCCTCAGCGCGGCGATGTGGCGGTTTTTGCCCTCCCCAGCGAACCCTCGCGCGATTTCGTGAAAAGGATCATCGGCCTGCCGGGCGACCGGGTGCAGGTGATGCACGGTATTGTCTACCTGAACGGCAACCCCGTGCCGCGCCGCCGCGCCAGCGACTATGTTGAGGATCAGAACGGCTATTTGCACCATGTGATGCGCTATCGCGAGACCCTGCCGGGCGGCAAATCCTATTACGTGCTGGACCGGGAGATCGAAGGCGAGTACGACACCACCCCCATTTATACCGTACCTGCCGCGCACTATTTCATGCTGGGCGACAACCGGGACGATTCGGACGACAGCCGCGGCATAGTGGGCTATGTTCCGTCCGAAAACCTGGTTGGCAGGGCACAACTCAAGTTCTTCTCAATCGATGAGCGAAAAACCACTGTCTGGACCTTCTGGAAATGGCCAAAAGCCATCCGCTTCGGACGCCTCTTCAGCGCGATCGACTGAGCTGGAACAACGTCTCGGCTACGTCTTCAGGGATAAGAAGCTGCTCAAGCGTTCGCTGACTCACGCCAGCGCCTCCGGCTCCGCCTCGAACGAGCGGCTGGAGTTTCTTGGTGACCGGGTGCTGGGTCTGATTGCCGCCGAAAAGCTGCATGAGCTTTATCCCAAAGACGACGAGGGCAGTCTGGCGCTCAAATTCAACCATCTCGTGCGGGCGGAAGCTTGCGCGGCAGCAGCCGAAGCCAGCGGAATCGCTGATCACATGATCCTGGCGCGCTCGGAATTGGGCAGCGGCGGGCGGCGCAAGATCGCTATCACCTCGGGCGCTTGCGAAGCGGTGATTGCCGCGCTTTACCTCGATGGCGGGGTCGAAGCGGCCAAGATCTTCATCGACCGTTACTGGACTCCAACTTTCGCCGCTCTGAACGAGGAGATGCGCGATCCCAAGACGCGGCTCCAGGAATGGGCGCAAAGCCGTGGCCCCAAAGCCGGGCCGCCGGATTACAAGATCATCGGCCGCGACGGCCCCGATCACGCCCCCGTTTTTGCGGTAGAAGTCTCCGTCGTCGGCAAAGACCCGCAAACCGGCACCGGCACCTCCAAACGCGAAGCCGAACAAGACGCCGCCCGCAAAATGCTTCTCAGTGTAGGAAAGACAGTATGACCCGTTGCGGCTTCACGGCCATTATCGGCGCTCCGAATGCCGGCAAGTCCACCTTGGTCAATGCCTTGGTGGGCTCGAAAGTCGCCATCGTCAGTCCCAAGGTGCAGACCACGCGCATGAATGTGCGCGGCGTCGCCATGCGCGGCGAAACCCAAATGATTTTCGTCGATACCCCGGGCATCTTCCAGCCGCGCCGCCGTCTCGACCGCGCCATGGTCGCCGCTGCGTGGAGCGGGGCAGGCGATGCCGATGCCGTGGTGCATCTTGTCGATGCTGCTGAGGTTACGGCTAAGCCCAATGGCCATGCCGCTGCCGACACCACTGCCATCATCGAGAATCTGCAGAAGTCGCAGCGCAAAGCCGCGCTCGCTCTCAACAAAATCGACGCCATGAAGCGCGAAGACCTTCTGCCGCTGGCCGAAAAGCTCAATGCTACGGGTGTTTACGAGCAGATCTTCATGATCTCTGCGCTCAAGGGCGATGGCCTGGAAGCTTTGGGCGCTTGGTGCGAATCACGCATGCCCGAGGGCCCCTTCCTCTATTCGCCGGAGCAGTCCGCGGACATTCCCTCGCGCCTTTTGGCCTCCGAAATCACACGCGAAAAACTCTATCTGCGCCTGCATGACGAGTTGCCTTACGCTTGTGCGGTCGAGACCGAGAAGTGGGAAGAGCGCAAGGACGGTTCGGTCAAAATCGACCAGATCATCTATGTCCAACGCGATGGTCAGAAGGCCATCGTCCTTGGCAAAAATGGCGCCGCGATCAAGGGTATAGGGGCTGCTTCTCGCAAAGAGCTGGAACAGATTTTCGATCGCCGGGTGCATTTGTTTCTGTTCGTGAAGGTGCGCGAAGATTGGGCCGACAAACGCGAGCACTATCGCGAAATGGGTTTGGAGTTCCCGGAGGAATAAGCCGCCGTGGAATGGACTGACGACGCCATCGTTCTCTCCGTCCGCCAGCATGGCGAGTCGAGCACGATCCTCGAAGTCCTGACCCGCAGCCATGGCCGTCACTTGGGATTGGTGCGCGGCGGGCGCAAAACAAAGCCTGTTCTCCAACCCGGTAACACCGTGCAGCTGCATTGGCGCGCCCGCCTCGCCGAGCATCTGGGCAATTTCACCGCCGAGCTTATCTGCGCCCGTGCCGGCGCCTTGATGGATAATCATCAGGCTTTGGCAGGGCTTAACGCCTTTACTTCGGTCGCCATCGCAACTTTGCCGGAACGCGGGCCGCTCTACGACCCGGTATTTGTCGCTGCCAACATTCTTCTCGACGCCATGATGGAGGATGGCATTGGCCATTGGGGACCGGTTTATGTGCGCTGGGAATTGGGATTGCTGGAGGCGCTGGGCTTCGGCCTCGACCTCAGCGCGTGCGCCGCGACGGGTACGATTGATGATCTTGCCTATGTCTCGCCCAAATCGGGGCGGGCCGTTTCGGCTGAGGCTGGCGCGCCCTACGCCAGCCGTCTGTACGCCTTGCCGCAGTTCCTTTTGGGCTCGCAGCACGCCGTAACCTCTGGCGACATTGCCGCCGGTCTGGCACTGACGGGCCGCTTCCTCTTCGAGCGGGTACTGCGCCCACACGGTAAAACAATGCCACCATCGCGCTTGCGGCTGGAATCTCTCACGGAACATGAAGAGGGCGAATCGCGATAAATCGGTGAAACAGATTTTGGGGAGGGGCTGCCATGGCGATCTCGGCTGGACCCCTTCCTGAAAAACCACTACGCGTCCCTTCGCGGACGCTCCCGGCGCCCGTTGTTTTCAACCCTCCCTCAGGGGGAGGGTTAGTAGATATTTTTGAGAGTTCGCGTTCATGGCCACGCCCCCGATTGTTGACGACATCCGTCCCGAGCAGCTTTCCTCGGCTCTCAGCGAGCGCTACCTCGCTTATGCGCTGTCCACTATTACCCAGCGCGCGCTCCCGGATGCCCGGGACGGCTTGAAGCCCGTCCACCGCCGCCTCTTGCACGCGATGCGTCTCTTGGGCCTCGACCCCAAATCGGGCTTTAAGAAATGTGCTCGCGTCGTTGGCGACGTCATCGGCAAATACCACCCCCATGGCGACCAGTCGGTCTATGAGGCCTTGGTCCGCCTTGCCCAGGATTTCGCCGTTCGCTATCCGCTGGTCGATGGCCAAGGCAATTTCGGCAATGTCGACGGCGATAGCGCCGCCGCCATGCGTTATACCGAAAGCCGCCTTACCGAAGCGGCCCAGGCGCTGCTCGAGGGGCTGGATGAAGATGCGGTCGATTTCCGCCCCACCTATGACGGCACCGAAGACGAACCCGTCGTCATGCCGGCTGCCTTCCCGAACCTCCTCGCTAACGGCTCCAACGGCATCGCCGTCGGCATGGCGACTTCGATTCCGCCGCACAATCTGGGCGAGCTCTGCGCCGCCGCCATCGAGCTAATCAAGAATCCGGGCGCCAAAGACGCCACCTTGCTCAAATACGTGAAGGGCCCGGATTTCCCCACTGGCGGCATCGTCATGGATAGCCCCGAGGTGATCGCAGAGGCCTATCGCACCGGCCGCGGCTCTTTCCGCGTTCGCGCCCGCTGGTCCAAGGAAGAAGGCCCGCGCAATTCCTATCAGATCGTCATCGACCAGATTCCCTATCAGGTGCAAAAAGCCAAGCTGATCGAGCGTCTCGCCGAACTGATCGAACTCAAAAAAGTGCCGCTGCTCGACGACGTGCATGACGAATCCGCCGAGGACATCCGTATCGTTCTGACCCCCAAGACGCGCATGGTGGATGAGAACGTGCTGATGGAGCAGCTCTTCCGCCAGTCGGATTTGGAAAGCCGCATCCCGCTCAATATGAACGTGCTCGACAATGGGCTGGTGCCCCGGGTGATGAGCCTGAAGGACGCATTGCTAGCCTTTGTCAATCACCGCCGCACCGTGCTGGAGCGGCGCACCAAATTCCGTCTCGCCAAAATCGCCAGCCGTTTGGAGGTATTGGAAGGCTATCTCGCCGTCTTCCTGAACCTCGACAAGGTCATCAAGATCATCCGCACCGAGGACGAGCCCAAGCCCGTCCTGATGAAGACCTTCCAGATCAACGACAATCAGGCCGAAGCCATCCTCAATATGCGTCTGCGTGCCTTGCGCAAGCTGGAAGAGATGCAGATCCGTACCGAGCACACCAACCTGACCAAGGAGCAGAAGGCGCTGAAGAAGCTGCTCGGCTCCGAAGAGATGATCTCCGACAAGCTGATCGAAGAGATGAAGGCGGTGGACGAGAAATTCGGCCTCAAAACCGCGCTCGGCAAACGCCGCTCCAAGATCGCCGACAAGAAGACCGTCGAGAAGGTCGAAGCCTTTGCCGAAGAGGTAACGGCCATTGAAACCGCGGTCGAGCGCGAGCCCCTGACCATCGTCTGCTCGCAAAAGGGCTGGCTGCGCAGCTTCAAGGGCCATATCGAGCCCTCTGATCAGGTCAAATACCGCGAAGGCGACCGCGAGCGCTATTGGATCCATGGCGAGACCACCGACAAGCTGATGCTGTTCTCGACCGATGGCCGCTTCTACACGCTGGATTGTTCCAAGCTGCCGGGCGGGCGCGGCAATGGCGAGGCTATCCGCACCTTCATTGACCTGTCGCCGGAAGCCGATCTGGTTTCGGTGTTCATCCATGAGCCAGGGCGCAAACTGTTCCTTGCCGCCTCCACCGGCCATGGCTTCATCACCAATGAGGATGAGGCCGTTGCCATGACCAAGGCGGGCAAGCGGGTGATGAATGTGAAGATGCCGGGTGAGGCGTCCGTCTGCCGTTTCGTCGGTGGCGATACTGTGGCGGTGATCGGCGAAAACAAGCGCGGTCTGGACCTGCAGAAAAAGCTGCTGATCTTCCCGCTCGCCGAGGTGCCGGAACTGGCGCGGGGGCAAGGCGTCTATTTGCAGCGCTACAAGGATGGCGAACTCCTCGATGCCACCACCTTCACCTGGAAGGAAGGTCTCGCCGACTGCAACAACCGCACCTTCGGCCCGTCGGATTTGAAAGACTGGAAAGCCGAGCGCGCCCAAACCGGTCGCCTGCCGCCAAAAGGTTGGGCGAAGTCGGGCAAGTTCGCTTAGTTTTCCGTCCTTGCTTTGGCGCGTAAGCGCGCGGAGCGTAGAAAGGCAAAGGGGGCTCCATGTCCAGGCTTAAGGATATAATCGCTGCAACATTGGTGGTGTTCTGTGTTTCTGTGCCGTCTTTTGCCGCCGACAAAGAGCCGTTCTTGGATCGCCTCTCCGGCGACTGGGTGATGACCGGTACCATTGGAAAAGCGGCCACCACGCATGATATCAAGGCCATATGGGTGCTGCAGAACCAATATCTGCGCCTGTCCGAAATCAGCCGTGAAAAAGACGCCGCCGGTAAGCCGCAATATGAGGCCGAAGTGCTTCTCGCTTTCGATCCGTCCAAGCAGCACTTTGTTTGCTTCTGGTTCGACAACTCGGTCATTGCAGCCACAACGGATGGCGGTTCAGCGGCGCTCGAGGGTGACAGCCTGCCGTTTGTTTTTAAAAGTCCAGATGGCGATTTCTTCAACACCATGACCTATGACGCCAAGGCTGATAGCTGGCGCTGGGCAATGGATGGCGAGGTCAAAGGCAAACGCAAACCCTTTGCCCGACTGCTGCTAAAGAGACCTTAAACGCGGCAAATGCGTGTAATTCACTGCCCGGCCACGGGATGGATGTGCCTCGTGGAATCGTCCAGCCTCGCTTAGGTTTTCGTTAGGGGCATGCACAGGCAGATATTGGCCTGGAGGCCGGAGAGCGGCGAGGGCGCTCTTCCTGTACAGCCAGTGATCATTAGTTGCTCCAGGCGGGGTTCGTTCGGCACAATCTGGCCAACAATTTGTGGCCGTTCCGCGACAAATGCGCCCTGACGCCAATCTGCTATGGCTCTGATTTTGCGGACATCCCGGAATGGTTGCGATACCATGTGCGCACAACTACGCAATACCCCGTAGTTGCTACTCCTGTTCGCAATTGTCCCTACTTGCTGATCAACGACAATGGGAGCCGGAATCATGCATGGCAAACAGGTTGAAGATTGCATCAGCGAGCGCAGCCACGCGCTGTGGGAACGCGAGGGGCGAAAGCCGGGTCGGGAAGAAGAATACCGCAAACGGGCCCGTATCGAGATCGAGCACGAACTGCGTCTAGCTTTGGAAGGCTATTCGACCGCTTTTGTGCCGCCACAACTGTCGATCTCGCTCCCCCCGATCCGCCGTTCCGCCTGACCGGGATGCAAAAAGGCAGTGACGGGTTTGGCCGGACGCTGCCGCATGCACTGCGGCAACTGTGGTCTTTTCCTGCAATGCGAAATTTATTTTTATGGTTGCGCTACCCGATACCGGTTACCCCAAATCGAGGGATTGTACGTAATACAAATTAGTGTCCTCATGGCAAAGCTAGCTGCGCTGGCGGGAGGATAAAACACAATGACCAACAAACATCTCGACGATTACATCAGCGCCCGGAGTTATCGCCTCTGGGAGCGCGAGGGCTGCCCGGCGGGGCTCGACCGCGAATACTGGCGGAGGGCCTGTGCCGAGGTTGAAGCGGAGCTTTATGAGGCATTGCAAGGCCATTCCAGCGCCTTTGTCCCGCCGCAGCTGCCGATCTCCCGCCCGCCGGTCCGCCATTCTTCTTGAGGGTTACCTTGCGCGGGGATCATTACTAGCGAAATAAAAGCCTACTTGTATGCTAGGACATGTGGCGTCAGGTCGCTGCGTCTTTCGGTTACGGTGCAGCCGAAAAGGGCACAATAAACCCCATAACATATTGAAAATGTGCGGTATTATGAAATGACATGCATTTCCGCGAAACGTCTCAGTAATTTGGTCTGGTAATTTCATTAAATTAGAATAGCTCAAGAATTGGCATGCCGGGAGAACGAGTTGATGCATCACGATACCGAGGAATATGAGATCCGCGCACGCGAGTGCGAAAGGCTTGCTTTTGTCACCCACGATCTGGTGTTGCGCGAGGAGTTGCTCGGCCTCGGGCGTATCTACCGCGACTATGCTTTGCATCTGTGCGAGCGTGAGGGCGAAGAAGAATCCCATTGGCCGCAGGCCGCGAACGGCTAAGCTCGCGCTTCTGCCGCTTTGCGGCTAGAAGCATGGTATGTGGCTATTTTTTGCGTTTCTCGGACCGGTCTCTTGGGCCATTTCCACCCATATCGATAAATACCTCGTCGACCGCTATTTCCGCGATGCCGATACCGCTGTCTTAATGCTGTTCACGGCGCTGGTCGGTGTCTTGGCGCTGCCGGTAATTTGGTATTTCGAGCCCGCCGTGTTTTCCGCCTCTTGGCGTGCCATTGCGGTGATGACGGCGTCGGGCGTGATGTATATCGGCTCGATGTTGTTTTACCTGCGCGCCATCCAAAGCGAAGAAGCCTCGGTGGTGGCGCCGCTGTTCCAGATGACGACGATCTTCACCTTTCTCTTGGCTTGGGTGATGCTGGGGGAAACGTTGACGCTGCATGCCGGGGCAGGGGCAGCGCTGATTATCGCGGGCGTGCTGTTTCTCTCGCTGGACGAGAATTTCCATCTGACTGCGGTCAAACCGAAGGTGGTGTTCGGTATGGTCGCTTGCACCCTTATTCTGGCACTCGCCAACGTCCTCTTCAAATTCTATGCGGTGCGCGATGATTTCTGGGTCACCACCTTCTGGACTTTTGTCGGTGAGGCTTTGTTCGGTTTCGCGCTCCTGGCCCGGCCGCGCTATCGCCGCCAGATCCGGGCGCTTGTTCGCACGCATGCGGGCGCCCTTCTGGGGGTCTGCGGCGCCAACGAGCTGATCAATCTCGGCGGTGGGCTCGCCGTGCGCTATGCGGCGATGCTGGCGCCGGTGGCGCTGGTGGCAGCCGTGGCTTCCACCACCACGCTGTTCGTCTTCGCCGTGGGTACGCTGGTATCCATCTTCGCCCCACGTTTCGCGCGCGAGGATCTTTCGCGAGACAGTGTTATCCGCAAAGTGATCGCGGCCGTCATTGTTACGGCAGGCGTGTTGCTGGCGGGGGGTTAAACCGTGATGTCGACCATCTGGGCTTTCTGGGCCTTCTGCTCGGTCTGCGTTTTGAGTTGTTGCTCGATGTCGTCTTTCATCTGCTTCATCACGGCGTCGCGGTCTTCGGGCTTCATGGCATCGAGCTTCTTCTGATCGAGGCCGTGAGCCTTCAGCCAGCTATCGACCATGCGCTGCGCGGGTGTCTCCTTCATATAGGCGAGGAAGGTATCCTTGGCGGTCGGTGTCGTCACGGTGTCGGCGGCGCCGGTATCTGCCGCCGCCGGCTTGTTGCGGGTCAGCCCGGTTGTAGCCGCAAACGCCGCAGGATTGAATCCACCGATACTTCCAACCATGACGTTCCCCTCATCGCCGTTCGGTCGCGGAAAATTTTTCCGCCAGGATAATTCTGCCGGATCAAATCCGGTCAGACAGCCGGTTTTGACCGTCTTCCAGAACGATTCGGTGCATGCCACGGGTTAACACGCAAAGGGCGTGCCGGTACGTCTGCGGCCAAGGCGCGCCTCTGTGGCAACACTGCGGACTTCTGTTAACGCCATATTCCTCCGGGCGAGACAAAGCGCCGAATATAGGTAATTGTGTGCCATATGTGGAAATGGGGAAGCACGTCAGGCTTGCGGGCGCTTAGCGTCCTCTATGTGCTGAGTACTGTGGCGTTCGGCTTCGCCTTTGCGTTGCAAGGCCAGCAGCCTTGGGCTGTCGGTACCGAGCGGGTTGTGTGGGCGACCGGTCCTTTTCTGGCGAAAATGTCCCAGACGGTAAGCGAGCAGGGTATTGCGCCCGCTTGGGCCTTCGCCCAGCGCACGGCGCATCTGGCCCGTGTTCAGATCGCTGCCCAGATCGACAAATGGCAGGCGCCAAACCCGCCCGCGAGGCCCTCCGTTCACGTGGCGGCGGCACCAGCCAAGCTGCGTCCCGCGATCGTTGCACCCCCAAATCTGGAGGTTGCGGCCGAAAAAAAATCAGATGCCAAGGCCACTGACGTTCAGGCTTCAGGCGCCAAAGCATCAGGCATGCAACTCGCGCAACCGTCGCAGACTTCGGCGCCGGTGCAATCGCAATTGGCGGAGGTCGAGGATACGGCACTCATGCCAGCGCCCGACAGCACGCCACCGTCGCCCGGCGAAGTCAGCAGCGTCCTCGCCCATCTCAAGGTCAGCCTGACGCGGGAGCTGTATCAGAATTTCACGCTCTTTCTCTATGTCAGCAAAGCCGACCACGGCCCCTGGCAGCAGCGCATGTTTGTCTTTGCCAAAGAGGACAATGGCGATCTGAAGCTGCGCTATGCCTTTCCCGTTTCGACCGGCAAAGAAGTGCCGGCTCTGGGTCCGTCCGGCGCCATGTTGCAAACCAAAACGACCGCGGGTTTCTATCAGCTCGATCCCGAGCGCATGTATAAGCGCTACACGTCCAGTGAGTGGCAGCACAAAATGCCCTACGCCATGTTCTTCAATTGGGAACATGACGGCTATCAGACCGGCCTTGCCATTCATTCGGCGGTGGGCGACGACATTCAACTGCTCGGCAAACGCGCCAGCGCCGGCTGTGTGCGCCTGCATCCGCAGAATGCCGAGCTTCTCTTCCGCATGATCAAGAACAACTATCGCGGGCTGACGCCGCGCTTTGCCTATGACCGGCGCACCGCCACCATGTCGAACGAGGGACTGCTCATGCACGACAAGGCGGGAAACATTCAGTACACGGATGGCTATCGCGTGCTGGTGCTGATCGAAAACAACGGTGGTGATGACGTCATCGCAGCCTTGTTCTGAATGAGTGTGGCGGCGCTTGTCGGGCGCAATCATTCTCCCCACCCCGCGCTCTTTTGACCATGCGTCTATGTCGCATATTGCGTGAAAATTTCGCGCAGAAATTGCCAATTCGCCATATAGTCCTTTTCCGAAATTTAGGCGATGGCCCGCTGCTGCGGCCTTTCGGAGGGACACATGTCTGACAAAAAAACGATTACCACGTCCGCTGGCATTCCGCTGGGCGACAATAAAAACAGTCTCACGGCTGGCGAGCGCGGTCCGCTTGTGGTGCAGGATTGGCAGCTGTTCGAAAAGCATGCCCATTTCAATCGCGAGCGCATTCCCGAGCGCGTGGTGCACGCCAAGGGCTCGGCGGCGCATGGCAGCTTGAAGATCACCGGCGACATCAGCCGTTACACCAAGGCAGCCTGCCTGCAGCCGGGCGCGGAAAATCCTTGCTTCCTGCGTTTTTCGACTGTGGCGGGCGAGCGCGGTGCGGCCGATGCCGAGCGCGATGTGCGCGGCTTTGCGTTGAAGGTCTATACCGGTGAAGGCAATTGGGATCTCGTCGGTAACAACACGCCGGTCTTTTTCATTCGCGATGCGTACAAATTTCCCGACTTCATCCATACCCAGAAGCGCGACCCGCGGTCAAATATGCGCAATCCCACGGCGATGTGGGATTTCTGGTCGTTGACGCCGGAAAGCCTGCATCAGGTGACGATCCTGATGTCCGATCGCGGCTTGCCCACAAGCTACCGTCATGTGCATGGCTTTGGCTCACATACCTACAGCTTCCTCAATGCGGCAGGCGAGCGGTTCTGGGTGAAATTCCACTTCAAGAGCTTGCAAGGCATCCAGAATATGACCGACGCGGAAGGTGCTGCCTTGGTCGGGTCCGACCGCGAAAGCCACCAGCGCGACCTCTTCGATGCCATCGAGCGTGGCGATTTTCCGCGCTGGAAGTTCTGCGTCCAGATCATGCCGCAAGCCGATGCCGCCAAGACACCCTACGATCCCTTCGATCTCACGCGGGTGTGGCCGCATAGGGATTATCCGCTGATCGAGGTGGGCGTTCTGGAGCTCAACAAAAATCCGGACAATTATTTTGCTGAAGTGGAGCAATCGGGATTTTCGCCGGCGAATGTGGTGCCCGGCATCAGCCACAGCCCCGACAAGATGCTGCAATTCCGCATTGCGTCTTACGCCGATGCGCATCGCTACCGGTTGGGCGTGAATTACGACAGCTTGCCGGTCAACAAGCCGCGTTGTCCGGTGCACACCTATTATCGCGACGGGGTCATGCGGTTTGACGGCAATGAAGGCGGGGCGGTGAATTACGAGCCCAACAGCTTCGGCGGACCGGTCGCCGATCCGGCCTTCAAGGAACCGCCTCTGGCACTCGAAGGCGCCATGGATCGTTATGGTTTTTCGCAGTCCGTCGACGACTTTCAGCAGCCGGGCGATCTCTTCCGCCTGATGACACCCGCCCAGCAGGCGGTGCTCATGGACAATATCGCACGGGCCATGCACGGCGTACCGAAAGACATCATCGCCCGGCAGGTTTCGTTGTTTGCCAAATGCGATCCGGCTTACGGCGCCGGCGTGGCCAAGCGCGTGGGGCTCGACTGAGACTATCCGGCCAAGTTAACCGGCGGCGGGGTGGACTGGGTTCAGCCCCGCCGCAACTCATAGAGCGCAATTGCCGCTGCGTTGGAGACGTTGAGGCTTTCCATGGCGCTGTCCATCGGAACGTAAGCCGCCGCATCGCAATGCTCGCGCACCAGGCGGCGTATGCCTGAGCCTTCCGAGCCTAGCACCAGCACAATATCGCCGTCGTGAGCGACGTCCTTCAGCGGGGCTTCGCCGTCACCGGCCAACGCCACGCGCCAGAAGCCGAGCTTCGACAGATCGTCCAAGGCGCGCGAAATGTTCACCACTGAAACCACTGGAATAAGGTCGAGCGCGCCCGAAGCGGATTTCGCCAAAGCGCCGGTTTCCGGCGGCGAATTTCTATCCTGCACGATCACCACGGAAACCCCGAAGGCTGCCGCGGTGCGCAAGATCGCGCCTGCATTATGGGGATCGGAAATCTGGTCCAGCACTAGCACGATGCGGCGGCGCTCGGAGGGTTCCAGCACTTCGGCCAAGGTGTGACCATGCAAGGGATCGCATTGCAGCGCCACGCCTTGGTGGACGGCGCCTGCGGGCAGCATGCGCGCCACGGTATCGCCGTCGGTCACCTCATGGCGCACGCGGCCAAGCAGCTTCTCGCCAATTTCCTCAGCGGCGCGGGTGGTGATGAGCAAACGTTTCACCCGGCGCCGGGGATTGGCGAGCGCCGCGCGCACGGCGTGAATGCCATAAAGCCAAAGCCCGTCATTCGCCGCTTTGTCGCGCCGCGGGCGAGTCTCAAAAAATGCGCGCTTCTCCGTATAGGGGCGCTTCTCGCGCTGCGGCTCGCTGCGGGGACGGCTTTCCACTGCGGGGCGGCTTTCGGCCGCTGAGCGGTTCTCGGTCTGCGGGCGGCTCTCTGGACGGCTGGCGAAATAGGGACGGTCCTTGGAAAAGCTTTTTGCCGAGTCTTTGGCAAAGCTTTTGCCAGCACCCTTGCCGAAGCCTTTGCTCGGCGCTTTGCCAAAGCTCTTGCCCGGCGTCTTGCCGAAATCTTTGCCTGGCCGTTTGCCGGGCGCTTTGCCCGCCTCTTTGCTGCTGGCGGGAGATCCTTTGGGCGCGAAGGAGCGCCGGGGGCCGTTTTTCGGGGGCGGGGGAGTTTTAGACATGGCGCCTTATAACTGTCGCGGGGGCTGGTGCAACTGGCCCGCTCTGTCTTGACGTAAGGCAAGTCCAGTTGTTGACATGGGAAACAAGCATTATGCATATCTCGCGGAGGGATCGGCATACTCCAGCCGCCAGGACCGGCCATATGTTACGGTTGTACCGGTCGCGAAGTTTATCGCTAAAGGGTCTTCCGGCTTGCGTTTGCGGCCGCACAGGGTCAGGCTTTGACCCGGTTCCCGCGGATGAGCAATTTTCCACTCTCGCCGCGTAAGTGAACTATTGACACCCATAAGGGTTTGACCAATAACCCCCAATCCGCAGCGTGACTCTCGGAGGCATTCTTCACGTACTACCCTGACGGGCGGGCGAGGCTCTTGCGTCTCCGTCGTTATTACCTAACCCGTTGATTTGGTTTAAAAATAAGGTGGAGTGTCCCGAGCGGCAAAGGGGGCGGACTGTAAATCCGCTGACTACGTCTTCGTTGGTTCGAGTCCAACCTCCACCACCACCAAATCAAAAATCTGCGGGCGGGTAAGGGCAGAGGTGCGGTGCGGACGAAGGCGAGAAGGAGTCGAACGGGCGGGTGTAGCTCAATGGTAGAGCCACAGCCTTCCAAGCTGAAGACGAGGGTTCGATTCCCTTCACCCGCTTCGGATGGCCCCGCCCGGTCCTCAGTGGATCGGTAAAAGGTTGTGGGTCGGCAAGGGTTGTTCGTCGGCGGTTGTTGGTCGGTGAGTCGAATTCGCTTTGGCGAGTTCTGGCGGGTCTCTGGCGGCTCGGAGTGGAGTTTCGGGTTGGGTTT
>JAATGP010000017.1 GCA_015654635.1 Alphaproteobacteria bacterium | reverse complement strand
TTTCATTCATGCCCCGCACTTCCGTCTTGTCCTGCGGCTCATCGTTCCGCGAGCGCCTCGCGGTTCGCGATCCGAATGGGCGCTCCATCGAGCCAGGCGGTCACCGCTTCCACGGTGTCCGAATAGACGGCGGTGAGAAGCTCACGCGTGACGTAGCCGAGGTGCGGAGAAAGCGTCACGTTCGGCATCGACCGCAACGGATGGTCGGGTGGCGGCGGTTCGGTATCGTAGACGTCCAGCCCGGCCCCGGCGATCCATCCGGCTCCGAGCGCCGCGATAAGGGCCGCCTCATCGACGATCGGGCCTCTGGAAGTGTTGATCAGATAGGCGCTCGGCTTCATCAGGGCCAGATCGGATCCTGTGACGAGGCCTCGCGTGCGGTCCGACAGCACCAGATGGATGGAGACCACGTCGGCTTCTGCAAAGAGAGCCTCTATCTCGACCCGGCGTACGCCAACCGCCGCCGCAGCCTCGGTGGTCAGATTCTGGCTCCAGGCGATAACCTCCATCCCGAACACCTTCGCGTATTCGGTCATGCGTTTGCCGATCCTGCCGAGACCGAGAAGACCGAGCGTCTTGCCGTCCAGAGTAAGGCCTGTAGTGGCCTGCCACCCGCCTTCGCGCATGCGCCGATGTTCTTCGGCCAAATTGCGCACCGTCGCGATCATCAACCCCCATGCCAGTTCCGGCGTGCCGTTGCTGGCAGCGGCGAATCTAGGGTTAGCGAAGTTCGGGTGGGCCACAAGGATGCCGCGTTCGCTAGCGGCGGCCATGTCCAGGTTCGGCAGGCTCATGCCAACGATCGTGATCAGTTTCAGATTTGGCAGCCGCTCGATCAGCGTGCGCGGAAAGGCCATACGCTCGCGGAGGGTGCAAACCACGTCGAATGGCTGCAGCGCCTCCACGGCCTCGTTCTCGGCGATATGACGGTCGAAAACCGTGACGTCCGCCCTGTCCCGCACAGGCGACCAGTCGGCGAGGTCGAGGGCAACGCAAGCGTAGTCATCGAGTATTGCCACTTTGGGCATGCTGCCTCCCGTTTGTTCAAGTGCATTTGCAACCAACATTGGACCACCTGAGCTACAAAATTCCGGCTTCGTCGGATGGGTGGTTGGTGATGCCACATCCGATAAAGCTCTATCGGCGTTTCATTCCCGGTGGCACTGTGAGGACGAACGTCGTTCTAGTCTCAACGTCAGCCTCTCATTTTCGCCGTGCTTCGTCGAGTCTTATGAACCAATTGGCGTTCAGGCGTCCGGCGCGGAACTTACCGTTGAGCGATTCAATGAAGGCATTGTCGGCGGGCCTGCCTAGACGAATGAAGTCGAGCCTTTGCCCAAGAGGGCGAAACGGTCTTCGCTGCGGCGAGCGATAACGGGCCAGGGCTTTTGGTCGAAGAACGTGAACGTGTGCTTCGTAGATCCTACACTTGCGAGCGGCGCCGGTCATCGCCGGGATGTGGCCTGACCTGTCTTTGGTCGCTGCTATCGCCCAGTATCATGGAGCCGCTCTGCGCTTGAACGAAAATCGACCCGGACTTCGTGTCGAACTCCGGTTTGCGGCCACCGTCTAGCAGCCCACACTCTTAATCTCCTCTACCACCAACACACCACTCAGCCATGGCCTACCCTCTCCGCAGCGCCCGCCATACCGAAAGCACCGAAGGCCTGATCTTTTAACATACGCGCAAAAAATCTGCCTACGTCCTGATATATAAAATGGTACACCATCACATCCAATTGCACGCCATAGAAGGCCGTGTCCAAATGCACCAAGTCTTGCCGCTGTTGACAGTAGGTTTCTTTGCGGGGGGAATTTGCATTCAGTTATTACTGCGCCCATCAAAGCGAGTAAGAGATGACGACTGATCGGCGGCGGCGCGTGACCAACATTCCTGCACTTTCATCTTTTGAACGGATGCGACCGCCAGAAAACACATTCGCTAAAGATAAAATACCGCTTACGGAGCGCATCAGCTGTACGGTTTCCGAGGCATGTCTCGCAACTGGACGCCACGTCTCGACGTGTTCACCACCGTTTGCCATAATCCGCGCTCCAGGTGGACGTTAGAGTGGACGTTGGAAATGGAACGAAATGGCAAAAGACCTGCTCTCTAATCGGGCCGTGAAGGCCAGGACCAATTCCGGTGGCTATACCGACGGTGGGGGCTTTACGTACAGATCAGCCCGACCGGGATGAAGTCATGGCTGTTCGGTACAAGATGCACGGCGCGGAGCGTTTAATGGGGCTTGGCGCCTACCCGGCCGTGTCGCTCAAGGCTGCTCGCTTGAAAGCGGATTTTTGTCGGCAGCAGCGGAACGCCGGTTTGGACCCCAAGGCGGTTCGGGATGAGGAAATCGAGGGATAACGCCTCGATGCGGCGCGTACCGCACTGGTACTAAAAGTTCTGCACCAGCCCGTCGCGGCATCTACCCGAAAGAAGGGCGGGCTGCTTTGGAATGCACGCCCGGAGACGGCCATGCGGGTCCGTGGGCGACTTGAGGCTATCCGGATTGGGCAAAGCTCAACAATCAGCGCACTGGCGAAAATCCCGCTCGGTGGCGGGGAAATCTCGCCCAAGTGCTGACCGATGCGCGCCAAACCGACCACCACGCAGCCCTCCCCTTTGAGGACACAAAGGCCTTCCTCAGGGAATTGCACGGCCGCTCTGTGACCGGCGCGCGTGCTTTCGAGTTCCTAATTCTAACTGCGGCCCGTACCGGCGAAGTCCTCGGTGCGAGATGGGATGAGATAAACGAGAGCACAGGCGTTTGGACGACCCTGCGGTTAGAATGAAGCGGCCGAGAGAACACAGAGTGCCGTTGTCAGCGGCGGTGCTTGCCGTTCTTGAACAAGTTCGGCCCTTAAAACATGATGAAGGGTTTGTATTTCCGAACGCGAACGGCAAGGCACCGTTGTCCAATATGGCGATGCTGACCTTGCTTCGTCGCATGGTCGCACAAACATTACCGCGCATGGCTTTCGCTCGACGGTCCGAGACTGGACCGCGGAATGCATCAACTTTCCTGGAGAGGTCGCCGAAGCAGCGCTTTCGCATGCGGTTGGTGACAAGGTTGAGGATGCGTATCGGCGCGGTGACTTGTTTGAGAAGCGGCACCTGCTTATGAGCGAGTGGGCCCGGCACTCCACTACCCCGAAGGGACAGAAAGGCGACGCCAACGTCGCTCAATTCCCTGGGGTTGTGGCATGACGCGTAAACGAACGGAGCGCGCTTCCGCAACATTGGATGTGTAACCGACTTATTGACATGCGTCTCCTGTTTGGTTACAGTGCACCATGATCAAGACGTTCAAAGACAAAGGTCTTGCAGAGCTTTGGTCGAGCGGAAAAACCACTAAGATCGACGCGCGGATGCAGGAGCGGATTCTAGTCAGACTTGACCGCTTGGATGTCGTGACGACACTCAAGGAATTAGGAACGATCGGTTTCAACTTTCACGCGCTGAAAGGTTTTGAGCCGACGCGGTATAGCATTCACGTCAACGGACCGTGGTGCCTCACATTCGGTTTCGACGGTGAAGACGTGCTGCAAATTGCTTTTGAACAATACCACTGAGGAGGATGCAATGACCGAATATATAGCCAAGCGAAATCCAAACCGCTGCCCGTCGCATCCTGGGGTCTTGATCGCGGACCTCCTTCAGGAGTTGAAGGTTCCCGTTAGCCAGGGTGCGCGGGCAATCGGGATTTCGAGACAGCACCTTTACTCGCTGATTGCCCAGAAGAAGCCGGTGACCGCCGCAGTTGCTATTCGGTTAGGCAAAGCGTTCAACGATGGGCCGGATGTATGGCTGCGGATGCAGGGCGCATACGACACATGGCACGCGGCCCGCGAGGTTGACCTCTCCACAACACAGGTTCTGAAAGCAGCTTAGTTGCCGCCCTTTCCCAGGTTGGCTTGCGGGCCAGGAGTTTGGCGTGAGGCTCTTTGATCTGGCGAAGCAAGTTCCAAACCTCCCAGTCTGCGCGAGCCTTGGCCTGGTCCATGGTGGAGCACGCCCGAGCGCTTGGTCGCGCGGTAGATTGTAATCGGCGTGGACATGATCGGGGCGATCCGGCGCGCGTATTTTGAGGAACATCGCCCGATCAAAGAGATCGTGCGCACGCTGTCGGTGTCGCGCGGAACGGTTCGCAAAGTCGTCCGCAGCCACGAGACAGGGTTCAAATACGAGCGCGAGATCCAGCCGACGCCGAAGCTTGGCGAGTGGGTCGAGGTTCTGACGGCGGTCCTGGAGAAGGAAGTCAGTCTTGGGGTTATCGTCCCCTGCTTGTTCGCTCATAACCTGTCCCTCGCATTTGTCGTGGAGGCAAGAAACGGTAGTCGGATCGGTTCTTACGTGCCTCCGATTAAGCCTGGTGGCAGCATGGGTTCATCCATCGCAGCGTCGTATTCGCCGCGGCAAGCAGCCTGATCGCAGCAGGCTCGATGATAGAGAGCTTGTTGTGCCGCCGACACATTGGCGTCTTCGCCGTGCCATATCTCCAAGGCCGGCCTTTGAATGGCGCGGGCAAAGGAAAACGCCAACGCCCAAGGCGATCGTGCCTTGAACCTGACGTTTATGGCATTCAAACGCGACGAAGCCAGTTTTCCGGGTTGACCGCCCGATAAAAACGTAATCCCCGGAACGGCGGCAGGGACGACTCGCAAGAGACAAGACACTGTGGTGTCAGCGACCTCGTCTATCGTTTCCTGCGTTGCGCAGGTCAGACCCGGAAGAACCATATTGGGCTTCAGGATTATCCCCTCCAGCATTACACCTTGCGTATAAAGCTGGGCGAATACATTTTGTAGAACCTCCTCCGTCACCTCGCGGCAGCGCCCCATGGGGTGCTCGCCGTCCATGAGGACTTCCGGCTCGACGATGGGAACCAGCCCGACCTCCTGGCACAAGGCCGCATAGCAGGCCAACGCTTGTGCATTGGCTTCGATACAGCCGCGGCTCGGAATGCCGTGACTCAAGGCAATTACCGCGCGCCATTTGGCAAAGCGCGCGCCCATCTTCGAATAGTTCTGCAGGCGGGCACGCAAGCCGTCCAGACCTCCCGTAAGTCTTTCTCCGGGATGACCCGCCAAGGCTTTTGCACCGATGTCCACTTTGATGCCTGGAATGATGCCCGCATCGGAGAGGATTTTGACGAAAGGTGTGCCGTCCTTTTTCTGCTGGCGGATCGTCTCGTCGTAAAGGATGGCGCCATTGATGCACTCGGAGAGACCGGGCGTAGTTACAATCAATTCGCGATAGGAACGTCTGGCCTCTTCCGTCTGAGAAATTCCCGCTCTTGCAAAACGTTTGTTGCAACTCGACGTACTCTCATCCATCGCCAATAGACCCTTATCGCCGGCAACCAACGCCCTTGCGGTTTCCATAAGGCTCCGCGCATTCACGTCGGAGTGCCCCATTTCCAGTTGCGGATCTCCGGCAGGTCTTGGCCGTGCTTATCGATGTAGTGCTTGTGCTCGATGAGCTTGTCCTGCATTTGTTGCTTTAGATAGGCTCCCTTGGAACCCAAATGCGGCAGGCGATCGACCACGTCTTGCACCAAATGAAAGCGATCTAGTTCGTTCTGCACCCGCATGTCGAAGGGCGTTGTGATCGTGCCCTCTTCCTTGTAACCGCGGACGTGGATGTTGCGATTCGTCCGGCGGTAGGTCAGACGATGGACCAACCAGGGATATCCGTGAAATCCAAAGATGATGTGTTTGTCCTTGGTGAAGAGCGAATCGTATTCCTGTTCGCTCAACCCATGCGGATGCTCCGTACTGGGCTGCAGCTTCATGAGATCGACGACATTGATCACCCGGATTTTCAGATCGGGTAGATGTTCGCGAAGGATGGAAGTAGCAGCCAATATCTCCAACGTGGGTGTATCTCCGCAGCTGGCCATGACCACGTCCGGTTCGCTGCCCTGATCGTTGCTGGCCCACTGCCAAATGCCGATACCTTCCGTGCAGTGCATGACCGCAGCATCCATGCTCAGCCATTGCGGGAGGAAATGTTTGCCGGCCACTACCACATTAACGTAATGTCGGCTACGCAAGCAGTGATCGAAGACCGACAGCAGGCAGTTCGCGTCTGGCGGCAGATAAACGCGAACGATATCGGCTTTCTTGTTGATAACGTGGTCGAGGAAACCGGGATCCTGATGCGTGAAGCCGTTGTGATCTTGCTGCCAGACATGGGAGGCGAGCAGATAGTTCAGCGATGCGATCTTCCGCCGCCAGGGCAGCTCCAACGTCACCTTCAGCCACTTGGCGTGTTGGCTGAACATGGAATCGACGATGCGAATGAAGGCCTCATAACTATTGAACAGCCCATGCCGTCCAGTCAGCAGATAACCTTCCAACCAACCCTCGCATTGATGCTCGCTCAGCATGGAGTCCAGCACGCGTCCGGCGGGTGCCAGGAATTCATCGTCCTTTTCCACGCGGGCATCCCATTGCCGGTTAGTGACTTCAAATACCGCGTCCAAGAGATTGGAGGCGGTTTCATCGGGGCCGAAGATGCGAAAATTGCGCTGGTCCTGATTGAGCTTTGCCACGTCGCGCAAAAACGCACCGAGCACATGTGTATCCTGCGCTTCAACGGCACCAGGCGACGAAACCTTCACGGCGTGGACGTGGAAGTCCGGCATGCGCAGATCGTGTAGCAGAACCCCGCCATTGGCGTGTGGATTGGCACCCATCCGCCGGTCACCCTTCGGCGCCAACGCAGCCAATTCTGATAGGAGCCGGCCATTTTCGTCGAACAGCTCTTCCGCCTTGTAGCTTTTCATCCAGCTTTCGAGCAGCTTGACATGATCGGGATGCTCCGGATCGACCAGAAGCGGCACCTGATGCGACCGGGACGTGCCCTCGATTTTCAGACCGTCGACGATTTTCGGCCCCGTCCAGCCCTTGGGCGACCTAAGGACAATCATTGGCCAACGCGGCCGAACGCTCTCGCCCTTATCCCGAGCATTCTTTTGGATTCGCTTTATGTCGTCGATGGCGCGATCCAAAATGGTTGCCATGAGCTCATGCATCTCTTCCTGCTCATCGCCCTCGACGAAGTACGGCGTCCAGCCGCAGCCCCGTAGGAATTGCTCCAATTCCTCGTGCTCGATGCGGGCCAGCACGGTAGGATTGTTGATCTTGTAGCCATTGAGATGCAGGATCGGTAGCACGGCACCGTCGGTTATAGGATCAAGAAGCTTGTTGGACTGCCACGACGTTGCTAATGGACCCGTTTCGGCTTCGCCATCACCAATCACGCAGGCGACAATCAGCTCGGGATTGTCAAAAGCGGCTCCGAAGGCGTGGCTGAGCGAGTAGCCTATTTCGCCGCCATCGTGAATCGAACCCGGCGTTGTTGGTGCGACATGGCTGGAAATTCCGCCGGGAAACGAGAACTGTTTGAACAGCATCTTGAGACCGGCTTCGTCCTGGCTGACGTTCGGATATATCTCGCTATAAGTACCTTCGAGGTACGTATTACCCACCAAGGCGGCGCCACCGTGACCGGGACCAGAGATATAGAACATGTCGAGATCGTACTTCTTGATGACCCGATTCAAATGCACATAGATGAAGTTCTGGCCCGGAACCGTACCCCAATGCCCAACCACCAGTGGCTTCACGTGAGAGAGCTTCAGCGGTTCGCGCAAAAGCGGATTGTCGTATAGATAAATCTGTCCGACCGACAGATAGTTGGCCGCGCGCCAGTAGGCATCCATCTTGTGAAGCAATTCCGGCGTGAGCGTGTCGGTCTTCATGGCTTGGGTTCCTTGATTGTGCCGAGATTGAGGACATTGGCGACGGACCTTGCGATCACAAGTTCCTCGTCCGTATGGATGACCCGTACTTTGACGCGACAGGAATCCGGCGAACTCAACAGCGCATTTTCGCCGTTACGTTTCTGGTCGAGTTCGATTCCGAGAAACCCAAGCCCATCGCAAATCTGGGCTCGGACCGCGGGGGCGTTCTCCCCGATACCGCCCGCGAACACCAGCGTATCCACGCCGCCGAGCGCCGCTGCAAAGGCACCGATCCACTTCTTGGCTTGATAACAAAACACCGCAACCGCTTCTGCTGCCCGCACGTCCTGCATTTCACGGTCGAGTAAGTCATGCA
The DNA here is from genome assembly GCA_015654635.1 of Alphaproteobacteria bacterium. Classification (GTDB taxonomy): domain Bacteria; phylum Pseudomonadota; class Alphaproteobacteria; order Micropepsales; family Micropepsaceae; genus Rhizomicrobium. Next base: position 23,431 of record JAATGP010000017.1, on the reverse strand, counting down.
TGTCCGAACTGGTTTCGGATATCCCGAGCAATCCGGAATGAAAATTGACCATCTCGTTGAACTGCTTCGCGCTCATTTGTTCCGTGCGTGCCAGAAACCAAATCACTCCGGGATCGATGTCACCGGAGCGGGTGCTCATCGGCAGTCCGGCCGTCGGCGTGAAACTCATGCTTGTGTCGACTGATTTGCCGCCACGCACCGCCGCCAGACTGGCGCCATTGCCAAGATGCGCGAGTATAACCCTGCCCCGCGCGGCTTCTGCTCCATCGAGGCGTGCTAGCTCTCCCAAGAGGAAGGCATAGGACAAACCGTGAAACCCGTAGCGCCGCACGCCTTGCGCTTCGTAGCGCCGTGGGATCGCCAGCAACTGCGCCACACGCGGCAGGTCGTGATGGAAGGCGGTGTCGAAGCACGCCACCTGGGGCAGATCCGGAAATCGGCGATGAAACGCCGCGGTCAACAGAATCTCTTCCGGCAGATGCTCGGGATCGAACGCGCTGAGTTGGTGCAGGTCTTGAACCATCTCCGCAGTAATGCGCTGCGCCTTGCTATATTTTGGCCCGCCATGAACCACACGATGCCCAACCGCGGTCAATGCATCGTGATCACTGCGTTTCTCTATCCAATCCATCAGTGCGTTCACGGCCGCCGTGTGGTCCAGTGCCGTTACCGCTCGCGAAAGGTTGTCCGCCTTATTCAGTCCTTTCACCCGAAAGGAGGCGTCGGGCAGACCGATCCGCTCAAGCACGCCCTCCAGAACGCGCCGGAATGAATCAGCCGCGTCGAACAGCGCGAACTTGATGCTCGATGAGCCGCCATTGATCGTCAGGATGTGCGGATTATTTGGCTTCATAGATAACTCATTCGTCGTCCCGCAATCCGAATGAGGCAAGTTCCGCGCGGGTGGACCTATAATCGGTATGTATTATGCTACGAATGCCCAGGCCTTCCGCGATCTCGGCGAACATCGGCGTATTTTCGATATAGACAACTTGCCCGGCGGACACCTGTGCGCTGTCCAGCGCCAAGCTGAAAAATTCGAAATCTGGTTTGAGAAGGTGGACGAAACAGGAAGAAACAAAGAAATCCACAAACCGGTTCAGCTTGAATGTCCGGATCCGATACGCGTTCAGTTCGCGCCCCTCGTTGCTGACGACGGCCACTTTAAGGGCGTAGCGTGACTTGAGCCGAGCGATCAGATTGATCATCTCGCTGTGGGGCTTCGATTGCGCAAACATGAAGCGCCGAAATTGGGCCCGCGTGAACGGTTGTTTCCGGTAGAAGACCGCTAAACCAAGATATTCATCCAGCGTGAACTTTCCCCGCTGGTAGGTGTCCCAGGTCAGGTGATGGCGTTCCTCCATCTCGGCGTGCTCGAGCTTGAAGTGCGTCCCCGCCCGCTTTCGAGCGTGACGGTCCCAGCCGTCAGTGAGCAGAACGCCACCAATATCCAGAAAAAGGCAGGTGACAGAACTTGTTTTCTTCATCGTCCCTTTGTTCCGTCGATCGGATCATCAGTGTCGGCGGACGCCGGCGCCCAACCGTGGGACCGCATCGCCATCATTGTGCGGTTTCATCGCCGCGGTATCGCCCGACAGCAGATGGAACCTCAGCCAACAATGACGGTTTTGAGCGCATCATTGACCTGATACGACAGTAACCGCCGAGCGGTGCCGCGAGGCAGGCTCGGAAACTACTCATCCATGTCTCAAAAGCGTACCAAGCGGAGTTTACGGCAAGAGTTCCGACGAGACGCCGGATTACGCCGACTTCCGTCGCATCCCTTTTGCGAATCGAAACTTGGCGCGCGTACGTTTCGAGATGTGAACAGGGCCTGCGTATTTTCCGAGCCTAACGCGGCGCGGCGCGGCGCCAAACAATATGGTCTGGGTTTCGCAGTTACGACGGCCACGCTCTTAGTGTTGTCGTCGGTACTAACTGCTCGATAATGTCGTTGAAGTTTGGTGGGTGAAATGGCGCATTCTGCTTCTGTTTTGTGCCTTGGATCTGAATACGACAACTTCCTGTTCGCACCGATCGGAGAGGAAAAAAATGGAATGCTGCTCAGCGTTCTTTCGACGCTGGCGCGGCTTGACCAAGACCCTTGGCAAGTGGCTGCAGAACTGGCGAAATTGCCCGAATATGCCGCAACGCAAAGATTGACGTCATTGATTACGGAACTTCCTGATGGGCCGTCGGCACATTCGGACGCAAAAATGATTGCCGCCTGCTTGGTGACGCTCCTACCACACAAAGCCCAAGTATGCCTCGAACGCCAACGAACTGCTTTCCGACCCGAGAAAACGTGGCCAATTTGACCGCGGCGAGATTGATGCGGTTGGTCATGAGCGTCAGCCTTCCTATCGCGATCAAGCCGACGGCGAGGCTGGTCGCCGCTACGCGCGTGGGAGCGAACAGCCGAATGGCTGGAACGACGATGCGTTCAGCGATCTCTTCGGCTTGATGTTCAAAGGAGCACAGGGTCCAGCCGAGACTATGCATGCGGCAGGACGTGACGAACGCCTGCCCTGACGGCGGACTTCCTGACTGCCGTCAACGGCGCGACCAATCGACTGAACATCCCGCCGCCCATCAGAAAGTGCTCTTCCGCTCTTCTGAGAGACGTGGAATTCCACGAAAATTCCGGCCATTCTGGTCGCTGCCAGTTCCATGTCATGGTCGATAGATAACCTTTCTATCGATCAAGATGCGCCTTCTTATTGATTGATAGCAAGAAGTCTATCGCTCAACGCAGTCGGTGCCTCGCGGTCAAAACCTTGTCCACATCGGAGGCTCCGATGCTTTGACGGTAGAACTCGTTCACGGCTCCGTCGTCTTGCGGTCTTCACAGCTGAGGTCACGATTGGACAAGATTTCAGCATGAAGCCGACATCCGCACCCTATCGTTGGGAAACCTTCCGCAGCTTGCTCACGATTGCGGTTGATCTCAACTGATCCAGATAGTCAGCCCACCAGATCATCATCCGCACGCGCTCATCCCAATGGGTACCACGGGCGTAAGCGCGTCGCACATTGTTGCTCTCGACGTGCGCAAGCTGGCGCTCGATGGCATCTGCGCTCCACTTGCCCGACTCGTTTAGAAGCGTTGAAGCCGATGCACGAAAACCGTGCGAGGTCATTTCGTCCTGACCATAGCCCAAGCGCCGCAAGGCACCATTCAGTGTATTTTCCGATATCGGCTTGTCGGCGGACAGAAAGCCAGGAAACACAAGCCTGCGATGTCCCGTGATCGGACGAAGTGTTTCGAGTACGTCGAGCGCCTGCGGTGGTAGGTAGATTTTGTGCTCCCGGCGCATCTTCGTTTTTGGCGCGGGGATTGTCCAAATGTTCGTTTCAAAATCGAACTCGTCCCATTCCGCTGTCCGTAGCTCGCCAGGGCGAGGGAAGAGGATCGCGATGAGCTTCAGCCCGGCCTGGGTCGTGGGCTGCCCATCAAAGCTGTCGATCGCGCGAAGCAGACCGCCGAACTTTTTTGGTTCGGTAATGGCAGCACGAGGCTTGACGGTAGGAGTCGTCAGCGCGCCACGTAGCGCGGAAGTCGGATCCATCTCTGCGCGCGCAGTGGCGATAGCGTAGCGGCAGACCGCACCGATCGTCGACTTCAGCCGACGTGCAGTCTCGTAGCAGCCACGAGATTCCGGCTCCTGCAGAACTCGCAATACGTCGATGGGACGGATTTCAGAAACGCGCTTCGAGCCCAACGTCGGATAGGCAAAATCGAGCAGCCATTCCTTCTTGATCAGCGTCGCTGAAGCGCGGCCCTCACGCCGATGCTTCTCGACGTATTCGAAGGCAACCTCCTTGAAGGTATCGCCCGGTAGGTTCCGGTCTTCTTTTTCCTTCTTCTTGGCCCCTCCTGGATCGATGTCTTCCCGAAGAAGTTTCCGCGCCGTCTCTCGCCTCTCACGTGCATCGGCGAGGGAGACGGCGGGATAAGGACCGAGCGATAGCTGTTTCTGGGCGCCCTGATAGCGATAGGCGAGATGCCAGAATCGTGTCCCGTTCGGTTGTACCCAAAGCTGAAGGCCGCCGCCGTCCGACAGTTTCCAGCGCCCCGCCCTGGGTTTCGCTCCTCGACACAGCAGATCGGTCAGTGACATTCACGCTCTCTCGCCTGCCCGCCTAAACCCGGACCAACAAGGGGGTCTCAGACCCCCTCGGGACCAACACAGGACCAACAAATGGAGCGGCTTGTCAAACACACCGGCGGACAGCCAAGAACGATAAACTATAGCAATTTCTGTGATTTGCGGTCCTGGGCGAACGCCTGCGAACGTCCGCGGAAGAACAAATGGTGCCCAGAACAGGACTCGAACCTGCACGCCTCGCAGCGCTAGTACCTGAAACTAGTGCGTCTACCAATTCCGCCATCTGGGCACGGGTTGGGGAGGCGTGTTTATTCAGCCTGCCGCCGCAAGTCAACGCGAGGATCGGCTACAAGCGCCCGGCGAGACGGTTTTTTTGAAGCAGGGCCTAGATTTACCCCTTGAAGGCGCCCGATTGGCTCCCCCTGGCCCAAATGGCCCTCTATATTGGGCGCTGCACCGCGCCACCCGCCCTCACGCAGCGAAGCGGCAGGGCCCCAAAGTCAGGAGCGTTCCATGCTCGTTGCCACGACCGAAACCGTTCCGGGTTATCGCCGGGTCCAAACCCTGGGCCAAGTCTTTGGCGTGGTGGTGCGGTCCCGCGGGCTCGGCGGCAATATCATTGCCAGCCTGCGCACTATCCTGGGCGGAGAGATCCATGAATACACCCAGCTTTTGGAAGAAGCCCGCCGCCAGGCGGTGGACCGGCTGGTTGCCAACGGCGCCGCGATGGGTGCCAATGCCATCCTGATGATGCGCTTTGATTCCTCGGAAATCGGCCAAATGATGAGCGAAATCGTCGCCTATGGCACTGCGGTGGTGCTGGAGCCTGACCATGCTGCGTAATATTGTTTTGGTGCTCGGCGGCGCGATGTTCGCCTCTGGCGCGATGGCGCTTTGGGCCGGCAGCTACCCCGCCGCCATCCTCCTTATGATTTGGGGGGCGATGTTCGTCTTCGGCATCATCTATGAGCGCTACGCTTACAAGAAAATCCTGGACCGGCTGCCCGACGGCAAGGGCTGGACGCGTACGCTGGAGCGTTTCGTCGACCCCAAGACCCGCCGGATCGTGACCGTCTATGTCAAACCGATCACCGGGGAGCGGGCCTATGTGGCTGAAACGCTAACCTCCCCCGCCACACCGGTTGAAGAGTGACGCCCCATCGTGGCATAGAACGGGTCTAAACCTCTTGAGGCGGCGTCATGCAGAATGCTCTTGTAACCGTGTTTGGCGCGTCAGGGTTTGTTGGCCGTCATGCCGTCCGCGCCCTGGCCAAAGAGGGCTACCGAATCAGAGCCGTCTGCCGCAAACCCAATCTGGCGAATTTCCTCTTGCCGGCTGGACAAGTCGGGCAGATTCAACTCGTTAAAGGCAACATCAACCACGACGAGGATGTGGTCCGCGCCGTGGAGGGTGCCGGTGCCGTGATCAACGCCACGGGGGTGTTGTACGGCCACGGCCGGCAAGGCTTTGAATCCATCAACATCGACGCGCCGGGCCGCATCGCGCGCGCGGCCCTTGCCGCAGGTGTCACCACGCTGGTGCACATTTCCGCGCTTGGCGCCGACACCGAAGCCGATTCCAGCTATGCCCGCTCCAAGGGGCTGGGCGAACGCAATATGCGCGAGGCTTTCCCGCGCGTGACCATCCTGCGCCCTTCGCTGGTCTTTGGGCCGGAGGATTCCTTCTTCAATCGCTTTGCCGGTATGGCACGCTTTCTGCCTCTGCTGCCGCTGATCGGTGGCGGACATACGCGTTTTCAGCCGATCTATGTCGCCGATCTGGCGGGGGCCATTGTGCGCGCCGTCAGCGATGAGCGCACCGCCGGGCGCACCTATCAGCTCGGCGGACCGAGCGTTTACAGCTTCCGCGCCCTGATGGAATTCATTCTGAAAGAGACCGGCCGCAAGCGCCTCTTGGTGCCGGTGCCGTTCTTCCTTGCCACCATCAAGGCGTTCTTTCTGGAATTGCCGAGCTTCATCCTGCCGATTAGGCCGCTCCTCACCATGGATCAGGTGCGTCTGCTCAAGACCGACGCGGTAGTGCAGCCGGGCGCCTTCACGCTTGACGATCTGGACATTGCCCCCGAAAGCATCGAGGCCATCGTGCCGGGCTATCTCTGGCGCTTCCACCCCAAAGGCCAATTCGGCGACCGCGTCCGCGAACAGGCACAGATCCCGGCACGGTAAAAAGCACTTTGGTACAAAGAGAATAAAGCCAAGGCCGCCTCAAGAGCGGCCTTGACGGTCGTGCGGTGTATTGCGGCCTCGCGCTACTTCACGAACAGCCAGGCCAGCAGCGCCAGGCCAGCGGCGATGCGATACCAGCCGAACGGGCCAAGGCCATAGCGCCCGATGAAGGCGATGAAGCCCTTCACCACAAAATACGCGACGATAAACGACACCACGAAACCGATGACGATATTGCTCGTGTCGGAGCCCGACAGCGTGTGCCATTCCTTGTAGAGTTCATAAACCGTGGCACCGAGCATCGTCGGCACCGCCAGATAGAATGTGAAGGCCGCCCCGGCCTTGCGATCGACGCCCAGCAGCTCACCGCCGAGGATCGTGGCACCCGAGCGTGACACGCCAGGGATCAGCGCCGCGCATTGGCAAAAACCAATCTGTATTGCCTTCCAAAAGGGCAAGTTGTCCCCATCGAGGTAGCGCGCTTTCGGAGCCATCCGCTCCAGAACCAGGATCAGCACGCCGCCCACAATCCAGGCCACCGCAATCACCATCGGCGCGATGCTCGGCTGCAGCAGATATTCCTTTAGGAATTTGAAGACGGTCGCGCCCAGGATGGCAGCCGGCAGAAAGGCCACGATCACATTGATGGCAAATTGGCGCGATTGGGCGGAACTCGGCAGGCCCACCAGCACATTCCAAAATTTGCGCCAATAGACGGCAACCACCGAAAGGATTGCGCCGAATTGAATAATGATGGTGAAGGCTTCCCATTTGTTGTCGGGCAGCCCCAACAAGCTCTCCCCCACCAGCAGATGCCCGGTGGAAGAGACAGGCAAAAACTCCGTCAGCCCCTCGATGATCCCGAGAAGCACCGCGTTTAGAATATCATGCATGAAAAAACCCCAACAAAACAGCGTCAAAGGACTAGCAAAGACCTATCACAGGAACGCGGACCGGGCCATGCTTGCCGGGCATCTTGCAGATCGGATGCCCCATGACCACCTTCATCGCACTCGGGCAATTCCATACAAGGAGGGATTTATGAAGTCACTGCTTTTTGCGGCCTTCACGGTGCTGGGCGTCGCGGTTACCGCTGCGTCCGCGGCGGAGGCGCCCCTGATCGAGCGGCAAAAACTGTTCGGCAATCCCAGCCATAGCCAAGGCAAGATCAGCCCGGACGGAAAATTCCTCTCGTTTCTGGCGCCGCGTGACGGGGTGATGAACATCTGGGTGGCGCCGGTCAATGACCCGTCCGCCGCCAAGCCTCTGACCGCTGAAACCAAGCGTCCTATCCGCAGCTATTTCTGGGCCCCGGATTCGGCTGCGATTCTGTTTGTTAATGACAAGGGCGGTGATGAGAACTTCCTGCTCTATGGCGTCAACGTCACGAGTGGTGAACAGAAAGCGCTGACGCCCTTCGAAAAGACGCGTGTGGAAATCGTTGCCGTTTCCAACCAAGTGCAGGATCGCATCTTGGTGGGAGTGAACAATCGCGATGCCAAGTGGCACGACGTCTATAGCCTCGATTTGAAAAGCGGCAAGCTTGCCTTGCTCCTCGAGAACAAGGGCGAGTATGCGGCCTTTCTTGCCGATGAAGCACTGACGCTGCGCGGCGCCATCCGCTCACGCCCCGATGGGGGCAACGACTTCTTCAAGATCGTCGGGGGCAAAGTCGAAGAAAAACCCTTCGCCAGCGTCGGCTTGGAAGATTCGCAAACCACCGCACCAGCCGGTTACACGGTGGACGGCAAGACCCTCTATTGGGTAGATTCGCGCGGCCGCGACAAGGCGGCGCTGATTGCCGAAGACGTTGCCAGCGGCAAGACCACGGTGCTCGCCGAAAGCAACAAAGCCGATATCGATGGCGCCCTGACCAATCCCAAAACCGGCCGGATCGAAGCCTATTCGGTGAACTATCTGCAGAACGAATGGACCGCGATTGATCCAGCGGTCAAAGGCGATCTCGACTTCCTGAAAAAGACCCTGAAGGGCGACATCATCGTCAGCTCGCGCGACTATGCCGATGATCTGTGGACCGTGTCGGTGGATACGGTCACCGCTCCGCCCGCCGTCTATCTTTATGATCGCAAAACCAAGAGCGTGAAGCTCTTCTATGTCAGCCGGCCAGAGCTTTCCGGCGTGCCCCTGGCGGCCATGCATCCGGTCGAAATCAAGACTCGCGACGGCTTAACGGAAGTCTCCTATCTCAGCCTGCCGCCCGGCAGCGATTCCGATGGCAATGGCATTCCCGATCGTCCCCTGCCGCTCGTATTGTTCGTTCATGGCGGTCCCTGGGCGCGTGATCAATACGGCTATCAGCCCTATCATCAATGGCTAGCCAATCGCGGCTATGCGGTGTTGAGCGCAAATTACCGCGGCTCGACGGGTTTTGGAAAAACCTACATCTCCGCAGGCGACTTGCAATGGGGCGCCAAGATGCATGACGATTTGATCGATGCCGTTGATTGGGCGATCAAGAACGGCATCACCACCAAAGACAAGGTCGCCATCATGGGCGGCTCTTATGGCGGCTATGCCACGCTGGCTGGCCTCACCTTCACACCCGACACTTTCGTTGCCGGTGTCGATATCGTAGGCCCGTCCAACCTTGCCACCTTGCTGCAAACAATCCCACCCTATTGGGAAGCGGGCAAGGTGCAGTTCTATAAGCGTATGGGCGATCCCACCACGCCGGATGGCCAAAAGCTGCTGCATGACCGTTCGCCGCTGTTCAAGGCGGACGCGATCAAGAAGCCGCTGCTCATCGGCCAAGGCGCCAACGATCCGCGTGTCAATCAGCGCGAGTCCGATCAAATCGTCAAAGCCATGGCGGACAAGAACATCCCGGTTACCTATGTGCTCTTCCCCGATGAAGGCCATGGCTTTGCCCGACCGGTGAACAACATCGCCTTCAACGCGGTGGCCGAAGAGTTTCTGGCCAAGAATCTCGGCGGCCGCGCCGAGCCCATCGGAGACGCGCTGGCCAAATCCACTGCCCAGGTTCCTCATGGCGCCGAATTCGTGCCCGGGCTGAAGGAGGCCATAGGGGCAAAGTAAGCTACAGCGGAAATCTTCCAATGGGGCCGTCCGCGAGGGCGGCCCTTTTTTGCTCCACCATAATGGCTTAGGCTAACGAGACAGTATTATTTACTTTTCTGTGCGAAATACATGCAACCTTCCGCACATTTCCGCGCCTCGCCAAAATTATGGGTATAGTTTGCTGACCTATATCGCATTTTCCGCTGGATTCCGGCCCGATTCTCCCTTACCCACCCGGTATGGTCGAGAAAATGCTCAAATTCGTCAGCCTGGGACGGACAATGCCCGGCAAGCGCGAAGCCGCCCAGCGCACGGGCGACTTTCACGAAATCTATGCCGAGTTCATTGCTGCCAAGGCGGCTGAACAGGCCTCGCGTTGCAGCCAATGCGGCGTGCCCTACTGTCAGGTGCATTGCCCGCTGCAGAACAACATCCCCGACTGGCTGAAACTGACCTCCGAAGGCCGCCTGCAAGAGGCCCATGAACTCTCCCAGGCGACCAACAATTTCCCGGAAATTTGCGGCCGCATCTGTCCGCAGGATCGCCTCTGCGAAGGCAATTGCGTCATCGAGCAATCAGGCCATGGCACGGTCACCATCGGCGCGGTGGAAAAATACATCAACGACACTGCGTGGGAAAAAGGCTGGGTCAAACCCTTGGCCCCCAAGCGTGAGCGCGCCCACTCCATCGGCATCATTGGAGCTGGCCCCTCGGGGCTCGCTTGCGCCGAGCAACTGCGTGTGAAGGGTTACCAAGTCACCGTCTATGATCGCCACGACCGCGCCGGGGGCCTGCTCACCTATGGCATTCCCGGCTTCAAGCTGGAGAAGGATGTCGTCATGCGCCGCGTCAAGCGGCTGGAAGATGGCGGCATTGTCTTCAAGCTGAATTTCGAAATTGGCCGCGATGCCAGCCTCGCCGATATCCGCATCCAGCATGATGCCGTCTTCATCGCTACCGGCGTTTATAAAGCCCGCGAAATCGAAGCCCCCGGCGTCGGTCGGGGCGCCATCGTGCCGGCACTGGAATTCCTCATCGCCTCCAATCGCAAAGGCTTTGGCGATGCCGTGCCCGATTTCGACAGCGGCAAGCTGAACGCGGATGGCAAAGACGTCGCCGTGATCGGCGGCGGCGACACCGCCATGGATTGCGTCCGCACCGCGCTGCGCCAAGGTGCCAAATCCGTCACCTGCCTTTATCGCCGCGACCGGGACAATATGCCGGGCTCCTTGCGCGAAGTGACCAATGCCGAAGAAGAAGGCGTCGATTTTCAATGGCTGACCCTGCCCAAGGGCTTCCTCGGCAACAATGACGTCGCGGGGGTGCGCATTTCCAAGATGCGGCTTGGCCTGCCCGATGCTTCGGGCCGCAAAGCCCCGGAAGAAATCAAAGGCGCCGATTTCACCCTCAAAGCCGATCTCGTCATCAAGGCGCTGGGCTTTGATCCCGAGCCTTTGCCCGTGAGCTTTGCCGAACCGGATTTGTCGGTCAGCAAATGGGGCACGATCCGCATCAAACCCTCCACCATGACGACCAATCTCGATGGTGTCTTTGCGGGCGGCGATATCGTGCGCGGTGCCTCGCTGGTGGTCTGGGCTGTGCGTGATGGCCGCGATGCCGCTGCCGCGATCCATACCTACCTCGAAGAAAAACTGACCCTGGCGGCGGAGTGATGACGATGGATGAAGCACAACAAGACGTCGCCCGCTACATTGCCAACACCAAAAAGCTCGAAGACGGCCACGCCTATTCTCCGGATCAAGAGCATGATGCTTGCGGCGTCGGTCTTGTCGCTGCCATCGACGGCAAGCCACGCCGCGAAGTCGTCACCCGTGCCATCGAAGCCTTGAAAGCCGTCTGGCATCGCGGCGCGGTAGACGCCGACGGCAAAACCGGCGACGGCGCTGGCATTCACATCCAGGTGCCGCAGGAATTTTTCCGCGCCCAGGTGCAGCAGACCGGCCACGCCCAGCGCTCGGGCCGCATCGCCGTGGGCCAGATTTTTCTGCCGCGCACCGATTATGTGGCGCAGGAGACCTGCCGCACCATCGTCGAATCCGAAATCCTGCGCTCCGGTTTTTATCTTTACGGCTGGCGTCAGGTGCCGGTGAACATTTCCATCATCGGCGAAAAAGCCAATGCCACGCGTCCCGAAATCGAACAGGTCATGATCGATACCGGCGACAGCGACAATCTGGAAGAGCTGGACCGCAAGCTCTACCTCTGCCGCCGCCGCATCGAAAAAGCCGTGCGCAATGCCGCCATTCAAGACTTCTATATCTGCTCGCTGTCGACGCGCTCCTTGATCTACAAAGGCATGTTCCTGGCCGAGCAGCTTTCCACCTTCTATCCCGATCTGGTCGACGAGCGCTTCGTCTCGGCTTTCGCGATTTTCCATCAGCGCTATTCCACCAACACCTTTCCGACGTGGCGGCTGGCACAACCCTTCCGCATGTTGGCCCATAACGGCGAGATCAACACCGTCAAAGGCAACATCAACTGGATGAAGAACCACGAGGTCAAAATGGCCTCGGATCTCTTTGGCGCGGCGGGTGAAGACATCAAGCCGATCATTCAGCCGGGGGGATCGGATTCCGCCGCGCTGGATTCGGTGTTCGAGGTTCTGGTGCGCGCGGGCCGTGCCGCCCCCCTGGCCAAAACCATCCTGGTGCCCGAAGCCTGGAACAAACAAGCCTCGACCATGCCCGACAGCCACCGGGCGATGTACGCTTACGCCAATGCCGTGATGGAGCCTTGGGATGGCCCCGCCGCGCTCGCCGCTACCGATGGGCGCTGGGTGATCGCCGGGATGGATCGCAACGGCCTGCGTCCGCTGCGCTATGCCCTCACCGACGACGGTCTTCTCGTCGTCGGCTCCGAGACCGGCATGAACACGCTCGACGACGCCCATGTCACCCGCAAGGGCCGCGTCGGACCCGGCCAGATGGTGGCGCTCGATCTCGACGAAGGTATCTTCTACGAAGACCGCAAGATCAAAGACACGCTCGCGGCGCAATACCCCTACGAAGACTGGATCAAACGCGTCGTCGATCTGGAATCCATTATCGGCCCCGGGGATGAACCCATCTTGTTCGACAAGGAGACGCGTCGCCTGCGCCAGGCCGCGGCCGGTTACACAATGGAAGACATGGAAGCGATCCTTCACCCCATGGTGGAAGACAGCAAAGAAGCCATCGGCTCGATGGGTGACGACACCCCGCTCGCCGTGCTGTCGGAGAAATATCGTCCGCTATCGCATTATTTCCGCCAGAACTTTTCCCAAGTCACCAACCCGCCCATCGATCCCTTGCGCGAAGCGCGGGTGATGAGCCTGAAAACACGCTTCCAAAATCTCGGCAACGTGCTGGCGCAAGACGAAAAGCAGGCCGAGGTCTTCACCCTGGAAAGCCCGGTGATTTCCACCGGCATGTTCCTGCGCATGAAGGACCATCTGGAGGGCCGCTTTTACGAGATCGACTGCACCTTTGCGGTAGCATCGGACGGCGAAGGTCTGCATCAGGCCATCGAGCGCATCCGCACCGAGGCCGAAGAGGCGGTGCTGCAAGGCTATAACCACCTCATCCTCACGGACGAACGCCTATCGGACACGATGGCGCCGGTGCCGATGATCTTAGCCACGGGCGCGGTGCATTCCCACCTCGTCCGCCGCGGCCTTCGCACCTACACCTCGATCAATGTGCGTTCGGCGGAATGTCTGGATACACATTATTTCGCCGTGCTGATCGGCGTGGGCGCCACCACGGTCAACGCTTATCTGGCGCAGGAATGCATTGCCGAGCGTCACGCCAATGGCCTGTTCGGCGCCGTGTCGCTGGGTACTTGCGTCAAGCGCTATCTGGATTCGGTCAGCGCTGGGCTTCTCAAGATCGTCTCCAAGATGGGTATCTCGGTGATTTCCTCTTACCGCGGCGCTTATAATTTCGAGGCCGTGGGTCTGTCGCGCTCCATGGTCGCCGACATTTTCCCCGGCATGCCGAGCCGCATTTCCGGCATGGGCATGATCGGCATCGCCAAGAAAATCGCGCGCCTGCATGCCAAAGCTTTCGATGACGAATTCACCACTTTGCCCATCGGCGGCTTCTACAAAGCGCGCAATCTGGGCGAGACCCACGCCCACAAAGCCGACCTGATCCATATCTTGCAGACGGCGGTCGCCACCGAAAGCTATTCTACCTACAAGCGCTTCTCAGAAGGTGTGCGCGCCATGCCGCCCATCGCGCTGCGCCATCTGATGGATTTTCGCTCCGCTGCCAGCGCCGTGCCGCTGGAGGAAGTGGAATCCATCACCGAGATCCGCAAGCGCTTCGTCACGCCCGGCATGAGTCTCGGCGCCCTGTCGCCCGAAGCCCATGAGGCGCTCAACATCGCCATGAATCGCATCGGCGCCAAATCGGATTCCGGTGAAGGCGGCGAAGACCCTGCCCGCTTCAAACCAAAATCCAATGGCGACAATGCCAATTCGGCGATCAAGCAAGTCGCTTCCGGCCGCTTCGGCGTCACCGCGGAATATCTCAACCAGTGCCGCGAGCTCGAAATCAAAGTCGCCCAAGGCGCCAAGCCGGGCGAAGGCGGCCAACTGCCCGGCTTCAAAGTCACCGAGATGATCGCGCGTCTGCGCCATGCCACCCCTGGCGTCATGTTGATCTCGCCGCCGCCGCATCACGATATCTATTCCATCGAGGATTTGGCCCAGCTCATCTACGATCTTAAGCAGATCAATCCCGAAGCGCGCGTCTGCGTGAAGCTGGTCGCCGCCACTGGCATCGGCACCATTGCCGCGGGCGTCGCCAAAGCCAAAGCCGACGTGATCCTGATCTCCGGTCACAATGGCGGCACCGGCGCTTCACCGCAGACCTCCATCAAATATGCCGGCGGTCCTTGGGAAATGGGCCTGACCGAAGCCAATCAAATCCTGACACTTAACAATCTTCGCCATCGCGTCACCTTGCGCACCGATGGCGGGCTGCGCACCGGCCGCGACATCGTCATGGCGGCGATGATGGGGGCAGAAGAATTCGGCATCGGCACCGCTTCACTGGTGGCCATGGGCTGCATCATGGTGCGCCAATGCCATTCCAACACCTGCCCTGTCGGGGTCTGCACCCAGAACGAAAAACTGCGCGAGAAATTCACCGGCACGCCCGACAAGGTGATCAACCTCTTCAGCTTCATGGCCGAAGAGGTGCGCGAGATTTTGGCCAGCCTCGGCTTTCGCAAGCTGGAAGAGGTGATCGGCCGCACCGACCTTCTCACCCAGATCAGCCGCGGCCATGAAGAGCTGGATGATCTCGATCTCAATCCGCTGCTGGTGCAAGCCGATCCCGGCAACCACGCCCGCTATTCGACGCAAAAGGGCCGCAACGAAGTCCCCGACACCCTCGACGCCCAAGTCGAGAAGGACGCATTTGCCCTGCTCGATCATGGCGAGAAGATGCAGCTCACCTATAACGTCCGCAACACCATGCGCACGATTGGTGCCCGCATGTCATCCCATATCGTGCGCAAATGGGGCATGACCGGCCTGCCGCCGGGCCACCTCACCCTCAAGCTGCGCGGCTCTTGCGGCCAATCGCTCGGCGCCTTTGCCGTGCAAGGCATCAAGATCGAAGTCTTTGGCGATGCCAATGATTATGTCGGCAAAGGCCTATCGGGTGCCACCATCGCCATCCGCCCGATGATGTCGGCGGCCTTCGTGGCGCGCGACAACACCATCATCGGCAACACCGTGCTCTATGGCGCCACCGCGGGCAAGCTCTTCGCCGCGGGCCAGGCAGGCGAGCGTTTCGCGGTGCGCAATTCCGGTGCCACGGCAGTGATCGAAGGCTGCGGCTCCAACGGCTGCGAATACATGACTGGTGGCGTGGTGGCGATCTTGGGCCGCGTCGGCGACAATTTCGGCGCCGGCATGACTGGCGGCATGGCCTTTGTGTATGATGCCGACAAACGCTTCAGCGACCACGTCAATGCGGACAGCATCGTCTACCACCGCCTCGAAACCGCCCATTGGCAGCGTGTGCTGCGCGATCTCATTGCGGAACATCACAGCGAAACGGGCTCGGCTTGGGCCAATGAACTTCTGACCCAATGGGATGTCGAACTGCAGCATTTCTGGCAGGTGGTGCCAAAGGAAATGATCAGCCGCCTCGCCCATCCCTTGTCGGAGCGGCGCGAGGCCATGCCGGCGGAGTGATTGTCGCAAAGATTGTCCAAGTGACGCGCGGCAACACCGTGCCTTAACCGACACAGGCGCTTCAGGCAGTGTGGTGGTGAATTCACCAACTGCCTGAATATGAAACGCATCTTTCTTCTCGATGGTCACCCAGACCCTTCCCCAGAGCGGCTTTGTGCCGGTCTGGTGGATGCCTATGCCGCGGGCGCGCTGCGCTCGGGCCACGAAGTGCGGCGTTTCGATCTCGGCATGATGACCATTCCCCTGGTACGCAGCAAAGCCGATTTTGACGACGGCAGCGCCCAAGGGGATGCCGCCCGGGTCCAGAACGCCATCGGCTGGGCCGACCACATCGTCATCGTGCACCCCTTATGGATGGGCAATGTTCCCGCTATGCTGAAGGGCCTGTTCGAGCAAGTCTTTCGCCCCGATTTCGTACTCGCTGATCCTTCTGATCTTACTTCGGCAAAACGCTTACAGGGCAAGACCGCCCATCTCGTCGTCACCATGGGCATGCCGAGCTTTGTTTATCGTTGGTATTTCGGCGCCCATGCGGTGCGCGCGGTGGAGGCCAATGTACTGGCCCTATCCGGCATCCGGCCCGCGCGGCGTACCTTGATCGGTTCGGTCGACAAAATGTCCGACAACGCCTGCGAGGCGTGGTTCGGCAAAATGCAAAACGCCGGTGCCAAAGCGCGGTAGCACATTGCTCCAGCAGGCGTTTCAGCCATAGCCGAGCAAAACCACCGCTCCAGCATCTTCTTACCACCTGACCGACCTTGCCCATGATGCCACCGGTTGCTCTCGGCGTCCTGCTTGTACGTCGGGCCTAAACGCGTTATACCCCCTCCCGGTATATACCCCCGGAGGGTACGCGTTGACAGTCGCCGATCCCAAACTTCTCTCCCGCCTCGCCCGCATCGAGGGCCAGGTCCGCGGCGTCTCGCGCATGGTCGAGGAAGAGCGCTATTGCATCGATGTGCTCAACCAGATCGAAGCAATCAAAGCCGCCCTCACCAAGGTCGAAGCCGTGGTCTTGAAGGGCCACGCCGCCCATTGCGTCGCGCATGCCATCAAGAACGGCGATGCCAGCGACCAGAAACAGAAATTCGACGAACTCGTGGAGTTGTTCAGCCGCTATGGAAAATGACACCCTGCAGAGCCGCGACCCCGTTTGCGGCATGACGCCCGATCCCGAAAAGGCCATCATCAAAGGCAACGACGCCCATTATAAGGGCGTGCATTACGTATTTTGCAGCATCACCTGCCGCGACAAATTCCAGGCTGATCCGGAAAAATATGTTTCCTCCCTCGTGCACGGTGGAGGTGGTCACGCAGTGACCGGAGGGGGAACCGCCGAACCGGCGGCCACCGAGCGCGCCAAAGACCCGGTCTGCGGCATGACTCCGTTCAAAGCGGTGGCCAAAGCCAAAGGCAATACCCTTACCCATCAGGGTACGGAATATTTCTTCTGCTCCGCGGGCTGCAAAGCCAAATTCGAAGCCGAAGCGGAAAAGTACCTCGCGCCGCAGGCAAAGCCCGACAGCAGCGGCCACGGCCACCACCATGCCGCGCCGGCCAAGCCGCAGCCCGTAACTGGGGGCGGCAAGAATGTCCTCTACACCTGCCCGATGCATCCCGAGATCAAGCAGATGGGCCCGGGCACCTGCCCGCTTTGCGGCATGGCGCTGGAACCGGCCGATCCCGCCGCAGCGCAGGATGACAGCGAATACCGCGATATGCTGTTTCGCTTCAAAATTGCGCTGGCGCTGACGGTGCCGGTTTTTCTGCTCGCCATGGCAGGCCATGCGGTCAGCATTCTGCCGCCCACGCTCCAAGCCGTGATTGAAGCGCTTTTGTCGGCCCCCGTGGTGCTGTGGGCGGGCTACCCCTTCTTTGTCCGTGGCGTCAAAGGCGCCATCAGCGGTCACGCCAATATGTTCACCTTGATCGCCATCGGCGTGGGCGTGTCGTTTCTTTACAGCCTTGTTGTGTTGATCGCGCCGTCGCTGGTGCCGATGGCCTATCATGGCGACGGCATGGGCCCGCCGGTCTATTTCGAAGCCTCCGCCGTCATCGTAACCTTGGTGTTGCTTGGCCAAGTTCTGGAATTGCGCGCCCGCGCCAGCACGGGCGCCGCCATCCGTGCGCTACTCGATTTGGCACCGAAGACGGCGCAGCGCCGCACCGCCAGCGGCAGCGAAACCATCCCTCTCTCCGACGTGGCTGTGGGGGATGTCCTCATTGTCCGCCCCGGTGATGCCGTACCCACCGATGGCGAGGTGATCGAAGGTCAAAGCGCCATCGATGAATCCATGCTGACGGGTGAATCACTTCCCGTCGAAAAAGAGCCCGGTACTCTTGTCACCGGGGGTACGTTGAACGGCACCGGCGCTCTCGTCATCCGCGCCACCCGCATTGGCGCCGATACCATGCTCGCGAAGATCGTCGCCCTGGTCGCCGAAGCCCAGCGAAGCCGCGCCCCCACCCAAAGCCTCGCCGACAAGGTGGCCGCTTGGTTTGTTCCGCTGGTGACCCTTGCCGCTATCATCGCTTTCGCCGCTTGGCTCGCGGCTGGTTTTTCCTTCGATTACGCCCTGCTCGCCGCCATCTCGGTCCTCATTATCGCTTGTCCCTGTGCACTGGGCCTCGCCACACCAATGTCGGTAATGGTCGCGGTGGG
The DNA here is from genome assembly GCA_015654635.1 of Alphaproteobacteria bacterium. GTDB lineage: Bacteria > Pseudomonadota > Alphaproteobacteria > Micropepsales > Micropepsaceae > Rhizomicrobium. The sequence continues at coordinate 5,223 of JAATGP010000017.1, read as the reverse complement.
GCGTGGCGCCCATTCGGGTGTGCTGGTCCGCAATGCCGCCGCGCTGGAAAAATTCGCCAGCGCCGACACGCTGGTGATCGACAAGACCGGCACCATCACCCAGGGCAAGCCGCAAGTCATTGCCATTCAGACCGCGACGGGCGCCTCTGAAGCCGATGTTCTCACCCTGGCCGCCGCTCTGGAATCCAGCAGCGCTCACCCCCTCGCCCATGCCATCGGCGAAAAAGCCAAGGGCCTCGCACTGCCGCAGGTGACGGATTTCGCCAGCATCACCGGTCAAGGTCTGTCGGGAATGATCGACGGCGCCACAGTCCTTGTCGGCAACGCCACGCTCCTCACCAGCCGTGGCATCGATACTACCACGCTTGCCGCCGCTGCCGAAGCGCTTCGCACCGAAGGTGCCACGGTGATTTTCGTCGCCCGGGGCAACACCGCCATCGGGTTTGTCGCCGCCAAAGACCCGCTGAAACCGGGCGCACGCGAATTGCTGGCAGAGCTTGCCCGCAGCGGCCTTGCCATCGTCATGGCAACCGGCGATGAGGAGGCCACCGCCGCGGTCATCGCGCGCGAGGCGGGCATCACAAACACCCACGCCCGGCTCTCTCCCGCCGGCAAAGCCGATCTCGTCAAATCGTTGCAAGCCGAACGCCATAGCGTCGCCTTCGCCGGGGACGGCGTCAATGATGCGCCGGGGCTGGCTGCGGCCGAAGTGGCGATTGCCATGGGCTCGGGCTCAGATGCCGCCATTGCCACCGCAGGATTGGTGCTGCTCAAAGGCGATTTGGCGGCGCTGTTACGCGCCCGTCACCTTGCCAAAGCCACCCTCGGCAACATGAAGCAGAATCTGTTCTTCGCCTTTGCTTATAATCTTCTCGGTGTGCCGCTCGCGGCGGGGGTGCTGTATCCCTTCACCGGCTGGCTGCTCTCGCCCATGTTGGCCGCTGCGGCAATGAGTGTCAGCTCGGTCTCGGTCATCGCCAATGCGTTGCGCCTGAAGCAGGCAAAGCTTTAAGCTCTCGCGCAAGCGGGGGGCATCGTGAGTGTCATCGGCCGCATCTGGAATGGAGGGCGCATGCGCAGGCTACGGCGTATTTTCATCATTCTGTTCATCCTCTTCGTGCCCTTGCCGCTGGCCTATCTCGCCCTTTTCCGCTTCGTGCCCGTGCCGGTCACGCCGCAGATGCTTGGCTATATGATCACCCAGCAAGAGGTGCATCACTCCTGGCGCTCGATCGACAGCATGTCGCCTGCCCTCAAGCATTCGGTAATCGGCTCCGAGGATCAGCTCTTCTGCACCCATCACGGCTTCGATGTCGAAGATATCGAGCTGGCGCTGAAACAGCATGATGACCACCCCGGCAAGACGCTGCGGGGCGCCTCCACTATCAGCCAGCAGGTGGCGCGGACCTTATTCCTGGCGCCGATCCGCAGTTGGGTGCGCAAAGGGGCCGAAGCTTACCTGACGGTGCTGGTCGAATTTGTTTGGCCCAAAAAGCGTATTCTTGAAGCGTATTTGAATCTTGTTGATTGGGGCCACGGCAATTTCGGCGCCGAAGCGGCCTCTGAAGCCTATTTCCACACCACATCCTCTCGCTTATCGCCCGCGCAGGCCGCGCTTTTAGCCTCGGTTCTGCCCAATCCCGACAAATGGCGCGCCACCAAGGCGCCGAAGCGGCGGATGTCGCGCGCCCTCGCCCGCACCCGCGACGTCACCCGCGACGATCTCGATTGGTGCTTACGATAAGGCCAAAGATACGAATTGCCTCTAGGAGCGCGGCGGCAGTTTTATTACACTAGGGCGATGCGCCGCCTGACCCATCTTATTCTGCAGCCCGCCTCCCGGCTTGTCCGCCTTGTTATCGGCGAGAAGCGTCTCGTCATCGATCCCGTGGCGGCGGAGGATTATCACGCCCATCATCCCATCTTCGAGGATGACGACGGCACAATCTGCATCGGGCTGTGGGCCATTCTCGATCACGTTGAAGGCAATTATGGCGACAACCCGCTGGTGCCGGAGGACGCGGTCGAGCGGGCCGAAGCCCTGCGCTGGCTCGATTGGACCATCATGACCTTCGGCGATCAGGTGACCCGCCGCATCGTCTTCGAGAAAGCCAATCCGCGCTTCACCGGCGGCCCGACGCGTTCCACCCCCGATATGAATGTCATCCGGGCCGGGCGGGATGCCTTGCGCGAGCTCATTCCAGCCCTCGGTGCCACCGTGGATGAGCGCGGCAATCTCGTCAGCCGCGCTTGCACCATCGCCGATCTGGCGCTGGCGGCGCAAATCTCGGCGCTGGATTATTTTGGCGAAGTGCCGTGGGATGCGAGCGCGCCGTTGAAGGAATGGTATATGCGCATGAAATCGCGCCCCTCCTTCCGCTCGCTCCTGGCCGACCGCGTGGCGGGGCAGCCGCCGGTCAAGCATTATGCCGATCTCGATTTCTGAACGCACCGCCGCCGTTCGCGCACGGGCATTGGCAGAAGGCTTTGAGGCGGTGCGCATCTCGTCCGCCGCGGCACCGCCCTACGCCACCGAACGCCTCAGCGCCTTTCTCGAAGATGGCCGCCATGGATCCATGGATTGGCTGGCGCGCTATGCCGAGCGCCGGGCCAATCCCGTCGCGCTGTGGCCGGAGGCCAAAAGCATCATCGTGCTCGGCGTCAATTACGGCCCCGATCATGATCCACGCGAAGACCTTGTCGATACGGATCGCGGCGCCATCTCGGTCTATGCCCGCGGCGACGATTATCACGACGTCATCAAGAAGAAGCTGAAGCAGCTCGCTGCCTTTCTCTGCACAACCTATGGCGGCGATGCCAAGGTCTTTGTCGATACCGCGCCGGTACTGGAAAAGGCCATCGCCGAACAGGCGGGCATCGGCTGGCAAGGCAAACACACCAATCTCGTCAGCCGCGACTTCGGCTCTTGGCTGTTCCTCGGTTCTGTCTTCACCACCCTGGAATTGGAACCCGATGCACCCGAGGCCGATCACTGCGGCCATTGCCACGCGTGTTTGGATATCTGTCCGACCAAGGCCTTCCCAGCGCCGTATCAGATGGATGCGCGCCGCTGCATTTCTTATCTCACCATCGAGCATAAGGGGCATATCCCGGCCGAATTCCGCGAAGCCATTGGCAATCGCATTTATGGCTGCGACGATTGCCTCTCGGTCTGCCCGTGGAACAAATTCGCCCAAACCGCGCGCGAGGCCCAGTTTGCCGCCCGCGACGCCCTGCAAAAGCCACTGCTGGCAGAGCTGGTGCGCCTCGACGATGCCGCTTTCCGCGCCCTCTTTCGTGCCTCTCCCATCAAGCGCATCGGCCGCGACCGCTTCGTCCGCAATGTGCTGATCGCCATCGGCAATACGGGCGATGACAATCTCGCACCAGAAGCGACCAACCTTCTCAGCGATGCCTCACCTTTGGTTCGCGCTATGGCGGTATGGGCCCTGTCGCGCCTGTCCAAAACCTTCCCTGCTCTGCGCGAACAACACAGCCCGCAAGAATCAGATCTCGGCGTACTGGCAGAATGGGATGCGCTTTAGCGCGCGACCTTGGCCTCGGCCAAAAAACGCTTTGCTTCCGCTGCGGTTTCGCCTTGGCCGGAGGTGGCGGCGCGCTGCCAATCTTTGCTCGCGCCACCAACATCGCCGGCGGAGTATTTCATCTTGCCGCGTTCGAGCAGCGCCGGAGGATAGTCGGGATAAACCTCCAGCGCTCGCACGATATCGGAAGCCGCATCGGCCTTCTTGTTCTGTGCCCAGCGCGTGCTTGCGCGCAGCACCAGCAAATCGGCCCGGTTTTGATCCTGTAGCAACACGGCGTTGAGATCGGCCTCGGCACCTTTCCAATCCTTCAGAAGGCCGCGCGCGCGGGCCCGGTCCGAGAGCGCGCTTTGGTCGCCCGGCGAATCCGCCAGCGCGGCCGACAAGGATTGCACCGCATCGCGTGGGCGTGAGGCCAGCAGCCACGCCGATCCCGCCTGCTCGAACAACGAGGCACGGCCACCGGGCGGAACGTCGCGATTGCGGCCCAGAGCGTCCAGCACACGCGCCGCCTCGTCGTAGCGTTTCAGGCCGAACAGCGCGAGGGCATGGCAATGCATCGCCGCGGCGCCGCCACCATGGGTTTGCCAAGCCGCCGATTTGCGCTCCGCCGTCTGCGGGCTGCGATCCACCATGGCAACGCAATCCGAATAGGTCATATCCTCGCCAACGGCCGGCCCGGCCGTCACCGCCAACACCAGAAGCGCGCGCTTGAACATCAGACCAAATCCTTCAACATCATTTCCAGCGTGCTTTCGAGCCGTCGCAAATCAACCGGGCCCGACATACGGTGATCGGCGCCTTTTACCAACGTGAAGGTCACATCGCCTTCGAGACAATCGACCAGTCTCACGCCTTGGCGCCAAGGCACATCCGTGTCGGCATCGCCATGCAGGATGCGCACCGGCCCCTTCACCACGACCTTGCTGTTCAACACCAGGTTGTCTCGTCCATCCTCGATCAGGGCCTTGGTGATCGGATAGGGCGCTTCATAGGGAGTCTCGCGCAGCCACTGCCCGGTCTCTACCACACTGCGGCGGATGTCGGGCGGCATCTTTGCCCAGATCAAATCCTCGGTGAGGTCCGGCGCCGGCGCGATCAGAAGCATACCCGCGATACGCTCCGGGCGCGCCCTCGCCAAAAGTGTAGCAATCCAGCCGCCCATGCTGGAGGCTACCAGAAGCTGCGGCCCCTCCGTCAGACGATCCAGCACCGCCAACGCATCGTCACGCCAACGCGAAATTGTACCCCGGGCAAAGTCGCCGCTCGATTCACCATGGCCAAAGTAATCGAAGCGCAAAAAGGCGCGGCCTTCGCGGCTTGCCCAGGCGCTTAGGGCTTGCGCCTTGTTGCCCATCATGTCGGAATGAAAGCCGCCGAGCCACAGAATTGCAGGGCCGCGGCCCGCCAAGCGGCGATAAGCGATGGTCTCGCCGTCGCGGCTTGCCAATGTGGATGGATCAGCCATTGCAACATCCTGCAAAATCGCACAATGCGTCATCGCATAAGGCGCTACAACGCGCCAGGCGCTGCGGTACGGTTAAAGTCGAGTCATTCCCTGGGAGGCAAACATGCACATTCGCCTATTCATCATAGTTGCCGCTCTGCTGGCGGGGCTTACCGCCCCTTCCATGGCACAACTGACGGCTCCGACCACCCATATCGAGGTTGCCCAATT
>JAATGP010000035.1 GCA_015654635.1 Alphaproteobacteria bacterium | reverse complement strand
GGGCGACACGATGTGTTCGGTGACGGCCCCGGATCTCACTTTCACCATCTTGCTGTGGCCATAACCGCCGGCCACCAGCAGCTCGAATCCGACATTGGCGGCGGCCTCGAGCAGCACCTCGGCGGTCATCGCATCCCCGCGCGGCCCTGTGCGGGCCGATGCGGTCACGCCATGGAGCGCCAGATAGGCCGCAACATCGCTGCCATCGCCCGGCAGACAGCCGTTCTGGACGATGAGGATTTCGACGCGGGCCGCCTTCCGCAATAAAGGCAAGGACGCGGTCAGCGCATGGGCCGAGGCGACAGAACCATCCCAGCCGACCGCCACGTTGACGCCGAGTTCGGCGGGGCAATGCTCGGCCGACAACAAGACCGGGCGCCCGACCTTCATCAGCGTGCGGACAAAGGCATCCTGCACCTCGGGATCGTCGGTCTCGCGGATCGGCGGAAAGACAACGAGATCGCAAAGCCGTGCCGCCTTGTCGAGCGCCCGCGGCAGATGCTCGCGAATTTCCACATAGGACAGCGTCACGGCGTCGCCGCGCTGCGGCGTGCCGACGATGCGCACGCCGTTTTCAGCCGCCATGGCGGAAATGGTGGCGCGGGCCGCTTTAGACGATGCTTTTTCGAGATCGGCCGCGGTGTCGATCAGATCCTGTACGATGTCAGGCGATAGCGGCAGCTCGCCATAGGGCACCGTCTCGCGCGGATCGGCGTGTACAAATAGAGCCTGCACATGGGCGTTGAAGGGCTTGGCGGCGGCGAGCGCCGTGGCGAGCGTAAAACGGTCACGTGTGACGCCGGCCACCGGCACGAGAATTTTGATGAAGGACATGGTTGCCTCGCAGGCTGATCTTTTGGCCTTCCTCGCGGACGGTCCGATCTTTGGGAACAAATCCGATGCGGCCCGCCGTGACATTGAGACTTGTCAATTTGGCCTGCACATCCGTTGCAAGCGCAACGCGGATCAGTCGCCCGCACCTTCGGCAAGCGCCTGCAAGCCCGCAATATTGCGGATCACGATGCGCCGGCGGCTGGGCGTAGAAATAATGTTGAGGCGCTTCAATTCGGAGAGGGCCCGGCAGGTCGTCTCGATGGTCAGCCCAAGATAATCGGCGATGTCCTGACGCGACAGGGGCAGATCGAGGGTGTGCTGATCGTCGTTGCGCCGCTGTACCTCCAGCGCCAGAAAGAAAGAAGCGACGCGCTCCTTGGCGCTTTGATGACCCAGCATGGCTACATGCCGTTCGGCCGCAGCCAGACTGCGCGAGAACATGGCAAGCCGCTTTTGGCTGATATCGGGATCGCCTTCGGTCATCTGCGAGATGCAAAGCCGCGGACAACGCAAGGCCAGAACATCACCCACTGCTTCGGCAGTCGCAGTATATTCCTGGTCGAGTTCGATGCCGAAGGTTTCGTCGGGCAGGAAGAAATTGACGATCTGGCGCCGCCCGTCGGCGAAAATGCGCGACAGGCGCACCGCCCCCTCGACCACCTTGTAGGAATAGCGCGCCTCGTCGCCCTTGGAGTAGATGATTTCGTTGCGGCCAAAACGGCAACTGGCACCCACCTTGTCCATCTCGGATTTGGTGATGCAGCCTGCATCCGCAAAAAAACGGCAACCGCTTTCGCAGCCCGCCGGCTTGGCCGTATCGGCGGGAACATCAAAGCCGGTCGTTGCCAACCTGCGTTGCACGGGTACTCCTGAACTCTGCGGCGAATGCGCCACAGAGCCCACAATAACGCCGGGGGGCGGCCCTCTGTAAAGAGCCACCCCCCATACGTAATTTCCGAAAATTCCCTATGAAATATAGGGCTATTTCAACTTAAGCGTGGTCTGAACGATGCCGTCCTTGGCAGGCGACACGGAGAAGCCGAGCTCTTTGGTGAGCGCCAGCATCTGCGTGTTTTCTTCGAACACATCGCCGTAGAGTTCCGACACGCCAAAAGCCTTGGCGTAGTCGACGATGCGCTTCATCAGCGCAGTACCGAGGCCGCGGCCCTTGAGGTCGGAGCGGACGATAACCGAGTATTCGGCCTTGACCTTGTCCGGATCGGCCGAGAAATTGGCGATCCCGATCAGTTCGCTCTTGTCGTTGAAGAGCACGAAGGCCATGTCGCGATCATAGTCGATATGCGTCAGGCGGCTGAGCAGAGCGGTCGGCAGCGAACGCATCGTCGAGAAGAAGCGCAGACGGACGTCTTCCGGCGTCAGCTTGCCGAAGAATTCGTTAAACGCCTTGTAATCTTCCGGACGGACCGGGCGAACGAAGAATTCGCCCATACCGCTGATCGCTTCGTGGGCTTCAAGCTCCTTGGGATAGGGCTTGATGGCCAGATGCGCATCGCGCAGGCCGGTGACGGCGTCGCCGAGCTTGATGCGGGCATCGACGGCAACCACACCCTTCTCGTCGGCGAGAAGCGGGTTGATGTCGAGTTCCTTGATCTCCGGGAAGTCGCTGATCAGCTTGGAGACGCGCACCAGCACGTCGGCGACATCGTTGATCGCAGCCGGCGGACGGTCGCGATAGCCTTGGAGCTGCTTGTAGATGCGGGTGCGGGTGATCATGTCGACGGCCAGCGTGGTGTTGATCGGCGCCAGCGCCAGGGCGCTGTCATTGACCACTTCCACCGACACGCCGCCCTGGCCGAACAGAAGATAGGGGCCGAAGGTGACGTCGGTCGCAACACCGATGATCAGTTCATAGGCGCGCGGGCGCTTGATCATTTCCTGCACCAAGAAGCCTTCGAGCTTGGCGTCCGGGCAGTTCTTCTTGATGGTGACGAGCATCGCATCGGCCGCGGCCTTGGCGTCTTCCGGTGTCTCGAGGTTCAGCTTCACGCCGCCGACGTCCGACTTGTGGGTGATGTCGGGCGACATGATCTTGATCACGATCGGCGACTTCCAGTCGGCCGAGATGGCCGCCACATCGGCCGGGGTCTTGGCCGCTTTCGAGCGGGCGATCGGGATCTGATAGCACTCGAAAAGGTCGGACAGGCTAACGGCGTCGAGCCATACCTGCTTATCCTTCACGGCGGCGTCGATGATCGATTTCGCCTTGGCTTCATCCGGTGCGAAATTCTCGGCCTTGGAGGGCGGGATTTCCTGCAGCAAGTTCTGCACGCGGGCATAACGGGCCATGTGCATGAAGCCGCGAACGGCCTTTTCCGGGGTTTCAAACGTCGGAATGCCAGCCGTGCGATAGGCGGCGCGGGCCCGTTCGGTTTCTTGCGAAGATCCGAGCCAGTTGGTCAGCACGGGACGGTCCGAACCCTTGCACGCTTCGATCACCGCTTCAGCACCTTCCAGGCTCGACGCCGTGGCGGTCGGGCAATAGAGGGCCACGATGCCATCCACGTCCGGCGCCTCAAGGGCGATCTTCAAGGAATCGTGCCAGCGCTTGCCGGAGGCGTCTCCGATGATGTCGACCGGGTTGCCATGGCTCCAGGTGTTGGGCAGGATGGCGTCGTACTTCGCCTTAACATCCGCCGTCAGGTCGACCATCTGGCCACCCATATCGGAGAGCGCGTCCACCGCCATCACACCGGCGCCACCACCGTTGGTGACAATCATGAGGCGATCGCCGTTGACACGCGGGCGGTTTGACAGGGTTTCGATGGCGTCGAAAATCTCATCGAGATCATTGGCGCGCAGGATACCGCAACGCGCGAACGTCGCATCGTAAACGCCATCGGCACCGGCGAGCGCGCCGGTGTGCGAGGCCGCCGCTTTTGCCGCCGCGGCGCTGCGGCCGGACTTGATGGCAATGATCGGCTTGACGCGGGCGGCTGCGCGGGCAGCCGAGATGAACGCGCGGGCGCTGAAATCGGCAGCGTGGCCAGCCGCTTCCACGTACATGACGATGGAGTCGGTATCGGGGTCCTGGGCGAGGTAGTCGAGCATGTCGCAGAAGGCGGCATCGGCTTGATCACCCATTGAAATCAGATGGCTGAAGCCGACATCGCGGCTGACGGCCCAATCCAGCATCGTGGCAACGAGCGCACCCGACTGGGACACGAAAGCCACCTTGCCCTTCTTCGCGGGAACTTCGGCGAAGGAGGCGTTGATGCCGGCCGGGGTCGAGATGATGCCGAGGCAATTGGGGCCGACGATGCGCAGGCCGGTCTTGCGGGCAGCATCGAGCATTTTGCGCTCAAGCGTGATGCCTTCTTCCAGGTGAATATCCCGAAGTCCGGCGGTGATGACGACCGCGCCGCGCGTGCCACGGGCACCGAGTTGTTCGATGGTCTCTGGAATCGAGGCAGGCGGGGTGGCGATGATGGCCAGATCGGGCACCACTGGCAGGCTGGCCACGTCCTTATAGGCAACGACACCGTTGACAGCCGTCGCTTTGGGATTGACCGGCATGATGGGGCCCTTGAAGCCGCCATTCAGCAGGTTGGACATTAGGATGCCGCCCACAGAACGATCGCGGGTGCTGGCACCAATCAAAGCGATGCTTTTCGGGTGGAAGAAAGCGTCAATATTCTTGATCGACATGCGTCGCGCCTCTTGTAGGAGTTTGGGGCCTGTTAAACCTTGAAAGCCAATATTGCCAGCAGTTCAGTGTGGGCCGAATTGTCTCGCCACAGTTTCCCGGACGGTCTGCTGATGGCGTGCCACGACGTCGCCGCGAATGCCAGGGACCACACTGCCGAAATGCACGTGATCGACGACCGTAAGGCCGCAAACAGCTGCAACGTGTTCGTCGAATAGTGTGCGAACCGCCTCCCAAGCCCCCGTTTTGCGGACCCATTCGCTAGGGGCGCCGGAGGCCGTGAAACTGATGAGCTTGCGCCCGATGAGCAGAGGCTCATTGCCCGCTCTGCCCTTTCCATAGGCAAAACCGAGGCCGAAAACGCGATCCAAATAGCCTTTCAGCATGCCTGGCGGAGAATTGAGCCAGAACGGATAAAACAGAGCGAAGACATCGACATCGGCGAGCATAACGCGCTCGCTGACGACATCGGCGTGGGGCGCATAGCCCGCAGCAGAGGGGATCTCATCCGCTTTGAGGCAAGGATCGAACGCCATACCATAGAGATCGCGCATGATTGTTTTATGACCCAACGCTTCGGCGGCCTCGACATAGGCGACAGCCAGCGACGCCACAAAGCTCTTCGGATTGGGGTGGGCAATGATCAACGCATGTTGCATGGCAGTGGTCCTGGACCGGCTCGCAACCCTGTTTAATAAGCCCGGCATGGACTTGGCATTGCGCAATATCAAAATCGCACCATGGCCCCTTCGGTTCTACCTGTATTTGCCACGTGTTTTCCCGTATGACTGGCTCTAGGGTGGCGGCGGGCGCGGCGTTGCCTGCGGCAATATGCGGCCGCAGACCTGGGTCGCACTTCGCGTTTAGACTTCATACAGGGGGAACTCTGCCCCCTTGCAAACAGGATGACACAGTCATGGCAAACGAAGATGTCAAGAAGCTGTCGGACGATGTCGGTGAGTTGAAGGCCGGTTTTTCGAAGATCGCCGATACATTATCCGATCTCGTGCGCCAGCGCGGCCAGGAAGCGGCTGCCCGGATCGAGCGCACCGCCGAGGACACCTGGGCCGAGGCCAAGGAAAAACTCGACGGCGTGAAGGCGAAAATCCATGAAGAGCCTGTGGTTGCCGTGGGGATTGCTTTCGGCGTCGGCCTCCTCGTCGGTTTGCTCTTCGGGCGTCGCTAAACCTTCATGCAAGCGCTCGCCACGCGTGCTGCGATCATGACCGGGGCCATTCTCATCGCCGCGGCCTTCTTTGTCGGGACCGGCGCGTTTCTGTGCATCGCGGTCTTTGAAGGCCTAAAGCTGGTCCTCATTCCTCCGCTGGCCGCGCTGGCCACGGCCGCGATTTCGTTGGTGTTAGCCTTTATCGTAGCCGCAATTGGCGCCTCCATCGTCAAAACGGTGGAAAAAAGCGAACGCAAAAAGCGCGGACCTGCAACCGCCGAGATTGGCCTCGAACTGGGCCGCATTCTGGGCGAGCAAGTTTCGCGCTATGCTGGCCGCAACCCCGTCCGCGGCTTGGCCGGAGCGGTAATCGCTGGCCTTGTCATCGGATTGGTGCCGTCGCTGCGTGGCTTTCTGATGCGTTGGATCAAGGGCCTATAAGCAGGAACAGATGACCAAAATCGCTATCATCGGCCTCGGCATGGCCGTTACGCCCCATGCCAAAAGCCTTATCGACCTGAAAACGCGTGCCGAGGTGGTTTGGGCGATGAGCCCCAGCGAATCCCGGCGCCAGAGCTTTGCCGCCAAATTTCCTTTCCCCACCACGGGCGGCCTCGACGTTATCCTGAACGATCCGGCCATTACTGCCGTCGGCGTGCTGACGCCGCCCAATACCCATCTGGAACTGGTGGAGAAGCTGGTTCAAGCGGGCAAGCATGTGCTGCTGGAAAAACCGCTGGATGTTACCACCGTGCGCTCGCGCGCCATCGTAGAGGCTGGCGAAAAGGCTCACGTCAGTATCGGCGTGGTGCTGCAGCACCGCTTCAAACCGGCAGCCGAGAAGCTCGCAGAGGTGCTCAAAAGCGGGCGTCTGGGTAAGATCGTCTCCTGTTCCACGCGCATCCCCTGGTGGCGGCCGCAGAGCTATTACGACGAACCCGGACGCGGCACGCTGGCGCGCGATGGTGGCGGTGTTTTGATCACCCAAGGCATCCATGTGCTCGACCTGATGCTGAGCCTCGCAGGGCCCGTGGCAGAGGTCTGCGGCTATGCCACAACCACGGCAGTGCATCAGATGGAGACCGAGGATTATGCGGCAATGGCCGTGCGCTACGAAAATGGGGCGCTGGGGCTGATCGAAGCCACAACGGCCAATTATCCGGGTGCCGCTGAACGCATCGAATTCATTGGCACCAAGGGCACTGCGGTGCTTTCAGGCTATGGTTTCTCGGCCCAGTTCCACGACGGCACGGAAGAAACCTTCTCACCACCTCCGGCATCCATGGGTGGCGGCGCCGATCCGATGGATTTCCCCCATGATCTGCACAGGGCAGTCTGGGCAGATTTTCTGGATGCCATCGAAACCGGCCGTCCCCCACGCATTCCCGCGGCGGAAGCGCTGAAAGTCCATCACCTCGTCGATGCCATGCTGCAAGCGGGCAAAACGGACGGGAAGGTGAAAGTCAGCGAATAACGAACAGAAAAAGGGCTCGGTAGATTTCTCCGCCGAGCCCTTAATCGCTGCTCACTATTCGCTTTACTGCGGCGCCGGGCCTTGGGTCACGCGCACCAAATCATCGGGGCGGAGCCACTTGGCAAAGGCCGCCTGAATTTCCGGTGCTTTAAGTTCCACATAATGCTTGGCAGCGATGCTGGGTTCGTCCAGCGGCAGATCGAGATCGGCACGATCCAGATAACCGCGGGCGATTTGCTCAACACTGTCCTCGCCGAGCGGAAGCTGACGCAAAACCATTGCCTTGACGCGATCCAGTTCTTCCTGCGGCACAGGCTTTTCCTGCATGCCTTTCAGATTTTGCACGATGATGCCCGCGGCCTTGCTGACGTTTTCGGGATCGCTGGCATAATGCACGGAGTAATAGCCGCGCGTGCGGCCGGCCTGGAGCGATGAGCCCACTGAGTAGACCAGTCCCGCGTTCTTGCGCAGATCGACCGAGAGCCGCGCCGAATAGAAGCCGCCGCCCAAAACCTGATTGCCCAGTTGCAGCGCATAGTAATCGGGGTCGGCGCGCGTGAGCGCGAGGTTGTGAGCGAGGACGACATTATCCTGCACCCGCGCGGTGTCGGGAACGGCAAAACCGCCAGGCTTGTTGGCGGGAGCTTCCGGCAGATCGACCACCGGCTTGGGCCCTTCCGCCGTCCAACCGCCGAAGGTTTTTTCGATGGCTGCGCGTGCCCTCTCCGGTGTCACATTGCCGATGACGACGATGGTCGTCATGTCCGGCCGGAAGACCGCCTTATAATAGGCCTTCACGTCGGCCAGCGTCGTGCTGATGACCGTGGCGCCGGAAGCTTGACGCAAGGACGGGTCGCTTGCTGGATAAAGCTGCTCGATGAGTGCCCGCTGAGCGAGATAGCCCGGGGTGTGGTTGCGCGATTCCACCGATTGAGCAAATTGCGGCTTGATGGCATTCAGTGCCACTTCCGGCAGAGCGGGGTGCAACTCGTGTTCGGCCAGAAGCGCCGTCCCCGGCTCTAAATCCTGTGCCAGAACCTGGAGTGAGAAATCGACACCCGCCCGTTCCTCGGCGCCGAGGGCATCCAGCGCGGTCTCAAAAGCAAGACGGTCATGGCTTTCCGTGCCGAAGGTAAACAGCGCGCCCAGCAAGGTCGCGACACCATCTTTGCCGGCGGGCGCCTGCATCTCGGCGCGATTACGGATATGGCCAAAGACCGCCACAGTGTCACTGACATTGACCGGCTGCACGATGAGGCGAAGGCCGTTCGGCAGGATCGACACGACTGGCTTTAGCGCCGTCTCGGGAACGGCCAAACGGTTTACCGCGGTCTTGGCCCAATCGGGAAGCTCCGTGGGCTTGGCCTCACCGAGATTGAAGGTCTCTTTGCCGCCCGAAGAGGCTGACGCAACGGCCTTGCCTGAGCCCTTAGGCAGAAGCAGACCAGAGACCGAGGCGTCGAGTTTCAAATATTCCCGCGCCACGCGGTTCACATCGGCGACAGTGACTTTCTCGATGCGCTGCAAGTCTGCGTCTGGTGACTTCAGGCCATAAAGAGCGACGGCGTCGGACCACACCGAAGCCAAATCGGCAATCGAATTCTTCTGGCGTTCCGTGTCGCGGCGTTCCTGGATTTTGGCGGCCTCCACAAGCTCAGGTGGCACACCCTCCTTGACCACCTTTTCCAGTATAGAGCGCACAGAAGCCTCGAGCACATTGCCATCGGCTCCTGGGGCGTAGCTCACTGCGGCATAGGCTATGGAGGCTTCTTTCAGCGGTTGTAGCGAAAACGAGACTCCCAGCGCCTTGCCCTCCGCCACCAAGTCGAACAGGGCAAAACGGCGGCTGGAGAGGACATCGCTCAAAACCTCCAGCGCGGCAAAATCCTTCGATTTCAGACCGGGAAAGCGCATAGCGATTACGCGGGTAAAATTGGCCGCATCCGAATCGATCGTGAAGATCGTCGGCTTTACGGGCTTGAACGTCATCTTCGGGCGGCCGGGCAGCGCGTGAGGCTTGATGTCCCCGAACAGGGCTTTGACTTTGCCTAGAGCGACGTCCGGATCAACGTTGCCGGCAATGACCAGAATGGCGTTGTTGGGCGTGTACCATTTGTCGTGAAAGTCTTTCAGCATCGCCCCGCTGGTCTTGTCGAAGGTCGGCCGGCTCCCCAGGGCATCGTGCTCGTAAGGTGTGCCCGCAAAAAGCTCGGTCCGGAGGCGCTCGTAGAGCTTGTAGCCCGGCGCCGACATGTCCTGCGCCACTTCCTGTTCAATAGCACCACGCTCCTTGGCCCAATCGGCCTCGCTCGACACCACATCGCGCATGCGCAAGGCTTCAATATGAAGCGCCACGTCGAGATCCTCGGATGGCACGGTGTAGAGGTATTGGGTCAGCGCCTCACGGGTATTGGCGTTGAACTCGCCCCCCATAATGCTGCCCAGACTGGCCAATTGGTCGGCAGAAAGCCCCTGGCTGCCGCGGAACATCATGTGCTCCAACGCATGGGCTGTACCCGGAAAGCCATCGGGCGCCTCATCGGAGCCGACCAGATAGTTGACCGAAGTTGCCACCACCGGCGCCAAAGTATTTTTGATAATAATTACTCGCAAGCCATTGGCGAGGCGGGCGCGCAGAACATTCGCCTCCTGCTGCGGAGCCTTATGAACGTAATGGGTGTGATGGCGCGCGAGTGCCGGAGACTGCCCGATCGTCAGCGACAGGACGAGGGCAACGAAGAACGCCCGGCCGATAAATGCGCGTCTCATGATGATTCCCTTTGGGTACCGCGAAAGGGCTTACCCTAAAGCGAGCTGAGGAGATGTGGAAAGTGCACGTTGGGCCAAAACGCGTGAATTCGTTGATAATTGCTTTGGCTCTGTTTGCCGACGCTGCGACCAAAGGCGCATCGGTGTGAATACGGGTACCGTTGCGGAATACGGGACAATCCGCATAGCAAGCGCGTCCTGCTTGGCGCTTGATGGTGCCACACCTCCCGTTTTGTGAGCCAAAATGTGTACTTTGATCCGCGTTATCTTCCGCGAAGGCGTGCCGAGACAGCGCGCTCAGAATCGCAGCTACTCCACGGGCCGCTAAGCCTTGGCGCGGGAACGCGGGCTGACCTTGTGGCGCGAACGGGATGATCTTGTCATTGCCGCGGCCTATCGCGTTGCCCCTCCTACCGAACCCCGCGCCGACCAGGATGTGCTGGCCCTTACTCCCCTAAGGTTCGCACCTCACTCGTAAGGGACCCCCTTCAGTTCTTTCTGGTGGGCCGAGAACGGCGGCGGATTGCAATAGCTTCCGCCGCCGAATTTTTTTATCACCCACCCCCAATATTTGCTGCACCGCAATATATTTGCGCTGCATGGCAGCGCCTGATGCGAATGAAGCACAATCACATCGTTAGCAATGCCAACAAAGAAGTATCAACAACGCTTCTTTTGGCTGTCTGCCTTACAATTTGATGACATTTCGATGCCGCTTTGCCGGTGCGCCTTTGCGCCTCACCGCTGCGCGTTTACGCAGCATTCCCGAATAACCACCACAAGTTTATCGCCAATCTCTAGCCGCGGTCTCTATTACCTACGGCGCCCAGGAGAGAAACTTGATTCATATCATGTTCGGGGGCGTTGCCGGAGTGCTAGCTGCAAGATGCGTGATCCGCGTTTTCGCAAGCGGGTGCGGCTTTAGCAAAAGCAAACTGAGCGTCCCTTAGGCGCAACAGCAAGTGCAATCCACGTTACAAGCAATGGGCGGAAAACATGAACGTAAAATATCCTGGAACCCCTACGGTTATTCACGGTAACGGCGCCGTAGCCGAAGTCATGGGCAACGTATGCGGCGGCGTCATCGGGTATCCGATCACTCCGTCCACTGAGATTTCTGAAATCTACGAGGCCTTCCGGGCCCAGGGCGGCCAGAACGTCTGGGGCAAACATCCCTTCTTCTTCGAGCCGGAAGGCGAGCATTCCGCCCAATCCGGTGCGCTGGGCGCCTCTTTGACGGGTGGCAAGTACATTTCCAACGCCTCCTCGAGCCAGGGCATCCTCTACGGCCTGGAATCGCATTATGTGACGGTCGGCAAGCGCGTCGGCGGCTTTGTGCTGCAATGCGCAGCCCGCGTGGTCACCAAGCACTCCTTGAACGTCATGGCCGGCCATGACGACGTCTACGCTCTGCTGCAATCGGGCTACACCATCCTGTTCGGCTCCAACCCGCAGGAAGCAGCCGATTTGGCAGCGATCTCCTACCGCGTCAGCGCCGCCAGCCTGATCCCCGTTACCAATGCGATGGACGGCTTCACCACCTCTCACATGCTGAGCGAAACGCTGATGCCCGAAAAGGAACTCCTCAAGGAGTTCGTCGGCGATCCGCAAGACCGCATCGCCTGCCCCACCGTGGCGCAGGAAATGCTGTTCGGCGCCAAGGGCCGCGTCTATCAGCTCAAGCAATATCTTTCCAAGCATGAAGCTGATTTCGTCCCCGCGAGCTACCAGACTCTGGTCGAATTCCTCGACAAAAATGCGGATGCGGTCGAAAAGGACAATGCCGGCAAGCTCGTCTCCAAGACACTCGAACTCGTCCCCGAAGAAATTCTGGGCCAGTGGCGCCGCCAGTGGATCGGCTCCTATGAGAAGGGCACCCGCCAGCGCGTTCCCGCCCTTGTCGACGTCCACAATCCGGGCCTGACCGGCGCGGTGCAGAACCAGCCCGACTTCCAGGCCGGCTCCGCCGATCATCGCACCCATTTCGTCCGTGACGTGCCGCGTTTCGTCAAAGAAGCAATGGATGAATATTCCAAGCTCACCGGCCGCGACTATTCCCCGATCAAGACCTATTTCTGCGACGATGCCGAAACCGTGATGATCGGCCTCGGCTCGGTCACCGATGACACTTTGGCAGTTGCGAAATATCTGCGCGGCCAAGGCAAGAAGGTCGGCGTCATCAGCGTCAAGCTGCTGCAGCCGTTCCCGGAAGCCGATATCGTTGCGGCGCTGAAAGGCAAGAAGGCCGTCACCATTCTGGAACGCTCGGATGTCACCGCGCTGACCAGCTTCGTCACCCAGGCAATGTTCAAGGGCGTCGAGAACGCCACCGGCATTCGGCACGAAGGCATTCCGGCGATCGATAAGCTGCCTAAGTTTACGACCGCGATCTTCGGCCTTGGCGCTCATGATCTGCAGCCGCGTCACCTGATCGCCGCGTACAAGAACATGGAGACCAAAAACGCACCCTTCATCTATCTGGGCTCGCAATTCTTCTCCAAAAACCCGACACCCCGCATGGCGGCAGCCCAAGCCAAGCTGCGCGCTGCCTATCCGGAAACCGAGCTGATGCAGCTCGACACCGAAGAAAATCCGAACCTCTTGCCCAAAGGCGCCTTCCGCATCCGCTTCCACTCGGTAGGTGGTTACGGCACGATGGCCACGGGCAAGCTGCTCACGGATATTCTCGCCAGCGTCATGGAACTGCACTCCAAAGCCGCGCCGAAATATGGCTCGGAAAAGTCCGGTGCGCCGACCAACTACTACATCACCTTGAGCCCCGAGCCGGTGTTGCAATCCAACGCCGATATCGAGGATGTGGAAATCGTCGTCTCTCCGGACCACAAGGTGTTCGCGCATTCCAATCCGCTGCGCGGCATCGTGGAAGGCGGCACCTTCATCCTCCAGTCGCAGCTTTCCGCGCTGGAAGTCTGGCAGGAGCTGCCTCAGTCCGCCCGCAAGGTCATTCGTGACAAGAAGATCAATTTCTTCATCATCGATGGCTTCAAGGTCGCCAAGCCGCATGCCCCGACCCCGGAACTTGAAACCCGCATGATGGGCATCGCCTTCATCGGCGCCATTTGCGGCCATGTCGATCGCATCGTGGCGGGTGCCAGCGAAGAGGCCATGCTGGATAAGATCCGCAAGGACCTGCAGAAGAAGTTCGGCGCCAAGGGCGCGGCGGTCGTCGAGGGCAACCTCACCGTCATCAAGGAAGCCTTCGAAGCGACCCATCGCGTCGATTACAGCTCCGCTGCTTTCATCGAAGCCGAAAAAGTTCCGGCCAAGGTCAGCAGCATGACCAACGACATCTCGGCCCATATGTGCAAAGCCAACAAGCCGGGTGCCAGCTCCAACTTCCTCGATGCCGAGTATTTCGAGGATATCGTTGCCCAGCCCTTCCGCGATGGTACGATCTCCGAAGCCCCGGTGATGCCGGGTACCGGCAGCTTCCTGCCGTCGGGCAGTGCTGCCGACAAAGAAAAGGGTTTGTTCCGCCGCCAAGTGCCGGAGTTCCATGCCGAACTCTGCACCGGTTGCATGGAATGCACCCTGGTTTGCCCGGATGCTGCGATCCCCAACACGGTTCATGACATCCGCGATCTGCTCAATGTGGCGATCCGCCAGCTCGATCTTGCCCCCGCCCAGCGCGACGGCTTGCGCGAGCAGGTTGCCGCCCTGTCCGACTCGGTTCGCGAGAGCTATCGCCAAGCCAAAGACGCCCTCGTCTTCCACGAGGTTGTTGCGGCTGCCGCCGAGAAGCTCGACACTGACAATGCCGTCCTCAAGAAGAACCTCGGCAAGCTTGCGGCGGCCCTTTCAGTGTTCCCGGTGGCCAAGACCAAGCCGTTCTTCGACGCGATGGAAAAAGCCAATCCCGGTTCCGGCGGCCTGTTCTCCGCGGCTGTCGATCCGTGGAAGTGCTCGGGTTGTCTGGAATGTGTCGAGGTCTGCGGACCCCATGCCCTTCAGACCCGCCAGCAGGATGAAGCGCTTCTGGAAAACCTCCAGACCCGCTTCGAATTCCTGAGCCGCACACCCAACACCGCGGGGCGCTTCACCGATGCGGCCACCAAGCCCGATGGCGACATCAAGCGCCTGATGCTGGACCGCAACAACTACTATGCCACGACGGGCGGCCATGGTGCCTGCCGCGGTTGCGGTGAAGTGACGGCGATCCGTATCGTCACCTCCACCAACCGCGCCATCCAGGAGCGTCGCCGCAAGGATCACCTCAAAGACGTGGAAGGCGTGATCACCAAGCTGACCGCGAAGCTTGCCACGGTGAGCGAACCGGTTCGCGCGGAGCGCATCGCCAAGGCGATCAAGACCCTGGAAAAGCGCCTGTTCAATCTCGAAAGCGGCCCAACCGGCAACGGCCCGGCCTCGACCGTGATTGCCAATGCGACAGGTTGCTCGAGCGTTTATGCCTCGACTTTCCCCTTCAACCCCTACAACGACCCCTGGGTGAACAGCCTGTTCCAGGACACCCCCGCCGTTGCCAAGGGCATCTTCGAAGGTCTGGCAGCCGAAGCGACGGGCGACATCATCGCACTGCGCACGGCCAAGCTTGAACTCGAAGACGAGTATGATCCGGCCGTCCACGACAAGTTCTTCCGCACCTTCAGCTGGAGCCATTTCTCCACCGAAGAGCTGAACTTGCTGCCGACCGTGATCAGCATGGGCGGCGACGGTGCCACCTATGACATCGGCTTCGGGGCCCTGTCGCGTCTTCTGGCCACCTCGACCCCAGTCAAGGTCGTGGTGCTCAACACCGGTGCCTATTCCAACACCGGCGGCCAGGCCTCTACTTCGACCCTGACCGGCCACGACGCCGATCTGGCGCGCTTCGGTGCAGCCCATCACGGCAAGCAGGAAGACCGCAAGGACCTGGGCCTGATCGCGACCTTCCATCCGAATGTCTTCGTGGTGCAGTCCGCCGCCGCCTTGCAGGGCCATTTCCTGCATTCGGTGATGGAATACCTGAACCACAATGACGGCCCGGCGGTTCTCGACGTCTATACCCCTTGCCAGGGCGAACAGGGCATTGCCGACTCCGCTTCCAGCGAACATGGCCGTATGGCGGTTGAGTCCCGCATCAGCCCGCTCTTCATTCACGATCCGCGTAAGGGACCGGACCTGCACAGCCGCTATTCGCTGGACGGCAATCCGGAACCGACCAAGGACTGGGGTACCTTCACGCTCGAATATGTCGAGGGTGGCGAGACCAAACTGATGGATCTGCCCTTCACGCCTGCGGATTTCGCGCATAACGAAACCCGCTTCAAGAAGCAGTTCCGCAAACTGGCTGCCGATGCCGATGCGGTTGTCATCGCCGACTACGTTGCTCTGCCGGCTGGCGAACGGACAGGCAAAGTGCCATTCGTCTACTCCACCGACGATAAGAAGAAGCTGGTCAAGCTCGAAGTCTCGCACACCATCGTTCACCTCGTCGAAGAGCGGCGCAAATACTGGCGTACCCTCCAGTATCTGGCCGGTATCAATGTCGAGTTGGTCGATGCCAACCACAAGGCCGAACTCGAAGCCATCACCGCTAAGTACAATGCTGCAATCAACGACCGTGAGACCACGCTCGACAGCATTGCCCAAGCCATGAGCGAGCTCGCAGCGTCTTCCAAGGCCCCCGCTTCCAGCGGCCTCAGCCTCGGTCTCGGCGCCCCTGCGGCTCCGGCAACTGCAGCTCCGATAGCACCCGCCAACGGTAGTGCCGTGGCCAGCTTTGACGATGTCAACATCGCCAAATGCACCAACTGCAAGACTTGCTACACGGATGTTCCTGAACTGTTCGAGAAGACCAAGATCGTCGTCGATGGTTCGCCCAAAGAGGTCGCGCACATGATTCCTGGCGCGGTCGAAAAGGTGAAAGTGACGGCGGAACTGAAAGCCAAAGTGGCTCGCGTGGCCGCCAATTGCGATGCGGAGATCGTTCATGGGCAGTGAAGCAACAAAAGACACTGTCGGCGAGGACCTCGCGCGTTACCGTCAGGTAGCGAGTGTTCTCGAAACGACGGAAAATGAGATCGAGGAGCTGGAGGGCACAGAAGCCTTCCAGGTCTTCCAGAAGCAGCTGAGGCTTTTGCAGCGGCGCCTTCTGAACGATCCCAAATCCCTGCGCCAGGTCTTCATCGAAGACGGCACTCAGGCCATTGCCTGGGAATTCAAGCAGGACGAACTCGGCGTCGAATTCACCACGGCGCTGTGGAACATCCTGCTGCGCGGCGATGACATGTCGACGATTCTGCAGCGCTTCATTTGGGCGGCTCCGCTCAAGTTCAAACGCAAGTTCATCGTCGCCATCGACAAGCACCTCGGCGGCCGCTATCCGATGTTCAAGGGACTTTCGGAAAACTGGCCGAGCGGGAATTTCATCCACCCCTACGTCCGGCCCGCCGAAGAGCGGCAGAACGACTTCGAACTCGTCACGACGGGCTATCTCGGCTATCGCGCATTGGGCTACTCCATGCGCGAGGTTGACCTCTTCGTCTGGCTCGAAGTGCTGCGCGACAAGCAGTGCCAGGATCGCCCCTGCGAGCTTGGCGCCCTGATCAATGGCAAAAAGAAGGGCGGCTGCCCGCTGGTGATCCATGTCCCCGAGATGATCAATCTTCTGGGACAGGGAAAACTCAAGGACGCCATGAAGCTGATCCAGGCCTGTAACCCGCTGCCGAATGTTACCGGCCGCGTCTGTCCGCAGGAGCATCAGTGCCAGGGCGTCTGCAATATCTCGGGTCAGCCGATCGAAATCGGCCAGCTCGAATGGTATCTACCTGAGCGCCAGCGTCTGGAAGAGCAGGAAAAGGGTATCGATCAGGCCGAGTGGGCAAATTATGTCAGCCCGTGGGTGCATGCCGAGAAGCCGCCGATCGCGGTCGTCGGCTCGGGTCCTGCCGGCCTGATCAACGCCTATCTATTGTCGGTTGAAGGCTATCCGGTGACGGTGTTCGAAGCTTTCCACGATCTCGGCGGTGTGTTGCGCTACGGCATTCCCGAATTCCGTCTGCCCAACGCGCTGATCGACGATGTGGTCAGCAAGATCGACCGTCTCGGCGGTAAGTTCGTCAAGAACTTCGTCGTCGGCAAAACGGCCTCTATCCAAGACCTCAAAGATGCCGGCTTCTACAAGATCTTTGTCGGTACCGGTGCGGGTCTGCCGCGCTTCATGAACATTCCGGGCGAGCACCTCAACGGCGTGATGAGTGCCAATGAATTCCTCACCCGCGTGAACCTGATGCAGGCACGGCTGGACGAATATGAGACCCCGCTTCCCATCGTGAAGGACAAGAACGTCATCATCATCGGCGGTGGCAACACCGCGATGGATGCGGCGCGCACCTCCAAGCGTTTGGGCGCGAATGTCACCATCGTCTATCGCCGTACCAAGAAAGAGATGCCGGCGCGTGTCGAAGAACTGGCACATGCTCTGGAAGAAGGCATCGCGCTGTCAGTGCTGCGTGGCCCCACCGAGTTCATTTCGGGTGGTGATCACAAGGTCTGCCATTGCAAGCTCGACATCATGGAGCTGGGCGCCCCCGACGCATCTGGCCGCCGTTCGCCGGTGCCCACGGGCAAGACCGAGACCATCCCGGTTGACCTCGTGATCATGGCGCTGGGCAACGACTCCAACCCGATCATCAAAGACAGCGAACCCCGTATCAAAACCTCGAAATGGGGTACGCTGGTGGTCGAGCACGGGGCAGAAACGACACTGAAAGACGTCTACTCGGGCGGCGATGCCACCCGCGGCGGCTCCACGGCGGTCAATGCGGCAGGTGATGGCAAATCCGCCGCCATTCAGATTGCTGCAGAAAATCCCTTCACAACGGCGCAGATTAAAGATCTGGTCAAGCGGGCTGGGGAATACACCACAAAGGCGCAGACCAAGTACACTATCGTCGGCCGCCGCGATATCGCTGTTGGTATCGTGGAGATCACCGTCAAGGCACCGATGGTGGCCAAGACGGCGCAAGCCGGTCAGTTCGTTCGCGTGCTCTCCACCCCCAAAGGGGAGTTGATCCCGCTGACGCTGGCCGATTGGGATGCCAAGGCTGGAACCATCACCCTGGTCATCCAAGGAATGGGCACCAGCTCCATCCAGATCAACGCCATGAAAGTCGGCGAATCCCTGGAAGGCATTGCGGGCCCGCTCGGTCAGCCCTCCCACTTACACAAATACGCCGCCGATGAGACGGTCGTGTTCTGTGCGGGCGGTGTCGGCCTGCCGCCGGTCTATCCGATTGCCCGCGCCCATCTGCGCCTCGGCAATCACGTCACCCTCATCGCCGGCTACCGCAACAAGGACGCATTGTTCTGGGTCGGTGACGGCGAACGGGTGGATGCACTGCAAGCCGAGTTCGGCGAACAGCTTGACGTGGTCTACTGCACCAATGACGGTACTTTCGGTATGAAGGGTTTTGTCACCACCCCGCTGCAGGCGTGGTTGGACGACAACAAATCCTATAAGAACCGCAAGATCGCCGAAGTAATCGCCATCGGACCGCCGTTGATGATGCGTGCTGTCTCGGAGCTGACACTGAAGTATCAGGTGCCGACCGTAGTCAGCCTCAACTCCATCATGGTGGATGCGACGGGCATGTGCGGCGCCTGCATGGTGCCGGTGACCATCAATGGCAAAATGGTGCGCAAGCACGCTTGTATCGATGGCCCGGAACTCGACGCCCACATCATCGACTGGGACAAGTTCCTACCGCGCTTCAACCAGTTCAAAGTGCAAGAAGCCGAAAGTAAAGCCAAACACGGCCTCTAGTCGTCCTACCCAACTACCCAGCGCCGGTCGTCGAAAGATGGCCGGCGTTTTCTTTTGTCCGGAAACCCGGGGACTGTCAGAAAAAATTGGTTTAGCAATTGCAAGGCTTTGCCCTAGACGTTGAATCCCGGAGGCGAAGATGAAAACGAAGAAGCCGATTCCAGATGACATCCGCAAGGCGATTGCGCTCTGCGCCTATCATATTTGGGAGCGGGAAGGCCGCCCTCAGGGACGCGAAGAGGCGCACTGGCAGCTGGCAGAAGCTGAAATCTTGAGCGAACCGCCTGCCAAGGAGGCAGCACAGATCCCGGCGTCACATTCCTCTGAGACAGCTATGGTCACGAAAAAGTCCGCCAAGAAAAAAGCCGCGACCAACAAAGTGGCTCCGGAAAAGCCCATAGCGGAGAAGGCAGTCGCGGTCAAAGCTGCCGAAGGCACGCAAAAAAAGACCAATGGGGCTGCTAAAACCGTCATCGCGGCCGCGACCACCAAGAAAACTGTGAAAGCCAAGGCGGCAAAACCGGCGCCGCGCTAGGGCTTGCGCTGTCAGCTGCCCAGAATCTGCAGGCGGGCCGCGCGCAGGCGCTGGATCAGAACCGGCATGAAGCGCTTCATCATCTCGTAGCCGAGATCGTGATTGTCTTCGCACTTGCCGCGCAAACAGGCCGCATCGAGCGCGATGGCGCGCGTCCGTTCGAGGGCCCTGGCGGAAAGCCCGCGGCGGTAAGGCGGCACCAGCCAGGAGGCACCCACGATATCACTTTCGCCCACTGTCTGGATGGTGACGGAAGCCCCTGGTTTATTAATTTCCAGCCCCACCCGCCCCGCACGCACAAGATAGAGATGATCCGCGATATCGCCTTCGTGGAAGAGATAATCACCCTCTTCAAAGCGGACATTCATGGCGCAGCCTGTGAGGATATCGATATAGGCGGGCGCCATTCCGGCAAAGAAGCTGTGCTCGCGCAAAAACCGTTCCAGACCTTCCATCGCGCCTCTCCTTTGAGCCTCGGACCCTATGCTTTATGCCCCGTGCTCGCAACGCAGGCCGCTTGCGCTCTCGTCTTGCCGATAGCTGCCATGGCGTTCTGCAGCTGCGGATTGGCGAAGAGTTCTTCCAGGGTCTTCACCAAGCGGCGGCGCCAATTGGGGTATTCGGTGACACTGCCCGGCAGATTGGCCTGATGCAGCTGACCGACCAAATCGTCCATTTGCACCATAAAGAGCGTCGACGGCGCCTCGCCCAGATAGGCGTGTACGGCGGCGGTCAATTGTGGGGTCCATACGAGGGTTTCCGCATTACCGGGCGCAATGCCCTGCGGCAATAGCCCTTGTACGGCGAGCGCCGCCAAGAGATGCTCTTTATCCTGCGCGCGTTCTGCCAAGGCATTGTTTTTTTCCGCTTCGTCCTTGAAGAGGCCAAGCTGATTCTTGGCGGCCAGATCGGCGCCCACCCAATAACCTTCCAAGGTCGCCAGATCATGTGTCGACACCGACACGGCGGCGAGCCCGGGATAATCCTTAGGCGGTTTGAACCCATCCTCCGCGCGCTCGAAATAAAACACGCGGCTCGACAGCACACAGGCCTCCGCCAGGCACTTACGGAAACCCGCGGGCACGGTGCCCAAATCCTCGCCAATGATCAGGCAATGATTGCGCTGACTCTCCAGCGCCGCAACGGCGAGAAGCTCTCTCAGCGGATAGCGCACATAAGCGCCCGACGTGGGCGTACCGCCAGGTGGAATGAGGAAGAGACGCGTCAGCCCCATCACATGATCGATCCGCAGCGCCCCCGCGTAACGCATATTGGCGCGCAGCAGGGCGGCGAAATGGGAAAATCCGGTCTCGTGCAAATGCAAAGGATTGAGCGGCACCACGCCCCAATCCTGCCCTTTCTCATTAAAGGGATCGGGCGGCGCCCCGACGCGGACTCCGCTGGCGAAATGGCGCTGATGCGTCCAATGATCAGCGCTTGAGGAATCGACGCTGACGGCAAGATCGTTATAGAGCCCAACCGCCATCCCGCGTGTTGTGGCCTGCTCTGCCGCTTCCATGAACTGCAACTCGCACTGCCATTGCAGGTAAGCGAAGAAGCGGATGCGACCAGCATGGCTTTGGCGGAAAGCGGCGAGTGCGGATTCGTCACGATCGCGAAATTGCTGCGGCCAGCGCGGCCAATCATGGGTGCCGAATTCCTCGGCCAAAGCCTGAAATTCGCAGAGGCCGTCAAGATCCTTCCCCTTATCGCGAAGATAGGCTGCAAAACCGGCGGCGCGGACGTCGGCCTTCTCCAGATGGTTTGCCGCGAAGTTGCGATAGAGAAGTTCCAGCACCGGCAGCTTGAGCGAAGCCACTGTGGGATAATCAATCAGTTCGGCGCCGCGGGCTGTTTCGCAGGCGACACGAAAGATGCCGCTATTCGCCAATTGGCGCGCCGTTTCGCATTCGGCAAAATCGGCAATGGCTGTCACATCGAGATAAAGAGGATTGCGGAAAAGACGGCTGCAGGGCGAATAGGGACTGGCGTTCCCTGGCGTATCGAGAAAGAGCGTGTGCAACGGGTTGAGGCCAATCGCGTCGCCGCCCGCTCCCGCCACATGGTCGATCAAAAGCTTGAGATCGGAAAAATCGCCAATACCCCAATCGTTTTGGGACTTCAGCGAATAGAGCTGCAGCATCAGCCCCCAGACCTTGTGCGTCGAAAACTGCGGCGGCAGATAGCAATGCTTAGGCGTCACGATCAGAGCCATCACGGCATCGCCCGCCTCGAAGCGGTGATAGCCGAGCGGCAAGGGCTCAAGCTGCAGGCGAAGCTGGAAAATTTGCTTGCCATCAAAGTAAGCGGTGTCGTCATGCGGCAAGTCTTCGAGACGGCAAACCCCGGCACGCCGGCTGCCATCTTCCAACGCCAGCGTCCATGAGAGATCGCCCTGCACCGCTTCTTGCGGCAAGCGCAAAGCGACCCCAATGGCTTCGCCGCCTTCGGCAACCAGCACCGGCGGCAACAGGCGCATCCAGGGCGCCCGCCAGAATATCTCCAGGCTAGCCTGGGCATTGGCGTCGGTTTCGGCGGCAACGCCAAAGGCCTTCAAAAGGCCGCGGATGGTCTGCGGTGCAGTCTCGTGCCGCACGCCATGCATGTCCCAATAATAGCTTTCGATGCCGGCTGCATCGGCGAGCTTCGAGAGTACATCCGTCGTGTCCATGAACCCCTCAGACATCGCCTTTGAACAGCACCAGCCGATGAGCCGTCAATTGATATTGAGTATGCGCTGTCACGCGCTCCTCACCGTTATCCGTACCGGTATCGATGATCCGATGCCAGGCCGCATCGAACGGCACATCGGGCAGGGTGAATTCCACCGGTGCTCCGCCGGCATTGACCAATAACAAGAAGGAGTGGGGATCGAGCCGGCGGGCATAGGTCTGAAGATCCATTTCCGCGGTTGCCGCAAAACGAACGCCAAGCGCGTGCGTGCCCGCCTTGTGCCAATCGACATCACCCATTTCTGTGCCTTGCGGCGCGAGCCAAACCACGTCTTTGACATCGCTGCCGTCCACAGGATCGCCAAGGAAAAAAGCCGAGCGGCGAAAAACGGGGTGATCGGCCCTGAGCTTGATGAGCTGGCGGACGAATTCCACGAGACCGCGATTTTCGTCCAGCTTGGCCCAATGGACCCAGCCCATCTCATTATCCTGGCAATACGCATTGTTGTTGCCGTGTTGTGTGCGGCCGAACTCGTCACCCGCTACCAGCATCGGCATGCCTTGCGACAACAACAGCGTGGCGAGAAGATTGCGCTTCTGACGCTCGCGCAAGGCCAGAATGCCAGGGTCTGAAGTTTGGCCTTCCACGCCGCAATTCCACGAGAAATTCTCGTCGGAACCGTCGCGATTATTTTCGCCATTGGCGAGGTTGTGCTTTGTGTTGTAGCTGACGAGATCTTCCAGTGTGAAGCCGTCATGGGCTGTAATGAAATTGATACCAGACGGGGGGCGCCGGTAGGGCGGCTGGAATACATCACTGGAACCGGCCAGCCGTGCCGCAAAATCGCCGACGCAGCCATCACCACGCCAGAATTGGCGAACCTCGTTGCGGAAGCGATCATTCCATTCGCTCCAACGCGCGGGAAAACCGCCAACGCGATAGCCGCTCTGTCCCAAATCCCAAGGTTCAGCGATCATTTTGGTCTTGACCAGAACCGGGTCCTGCAACACGCAGGCAAAAAACGCGGCGGCTGAATCGAATTCACCTTCGCGGCGGGCAAGTGTTACGGCGAGATCGAAGCGAAAACCATCGACGTGCATCACCTGCACCCAATAGCGCAGACTATCCATCACCATCTGCAGCACGCGCGGATTGTCGAGGTTCAGCGTGTTGCCGCAGCCGGTGACATCGCGATAATGGCTTCTGTTCTCGGCGAGGCAGTAATAGGCCGCATTATCGATGCCGCGAAAAGAAAGCGTGGGGCCGAATTCGTTGCCCTCACCCGAATGGTTGAAGACAACGTCAAGGATCACCTCGATTCCGGCATCGTGATAGATGTCAACCATGTGGCGGAACTCGTTGACATCGCTGCTGGAGAGATAGCGCGGCTCAACGGCGAAGAAATTAACCGAATTGTAGCCCCAATATTCGCGCAAACCATTCGCGACCAGAACCGAGGTACTGGTCATCGGATGAATGGGTAATAGCTCGATGGCACTGACGCCAAGTTCCCGCACATAGCGTACGACTTCCGGAGCAGCCAGCCCCGCACAGGTACCGCGCAAAGCTGGGTCTACTGCCGGATGGCGCATGGTAAAGCCGCGCAAATGCACCTCGTAGAGCACGCTATGCGAGCGTGGAATGCGCAGCGTCTTGGCATTGTCGGGCGCGGCCGCAGATTCCACGATGATCGACTTGGGCACAGCAGGCGCGGAATCGCGAGTATCAAATGATAGATCCGCGCGCGGATCATCCGGTGTATAGCCACATTGCAGTGGACTGAAGGCGATCGTGCGGCTCAGCGCCCGCGCATAGGGATCGATCAGGAGCTTGTTGGGATTGAAGCGGTGGCCGCCCAAGGGATCATAAGGCCCGTGCACGCGATAGCCGTAAAGTTGCCCTGGGCGGACATCTGGCAACTGGCCAAACCATACATCATCGGACTTCTCAGGCAGGAAGACGCGGCCCTGTTCGCGCTCTTCATTATCGAAGAGGCATAGCTCCACCTTTTCGGCATTGGCCGAATAGATCGCAAAATTGACACCCTCGCTGTCGTAAGTGGAGCCTAAGGGAAAAGGGCGACCCTGTTTGAGCCGCAAACCAGTGATCACGTTCAACGCCCCTCCGGTACCAGCACGAAGGCCCCGAGCGGTGGCAAGGTGAGAGATAAAGAATCCGATTGACCGTGCAGCGGCACGCCCGTTGTCTCGATCCCGCTGCCATTACCGATATTGCTGCCGCCATAATACTCGGAATCGGAATTTAAGGCTTCGTAATAACGGCCCGCTTTCGGCACGCCGATGCGGTAATTCTCCCGCACCACCGGCGTGAAGTTGCAGACCACGATAACAAAATCATCCGGGTCCTTACCGCGACGAATATAGGAAATCACGCTGGCTTCGGTGTCGTTGCAATCGATCCAGGAAAAGCCATCGGGTTCGCAATCCTTTTGATGCAGCGCGGTGCGATTGCGGTAGAGCCAGTTCAAATCCTTGAGTGCCTGCTGCAGCCCGGCATGCTCTTTGAATTGCAGAAGATGCCACTCGAGACTGGCGTCGTTGTCCCATTCGTTCCACTGGCCGATCTCAGCGCCCATGAAGAGCAGCTTCTTGCCGGGCATCGTGTACATGAAGGTGTAATAGGCCCTGAGGTTGGCAAATTTCTGCCACAGATCACCCGGCATCTTGGTCAGCAGCGACCCCTTGCCATGCACCACCTCGTCATGGCTGAGCGGCAGCACGAAATTCTCGCTGAAGGCATAGAGCAGACCGAAGGTCAGGCTGTTATGATGGAATTTCCGATGGACCGGCTCGTGCGATATGTATTGGAGCGTGTCATGCATCCAACCCATGTTCCATTTGTAGCCAAAACCAAGCCCGCCCAAATACGTCGGACGTGACACCATAGGCCAAGAGGTGGATTCCTCAGCAATAGTGACGGCTTGTGGATCGTCGCCATAGACGAGCTCATTCATCCGGCGCAGGAAATCGACGGCCTCGAGATTTTCGACACCACCATGGATGTTGGGCACCCATTCCCCCGCTTTGCGGCTATAGTTGCGGTAAAGCATCGACGCCACCGCATCCACCCGCAAGCCATCGATGCCATAGCGCTTTAGCCAGAACAGCGCATTGGCGAGCAGGAAGCCGCGCACTTCGTTACGCCCGAAATTGTAGATGTAGCTGTTCCAATCAGGGTGATAGCCCTCGCGCGGATCGGCATGCTCGTAGAGAAAAGTACCGTCGAAAACATGCAGACCGTGGGCATCGGAGGGAAAGTGCCCCGCAGCCCAATCCAGGATGATGCCGATACCCGCCTCATGACAGGCATGCACGAAATGGCGGAAATCCTCCGGCGTACCGTAACGGCTGGTGGGCGCATACAGCGAGGTCGGCTGATAGCCCCAGGAACCGCCAAAGGGATGCTCGTTGATGGGCATCAGCTCGATATGGGTGAACCCCATATCCTTTACATAAGGCACCAGCGTATTGGCCAACTCGCGATAGGTCAGCGAGCGGCCACCTTCCTCTGGCACTTTGCGCCAGGAGCCCAAATGTACCTCATAGATTGCGACCGGGGCGTGGGGATCCGTGGATGGCCCTTTGCCCATCGCTTCGATGGCAACGCCCGGACGCGCATCGGCTGCCACAATAGAGGCCGTTTTGGGCGGCAGTTCGGTTTGAAAAGCAAAAGGGTCGGCCTTTAGAATGATGCCGCCTTCGCGTGTCTTGATCTCGAATTTGTAGCAGGTGCCAGGCCCAATGGCGGGTAGGAAAATTTCCCAGATGCCGGCGCCGGGATAAAGTCGCATGGGATGACGGCGGCCATCCCAGCCATTGAAATCGCCAACGACGCTGACACGGCGCGCATTGGGTGCCCATACCGCGAAGCTGGTGCCTTCGACGCCATCCTTCGTGATCGGATGGGCCCCCATCTTTTCATAGGCCTGCAGAAACTTGCCTTCGGCATGAAGATAGAGATCCATGTCGCCGAGCACCGGACCAAAGGCATAGGGATCGTCTTCGACCACGCCGTCGATGGAAAGGCGGTAGTCGAACTTCTCCGCTCCCACGCTGGCCGAAAACAGGCCCGCCGCATCGATTTTTGTGAGCTTTACAACCTGCTCGCCGGTAGAACGTTTCAAAATCGCGATTGCATCGGCGCCGGGGCGAAGGACCCGTACGAAAAACATTCCGCTCACATCGTCGCGGTGCATGCCGAGATAGGAAAAGGGATCGTGGTCATCGCCCGACACGATCGCAACCAACCGATCGTCGCGTGGTTTTGATTGCGCCACAACGACTTTCGCGATGGGTTTTGTATTTTCCGGCATGGAATTTCGTCCGATCTATCCGAGGTGCATTGATTTTTGGGCGGGTTTGCTGGAATTCATCGTAGGCGTCCAGTCATATTTGATTCGTTTCGGTAATAAGAGTTTTACCAGAATACGGTTTTATGGTTTTCGACTAAGTTGGCGGCCGACGGCTTCTGCATACGAAAGCCTTCCGGCCGCGAGAGGACCTGATGCGGGTGCTGTTTGCGACGGCGGAAGCGTATCCCCTGGCCAAGACCGGCGGGCTCGCGGACGTATCTCGCGCGCTCCCCGTCGCCCTTCGCAAACTCGGCCTTGATGTCAGGCTGCTGATGCCTGGATACCCGAGGGCCTATGTGCGTGTCGAGAACCCGCGCATTGTTGCCAAGATCGCCTCGTTTTTGGGGGTTGACGACGCAACCTTGGTCGAGGGTATCTTTCCCGAAACCGATCTTCCTGTCTATTTGATCGACAGTCCTAGCCTGTTCCGTCGCAGTGGTGGTCTCTATCAAGACGAGGCGGGCAAAGATTGGCCGGATAACGCGCTGCGTTTTGCCTTCCTCGCGCATGTCGGCGCCGAGATCGCTTTGGGCCACATCAGCCTTGGCGATGACTGGATACCCGATGTCGTCCACGCCAACGACTGGCATGCGGGCTTGTTGCCGCTTTATTTGTCGCTTCGCGGCGATCCGCGACCGAGCACTGTCTTCACCACCCACAACATGGCCTTCCAAGGGAACTTCCCAGCTGACTGGGTCCCGAAGCTTGGCATACCTAGCGCCTGTTTTCAGGCGGCCGGTGTCGAATTTTACAATCAAATTTCCTTCCTCAAGGCCGGCCTACGTTACGCCGATCGCGTGACGACGGTGAGCCCCACCTATGCTAATGAAATCCTTACTCCCGAATTTGGTTGCGGCATGGAAGGTGTTTTGCGTCAGCGCAGGGACGATTTCGTCGGCATTCTCAATGGCATAGACAACAGCCTGTGGGACCCTGCGGTGGATGCTATGCTGCCGCGCACCTTCCATCTCAGTGACATTTCCGGCAAGCGCGCCTGCAAAGCGGCTTTACAACAGGAAATGGGCTTGGCCGTCATGCCCGACACCCCGCTCATCGGCTTTGTCAGCCGAATTACACATCAAAAGATGGCCGATGTCATTCTGGAGGCCCTGCCCTGGCTTTGTGCGCAGGATGTGCAATTCGTTGCCGTTGGCGAAGGCGACCAGGCGATGGAAGCTGGCTTCGATCAAGCCCGCGAACTTTACAGCGCCAACGCCGCCGTCATCGTTGGCTATGACGAGTCAATTGCACACCGGCTCCAGGCCGCTGCGGACATCCTTCTGGCACCGGCGCGCTTTGAGCCCTGCGGTCTGACACAGCTCTACGCTCTGCGATATGGCACACTTCCGGTTGTGCGCCGCACGGGAGGCCTTGCCGACACCGTGGTCGACGCGACGGCAACCTCGATTGCCGATCGCTCGGCGACTGGCTTTGTCTTCGACCATGCAACAGCTGAGGATTTGACATCGGCTCTCGTTCGCGCCCTGTCGCTCTATCGCGAGCCCTTGGTTTGGCGCCGCCTGCAGCTGCAGGCGATGGCACAAGACTTCAGCTGGGATGCAAGCGCGACTCAATACGCCGCCCTCTATAGTGCCGCCAGCGGAATGCCCGTTGACCTCGGCGCGAAAACTCAACCTGTTACTGTTGCTGACCAAGAATCAACAAGACAAGCAGTTTGTTGACTGGTTAAGATACATACACCGGCGACGCGCGGCGTTGCATAAAACGGGCGTCAAAGAAACCGGGCAGGAGACTGTCATGCCCAATAACCAAAACACCGCTATCCCCACCGAAGAGCAAGTTCGCGACCGCAGTTATCTGTTGTGGGAACGGGAAGGCTGCCAGCAAGGCAAGTCCGAGGAATATTGGCTGCGCGCCAAAGCCGAGCTGGATGCCGAGATGCAAGCCGAGCAGCATGCCGCCTCGATGGGCGGTGAAACGACGGCTTTCGTTCTACCTTTGCTACCGATCTCGACACCACCCTCCAAGAGCGTGTCCGAGAAGCTGGCGCGGGACGATAGCGATCTGAAGAAAGCCGCCCGTTGAATTTGCGCTGAAGCGGCCACGCAAAAACCGCTGGCTTCGCAGTACAAAAAGCCCCCACGGAGAACTCCGCAGGGGCCCTTCTTCTATAGGGCGGCTTTGGCCGCCCATTTCTTTATCTATCCGCCTATTTCTGCCACGCAATCAGCGGCAATTCGGCCGGCAGATAGGCATTGGCGTGATAAGGTACGACACGGACCGTGAAGTCCTCAAGCGGCCTCTGCGAGGCGATGGCACCCGCAAAGATAAACCCGTTGGTCGAGCCGGGAATCGCATGCTCTTGATGCAGCATAATGACTTCCGGCGCGTGCTCGGCAGTATTGTCGGCGAACATTTCCACCCGAATGGAGCTGGGATCGACTTCGCCGAGATAGACCGGCACCACCACATGCGCTGCGCCATCGGTTTGACTTGCCACCGGAGTGCCGACATGCAGCGAATCCCAGCGTGAATGGAGATTGCGGGACCATTGGTTCATGGCCTTCGCCTCGGTATAATGGTCCTTCATGCGCTCCCGCACCGATTTTGCAAGCGGCAGATAAGCCTTCTCGACATAATCGGTCATCATGCGTGCACCGGAGAATTCCGGCGTCAAGTGACCCATGCTTGCACGGATGCGC
The DNA here is from genome assembly GCA_015654635.1 of Alphaproteobacteria bacterium. Taxonomy (GTDB): domain Bacteria; phylum Pseudomonadota; class Alphaproteobacteria; order Micropepsales; family Micropepsaceae; genus Rhizomicrobium. The sequence goes on along the minus strand of JAATGP010000035.1, from coordinate 201,619 downwards.
TGCAGCCAGGGACGCGGCAGGCCATGGCTATCGCGGTCATAGAACTCTGGAATTACCTTCTGTTCGAGAACCTCGTAAAGGCTTTGGATATCGCGCGCATCGACATCTTCGGCCGCCCCGCCGGAGCCGTCGCCGATCGACCACCCGGTATCGGGCGTATAGGCCTCATCCCACCAACCATCCAGCGTCGAGCAGTTGATGCCGCCATTGACCAACACCTTCATTCCGGAAGTACCGCAAGCTTCCCACGGGCGCCGAGGCGTGTTGATCCAGACATCGACGCCTTGCACCATCTCCTGCGCGAGGCTGATGTCATAATCTTCCAGAAACACGACATGGCGGCGATAACGCGGCTCGCGCGCCAACTGAATCCAAGACTGGATCATCTCCTTGCCGACATTATCCGCCGGGTGGGCCTTGCCCGCCACGACGATCTGTACCGGAAATGCCGTGTTATGGAGCAGCGCATCGAAGCGCTCCTTGTCCCGAAGGAGCAGGTTCGGGCGTTTGTATTCGGTAAAGCGGCGCGCAAAACCGAGCGTTAGGACATTGGGATCCAGCACAGTGTCGGCGCGCTTGACATGCTCAAGGTCGAAGCCGCCTTCGCGTAGCTGCCGGCCCAGATGACCACGGGCATAATGCACCAAGCGCTGACGGCCCTCGCCGCGCATGGCCCACAAATCCTCGTCGGATACGATTTCGGTCGACACCGGTTCCGCCGTCTTTCCGGTCGGCGTGCGCCAGCGGCCCTTGCCGTAGATCTTGTTCCAGAGACGGTCGGAGCCGGCGGAATCCCATGTTGGGATATGGATGCCGTTGGTGACGTAGCCAATCGGCACTTCGCAGGAAGGCCAGCGCGGGAAGAGCGGCTGGAAGATGCGCCGCGAGACCTCGCCATGCAGGCGCGAGACGCCAATCGTGATGCCCGAACCGCGCTCGGCCAGGAAGGCCATGTTGAACGGCTCATCCTCGTTGCTCGGATCCGCACGACCGAGAGCCAAGACATCCTCCAGCTTGACACCGCGGCCATGCAGCGCTCCTTCGACATAGGGAAGGTATTTGCGCAGCAGCTCAGCCGGGAAGCGGTCGAAGCCCGCCGCGACCGGTGTATGTGTCGTGAACAGATTACCGGCGCGGGTGGCCCATAAGGCTTCCCAGAAATCGAGATTGGATTTCAGCGCCAGTTGGCGGGCGCGTTCGATGATGGCGAAAGCCGCGTGGCCTTCGTTGACATGCAAGATTTCCACATCGGGATGGAGCGCTTCGACCACCCGCCAGCCACCAACGCCGAGAACAATTTCCTGCATCAAACGCAGTTCCGGGCCGCCGCCATAAAGCTTGGCGGTGATGCCGCGATCCAACGGGCTGTTGGTGGCGTCATTGGCATCAAGAAGATACAGCGTAACGCGGCCGACTGTTGTTTTCCAAACACGCAGCTGCACCACGCGACCGGGCAGTTCGAGCCCGATTCGGAGCCAACCGGATTCCGGCAGGATCACAGGCTCTACCGGCATGGCGGCAGGCTCGTTATAGGGGTAGGTCTCAAGCTGCATGCCACGGCTATCGATGAGCTGGCGGAAATAGCCCTCCTGATAGAGAAGGCCGATGCCAATCACCGGCACATCAAGATCGCTCGCCGATTTCAAAACATCCCCGGCCAGAATACCAAGGCCGCCAGCATAAATCGGCAGCGCCGCACCCAGCCCGAATTCCATCGAGAGGTATGCAATGCCGCCGATTTTCTTGTCATGGCCTGCAGTATGAAACCAACCTGGCGTGGTGAGGTAAGCGTTGCGCGCATCCTCGAAGGCCTTGAGCTTGGCGAGAAATAATTCATCGGCCGCAAGCTGCTTTAAGCGCTCACGCGACGCCCCCATCAGAACAGTCCAGGGATTGAGCGTCCGCTCCCAGAGCTTCTCGTCGATATAGCCCCAAAGCGCATCGCCTTCGTGGCTCCAGGTCCAGCGTAAATCGAGCGCAATCGACCGCAAACTCGCTATCTCACTCGGCAGTTCCAGCAGTGGGGTGGTGACCATGTTTGGTGTCCGAAAGTCCTGTCGTGGGATGGGGGAGAGACGATTCCGTTCCCCGGATGCAGTCTGCCTGATTTTTGTTAAATTTCTGCGGGACACAAGCCAATCCGGCAGAAAACCTGCACAGTTGTGGTGAGTGAGAGATTAATAGGCAGCGTGCTTCGCGCCGCGCCCAAAAAAGAACCTCCCCCTCGCGTTTGCGAAGAGGAGGCGCTTTCAGGTCTTGGTCGAATCTGACGAACAACTGTCCGTTCAGACCTTCTGGTTCTGGGCCACAATGCTCTCAAACAGTTCCTGCTTGCCGGATTTCGGCTGCGGGTTCAGGCCCTTTTTGATCGCGATGTCGGCAAGCTGGTCAAGGCTATACTTGCCATCGGCGATTTCCTTGCCGAACGGTGTTTCCCAACCGGCATAACGCTCGGCCTTAAGCTGGGCCACGCGCTTGTCTTTGATGATGGCTTCGGCCGAGAGGACGGCGCGGGCCAAGGTGTCGATACCGGCAATGTGGGCGATATAGAGATCGTCCACGTCAACCGACTGACGACGCAGCTTGGCGTCGAAGTTGCAGCCACCGGTGCCGAGGCCGCCATGCTCAAGGATCGGCAGGAAGGCCACCGAGAGATCCTGAGCGTTGTTCGGGAACTGGTCGGTATCCCAACCGGAACGCGGATCGCCGCGGTTGATGTCCAGCGAACCCATGATGCCGAGGGCATAGGCCGTCGAGACTTCGTGCTCGAAGTCCAGATTCGCCAGGGTGGCATGGTTCACTTCGATATTGACCTTAACTTCCTTTTCGAGGCCGTTCTTCTGCAGGAAGCCGAACACGGTCGAAGTATCGCGGTCATACTGATGCTTGGTGGGCTCGAAGGGCTTGGGCTCAATCAGAATCGTGCCCTTAAAGCCAATCTTGTGCTTATGCTCGACGACCATGTTGAGGAAACGGCCGAAGTGGGCCAATTCCGCCTTAAGGTCGGTGTTGAGCAGCGTGTCATAGCCTTCACGGCCGCCCCAGAGCACATAGTTCTCACCGCCGAGGCGGTGCGTGGTTTCCAGGATCGCGCGAACCTGGCCCGCGGCGTAAGCGAACACCTCGGGATCGGGATTGGTAGCAGCGCCGGCCGCAAACCGCGGATGGCTGAACAGATTCGCCGTACCCCAGAGCAGCTTCACGCCGGTCTCGGAGATCTTTTTGGCAAAGATCTCTTCGATCTTCTTAACGTTGTCGATGTGCTCGGGAAGCGAGTCGGCATCAGCGATTGCATCGGCATCATGGAACGCGAAATAGGGCGTGCCCAAACGCGTAAAGAAATCGAACGCAGCATCGGCCCGGGCCGCCGCCATTTCCGGCGTGACTTTGCCCGACCACGGACGGTTCCAGGTGCCGCCGCCAAACATGTCGGAGCCGAACGAGGAAAACGAGTGCCAATAGGCAACCGTCAGACGCAGCCACTCGCCGAGTTTCTTACCCTGGACGATGCGGTCCTTGTCATAGACCTTGTACGCCAGCGGGTTCTTGCTATCCGGACCTTCGTACTTGATAGGCCCTACTTCCGAAAAAATGCTCATCTGCCAAACTCCCTGAAAGATGGTTTGAGACTCTTGTAGAGGTCCGTGAATAGAGCCCGGCGGGGCGCCATCTGGTCCTTCAGTGCTGATACGGGTTCAACGATTTTCGATACTTTCGGTGCCGTGCAAACCGTGACCGGGTCGCCCCCAGTCGCAGCCAGAAGGCCAAGGCGTGCCGCACCAAAAGCGCCGCCAACTTCACCGCCCTCACGATAGGTGAGCGGGACGTCAAGGGCAGAGGCCAGCATCGGGCCCCAGTAGGGCAACCGCGCCGCGCCGCCAACGACCGTCACATCGCCAACATGACTGCCAGCTTCCTTAAGCACGTCCATTCCGTCGGCGAAAGCAAAAGCGACGCCTTCGAGCACGGAATAGGCGAGATCCGCCGGCGTGGTTTCCGCCGAAAGACCAAAGAAGACGCCGCGGGCATAAGGATCGTTATGCGGCGTACGTTCGCCCGAAAGATAGGGAAGGAAAATCGGCGTACGGTCGGTCAGTCCGCGCTTTTCGGCAGCAGCCACCGCTTGCACAACATTGTTGACGCCGGTGATCTGCGCCACCCAATCGATCGCCGAAGCGGCCGTCAGGATGACACTCATTTGATGCCAGACGCCGGGAATACAATGACAGAAGGCGTGCGCCGCTTTTTCCGGATTGGGGCGGAACTTGTCGGTCACGACAAAGAGCACGCCCGACGTGCCGAGCGACAGGAAGGCTTGGCCAGGGGCTACGACGCCCACACCGACCGCGCTGGCGGCATTGTCGCCGCCACCACCCGCCACCACAACTTGCGGCACGCCGAGTTCCTCGGCCACTGCCGCGCTGAGCTTGCCAGTCGCCGCAGTGCCTTCAACGGCTTTGGGCATATGATCGCGGGTCAGGCCCGTCGCCTCTAACATGGCGTCCGACCATTCGCGTTTGCCGACATCGAGCCACAAGGTGCCGGAATTATCGGACATGTCGCCAGCCTTCTCGCCGGTTAGGCGCAGGCGGACATAATCTTTGGGTAGCAGAACCGTCTTCACTTTCGCGAAGATGTCAGGCTCGTGATTTCGGACCCAGAGCAGCTTTGGCGCCGTAAAACCGGGCATGGCGATATTGCCGGTGATGGTGCGCGAGCGCGGCTCGTTCTTTTCGAGTTCGGCGCATTCGGCCTCGCAGCGACCATCATTCCACAAAATGGCGGGGCGCAGCGGCCGGTCAGCCCTATCGAGCAGCGTGGCGCCATGCATCTGCCCCGAAAGACCAATGCCCTTGACCGCCTGACGTTCGCGCTCCGGTAGCGCACGCACAGCTGCGACGGTGGCCTCCCACCAGCTTTCCGGATTCTGCTCGGACCACAACGGATGCGGCCGCTCTACGGTCAAAGGGGCTGAACCTTGCGCCACCAACTGACCGCTGCCGTCCATGAGGACGGCTTTGACACTAGACGTGCCAATATCAATGCCGAGATACATGCTTCCTGACGCTCCCGATCCAGCCCTATTTTGGGCCAGTCTCTTATATCAGACTATTCTGGTCAGATTACGATTGGTAGCGTTATCATACACACAATCGCGCCGCCGCCAACGGACAAATTAGCGCTATTGGCGCCGCTCGTCCTACCCCTTCGGGGTCAGCGGCGCCAACATAATATGCTAGTCGAGCAGGGCTTCGAAATCTTCGTAAGCGGCTGTTATAGCAGATTTAAATTGCTCATTCCCGGCCAGTTCCTCAGAGAACATTTCGCGTAAAGCGAGGAATTTGGGCACATCCAAAGCGGCATCACCGGTGCAACTTTTGCCGACCGCGGCCAGCTTTTCGTGCAGGGGGTCTTGCAGCACAATATCGGCCTTGGCTTGCCGGATAACAAAACGCATCCAGGCACCCAGCGAAATGGTGAAGCGGCGAATGCTACGCCCGCCCTTCAAGGCATCGGCCATCGAACCCACGATGCGGTAGGGCAGCTTCTGCGAGCCGTCAGAGGCAATCTGAATAAGCTTGTGCGTCAAGGCCGGATTGCGAAAACGATTGAGCAAATCACTGATGTAAGCATTGAAGTCGAGGCCTGGCGCCGGATGCAGGGTCGGCACGATGTCTTCGCGCATCATCGACTCGACAGCGTGGCTGAGCTTCGCATCGGCCATCGCCTCGCCCACTGAATCGCGACCGCGCATCAAGCCGGCATAAGCAAGTGTCGAATGGGCACCGTTGAGCAAACGCAGCTTGGCGAATTCGTAAGCGGCGACATCCTTCACCATCAGCACGCCAACGCTCGCCAGATCCGGGGCATCTTCGCCCAGCATGTCTTCCACCACCCATTGCAGGAAGGCTTCGCGCTGCACCGGCGCTTCGTCACGCAGACCGGTTTCCACCTCGATGCGGTCCTTCAATTCGTCGGTTGCGGCCGGCGTGATCGAATCGACCATGGTCGAGGGAAACGTCACATTGTCAGCGATCCAGGCTGTAAGGCCTTCATCGCCGCGGGCCTTGGCATATTTCAATACAGCGGCATGCAACTTGTGGCCGTTCATCACCATGTTATCGCAGGAGACTGGAATGAAGGGCACCATACCGGCGGCCCTGCGGCAGGCGAGACCTTCGGTGACCCAACCAACGAGACTCTTAGGAGCAGTCGGATTTGCGAGATCGGCTTTGATCGCCGGATGATTCAGATCAAGTTCGCCGACACCGTCGAGGCAATAACCCTTCTCGGTGACGGTCATAGTGACGAGTTTGACCTTGGGGTCGTTAAGACGGGCAAACACCTTATCGGATTCGCCATGGGCCTTGAGATATTCCGTGTGCGAACCAACGATGCGATAGCGTATCTGCGCATCCAGTTCGGCGACGATATAGAGATTGTCTTGTGGCACCGCCTGTTCGGCGAGCCCTGTTGGCAAAAGCTCGACACCGCTAATCGCCCAGCGCGAATCTTTCTCCAACAGAGAATCGAAATAGCAGGCCTGATGGCCCCTATGAAACGCGCCGGGCCCAAAATGCACAATTCCGATCGTCGTTTTGCTGCGGTCATATTTGGGCAGCACGACACCAGGCTTGGCGGCCGAAAGTGTTTTGGAGCTGAGACGCGGGGCGGAGGCGGGTTTTGCTTGTGTGTTCATAAGTGCGCGTTCTACACCAACTTCGCGCATTCAAGCCATCAAAAACACGGGAGCAGTGCTGCGGCGTGCAGCATCAAGACAGCGCTGTCGCAGCCACAGATGGCACCCCTCGTATTGGCTATCGGTCCATCGCATAAAAAACGGCGCATCTTTCGATGCGCCGCGATTGGCCTTGAGAGAGAGGTCTGCCGGCCCCGTTACGCAGGGACCGGCAGAAAGCCAGGGACTAGAACGTGCCGCGAACGCCGATCATGTAAAGAGCGCCCGGGTTGTAGTAGGAGTGGATTGCGTTCGTGAACTGGTCGTAGGAACGCATTTTCGAGTGGAAGAGGTTCTGCACATCAAACGACAGTTCCGGATCGCTCGGCAGTTCGCCGAAGAACTTGTCGAGTTTGATGCTGGAGGACATATCAAACTGGCCGTAGGGCGCGCCGTAGATATAAGCGCCATTCGGACATGTGGAGATAGTCGTGGTCGGCAAACAGACGCTCTGCGTGTTGCTGCCGGAGCCGTAGACCCGATCGTTCCAGTTGTAAGAACCACGAACCATGATGCCATCGTTATCGTAATAGGCCGTCATGTTGTACTGCAGCGGCGCAATACCGGTCGGATGGACCGGGGCAGAACCGGTGGAGGACGCATCGAGGATGGTGACGTTACCCGTGAAGCCGAAACCCTTCAGCCCGTACTGTTCGAGGAAGAAGTCGAGGGGCTGCACATAGTCCCATTCCATGCCGTTGATGATCTCGAGACCCGGTTGATTGGTCTGCTGGGTAACAGTGATCGTGGTGTTGGAAACATTGGCACCCGTTTCCGTCTGCCAGTTCGTGCAGGAGGGAGAGCGTGAACAGATCGCTTGTTTCTGCCCGTCCAGCAGGCCGCTATAAATAATGCCGAACTGCGAAAGATAGGAGAACGGCTGGGTGATGTTCACCTGCGCCGGGAAGCCTGCGATGGACTTACGGAACAAGGCGACACCAATGTAACCTTCGCCGCCGGTGTAGAGTTCGGCGCCGATATCGATGTTGTTGGAGTAGTAGGGCTTCAGATCCGGATTGCCCAGCGTCAAGGAATTGGCCGTGAGATCGCTGAAGTTGGCAACCGATTCCATCTGAGTCGGATTCGGACGGGTCATCGTCCGCGAGGCCGAGAAGCGAACCTGGAAGTCATCCGCAACTTCATAGACCAGGTTCATCGAAGGCAGGAACGCCTGATACGTGTGTTCAGCCTTCGCAAAGGTGTACGTGGCCGGATAGTAACCGCCGTCCGCCAACGTGGGGTTGGCCGGGTTGTTATGCTGGGTCGGAGACGTGATGTACTGATGGGTCTCGACCCAACGCAGACCGAAATCATACTTCAGATGGCGGCTGGCGAAAGGCACATCACCGGTCACCTTGGCATAGAGGCCGTAGTTCTTTTCCTCGACGCCACCGGAGTTGCCGCCGGTGTTGGATGAGGTCGAGTAGGGATAGGTTACGTTGCCGGCCAGGACGCCGTTGGTAACGGCTTGGATTGCCGCCGCATCGAGGGCGTAGTAGTTGGAGGCCGCCTTCGCTTTGTCGTAGTTCACGGTGACGAAGCCCGTGGGACCCTGCTGCAGATAACTTGCCAGAGCCGATTGCGGGATGAGCGAACCGCCATAGTTGATGGGCGCCCAGCCAGTCGATTGACCCGTGCCATACCCCGGATAGGCCGGAGCATAACCCGGGAGAGCCGCGTTCACGGTCGCGGCATTGCCGGTCACGTTGAGACCATTACAGGCAGGGTTGGAGTTGTTGGTCGGCGAACCCGTGGCGAGGAACTGGCTCGGATTGTCACCGCAAATCGCGTTCTGCCACTGCTGGCTGGCATCAATCGCAACGATCGTGCGGCCAACATCGTCATAGGCAACACCGGCTTTGACCATCATCTCGTCACCACCATAGGAGACGTCGAGATGAGTGCCCTGCGTGAAGGTGTAGCGCTTTTCGTCCTGCAGGTTAACGCGCCCGTTATTCCACTGGTAGTTGTTGGGGTTGTTGAGATCCAGATTGGACGTAATGGACGGATAGGGCGTGGCACCCGTATTCGAGAATATGGCATTGACGCCGCCGACCGGAGCATTGCAACCGGGGGCGCCCGCATTACCTGCGCTGGGACAGGTCACGAGGAAGAAGGTCGGAGAATCGCGGAAGAAGTGGCTGCGCGTGGCATTCAGCTGAAGGTCGACGTGGAGTTTGTCTGCGACCTGCCAGCTCATGCCCGGGTTGATGCTGAAGAAATCGCCCTTTTCTTGATAGGGACGGGCTTCCAGGAAGAACTGCGCGTTGGCAAACGTGCCGCTCTGCGCAACGCAACCGAGATTGTTCAAAGCTGCCAGGGAGGCCGGATCGCAGGTGACAGCCTCGGGGATCATCGACTGCGCGCCGGCGCCGGAGCGAACGCCCCAGTCCAGATCGCTGCGGTCCATCGCATTGAAGGTCCGACCGCCGATCATATCGAGATAGAAATGCAGATCGTCACTCGGCCGGAATTCGAAGCTCGCGACGCCGTTGTAACGATCACGCGAACCGCGTTCGTACATGGTACGGCCCAGACGCGGGATCAGCAGGTTACTGAGGATGGTAGAGGTCTGATTGGGCGTGCCGAGTCCCGGGTTAAGGGAATAGAGCAGTGCCTGATTGACCGTCTGCCCGGCAACCAAACCACCCTTGGTCACGTTGACCGGAACCGTGGACGGCACACCCATCGAGTTGCCGCCGATTTGGTCGCAGGTATTGCCTGTGCCGCACTGGGCTGCATTAAAAGTGGGCGTGACCCAACCGGCGTTGCCGTCTTCCCAACCCGTGGTCATCATCATCGAATGCACACCGGCCACACCCAAGAGAGCACCAAACGGGCCCCAAGTGTCACTGGCGATCAACGCACCGCGATAGCCATCGGCATTCGAACCGTCGAGGTTCGTTCCCTGCATCGTGTACGTCAGATGGGCGCCTTCCTTGTCGAAGGGGCGCTGGCTGCGCATATTGACGGTGCCGGCGGCGCCGCCTTCAATATTGTCGGCCGAAGACGATTTGCTGACGGTCAACTGCGTGAACAGTTCCGTCGGGAACATGTTCAAGTCGACTTCGCGGTTGTTGTTGGACGAGTCGATGCCGCCCGTGGATGCCACGGCGACCTGGGCGTTGTTGAGCAGGATCTTGGTGAAGTTGGTGCCGAGACCGCGGATCTGGACGTTCACGCCTTCGCCGTCGTTATCACGAGCGATGGTGACACCAGGAATACGGTTCAGAGATTCGGCGATGTTGGAGTCCGGGAATTTACCGATGTCTTCGGCGTACACAGCGTCCGTGAAGCTTACTGAGGCGCGCTTGGCGTTCGTCGAGTCTTGCAAGCTGGCGCGATAGCCGGTCACTGTGACTGTTTCCATTGACTCTGCAGCCTGGCCGAAGGCCGGTGCTGCGAGCAATAGGCCCACGCTTGCAAGCACAGTCGTGCTGAGCAAACGCGTGCGAGTCGTCATTACTGAACTCATAAATGTTCCTCCCCTTTGTGGCGCTATCTTTTGCGGGTTCGATGACCCAATCGCCGTTACGGATGACCTAGTGGTCAGACTGCTTGGTGAATCTCCTACTAGTCCGACGGCGGTCGTCCATTCGACAACACCTGTCACGCTAATGTTAGCGGTACCAGTAAGCCTAGAATTATGCCGCCTTTTTCATACCGTCAAGGATGCCGAGAGACGATGCAACATAAATAGGACAAGGTGTTGCCGCAAAGGCACCAACGGCATTGATATAATGTACATCTGTTGTAGCTGTTTAAACATTATTCTCGGTATTTATATGGTTTAGATACATTCCAGGCAGTGGAGCAAACCTCTGATTTGGCGTGTTAACTGATATCGGTACCATCCTCTGCCCTCGGAGCGCCGTGGGGGATGGTGTTGATACCCAGTCTCACTCTTCCCGGAAGGGTGCTGCCGTCCTGCCTGGACTGCCGGGGGCAAAAGGTAGGCGCAGCGCCTTATAATAGGATAGCGGCTCTGCGGGCGCCGCCACATTTTTTGGCAAGGGCAGCCCTGACAACGACTGGTAATAGGCAATACTGGCGTCACGCCAAAGGACGGCATTTTCCTTCTGCATGGCGAGGAAATCACTGGTGAGCGTGAAGCGCTCGTCGTCGACATAGGGTTTGAGGGCGGCCCAGCCGGCCTGCATCGCCGCCACCTCTTTCACGCCGCGATCGTAATGAGTGACGAGCGCGTCCCACAGCGTATCGCCATTGGCCATGCGATAGCCCCAAGGCAGATGGTGGAACCACAAAAGCAAGCTTTCGGGCGTTTTGGCGGGATCGGAAAATTGTTTGGCCAGCGGCGCCGCATATTGCTCGACAGCGTTTGATCCCGTTGCGGTGCGATCGACGCCAATGCCGCCCGCGTCGGCACGATTGTAATAGACCGGATTCCAATCAGGGCGTCCGGCATCGTTCACCCAGGGAGCGGGACCATAGTGATGGCTTGTCGCCATTTGATGGGCAAGACCCAGCGGAACCATATAATCAACGGCGGTCTCGCGCGAACTCATCATCATCGCTACCACCGGCGAAGTGAAGGCCGGATCGGTTGTGAAGGTCATTTTTACCCATTCTTCGGCGATCCCCTTGGCATCGAGGTCGGGGTCCCAGGCGAGACGGCCAAAGGCATACCAATTGGCTTGGTCAAAAATTGAACCGCACCAGTTCCGTGCGGTGCCGATATTGGATGCACCGGCGATGGAGGTGAGCTTGCGGTCGAACAGCGAACCATCGACCACGCGCGCTACGCTGGAACCCGGCCCTTTCGCAAAGGTCTCGGAACGCAACACCTCCTGCCACTGGGTGCCGAGATAGACGAGGTGAATCTCGAAGCCGAGGTATTCCTTGGTGATCTGGAACTCCATCCCGGTGTTGGTTTGCGGCAAGCCGCCAAAGACCGGGCTGAAGGGCTCACGCGGTTGAAAATCGAGCGGCCCGTTTTTGGATTGCACAATGACATTGTTGCGGAACTGGCCGTCATAGGGCTTGAACTCACTGTAAGCTTGGCGGACGCGGTCTTCGGGCTTCGCCGAATAGACAAAGGCGCGCCACAGCACGACGCCGCCATGCGGGGCCAGTGCATCGGCCATCATATTGGCACCGTCGGCGTGGCTGCGACCGTAATCCTGTGGGCCCGGCTGGCCTTCCGAATTGGCTTTGACCAGGAAGCCGCCGAAATCGGGAATGATGCGGTAGATCTCATCCGCCTTGTCTTTCCACCACTGGCGTACTGCCGGATCCAACGGATCGGCCGTCTTGAGGCCGCCGATTTCCATGGGCGCGCTGAAGCGGGCGGAGAGATAGACTTTGATACCATAGGGCCGCATCACAGCGGCCAGCGCCGCGGTTTTCTTCAGCCATGGTCCCGTCAAGGCGACCGCAAAAGCGGTCCCGGACGGGTTGGTCAGCACCGTGCCGTTGAGGCCCAGCGAGGCATTGGCGCGGGCATAATCCTTAAACTGCGGGCTGACATGGCCCGGCAGTTCCCACCAGTTGAAAATCGAGAAGCCGGCATAGCCGCGCTCGATGGTACGATCGACATTGTCCCAATGGTCGAGCATGCGCAGCTTGATCTTGGGCGCCGATACAACGTCGAGATGGTCCGCGCGCGCCCGAGTCTGCAACAGCCGCAAATAGGCAAAAGTGCCATGCAAAACGCCGACATCGGTATTGCCTGCGATGACCGTTAACGCCCTGCCCTTCACAGCCACGGAACGCAACACGAAGCCCTCGTCACCAGCCCTGTCCAGCGGCAAATCGAGTGCCGCGATGACGGCAGATTGGGCGGGTGTCCCAATCAGAATGGTCCCGCTGCGCCGCAAGCCTGCCTCAAGCTTTTCGGGACGCCCCAAGAGTCCGGAAAGGCCCCGCACCAATTCCTCGCGCGCGACCGCTGCGGTCGGTGTTTGCCCGGGCGCGACCACAGAGGTCGCGAGAGGCCGATAGCGCGCCGCCGTCTCCAACGGGCGATAGCGCAGCCAAAGATCGTAGCCGTCTTCGGCTCGCGCCATGCCGCTCAGGACCGCAGCACAAAGTCCCGCGAAGAGAACGCCCCGCGTCATGCCACTATCCTTCTGCTGCCCCAATCAGGGCGAGGGTGCATCATCTACCGGCGGCGGCTTGATCTTACGCGCCGGCGCGCCCTGCCCTGGCGCATAGGGAAAGGAGAGATCCTCATAATAGCCAAGGCTATGCAGGGGTGCTTTCTGACCTGCCGGCAAAGGCAAATGCGAGATGCTGGAAAAATAAGCGACACTGGCATCGCGCCACAAAAGCGCATCACGCTCCTGAATACGCAGGTAATCGGCCGTGATATCGAAACGCTCGGTATCGACATAGGGTTTCAGCTTGGCCCAATTGGCGGCCATGGTCTGGACTTCCGAAAGGCCTTGACCGTACCGCGTTACCAACTCGTCCCACAGCGTGCGGCCCGATTTCATCGGCTGGCTCCAGGGCACATGGTGGAACCACAACAATGCATTCTCCGGCGTCGTTGCCACATTGGAAAGTGCAGCGCGCAAGGGCGGCGCGTACTGCTCCACCGCATTGCTGCCCGATGGCGAACGGTCGAAGCCGATCCCTTGCGCATCGGCGCGATGGTAATAGACCGGATTCCAATCGGCCCGGCCGACGTTATCGACCCAAGGCCCAGGACCGTAATGGCCCGAGGTTCCCATTTGATGGGTCAGCCCCAGCGGCGTCATGTAGTTCACCGCCGTCTCGCGCGAACCCAGCATCAAGGTGACTGCGGCCGAATCGAAAACCGGATTGTCCGTAAACGTCATTTTGACCCAATCGGCCGCGATATCGCTGGCACGCGCCTCGGGGTCCCAGGCGAGGCGCCCGAAGGCGTACCAATTGGCCTGGTCGAAAATGGAGCCGCACCAATTGCGGTCCGAACCGATATTCGAGACGCCCGCCATCAACGTCAGCTTTTTGTCGAAAAGCGAGCCATCGACCACTTTTGCCACCGTCGAGTTCTGCCCTTTGGCGAAGGTGTCACTTTCCAGCACCTCCTGCCATAGTGTTCCGAGATAGACGAGATGGGTATTAAAGCCGAGATATTCCTTCGTGATCTCGACTTCCATGCCCATAGCCGTGGCAGGCGTCGCGCCGAAGAGCGGGCTGAACGGCTCACGCGGTTGGAAATCAAGCGGTCCGTTTTTGACCTGCAAAATGACGTTGTCGCGGAATTTGCCATCGAGCGGCTTGAATTCGTCATAGGCCTGCTTGACGCGGTCCACAGGCACTTCTTGGGAATAGACGAAGGCGCGCCACATCACGATACCGCCATGCGGTGCCAGCGCCTCGGCAAACATATTGGCGCCATCGGCATGGCCGCGGCCGTAATCCTGCGGCCCCGGCTGGCCTTCGGAATTGGCTTTCACAAGGAAGCCGCCGAAATCGGGTATGTTTTGATAGATTTCGTCCGTCTTGTTCTTCCACCACGCCCGCACGCCGGGGTCGAGCGGGTCGGCGGTCTTGAGGCCGCCAATTTCGATCGGCGCACTGAAGCGGGCGACGAGATAGACCTTGATGCCATAGGGGCGGAAGGTATCGGCGAGTCTGGCGACCTTGCGCAGCCATTCTGGCGTCAGGATGAGCGACGAGGCATTTACATTGATCAAGACCGTGCCATTGATACCGACCGAGGCATTGGCCCTGGCATAATCGATCATGCGCTGTGAGGAGTGCGCGGGCAGTTCCCACCATTTGAAGATCGAAGAACCGGCATAGCCCCGTTCCACCGTGGCGTCGAGATTGTCCCAATGGTTGAGGAGGCGCAGCTTCACTTTGGGGGCCGAGGCAATATCGATATGCTCGACGGGCACGCGTGTCTGGATCGATTTCAGAAAGCGAAAGGCGCCATAGAGCACGCCGACATCGCTGTTGCCTGCAATCACTGTCACCGCCTTGCCCTTCACCACGGCGGCGCGGATGAGATAACCCTCGGGGCCTAGCTTTTCGAGCGGCAGATGCAGATCTGCAATGATGCGCGAATTTTCCGGCGTGCCGAACACGACTGCCCCGTTACCGCTGATCGCCTCACGCGCTATCACCTTCTTGGCCAGAAGGCCCGAAAGGCCACGTACCAACTCGTCGCGTGTGACATTGGCCGTCTCGGAGTGGCTGGCGCTCACCACCGTGGCACCGATAGCGGTGTACTGGGACTGCGCTGCTTTCTCGAGCGGATGATAGCGTAGCCAAAGATCATAGCCGTCTTCAGCCCGGGCGGAGACGGTGAGGCCTAGCGCGCAAAGCGCCAGCAGAGGCAGAAATTTCATGGCTGTAGTCTCTTGGTGGTCTTATTGTTTGGGGGGCAGCGCGGAAGGATCAACCCCTTCATAGACCGCGTCGCGAAAGGCTTTTTGTGCCGGAACTTTTCCGAACGGCATCAGCTGGGTGAAGAATACAGCCGTGAGGTTGTTCTTGGGATCGACCCAAAACAGGGTGTAAGCAGCCCCATCCCAAAAGAACTCGCCCACCGCGCCTGCCTTGCCATCGGGTTTGCTCGGGGGATCGGTGCGCACGGCAAAATCGATGCCGAAGCCCACCTCGCCCTTATCCGTGGGCAGCCATATCCGTTCGGTGATCGCCGGATCAAGCACACTGGTCGACATCAGCCGCACAGTGGCGGGCTTTAAGATACGCACGCCATCCAATTCGCCGCCATTCAACAGCATACGGGCAAACCGCGTGTAATCGCCCAGCGTCGATGTCAGACCAAAGCCGCCCGGCGTCAGCGGCCAATGATGGGTGTTGAGCCGGAATGCCTTTTCATCGGGCCGCCGTATCGGCGCACCATCCGGGTTCCAATCGTAGAGCGCGGCCAACTTACCTTGATTTTCCGAAGCTACATAAAGTCCCGTATGAATCATGCCGAGCGGTTTCAACACATGCTCTTGTACGTATTGATCGTAGGGAACGCCCGATAGCCGTTGGATGAGCAGCGCCTGGACGTCCGCCGCATAGCTGTAACGCCACTTCTCACCCGGCTGATATTCCAGCGGCAGCGTGCCCAGCTTCTGCGCGAATTGGTCCAGCGTATTTTCCAGCGCAAGCGGATCGGCGGCAGTGCATTGGGGTTTCAAGGCAGGAAGATTGTCATTGCCGCAATAGGTGAGGCCAGCCGTGTGCCGGGCCAAGTCCCGGATGGTCATGGGCCGGTTTGGCGCAACGAGTATCGGTACGCCGGAGGCGTCTGTGCCGCTGTAAACCTTCACATTGGCCAGTTCCGGAATGTATTTGGCGACCGGATCATCGAGCTTGAACTTGCCCTCTTCCCACAGCGTCATCAGCGCGACGCCGGTGATCGGCTTGGTCATGGAATAGATTTGCACGATGGTATCGCGCGCCATCGGCTTTGCGGCTTCGCGGTCGGCATAGCCGAAAGCACCGTAATAAACCTCTCTGCCGTCCTTCGTGACGAGCGCCGAAACACCGACAAGCTTGCCGCTATCGGTAAAGCTTTTCAGGGCTGCATCGACGCGAGCACCATCGACAGAGCCGGTGGGCGCGGCCAGCGAGGTGCAGCCGCTGAGCAGCGCCAAGGCAAAGATCGCGATCAGGGATTGGCGCCGCATCATTGTACCTTTCAAACGCCTGCCGGATGGACCCAGGGAGCGCGGTAGGGACGCAAAAGACGCCGGTCGGCCTCATCATCACCGATCACGTGCTCGGTCTTAGCATTCCAGCGCAGCGGCCGACCCAAATCCATCGCCATATTGGCCAGGATCGCCGTCGAGGTGGAGATATAGCCTTCCTCGACATCGGCGACCGGCCGCCGGTTTTGCTCAATGGCCCCGATAAAATCACGCATGTTGGGCCGCGTCAGGGGGACCAGTTGGCGATCCATCGGAAGCAGACGCGCATCGTTGGGAAACTTCGCGATCTCGGCGTCGAGGTTGCCGTGAAGCTTCTGGCCACCATCCAAGGGCGTGAACTCATAGGTGACGGAGCTGAGGCTCAGCGTGCCCTTATCGCCGTAAAGTGTGGCTCCCCAAGGGCCGCCATCGCCGGGCGGGATCTCGCCCCATTCGCGATTGCGCCAGTTGAAGACCACGTCATCATATTCCCATTGCGCAGTCTGGGTATCGACGACCGTGGCCGCGCTTTGTTTATCGACATAAACCCCGCCCTCGGAGGAAATGCGATTGGGCCAGGAAAGCCCCAGCATCCAGCGCGCCGTATCGATAAAATGCACACCGAGATCAGCGATATAGCCATTGCCGAATTCGCGGAAAGCCCGCCAGCTAACAGGATGAATGTCGGAACGATAGGAAACGAGCGGTGCCGGACCGCAATAGGTGTTCCAATCGATGGTCTTGGGCGGGGTGGAAACCGGCGCGAAGAGCGCCTTGCGCTGATGATAGAAGCCTTGAATTTCCACCAGTCCGACTTTGCCCAAACGGCCCTCGCGCACCAGCTTGCAGGCTTCGATGTGCGGCGGCGAGGCGCGGCGCTGGGTTCCCACCTGCACCACGCGGTTGAAGTGTCGTGCCGCCGTCACCAGCGCCTTGCCCTCGGCAACATCGACGGTGATCGGCTTTTCGAGATAAACATGAGCACCGGCCTTCATCGCCGCGATGGCGGGCAAGGCGTGCCAGTGATCGGGTGTCGCCACGATCACGATATCGAAGTGATGCGCCGCCAGCATGGCGCGATAGTCGCTGTAGAGCGCGGGCGCCTTGGTGGGCCGCACGACGGAATCGGGAAAGTTCATCACTCGCGGCACGAAATCGTTCAGCATCAGCCGGTCGACATCGCAAAGTGCCACCACTTCCACCGGGGCCACCTGCATTAGCGCCAGGACATCGCAACGCCCCATCCAGCCGGATCCGATAACACCGACACGATAAGGCCTCGCCGCCGCTTGGGCGCGCCAAGTGGAAGTCAGAATGGCGGCGGCAGTGCCGCCCAAAACCTGTCTGCGGCTGGCCATGGTCTTCTCCTTAAGCTGGTTTCATCGGCAAAAGAGGACGGGCGGGGGCTGCCGCAAAGGCTTGTACAAGGGCTTCGCGCAGCGGCTTGGGCTGAAGCTTATCATCATATGGCAGGACGCGCTTGGGCAAACCATCCGGGCGCGGCGCGGTGTGCTGCAGCCAGGAATATTTATCCGACAAGCCCCAAGCCATCACGTAACGGCATTGCGGATAGCTGAGCACGATGTCGAGATAGGCCTTGGCATAATCGGCCACCATGCGGTCGCGTTCGGCCAGCGTGCCATTGATATATTTGTCGTTGACGTCGAATTCGGTGACGACGAGATCAAGGCCCATGCCCGTCACCGCGTCGAGAAATTTCTTCCATTCGGGAAGATCGGCGTCGCCGACAAGACTTGTCGCCGTGCCCATGCCGTTGGAGCCGACGTGCGCCTGGATGCCGAGGGCGTCGATCGGCACGTTGTTCTTCTTCAGACGCTCCAAGAGCTTCAGGACTCCGGCCCGGTGGGACGCATCCTTTGGGCCCCAGCTCATGTAATCGTTATAGACGAGCTGGGCGCGGGGAGCGGCCTCCCGCGCAGCATGGAAGCAGAGGTCAATCACCTCCGGCCCCAGAATTTTCGTGAAGGGCGATTCCTCGAATTCCCCAGTCGCCGGCGCAATAGTCTCGTTGACGACATCATAGGCGAAGATGCGGTCGCCATAGCGCTGGCACACCGTCTTAATATGCTGCTTCAGCATGCGCTCTGCTTCAGCCGTAGGATTGGCACCGAAATCGTGATTGACCACCCAATCGGGCATCCAGCGCGAACGGTTCCAGAGCAGCGTATGGCCGCGCATGGCGAGCTGATACTGATCGCAAAACGCCAGCAGTTGATCGGCGCGGGAAAAATCAAAGCCCTTGGGGTTGGCACGCAGCGCGTACCACTTCAATTCGTTTTCCGGCACCAGAATACCGCATTGCGAGATGAAGAGCGCGCGCATCTGCGGATCGTCGAAGCCAGCCAGCGCGGCATTGAATTGCTGCATGCTGGCGAGCTTGGACGGTGTCTTGGCGGCGGTTCCCAGGCAGGAGCCAAAGGCCAGCCCTTTGGCGACGGCCAGACCGTTGAGGGAATCTGGATCTGTGCCTGCCACCGGATAATGGGCATGGTGATGGACATGGCCGCGTCCGTGTTTCTTCTCATGCATGGACTGCGCGAGCACTTCGGAAGAAAGTCCGCCCAGGGCCGCGGCAGCAACACCCCAATTGAGACAGTCGCGCCGTGATAGCGGGCTCGTCTCGGCGCTCTTCTGGGGGCTCATAGGCAACTCCGGTTCGTAACTGTATCTATTCCGAACGGTACCGCTGCGGGCACCGTTCGGCAAAGGTCAAGCAGGCTTACCTCATGAATATTTGATGGCAGGACGTACCGGTGCGGCGGCAAAAGCGGCAGCAAAGGCATCACGCAACGGCTTTGGCATATAGTTGTCGTCGTAAAGCGCACAGCGCTGCGGCAGACCGTCCGCCCGCGGAATAAACTCCTGCAGCCAGGAGTACTTATCGACTAGCCCCCAAGCCATCACATAACGCATCGCGGGATAGCTGAGCATGATGTCGAGCCAGGTCTTGCCGAGTTCGGCCACGGCCTGATCGCGCGCGGCGATATCGGTGGGTGCGGTTTTGTCGTTGATATCGAATTCCGAGATCAAAAGGCCATAGCCCATCGCGGTCACGTCATCGAGGAACTTGCGCCACGCCACTTCGTCACGCTCGGTGCCCGGGCCGCCCCCCGTGGCGCCGAAGCCGATATGGGCCTGGACGCCCAAGGCATCGATCGGCAGGTTCTTCTTCTTGGCATATTCGAGCAGTTTTACAATCGCCGCCCGATGGGTGCCGTCCGGCCCCCAACTCGGAAAATCATTGTAGACGAGTTCGGCATGAGGCGCCGCCTCCTTGGCCGCGTGATAGCAAATATCGAGTACGTTATAACCCAGGATCTTACTGAAGGGCGTCGCTTCGAGCTCGCCCGTCTTGGAATCGATGGTCTCGTTGATCACGTCGTAGCTGAAGATGGCCTTGCCATAGCGCTTGCAGACTTTGGTGATGTGGTCGCGCAACATCTTCTCGGCGGTGCTCGCCGGACGTGAGCCGAAATCGTAATCGGCGACCCATTGCGGGGTCCAGCGCATGGCATTCCAGAACAGGTTATGGCCGCGCACGCGCAGGCCGTTCTTGGTAGCAAAATGGATGATCGTATCGGCGCCGCTGAAATCATAGGTTTTGGGATCGGGGCGCACCGCATACCACTTCAGCTCGTTTTCTGGCACGATAATGCCGCACTGCTCGACGGTAAGGGCGCGCACTTTCGCATCCGCGAAAGAGGCCTTGCGCCGTGGTTGGGCCAGGATATTGGGCGGCAGTAGGGCGATTTCGCCTTTTGTGGCCGCTTCGCCGATGGATGAGCCAAACAATAGCCCGCGGCTTTTGGCGATGGCATTGAGCGAGCCCGGTGCGGTTCCGGCGCGCTTTGCAGGAGCCGCGAGCGCCTCGGGAATGACAAGGCTGGCCGCCCCAGCGAGACCGATGGCGACACAGTGACGGCGCGAGATATCGTTCATCGCGATGTTCCTTTCTTGCTGCGTTTCGGGAATCGGTCTTGGATTGGGACGCTTTGCCCAATCATGGTGTTCGCCTCCCGGACCGCTTATATTTTTTGCTGCTGCGGAGCAGTTTACGTTGTTAGCGTTATCACCGAAACTGCTTGGGCTCAACGGACGGACGGACACATGGGACGCTCTGGATACTGTGCTCTCGGCTTTTTGATCGTTTTCGCCACCGCAGCGGCCGCCGAACCATCCGATTACCAGCGCATGCTCGAAACCCTGCATATCACGGCGATGCGGCCGGGTGCAGACGGCATGAACCCCGCCGCGTCCAATGCCGCCAATTATGACGAGGCTCGCGCCAGCACGCTCCCGCTGCCCGATCCCCTTTTGCGGGCGAACGGAGCGCCGGTCACAACCAGGGACGCATGGTGGCAAAAGCGGCGCCCCGAGATTGTAACATCGTTCGACGACGAGGTTTACGGGCGGATGCCACCAAACCTGCCGGCGGTTCATTGGGAGCATCAGACGCCGGTGCCCCGCGGCATGACGGCCACCACTGAGCATCGCATCGGCCATGTCGGCAATCGGGCCGCTCCGTTGCCTGTCGACATCGCCATGGATTTGACCTTGCCCGTGGGCGCCAAGGGCCCAGTTCCTGTGGTGATCGTTTTGTCCTGGACTGGCAAAGGGGCGAACGCGCCCATTCCCGAGGGCCAAGGGCCGGATTGGCGCGAGCAAGTTCTGGCCGCTGGCTGGGGCTATGCCGAACTCATCCCCACCACGATCCAGCCCGATGATCCCCATAAGCTGCGCGAAGGCATTATCGGTCTTGCCAATAAAGGGGCCCCGCGCTCGCCTGAGCAATGGGGCGCCTTGCGCGCCTGGGCCTGGGGCACCAGCAGGGCCATAGACGATTTGCTGACCGATCCTCGTGTCGATGGCAAACACATCGCCATCGCCGGGCATTCGCGTTATGGCAAGGCGGCGCTGGTGGCGATGGCGTACGAGCCTCGTATTGCGGTTGGGTTTATCAGTTCATCGGGCGCTGGCGGGGCCAAGTTGTGGCGCCGCGATTTCGGCGAACGCCTCGAAAATCTCACCGGCGAAGGCGAATATCACTGGATGGCGGGAAACTTCCTGCGCTATGGCGGGCCCAAAACGGCGCGTGATCTTCCCATCGATGCGCATGAATTGATCGCGCTCTGTGCGCCGCGCCCAGTCTTCATCGGCAGCGGTACCAGAGAGGCGGGAGACGGCTGGGTCGATCCGCGCGGCATGTTCCTGGCGGCCGTTGCGGCGGGCCCGGTCTATCGCCTGCTCGGCGAAAAAGATCTCGGCACGGACCAATTTCCGCCTCTCGGAACGGCTTTGACCGAAGGAGCACTTGGCTTTCGCCAGCATCCCTTCGGCCATACGCCACAGCCCAATTGGGCCACTTTCATCAGCTTCGCCAAGACACGCTTTAGTGCTGCGCCACCGCAATGATGGCGTCTACGGCAGGTTTGGCATTGCCGGCACGATCGAACAGCAGCGAATGGGCGGTACGGTTCGGGATCGGCCAGCCATTATGCCAAGTATCGGCATCGGTCACACCCCAAAGGGTGACACGGGTAATAACGTCCTTATGCTTGAGGCAGATGGCGAACACTGTGGCATAGCGTTCGGCCAGTTTCTGCTGCACTGCTTCCGGCAAACCGTGAACATAAGGATTGAGCTTGGGATCTTCGGCCAGATGCACGGCGACGTCTGCCGTGGCGCCCAGATTGGGACGCGGCAGCACGTCGATATCCAGTTCGGTAATAGCGATCTTGACGCCGAGCTTGGCGAAATCGCTGATCGTGTCGTCGAGCAGCTTTAGGTCCGGCACATCCAGGGTGTAATGGCCCTGGATGCCGACTTGGGTGATGGGCGCGCCCGCCGCCTTCATGCGCTTGACGAAAGCCAAAGCTTCGGCACGTTTGTTGGGGTTTTCGATATTGTAGTCGTTATAAGTGAGTTCGGCGGCTGGATCGGCTTCGTGTGCCCATTGAAAAGCTTTGACGAAGAGTTCTTCGCCGCCGATCTTGTACCAGGGCGACTGGCGCATCTTGCCATCATCGCCCACCACTTCGTTGACCACATCCCAAGATTTGATCTTGCCCTTGTAGCGGCCGACCACAGTAAAGATGTGATCCTTCAGGCGCGCCAGCAGTTCTTCTTTGGTGGCGGGGCCGCCATTCTTACCTTCGAAGACCCAGCTCGGCGTCTGGCTATGCCAGACCAGCACATGGCCCACTGTATAGAAGTGGTTCTTCTCGCCGAGAGCCACATAGGCGTCCGGCACCGTGAAATTGTAGCGCTCTGGCCCCGGTTGAATATTCTCCCATTTCAGGTCGTTTTCAGGCGAGATGGAATTGAAATGCTTGGCGACAATGGCATCGGCGAGCTTGTTGTTGCCCATGATCTCGCCGCTATTGAGCGCCGCGCCTATGACAAAGGCGTCTTTATAAGCGTCCTTCAAGCCGCCAACCGCCATGGCTGGAGTGCTGATGACCGCTGCAGCGGCCAAGCCGATCAGCATTGTTTTCAGTTTCATCGTTTTCTCCCTCCAGATAGACGAAACGGCCGGATTTTCGCCCGACCGTTCCGTTCACTCTTTAAGACACGCGAGTCTTAACTAAGCCAAAGCGCGCTGGTGATGATGCGCGGATAATAGCGGCTGGCCTTGCCTTCGCCCGAGACGATCTGGTCCGAGCAGGCCCAATAGGCACTACCGACGGTCTGCCAAGTCGTGTGCGCCGCATCGGCCTTCTTGAAGACCTCCGCCACATCGGCATCGAGACCGAACACTTTGCGCGTCACATGCATAAAGATGGCGATCTTGCTCATCCAGGAATTGTTGGACGTGGACGAGAGTTTGATGCCGCCATCGGCGAACACACTGCGCGCCTCCGGATCGAGCAGAAGGGTCTTGGTGTGCGTCTTCAGCGCGTCGTACATGCGCTTTTCGGCGGCGCTAGCATAAACCTCAGCCGCTGAGATTCCGGCATAACCGGTCTCGGCATAGTAAAGCGGATAGACGCAGCCTTCGACTGCCGGAAGGATGCGGG
This sequence comes from Alphaproteobacteria bacterium, assembly GCA_015654635.1. GTDB lineage: Bacteria > Pseudomonadota > Alphaproteobacteria > Micropepsales > Micropepsaceae > Rhizomicrobium. The sequence goes on along the minus strand of JAATGP010000035.1, from coordinate 178,244 downwards.
AATGATAGCCCGGATTGTCCTTCTCGAAGATGGCGGGAAGCACGCCATCCACGGCTTGATCGGCAACGACACCGGCGACCCTCTCCGCCAATTCCTGGCAACGTGCCGCGGCCTTCTTGTCCCCGAGATCGCGGAACATGAGCGCCAGAGTGCGATAGCTCGCCCAACACTTCACCGCCATGTAGACGTTGTTGCGGGTCTGAGCGAGGCTGTGGTCGAGGCTGTCGTAGGTGGTGATTTCCTGACCGCCCGCCGTCTTTGTCGAATCGTATTGGGCAAAGCCGGTTTCACCACCGCGGTTGATCATGCTCTCCAGGCATTGCTCGACTACCTTCTTGCTTTTCTTGAGCCAGGCGGTGTCATGCGTCTTGGCGAGATAGCAACCCGCAGTCAGCGTCCAATTGCAAAGCTGTTCGACCGTCATATAGCTGAAGGTCGATGTCAGATTCGCCAACTCATAGGAGGAGCGGCCCTTGGGCGAAAAGTTATTGTGGGCGCCCATATCATGGCAGAAAGAAAGTCCGCCCGGCGCCGTCCCATAGGGCCGCGACAGCTGGGCCGCATCGGGTGCCAGCGGCGGCTGGCTGGGATCATGCTCAAGGCTATGCGCTGCGGCAGCCTCGGCCTTATAGATTTTGACCTCGTCGGTGTAGCTGTAGCGGGCGACAAAATTGTCGAGCAGGTTTTTGACCACCCAAGGATTGTGATCGAGTTCCCAGAACACATGGTCGACCGAGAGGTCGAGCGTGTTCATCATGCAATATTCACCTTCGTTAACGACCCAGAATGGCTGCTTATCGATTTCAAGCATCTGTGTCGAACCGTAATAACTGTGGGTCGCGTGCGCGATCAGGAACTTCTGGTCGTCGGACAGCGCCGAGCTTTCCAGCTTTTCATCCAGCGCATCGGCTTGTTCGATCACCTTACCCGCGACGTCCAGTGTCGCGCGCAAGACGTCGTTCAGACCGTTGAAATAGCGCGTATACAGATACTTGCCGTCGAGGCCCGTAGTGACCGGGGATTCCAGATAGGACCCGATGGCGAGGGTCAGCGCATAGCGCTTGCCTGGCGGCACTTCGAAACCGATGCCAGGGCAGGAGCCGAGCAGATGCACGGGGTTGTGCTTTTCGCGGATGCCGTCGGTCGCCGACCAGCGCATGAAACCAAAAGCATGCGGCTTATCGGCCTTGGCGGCACCGGTAATATCGACCACTTCGCCCGCCACGCCGGCTTCTCTGCGAAAGGCAAAGCCCACGCGCGCCGAGCCGCCGAGATCATCTTCGATCATGCGCGGGCCGGGGCGGGAATGATTAAGGGCGAAGATACCCGTCTTGGGCTTGGCCCCCTTGGTGTTGTCAATGATGAGTTGCGCCACAATGCCCGGGCGAAGGGCGTCGCGCATCTCGCGGTCGGGCGCCTTGGCCGGATCGGGAATAGGTCCGAAGGGCGTGAAAACGGAGAAGGACAGATCGCCAGCCGTCCAGGTATCGCTGGCCCAATTGTAGGAACGTTTGATCTCAGCCGGCGCGAAGGGCTCGGCATCGGGGCGCACATTGGCTTCCTGGGGACCCGCCTGTTCGACCATGAAGGCCTCGGCGGCATTGCTGGCGGCACCGACATAAAAGGGCAGGCACTTCAGCGTGGCATCGGCATAACGGTCACCATCGATCACGCCGATGAAGACTTCCTGATCGGCAGGCTGACCGATTTGCAGGCCGATACCGCCTTTGGTGCCGGGGTTGCCGCAGGTGAAGCTCATGAAAGCGCCCATCGGCGAATGCTGCGCGTTAAAACCAATCGGGCCTGAGAGCGGACGACGGATACTCATGGTTTCCTCGTATGTTGGGTAGGGGTATCGGCGAAGGTCGTTGCCCTCGCCGGCTTTCTCTATAGAGGCGCCTTACGCGGCTTCGCGCGCCTTGCGACGGGCGATCAACTCGTCAGCGATCTTCCGGTTCTCCGCACGGTTGAGCGGATAGACCACCAGCAAAGCCGCGGCGATCAGGAAGCACACGCCGGCATAGAGGCCGCCGGTCAGCACGACGCCATGGATGGCCTCCGGCGTTTGGGTCACAGCCTTGGCAACATAGCCGTAATAGGAGAACAGCCCGCCGACGGCAGCTTGGCCGAGCGTCAGGCCAACCCAGAGCGCGAATACCACGGCGCTGGTGATGATGCCCGACGCGCGGCGATCGTTCTTCCATTCACCGTAATCGGCCACGTCGCCCATCATCGACCACAGAACAGGACCGCTGATGCCAAACGAGAATTGACGCAGGACTTCGGTCCCGATGATTAGCGTGTTGTTGTGCTCCGGCAGGAACATGAGCGCCAAAGTGAATAACCCGGTCAGCGCCATGCTGATAATGAACAGCAACCGCTTGCCAGTGCGCACGGAGATGGCGTTGGAGCACGCCACGCCGATGAGCAGCGAGATCAACCCAAAGCCGTTGAGCCACGAGAATAAGTTCTCGTCGCCCTGGAACAGCTTGCAGTAGGGGAACATGGCGTTGCCGCGGATGCATAACGCGGCGAAATAGAAGAGAGTCACAAGGAACAGGATTGCCCATGGCTTGTTGCTGAACAGATCGGCAAGATCCTGCTTCAGCGATGACTTCTGCTTAGGATCGGGCAGAATGCGTTCCTTGGTGCTGAGGAACGAAATCACGAACAGCACCATCGCTACGAGCATCAGGATGCCCATCGTATACTGGTAGCCGCGCGCCAAATCGGCAGGGTTCTTGGAACCGCCGGCGAAGACGTTAATCAGCGGCACCACCAGTGAGGCGACGATGAAACCGGCCGAATTGGCAGCGATCTGACGGTATTGAGAGGCGCTGTTGCGCTCATCCGGATCGTCGGTCATCACCGCATTGATCGAGGCATAGGGCACATTGTTGATCGTGTAGATGATCCTGAGCAGACTGTAAGTGACCCAGGCATAGATCACCTTTCCGCCCATGCTCAAGTCGGGCGTGGTGAAAGTCAGCACCCCGATGATGCCGAACGGCAGCGCCGTCCAGATCAGCCACGGCCGGAACTTGCCCCATTTGGTAACGGTGCGGTCTGCAATCACCCCCATGATCGGGTTGATGAAGGCGACTGCGATGCCGATAACCAGGAACATCATTGCCGCTTGGTCGGGCGGAAGCCCGTAGACGTCGACATAGAACGTCACCTGCAGCGTGATCATGAATTGGAACACGAAGTTCGCGGCCAGATCGCCAAGCGCGTAGCCGACTTTCTCCGTGACGGGTAATTTCTGACTCATAGTCTTCCCTCCCTGTGCCGGCTTTTGCCGGGCTCTTCCAGACGTGCGCCAAGGCGCGGGCGCCAGAGTTGCCTTGAATTTATGGTGTGTCGACAGCGCTCTTTGGGATGACGGCTCCGGCGTAGTGCGATGCTGAGAGCCCATTCACCGTCATTGCGAAAAGCCTGAAGGATCGCGCGGAACTCTAGTGTTAGCGTTATCAAAGCGCAACTCAGCCTCCGCATTATAGAATGACACTATATCGCAGCCCTAATGGCCAAAAGCAGGGGCCCAAAAGCGCACTAATGCCGCGTGCAGCCAAAATGAAAAAATTTAGCCTTGACGAGACCCCGGCCTACGATTGTGTTACCGGTCCCATAGCCAGTTCGGGAGAAACACCATGCTCAAGATTGAAGCCGCCCGCGTCATCGTATCCAGTCCGGGACGCAATTTCGTTACCCTGAAGATCGAGACCAAGGACGGCATCTATGGTGTGGGCGATGCCACGCTGAATGGCCGCGAATTGGCCGTCGCCAGCTATCTTGAGGACCATGTTGTCCCCTGCCTGATTGGCAGGGATGCGCACCGCATCGAAGATATCTGGCAGTTCCTCTATCGGGGTGCCTATTGGCGCCGCGGGCCGGTCACCATGTCAGCCATTGCTGCCGTCGATATGGCGCTGTGGGACATTAAAGCCAAAGCGGCCGGCATGCCACTCTACCAGCTCCTCGGCGGCGCCGCCCGCGACGGAGTGCTCGTTTATTGCCACTCCAATGGCCACACGATCGAAGAAACCATTGAAGATGCGCTGAAGCATAAAGAGATGGGTTATAAGGCGATCCGCCTGCAGTCGGGTGTGCCGGGCCTGGCCTCCACCTATGGTGTGGCCCATGGCAAAGAGGCCTATGAGCCGGCCGATTCCGATCTGCCGACCGAAAACCTGTGGTCGACCGAAAAGTATATGCGGGCGGTGCCCAAGCTGTTCGAAGCCGGCCGCCAGGCGCTCGGCGAAGATGTTCATCTGCTCCACGATGTTCATCATCGCTTGACCCCGATCGAGGCAGCCCGCGTGGGCAAGGATCTCGAACCCTACCGCCTGTTCTGGATGGAGGATGCGGTGGACGATGACAATCAGGAAAACTTCCGCCTCATTCGTCAGCACACCACGACCCCTTTAGCCGTCGGCGAGGTATTCAATTCCATTCATGATTGCCGTCACCTTATCCAGGAACAGTTGATCGACTATATCCGTGCGACCATTGTTCATGCCGGTGGCCTCACCCATCTGCGGCAGATCGCGGCCCTTGCCGATCTCTACAACGTCAAGACAGGCTTCCATGGCGCCACCGACTTGTCGCCGATCACGATGGCCTGCGCGTTGAATTTCGACATGGCGATCCACAATTTCGGCATTCAGGAGCATATGCCCCATTCCAAGCAAATGGAGAGCATCTTCAAGATCTCCTACAAATTCGAAGATGGCTACATACATCCCGGCGAGACCCCCGGCCACGGCGTCGATATCGATGAGAAAGAAGCCGCCAAATACCCCTATAAGCGCGCCTATCTGCCCGTGAACCGCCTCGAGCAGGGCGGGGCGATGACGAACTGGTAGGAAATCTTTTTGGGAAGATGCAAGGCATTCGCAGAGTGTTTTGCGGAAAGCGCAGGAAAATCAGAGGTAAAAACTATTTTGCATCGCCCTTGAAGCCTGCGTCTCGAATTCCCGAACAAAATATATTGCGATGAATGCGAAAAGGCCGCTGTCACCAGCGGCCTTTTTCTTTGCTGCTTTGGGGTCGACCGGATCAGATCACCGGCTCATCCTCATTGGGGTGGCGCTTTTCGCCGATCAAAAGATAGATCGACGGCACCACAAAGAGGGTGAACAGCGTGCCGATGGAAAGGCCGCCTGCAATCACAAGGCCGAGGTTGAAGCGTGCTGAAGCCCCTGCCCCGCTGGCCAAGATCAGCGGCATAACGCCGAGCACCATAGCAGCCGTCGTCATCAGAATTGGACGTAAGCGGATAGCGGCCGCCTCTTCGATGGCCTTGCGCTTGTCGTGGCCCTGAGCCTGCAAGTCGTTGGCAAAGCGCACGATCAGAATGCCGTGCTTGGAGATCAAGCCGATGAGGGTCACAAGCCCCACCTCGGTATAGATGTTGAGACTGGCCCCGCCGACACCCAGCGCCACGAAGATCAAGGCACCGCAAATCGACATCGGCACCGAGATGAGAATGGTCAACGGATCACGGAAGCTCTCAAACAGTGCCGCCAGCGCCAGGAAAATGATGATGAGGGCAAAGAAGAAGGTTTGGATCAGAGCACTCGATTCCTGCATGTACTGACGCGTCGCGCCGGCATAATCGACGCGATAGCCGGCCGGCATCACGTCAGCAGAGATCTTATTGAGCGCGGCGACCGCATCGCCAGTGGTCACGCCCGGACGGGGAATGAGGGTGAGGGTGGTAGCGTTCTGCTGCTGGAAGTGATCCAGCGATTCCGGCGTCACCGAGCTCTTCAGATGAGCAACGGTCGATAGCGGAATGCTCGTGCCGGCCCCGGAGCGAATGTAATAGCTGCCCAGCTGTTCCGGGTTGAGGCGAGAGCTCTGCTGTACCTGCGGGATCACTTGATAGGCTCTTCCCGACAGGTCGAAATAGTTCACATAGCCGCCGCCAAGCATAGACGTAAGCGCATCACCCACATCACCCATGGTCAAGCCCATGCCCGCCACCTTGTCGCGGTCGATCACCACTTCGGTCTGCGGATTGTCGAACTTCAGGCTTGAGTCAACATAGAAGAAGTCGCCGGACTGGTTGGCAGCATCGACGATCTTCTGGGTCACTTCATTGAGCTGCTCGAAGGACTGCGTGGTCTGAATGACATATTGCACGCCAAGACCGCCCGGGCCCGGCAGCGGCGGAATCTGGAAGGCCGCTGCACGCACACCGGAGAGTTTTGACATCTCAGATTGCAGTGTTTTGGTCTTGGGATCCTGTGACTGCTGAATCTGATCGGCCGAGCGGTGGCGCTCGCTCCATGGCTTCAGCACGATGCCCATGAGATTCGTGCCAGGTGAGGTGATTTGGAAGGTGTGATCGGTCTCTGGAAACAAGCGGGCGACCTTGAGCGCCTGGTTTTGCCAAATGAGCGACTGTTCCAGCGTTGCCGTCGGCGGTGGTGTCACCAGCGCCAACATGAAGCCCTGATCCTCATTGGGGGCCAGTTCCGATTTGGAATGGGAAAAAAGGAAGAAGATCATGCCGAAAATGATGCAGGCGAAAACCACCACCACCGGCAACTCGTTCAAGACGCTGTGCAGTGCACGCTGATAAAGATTGTGCAGCTTATCGAATTTGTCGTCGATGTAGGTGACGATCCGCCGTTCCAGATCCGAGCGCGTGGACGAATGTGAAAGCAGAAGCCTCGATGCCATCATCGGCGACAGCGTCAGGGCCACGATGGTGGAGATTACCACTGCGCCTACCAGCGTGAAGGCAAATTCCGTGAACAGCGCACCGGTTAGCCCGCCAATGAAGCCGATCGGCACATAGACCGCGACGAGCACGATGGCCATCGCGATGATCGGGCCACCGAGCTCGCGCGCAGCCATGATCGAGGCGTCGTAGGGCGATCGGCCCTCCTCGATATGCCGGCTGACGTTCTCCACCACAATGATCGCGTCATCGACCACCAGTCCGATGGCGAGCACGAAGGCAAGCAGGGTCAGGAGGTTTAAGGTGAAGCCGAAGATCAGCATGAAGATGCCCGCGCCGATCAGAGACAGCGGAATCGTCACAATAGGAATGATCACCGCGCGCGGGGAACCCAAGAAGACGAAGATAACCAGAATGACAATGATGATGGCTTCGCCCAGCGTCCACTCGACCTCGGTGATCGCGCTGGAAATGAACTTGGTCGAATCATAGGCGACAAAAGAATCAAGACCTCTGGGCAATTGCGCATCGATGCCTGGCAGTACCGCCCGCACATTCTTGATGACATCAAGCACATTCGATGTCGGCGTAGTATTGATGGCGATCACGACGCCCGGATTGCCGTCGAAGCGCGCTTCTGAATCGTAATCGGTGGTGCCAAGGGTCACACGCGCCACATCCGATAGATGAATATAAGCGCCATTGGACGACTTGATGACAAGATTTTTGAACTCATCGACCGAGTGCAGATTGGTCGAAGCGGTCAGATTTATCTGCACCATCTGGCCGCGCGACTGACCAATGGCTGAGAGGTAGTTGTTGGTACCGAGCACGCTGTAGATGTCGCTCGCCGTTAGGTTATAGGCCGCAAGCTTATCGGGGTCGATCCAAACGCGGATGGCAAAGGTCTTGCCGCCGAGAATTTGGGCCTGCTGCACACCGGATACAGCCTGGAGCTGTGGCTGCACCACGCGGATCAGATAATCCGTGATTTTGTTGGTTGGCAGCACCTTGGAATTGTACGTGATATAGAGCGCTGAAACGGATTGGCCAACGGCGATCGAAATCACGGATGCCTGCGCTTGCGGCGGCATCTGGTTCTTGACCGAATTAACCTGGGTGATGATCTGCGCCAATGCCTTGGAAGCATCGAAATTGAGCCGCAGATTGACGGTGATGGTCGAAGAGCCCTGGACTGATTTCGACGACATGTAGTCGATGCCGTCTGCCTGAGCGACCGCATTTTCGAGCGGCGTGGTGATGAAGCCCGCAACCGTTTCGGGGCTGGCCCCGTAATAGGCGGTGGAGATGGTCACCACGGCGTTTTGCGTCACCGGATATTGGCGCACCGGAAGACCGCTGATGGCACGCAGACCGATCACGAAAATAGCCAAGCTCACCACGATCGCCAGGACCGGGCGCCTGATGAAGATGTCCGTAAAGTTCATGTGCGGGCGGCCTACTGCTGAATCGGGTTGGGCGCGGGATTGTTAGGCAGTCGCACGCTGTTGTTGATGAGCACCACCGCTCCATTCTTCAATTTCAGCTGGCCACTTGACACCACAAGGTCCTTATCGGTCACACCCGAAAGAACGGCCACCTGATCGCCGCGGGTATCGCCCAGGGTCACGAAGCGCTGATTGACGACCAACTGCTCCTTACCCTTCTCGTTCTTGGCTTTGCCGACCACATAGACGACATCGCCATAAGGATTGTAGGTGATGGCCGTCTGGGGAAGGGTCAATTGCGGCTGGGCACTGCCGATATCGGTGACGACGGTTGCGAACATGCCGGGGAAGAGGATTTTGCCGGGATTGGCCACTTCGGCGCGCACCCGCACGTTGCGGGTGGCGTTGTCCACCTTGGGGTCAAGCGCCATGATCCGGCCCTTGAAGGTCTGACCGGGGGCTGCATCGCTGGTCACACTCACAGGATCACCGGCCTTCAAGAGGCTGGCCTGCTGCTGCGGCACGGTAAAATCGACATCGATGGGATCGAGCTGCTGCAGGGTCACGAGGGTCGTTCCGGCAGCAATATACTGGCCGACATCGACTTGGCGAATACCAACGCGGCCGGCGAATGGCGCCCGGATGGCCTTCTTCGCCACCAAAGCCGCCTGCGCCTCGGCTTGGGCCTGCGTGGATTTCATATTGGCAACGGCGGTGTCGTAGGCCTGCTTGGAAACAGCATTGGCCTGAGCCAATCCGACATTGCGCTTGTAGGTCTGCAACGCTTCTTCGGCGTTCGCGCGCAAGGCAGCAAGTTGGGCTCTATCGCTATCGTCGTTGAGCTGGATCAGGATTTTTCCGGCAGGCACATCGTCCCCGGCCTTGAAGTCGGTTTTGGTAACAATGCCAACCACTTCCGAAGCCAGATCAGCGCCCTGCACGGCATGGAAAGTACCGACCGCATGAACCTGCGTCTGCCAAAGCGTCTTGGCGGCATGCGTCGTAGAGACTGTTTGGGGCTGGATGAAGTCGCTCTTCGACATTATGAAATTCATAAAGACGTAAGGCAAAACGACCAGATAGGCGAAGAGCAAAACGAAAATGATCGCCGAAATGATGATCACCCACCGCATCCGGGGAGTGATATAGCGACCGATGCCACTCCGGGGAGCAGCGCCCATCGCATCGGTCGAAGCGCCGCTGCGCCACATTCCGTCGTGTCCTGAAGCCATGATCATTCCCGTAATAAAAAAGAAGTCCCCGTGAGCGCACCCAACAGCGCTTCCCGCTGCGCAATCCGCATCGGAGTCCCTGGGATAACTAGTGCAGAATAGCTGACTTGCAACCCCGCCGTGGCAATTCGGATGCGGATTCGGACTATAAAACGCCGCGATAAGCTTCCATAGCGTTAGGAAAGGGTGACAAGGCCCGCTCCAAAACGCCCTGCAGCACGGAAATGGCGAGGCCATAATTGGTCATTTGAACCCTAGCCGCCGCCGCTTCCCCCATGCGCGAAACCATTTCCTGGCGTGTCATCACACACCCCCCGCAATGAATAACGAGGCGATAATCGGCAATATTTAACGGAAAATCGTGGCCGGCGCAGTTGTCTATGGTGAGTTCGCAGCCGGCAAACTGGCGTAGCCAGCGCGGAATCTTCACCCGTCCGATATCGTCCTCGAGGGGATGATGCGAACAGCCTTCGGCAATTAAGATGCGGTCGCCTGGCCTTAGATGGTTCAAGACTCCCGCCCCGCGCGCCAGCCCGTCCAATTCTCCTTTGAAGCGCGCGAACAAGATCGAAAAGGTGGTAAGCGGAACGTCCCGCGGCGTGTCAGCGACCACCCGGGCGACGACCTGAGAGTCGCAAACGACAAGATCGGGCGGTGTTTTCAGCCGCGCCAGGGTAGCCGCATATTCACGGTCCTTAACCACCAGGGCACCGGCATCGTTATCCAGGAGATCGCGCAAAGCCTGTACTTGCGGCACGATCAGCCGGCCCGCGGGGGCGCCCAGGTCGATCGGTACCACAAGCACTGCGAGGCCCCCGGCCGGCAATAGATCGCCCAGAAGACTCGGCGGCGCTGTATATAAAGTCGGCAACAGCCCCCGCACGGCATCCTTGAAGGCTTGGCGCAAGCCCTCGCCGCTGGCCGTTGAAGAGCCGGAAACCCAGGCGAGCCTCTTTACATCTATAAGAGAGAGAAAATCGGGTGACGGCTCCTTCAGGTCGGTCTTGTTGATGACCACCAGCACCGGCACCTTGGCGGCGCGCGCTTCATTGACGAGGTCGTCTTCATGGCCGCTCCAGGCATCGGGCGTGACCACGATGGTGAGAATATCGGCACGGCGCAGCGCTTTTTTGCTCATCTCGATGCGCTGAGCGCCGAGATCGGAGGAATCATCAAGCCCGGCGGTATCAATCAAAGTCACGGGACCGAGGGGTAACAGCTCCATCGTCTTTTCCACCACATCGGTCGTGGTGCCCGGAATCGCCGAGGTGATTGCCACATCTTGTCCCGCCAGCATATTGAGGAAGGAGGATTTGCCGACATTGACGCGGCCCGCGATACCAATATGCAAACGGCCGGCTTTGGGGGTGTTGGGCAGCATCATTCCGCTTCCGTGTGGCCGAGTTTGATGAGATTGGGCGCCGCCAGCACTTCATCCACCATCGCCTGCCCCAGCCTAGCGGCAAGGAAGGCGCGCAGGGTGAGGCCATGCGTGGCGCCGTATTCTTCGGCCAGAGCCTCGGCACGCTCGTAACCGATTTTCGGCAGGAAGGCGGTGATCAATGTCGGGCTGTCGGCGAGATAAGCCGCACAGCGCCCCGCATTGGCCTCGATGCCCGCAATATGCTTGGTCAACGCGCGCACGGCATTGTTCAGCATCTCCAGCGTGTCGAGTAGGGCCCAAGCCAAGAGCGGCATGAATTCGTTGATCTGCAAGGTGCCATGGGCGGCACAATCGGTGATGATGCCATCATTGGCGCGCGCCGCCATCGCCACCTGCATCACCGCCTCCGTCATCACCGGGTTAATCTTGCCCGGCATGATCGAAGACCCGGCCTGCAAGGGCGGCAGTGCGATCTCGCCCAAGAAATGCAAGAAGCGAAGGTCTCCCGCGATTTTGGAAAGATTGGCAGCGGAGGCTTTCAAGATGCCCGAGACTTCGACAAAGGCGTCGGCATTGGCGGTGCCATCGATCACATTTTCGCTGCGCGCCAGCCCCATGCCCGTCAGCGAACGCAAAACTTCGATAACGCGGAAGATGAAAGCGCGCGGCGCCGTCAGACCGGTGCCAATGGCGGTGCCACCAATATTTACGAGACGCAGCCGTTCTTCGCATTTAAAAGTGCGCCAACGGTCGCGGGCAATAGCTTCAGCGAAGGCCGAAAACTCCTGACCCAGTGTCATCGGCACGGCGGGCTGCATTTCTGTACGGCCCATCTTGGGGATCGCCTGAAACGCAGTCTCCTTTTCCTGGAAAGCACCCTGCAACTTGGCAAAGGAATCGGCCAGCCGCCGCACGCCCGCAATGGCGGCAATGCGCAACGCCGTCGGATACACATCGTTGGTCGATTGGTGCAGGTTGACGTGGTGCAGCGGATGCACCGTCTCGTAATCGCCTGGCGCCTTACCCAGCTTGAGCAAGGCCAAATTGGCAATCACTTCGTTGACATTCATATTGGTGGAGGTGCCCGCCCCACCTTGCAAAGCATCGAGCAGAAATTGCCGTTCCATCTCCGGCCCGCCTTCGCATACGGCACTGCAGGCGCTGACAATTGCTTGCGCCACATCGCGCGGCAACAGCCCAAGCTCGGTATTGGTCACAGCCGCGGCCTGTTTGATGACGGCAATCGAAGCGATCAGCACATAAGGCACCCGCCGCCCAGTATCGGGAAAATTCGCCAGCGCCCGCTGCGTATGGATGCCCCAGAGGGCACTTGCCGGGATATCCAACGCCCCAAGGCCGTCGTGCTCCCGGCGCGTTTCTTCAACCATTTTGCCGCTTCCTGGCGTGAGCTGAATCGCCCCAAGCGTAGAGTCCGATTTTCCGCCCGGCAAATTCGATACGCATATTGAGGCAGGATTGGCAATCCGTGGCGTTCTCCTCAATGCAGGGTTTGCCCGGATAAAGCTGATAATCGGCGCGTACATCGGTGGGCGACATTTGTGGCATGATTATATTGGCCCCGGCTCTCAGGCCCTTCTCGCGCCCGACGGGATCGAGCGCCTGAAGTGCGGTGGTGGCGGCGATGTTCACATCCTTCAGCTTCAGCCGCGCCACCGCAATCATCAGCAAAGCCAACCGCACACGCTCGGCCACATCGGGGCAAGGCAAATCACCCATCGGCGTGCCGGGATGGGGAATGAAGGGGCCCATGCCGATCATGTCGATATCGAGCGTGTCAAAGAACAGAATGTCGTCGGCGAGGTCTTCCAGCGTCTGCCCCGGCAAGCCGATCATAACGCCGGTGCCGACCTGATAGCCGATCTGACGCAGCATTTTCAGACAATCAATTCGCGATTGAAAGGTCTGGTCTGCCGGATGCATCTGGGCGAACAGCTTGGGATTGGTCGATTCGATCCGCAGCAAATAGCGGTGCGCCCCGGCCTCATAAAGCCGTTGATAGGTCTCATAGCTTTGCTGGCCAATGCACAGCGTGATACCGAGCCCATCGGGCTGTTTTTCGCTGCGTGTTTCGTCCCGAATCCGCAGCACGGCTTCTTCGACCAAGCCAAGAAATTTCCTGTCCGCCCGCTCGCCCGATTGCAACACCATCGAGCCATAACCCATATCGGCGCATTGGCGGGCGCAGGAAAGAATATCCTCCAGCGAAAGGGTATAGCGATTCACATCGCGGTTAGATTTGCGGATGCCGCAATAAAGACAATCACTGGCGCAGGCATTGGACGCCTCCACCAGTCCGCGCAAATAGACACCTTCGCCGCAATGGGCCAGCAAGACCCGCTCGGCTTCGGCCCGCACGGCCTCAATCTCATCCAGCGCCTTGGCCGAGAGCAGCTTCACCAAATCGGCGCGATCAAGCTCGGCCTTCGCCGCCAGCGCCGCGAATGCCTCCGATACGGGCCTAGACCCTTTCTTTATAGTGGGTGTGCAAAAGTTCATGGCTCTTGCGGCTCAACGGCCCTTCGGTGAAGAAGTCGCGATAGATGCGCAGGACATCCTCGTTTTCGTGGCTCTTGCGTACCACGTCATGGGCATCCTCGCTATAGAGCGCCTTGGCGCGGGCACTACGTATATCGCGATCAGTCGGAATGGGCTGGCCGCCGCCGCCCAGGCACCCTCCCGGGCAGGCCATAAACTCGATGAAATGGCAGGTCGAAAGCGGCCCGCCTTCCTGAATGTCCTTGAGCACCCGGATGGCATTGATGGTGCCATGTGCCAAACCGACGCGGAGCGTTACCCCCTTCAGCCATTCGAAATCCGGCACCAGATGGGCAATGAGTGCGGGCACCGGCCCCACCTTGTCGACGGTCACTTCCGCCATACGCACGCCGTCAAAGCCGCGCACCGGTTTGATGTCGGCCTTGTCGAATAGGCACTCCACCTTATCCCCGGTAACGAGCTCGAGGACCGTGCGCAGTGCCGCCTCCATCACGCCGCCCGTGGCGCCGAATATGACGCCGGAACCCGAGGAGACGCCGAAAGGATCATCGAACGGGGTTTCTTCCAATTTGGGCAGTTCTATCCCCGCCTGTTTCAGCATACGGGCAAGTTCGCGCGTGGTCAGCGCAAAATCGACATCGCGGAAACCGCTGGAATCCATTTCCGGCCGCGCCGCCTCGAACTTCTTGGCGGTGCAGGGCATCAAGGAGACGGAGACGATTTTGGACGGGTCCCAGCCATTCTTTTCGGCGAAATAGGTCTTGATTACGGCGCCCATCATCTGCTGCGGGCTTTTGGCGGAGCTGAGGTTGGGCAAGAAATCAGGATGGAAATGTTCGATGAATTTGATCCAGCCGGGCGAACAACTGGTAAATTGCGGCAACCTTGCACCGTTATCCTTCAAGACCAGCCCCTTATAGAGGCGGCTTAGGAGTTCAGCCCCTTCCTCCATGATGGTAAGATCCGCCGAGAAGGTGGTGTCGAACACCCTGTCGAATCCGGCCCGCTTCAAAGCGGTGTTCAGCTGCTGGGTGAGCGCAGTTCCCGGTGCGCAGCCGAAGGCTTCCCCAATCGCGGCGCGTGGTGCGGGTGCCGTCTGGATGACGACGATCTTGTCGGGGTCTTCGATGGCATGCCAGACCGCTTCGGTATCGTCGCGCTCCGTCAGTGCCCCGGTGGGGCAGCGGTTGATGCATTGACCGCAATTGATGCAAATCGCATCTTTCATCTCCCGTCCCATGAAGGCGGAGATGCGGCTGTGATCGCCGCGCCCTTCGGTCGTCAGCGCATAGACGCCTTGATAAAGCGCGCACATGCGGACGCAACGCCGGCATAGGATACACTTGTTCATATCGCGCACAATAATGTTGCCCGGCGCGGCCATAGGGAAAAGCGGCGCTCGCGGGCGACCGAAGCGTTCACTTGTCACGCCGTAGTCGGCGCAAAGTTTCTGCAACTCACAAGTACCGTTGCGGGCGCAGGCGAAACAGTCACCATAATGCTCGCTCATCATCAGTTCGAGGATATCCCGGCGGGCATGGCGGATCGCTGTGGAAGAGGTATGGATGGTCATGGCGTTGTGGATTGGCAGCGCGCAAGAGGCGTGCAGTTTGGCAAGGCCCTCGACTTCGACCAGGCACAGCCTGCAACTGGAAGGCGTCGATAGCATGCCGTTTTCTTCGTGAGCGGACCGGTCGCTCTCGCTAGTCTGCGAATAAAGCGCTTCGGAGCAGAGATCGTCGTGATGGCATAGGGTGGGGATGTGAATCCCGACGCTGCGTGCAGCCTCCAGCACGGTGGTTCCCGGCGCGACCGTTACCGCTTTGCCATCGATGGTAATGGTGATGGTTTGGACGTCCATGGCGGACCTCTTTTCAAGCGTGACCGGGAAGTTCTCCGGCAAAGTTGTTGAGGATAGAGAGGAAGGCGCGCGGACTCATCTGGCCAAGACCGCATTTGGAAGCGACGCTCATGGTCTGGGCGAGTTGGCGAACCGTCCGCTCGCTATCCTTATCCAGCCCATTAGCGCGCATGCGTGCGATAGCTTCCAACAATCGCTGATTACCGACGCGGCAAGGGATGCACTGGCCGCAGGATTCGTCAGCAAAGAAATGCTGGAAATTCTCCGCCACCGCGAACATGTCCTGGCCGGGACCAAAGACAATGATGGAGCCGCCGGTGGCCAGGTCGCCTGGCGTCATGGTGCGATCGAAGCCCGATGGCGGCACGCAATTGCCGCTCGCCCCGCCCACTTGCACCGCTTTGGGGTTGTCGGCGCCGACATCGGCAAGGATTTGCCGCAGCGAGGTGCCGAACGGATATTCGTAGATGCCGGGTCGCTTGCAATCGCCCGAGACGCTGAACAGCCATGCACCGGGTGCTTTGCGCGTGCCCATGCCAGCGAACCAGGAAGGGCCTTTCACGAGGATGCAAGGCACCCAGGCGAGCGTCTCCACATTGTTCACGACGGTGGGCTTACCGAGATAACCCGCTTGCACCGGGAAGGGGATTCGGTTGCGGGCATCGCCTCTGCGGCCCTCCAGCGATTCCAAGAGTGCGGTTTCTTCACCGCAGATATAGGCGCCAGAGCCCATGCGGATGGAAATGTCGAAGGAAAAATCTTTGCCCCCACCGATAGCTTTGCCCAGCAACCCCTTTTCGCGGCAGTGTGCGATGGCGGCTTCCAGATGCTCGCGCAGCCAGCCATATTCCGCCCGCAGATAGAGAATGCCGAATTCGGCGCCCACGGCACAGCCCGCAATCGCCATACCGGCGAACACCAGCTCGGGAAAATCGGTGAGGATCAGCCGGTCCTTAAAAGTGCCCGGCTCGCCTTCATCGGCATTGCCGATGATGTATTTGGGATGGCCTTCCTGGCCAAAGGCATATTCCCATTTCTTGCCCGTCGGAAAACCGGCACCACCACGGCCTTTTAGCCCTGAAGCCGTAATGATCGACACCACATCTTCGGGCGCCATCTCCGCGGCCATCTTCACACCGTCACTGGCGGAGACCTCCGAGAAGGAGAGCTTGTTACCGACAAAGCCGCGTACCGACTTCACGTCCATATCCCTCTCCCTCGCTATTGCGGCCGCTTGGCGGCCTCAGCCGCGCGCCGATAGTTATTGAGGATGCTGCGCACAGACGCTTCGGTCAGGCCGACATGCACATCCTCATTCACGACCATGGAGGGACCTTGGTCGCACATGCCTGCGCAATTGGTCTGTTCGAGCGTGAAGATGCCGTCCGCCGTGGTTTCGCCGAAGCCGATGCCGAGTTCGTTGAACAACGCCGCAATAGCGGGATGATACTCCGGCTGCTTGGCGCAGGAGATCGTGCGGCAAACGCGAATCACATAAGTGCCGCGCGGCTTGACGCTGAAATAGGAGTAGAAGCTGGCGACGCCATAGACCTCGGTCCGCGGCACGGTGAGCGCAGCCGATACTGCCAGCATAGCGCCTTCCGGAATATAGCTATGGGCGCGGTTGATATCCTGCAAGATCGGCATAAGTGCTGTACGGCTGCGGCCGTGGGTGCGGACGAGTTGCTCAACCTCCGTCCGCCATTGCTGCTGGGCATCCATTCCGATCTCCTCCCCCCAAAAAGGGGACGGCCGGGGCATGTACCCAATACATACACAACTCGGGTACACGCTCGAAAGAACACGTCCCGCTTTACTATTTCGGCGATGCATACGGGCCCCGCCACGGAGCCATATGAGCAGGGCGGAAATATTCTGTCTTTGTCAAAGATCAAGAATCCAAAAACGAAGGGAGGGCCTTTCGGCCCTCCCAAGTATTATGTCGTATCAAAGGCTTACGACCATTTTGACGGCGTGCCGCCTTCGGCGGCGGCCTTTTGCTCAGTACAGCGGATCGGAGATGGTCAGATCCTCCCAGATCTCCTTCACCGTCCGTGTCAGCGTCTGCTTGCGGTCCGTGTACATCGTGTGCAGGAGGTGATGCGCCTTGTCGGAATAGGGCTTCTCCAGGAAGTCGCGATAGAGCGTCTTGATCTGCTCATTGTTGTGCGACTGGCGGACATGCTGCTGCCGGTCGACATTGTAAAGGGTGGCGCGACGCTTCAAGGCGTTCGGCATATAGGCTTTTTTGGAGCGCAGATTGCCGCCGCCATCGACGCAGCCGCCCGGGCAGGCCATGACTTCAATGAAGTCGAAATCGGCCTTGCCGGCAAGTACCAGTTCCGCGATCTCGCGCGCTGGCTTCAGGCCATGACACATTGCGACTTTCACGATGCCGATGGAGCCACCCATATCGACCGTGGCAGAGCGCACACCTTCGAAGCCGCGCAGCTGTTCAAATTCAATAGCATCGTACTCTTTGCCATTGGCGACGTAGTACATGGTGCGTACGGCTGCTTCCATCACGCCGCCCGTGGTGCCGAAGATGGCGCCCGCGCCAGAAAATTCACCCATATAAGGATTGTCGAAGTCGCTCGGCTCGAGCTTGGCGATATTGATGCCTTCGCGCCGCAACATGCGGGCGAACTCGCGCGTGGTCAACACAACGTCGATTTCCGCCTTGCCGTCGAATTGAAGCTGCAAACGGGCTGCTTCATCTTTTTTGGCGGTGCATGGCATGATGGCGATGGTGCGGATTTTCTTCGGGTCCAGCACCATCTTTTCCGGCAGATAGGTTTTGCAGATCATGCCCATGCTCTGCATTGGCGACTTGGTGGAGGAGAGATAAGGCAAAATCTCGGGATAGTGAATCTCGGCGAAATTGATCCAGGCAGGGCAGCAGGAAGTGAAGGTTGGGCGGCTGCCGGAAGCCAGGCGCTTCAAGAGTTCGGCACTTTCCTCCATGATGACCAGATCGGCGCCGAAGTTGGTGTCGAGAACGATGTCGGCACCAATGCGCTTAAGGGCCGTAATGATCTGACCCTGGACGTTGGCGCCCGGCGGCAGGCCGAACTCCTCACCAAAGGCCACGCGGACGGCCGGTGCGAACTGGAACACCGTGATGATCTCGGGGTCATAAATCCAGTCGAGTACCTTGTCGGTCTCGTCGCGCTCGCCCAAGGCGCCGGTCGGACAGACCAGCACGCATTGGCCGCAAGTGACGCAAGTCGATTCCTTCTGCGACAGACCAAAGCGCAGCCCGACGGCCTTGTCCTGGCCGATACCGACCTGCACCAGCGCATCGACGCCTTGACCTTCGCGGCAGATGGCGATGCAGCGCTGGCAGCGAATGCATTTGGACATGTCACGAATCATGGCCGGCGAAGAATCGTCGACCGGACGCTTCTCGACGAAGGATGGCTTGTAGAAGCGATTCTCATGCAGGCCGACGAACTGGGCCACATCCTGCAATTCGCAACTGCCGTGGCGCACGCAGGTGGCACAGTCCTGATCGTGATCTGCGAGCAACAGCTCGACCTGCAAGCGCTGGGCGCTGCGGGCACGCGGACTGCGCGTCTGCACCGTCATGCCTTCGACGACAGGGGTGTTGCAGGACGTTGCCAGTTTGGTCTTGCCATCGCCGCTGGGCATTTCAAATTCGACCAGACAGACGCGGCAAGTGCCGGGCGTATGATCAATATCGTCCAGCTCGCACAGCGTGGGGATATAGACGCCATAGCGGCGGGCACAATGCAGGATGGTTTCGTTTTCTTCGGCTTCAACGGCAACGCCATTGATGGTGGCGTGCAGAATCTTCTTTGCGCCGGCCTCTTCGTGTTCATGTTCCATAGCTGGGGCGCTCCTCAATTGTGGGATTCTGGCACGGGCTCAGCCGTGACCACCGAATAGACGCGATAGCAGCGCATGCAGCGCTTGGCCTCGTGATAGGCCTCTTCGCGGCTGATCGGCCGCTCCACCTCTTCGAACATCTGTTTGCGGATGTTGGGATCGAGTTCGGGATGGTGCACGCGGTATTCCGACTTCACCGGAATTTCGGCGACATCGGAGGCCAGCACGTTGTTGTCGCGCAGGATTTGGCGCATGCGCGAGCGCGGGAAGAAGCGCACATAACCGCGGCGCACCCAATCGTCGATGGCGCGGGCGGCTTTAAGGCCAGCGGCCATGGCGTGGATCAGCGTGGCGGGGCCGGTCTCGCAATCACCGCCAGCGAAGACGCCTTCGCGGGAGGTGGCAAGGCTGGTCTTATTGACGTCGACGCACTTCCACTTGTTGAGTGAAACACCGTCTTTCTCGGTTAGCGCGCCCGATTGGATCTGCTGACCGATAGCGGCGATCACCAAGGAACAGTTGAGGACCCGCTCCGAGCCCGGGATCGGCTCGACATTGCGCCGGCCCCTGGTGTCCTTTTCGGTTTGGCGCATGTGCACGAGCTTGACGCCGGTGACCTTGCCGTCCGCCGAAAGGATTTCGGTCGGGTTGGTGAGGAAGTGCATCACAATGCCTTCGGCTTCCGCCGCCGTGATTTCTTCCTTGTCGGCGGGCATGTCATCGCGGGTGCGCCGGTAGATCAGATGCACTGTGCGCGCGCCCATGCGGATGGCCGAACGGACACAGTCCATGGCGACATTGCCACCGCCAACCACCACGACATCACCTTCGAGCTTGATGGGCTTCACCCCGGCCACATGATCGTGAACCTTGAGCAGGAAGCCGATGCCCGAATCGTAGCCGGTAAGGCTGGTGTCTTCGTTCATCACACCCATCTTGGTGCCTTCCTGACAGCCAAGGCCGAGGAAGACGGCGCGATAGCCGCGGGCGAAGAGATCATCGACCGAATAATCGCGGCCGAGTTTCTGGTTGAAGAGGAAGCGACCGCCGAGCTGGGTGATAATATCCATCTCGGAAAGCAACACGTCCTTTGGCAGGCGATAGCTCGGGATACCGATCGAGGCCATGCCGCCGCCCTGGTCCATCGCTTCCAGGATATCGACATGATAGCCGTGGAGGAGCAGGTGATAGGCGCAGGAAACACCGGCTGGGCCGGCACCGACCACCGCCACCCGCATCGAGGGCGGCAGGCTTTGGGCGATCATCGCCTTGGAGAAGGTCAGCGCGCCGGTGGTGGTCTGATAATCGGCGACGTAGCGCTTCAAAGTTTTGATGCCGACCGCTTCGTCCACCAGATTGCGCCGGCAGGCCATTTCGCAGAAGCGCACGCAGACGCGCCCGCAAGTGGCGGCCATCGGATATTTCTGCAGGATCACGCCCAGCGAATGAGACGGTTTGCCGTCACGGATATAGTCGATGTACTGGGGCACGTTGATCTTGGAGGGGCAAGCCTCGATACAGGGCGCGGTAACATAGACCATGCCTTCCTGCTCGGGCTGTTTGCCTTCCTTGATTTCGGCTTCGAATTCGCCGCGGAAATTCTCCAGCGCTTCGAGCAAAGCCTTGCCGCAGGTCATGCCGAGACCGCAGAGCGAAGTGTCGGTCATCTGGCGCGCCAGAGCGACGATGTCGTCGAGGGTCAGGGCAGAGGAGTTGCCTTGGCGCATGTCGGCCAGCGCATCACGAACCAGCACGGTCCCCATGCGGCAGGGTGTGCACTTGCCGCAAGATTGCTCGGCCGCCTTGTCCATGTAACGCCAGAAGGTGTCGATCAAGCTGACACCCTTGTCGAACACGAAGAAGCCGCGGTCACCGACGAAGGCCCGGATCGGGTTGCCTTCGTTGAAGACGTCGAGGCCGTGCAAGGCGACGGGATTTTCCGGCGTCGGCTTGCTCGGATCGCGGTAGTCGTGAACGGCTCCATTCCAGACGCCGTAGACGATATGTGACATAATCTGGTTCCCTGCTCGTTTTTTGTTTTGCAGGAGACCACGCCAGGACGCGAACCATGAGGCACGCAGTTCTGTGAGGGCCTCTACGCTTGCTGATTAACCGCAGAGTCCTTCCGGATATATAGCGAAAAACGCAAATTGCGGCGGTCGCGACAAACAGCCCCGCTTTTGCGAAATATCATATACGACGCATGCATGATTGTCTTTGTGGACAACGAACGTATGTGAGCGCCGCGTTTAGTGAAAATCGCGCGATTTCGGCACAATGCGAAGGTTGCGGGGATGGCGGTGCATGGGCGCACCCTGGCCATGCGACTCTTCGTCCTCGGACAGACGTTCCAACTCGGCCGTGCGATCGACAACGCGCTCCGCGACCAAATGGACGACGCCTTCGGGACTCCTCTGAATCTTACCGTGAACGAGTAGCAATCGCGCGCCCATGATCTCGCGGCGAAAAATCTCGACCAGACGCGGCCATACCACAACATTGCTGACACCGGTCTCGTCACTCAATGTTACAAAAACCACACCCGCATCCCCCGGCATTTGCCGCACCAACACGATGCCAGCAGACACCGCCTTCATTCCATCTGCGGCTTGATTAATTTCGGCACAGCTCATGACGCCTTCGACACGGAAGACCTCACGCAGGAATTCCATCAGATGGGCTCGTAAGGAGAGGCGCAGCATCTGGTAATCGGCCAGCACATGTTCGCTGAGGGGCATGACCGGCAGAGGAGCGATCACTTCCGGCTCTTGAGCCTCCACGAATTGGGCATCGAACAGCGGCAGGCCAAAAGTATCTGCAATGCGGCGTACCGCCCACAGCATCTCGCGGCGGTCTGTGGCGAGGGATTGAAAAGAATCCGCATCGGCGAGGATGATGAGCGCACGACGTGGCAGAGACGTGCGCTTGGCCAGGCTGTCAACACTCTGATAGCCGTTGTCGCGGAGGCTCACGATGGCTTTGGCCCAGTCTTCGCGGAAACCATCCACTTGGCGAAAACCCAAGCGCACGGAGGGGCCGGGCTCAATCGTGTTGTCCCAAGCGCTGAAATTGACGTCGACGGGATGGACCACGACGCCATGATCGCGGGCATCGCGCACAATCTCGGCGGGAGCATAGAAGCCCATGGGCTGGGAATTGAGCAGCGCCGCGCAAAAGGCGGCCGGATGGTGTCTCTTGATCCAGGCTGAGACATAGACGAGATGGGCAAAGCTCGCCGCATGGCTTTCGGGAAAGCCGTAAGAGCCGAAGCCTTCGATCTGGCGAAAGCAGCGTTCGGCATAGTCCTTCTCGTACCCGCGGGCGACCATGCCGCCCACCAGCTTCGCCTTGAAGCGGTCGATGGTTCCGACATTGCGGAAGGTCGCCATGGCGCGGCGCAGCCCATTGGCCTCTTCCGGCGTGAACTTCGCCGCTACGATGGCAAGCTTCATCGCCTGTTCTTGAAACAGCGGCACGCCCATGGTCTTGTGCAGGACGTCATAAAGCTCGTTCGGCGGCCCATGCTGCACTGACGGCGAGGGATAGGTGACCTTCTCGTCTCCCTTACGCCGTCTGAGATAAGGATGCACCATGTCGCCTTGGATGGGGCCGGGGCGCACAATCGCCACTTCGATGACGAGATCGTAGAACTCCTTTGGCCTCAGCCGCGGCAGCATGTTCATCTGCGCCCGGCTTTCGACCTGGAAAACGCCGATAGCATCACCCTCTTGCAGCATCGCGTAAACTCCAGCCTCCTCGCGGGGTACGCTTGCGAGCGTTAAGTTCTTGCCTTCATGCAGGCGGATGAGATCGAAAGCCTTGTGGATGCAGGTGAGCATACCGAGCGCCAGGACATCGACCTTCATCATCCGCAACGTGTCGATATCGTCCTTGTCCCATTCTATGAACCAGCGATCCTCCATCGTAGCGGGCCCCACCGGCACGATTTCGTCGAGGCGATCATGGGTGAGGACGAAGCCGCCGACATGCTGAGAGAGATGGCGCGGAAACCCTATGAGAAGATTGGCCATCGCGACCGCTTGCGCGACGACATGGTTTCGCGGATCGAGCAGACCTTGGCGCACCTCATCGTCTTTGAGACGGCCGCCCCAGCTGCCCCAGACGCCCGAGGCCAAGGCGGCGGTGACATCCTCGGTAAGGCCAAAGGCCTTACCCACCTCGCGGATGGCGCTGCGCGGGCGATAGCGAATGACGGTGGCGGCCAGCGCGGCGCGATGGCGGCCATAGCGCGCATAGATGTCCTGGATCACCTCCTCGCGACGCTCATGCTCGAAATCGACATCGATGTCGGGCGGCTCTTTGCGTTCCTGGGAAACAAAGCGCTCGAACAACAAATCGACCTGCATCGGATCGACAGCGGTGATGCCAAGCACATAACAGACGGCCGAATTGGCCGACGAGCCGCGGCCCTGGCATAGAATCCCTCTGCACCTGGCGAAGGAAACAATGTCGTGCACGGTGAGAAAGTACGGTGCGATCTCCATCTGATCGATCAGGCGCAGCTCTTTTTCGAGCGTGGTGCGCACCGTGTCCGGCACGAAACCATGATAGCGCTCATTGGCGCCTGCCCAGGTAAGGTCTTCCAGATGGCCTTGGGCGGTCTTGCCATGCGGCACGGGCTCGTCGGGATAATTGTATTGTATCTGATCAAGGCTGAAATGGACTCGCTCCGCCAGATGGATGGTCTGTGCTACAGCGCCGGGGGCATCCGCAAAAAGCGCAGCCATCTCATACGGTGCTTTCAGATACCGCTCGCCATTGGCCTCCAAGAGGCGCCCCGCGGTGGCGAGCGTCACATGCTCACGGATACAGGTAATCACATCCTGCAAAGGGCGCCGTTCGGGCGCATGATAGAGCGGATCATTGGTGGCAATGAGAGGCACACCGCCAGCCTTTGCCACGTGCTGCCAGCGGCGGAGGCGGCGCGCATCATCGCCCTGCAGCGGCATGGAAACGCCGAGCCAAACCCGCCCGGGCATATGCTCAGCCAGGAGCGGCAGGAGATCGGCCGCCTCCCACGCCTGCCAGACATGCGGCGGGGTCCCGACCGTAGCGTTGTTCCAGACGCGTTTGTGCTCGGGTTCTTGCGGGAGCCGGCCCGAACGCGGCGCCATCACCACGGCAAGCAGCCCGTCTTGCCACGCCAGAAAATCGTCGAGAGTGAGGATGCACTCACCTTTGGCGGCGCGCAGCTTGCCCATGCTGATAAGGCGGCAGAGGCGGCCATAGGCAGCGCGATCGGAGGGATAGGCCACGATGTCGGGTGTGCCGTCGGCAAAAACTAGCCGCGCACCGACCAGGAGTTTGGGCTTTGGACCTTCGATCTCCAGCCAAGCCGCATAAGCACGCACCACCCCAGCCAGAGAATTACGATCGGCAATGCCGATGGCGGCATAGCCGAGCTCCGCCGCCGTCCCCACCATTTCGGCTGGATGCGAGGCTCCGCGCAGAAAGGAGAAATTGGTGGTGGCGGCAATTTCCGCAAACGCCGTCATGCGAACACCCCCTGCAGAAACCAGCGCGCGCCCTCCTCGCGATAGAGCCAGAAGCGGCGGCCCTCTTCGTCCTCCATGCGAAAATAATCGCGGGAAGGACCGGGAGCGCGCCACCATTCCATGGCGATGCGTTCTGGCCCTTCCAGACGGCGCACCACATGCACCACGCTACGCCAACGAAAGCGAACTACCTCACCCGGCAGCATGCTGACCGGCTCCGGCAGCATCAGTCGCAAGGGCCGGCGTGGCGTTTCTTGGGCGGCACGCATGGATTTCCACGCCAGTTTGTTGTTGGGGGCATACTGCGCTGGCAGCGCGGCAAATGCGTTTTCCGGGATATGGGTATCGCTGGGGCGAAAGCGCAGTACACGGTGGCCTCCGAAGCGGGCCGCGAGCCGGTCGATGAGAGTGCAGATTTCCTTTTCGTCAGCAGCAGCACTGCTGTCGAGATCGCTTGCCTCGCGGCGACAAACTTCTGTGTGCAAGGCCTCCAGGCGGATGAGATCGAAGCCGAAACCAGGGTCGAGCGGGTCGGCGAGCGCGCCAAGCTTCTCGCGGAAAAGCCGCTCAAGAATAGCCGGATCGCGTGTTGGCGCCCCAGTCTGAACCGCGAGGCGGCGGACGAGACCATCCGCCCGGAAGAACACCGCTTCCAACATGCGTGCCCCCTCACCGCGTTCTTCCAGCGTCTTGGAAAGATGCCCGGCCAGCTGCTTTATGGTCGCGAGCATGATGTTCTCAGTGACCACAGGTTCGGCAAAGCGGCGTTCGACCCGGTAAGGTGGCAGCTTCAAGCGTGGCGAGATTGGCGTTTCGGCCTTGCCCAAGGCGCTGTCGAGTCGGAATACCATGCTGGCGCCAAAGCGGGCAGTCAGCTCGGCACGGCTGCGCGAGACCACCTGCCCCACCTTTTTCAACCCGGCTTTGCGCAAGGCCTGGGCGATGGCTGGATCAAGCCCTAAAGCCTCGACCGGAAGCCCCGCCATAGCCGCTTGATCAGCGCCCGACGGCACGATGAGCCCATCGCAATACCGCGCCAGTGCCCGCGCCGCTATGGCACTCCCAGCCAGCGCTGCGGTGACGGCAAAGCCTTGCTTTTTAAGCGCCGCCCGCAAGCGCTCCAGCATGGCGAGTTCCCCGCCAAAAAGATGGCTGGCGCCCGTAACATCGAGGAGGAGCCCCTGCGGTGGATCAAGCGCTACAAAAGGAGAAAAGCTGTCACACCAATCCGCCAGACGCCTTAGCAGTTTGGCATCGGCCGGTTCATTGGCCGCCATCACCTTGAGCGCCGGCACCCGGGCATGCACACTCGCCAAGGCCATGCCGGTCTCAAGACCAAGCCGCGCCGCTCGGCGATCCACGGCGGTAAGCCGCATGGCATTGTCGATTTTGGCAACCAGAACCAGCGGCAGACCGGCATCAGGCGGCGGAGATGTCCGCCAGCGCCGCTGCAGGCGATCGCTCGCTAGCTGCGGAAACCACAGCGCCACGATCCGCCGGCCACCAGAAATCCCGGAAGACACCATCGTCACAACTCCATTCCAGAATCCACGAACCGCCCGGGCCGGCCCGATTGCGCTGCAGTTCCACCGCGAAAACCGGACCGCCCCAATGATCGCCCTCTGCAGATCCCGCCGCCCGGATCAGCCAACGAGTTTCGGCCACCCCAATGCCAGGCCACGCCGAAAAACGCAGCAGCAACACCGTGACCCCACTATCCCCTGCAGCGAGAACCAGTTTGCGATAGGCCACCAGATTTAGGAGCTTGGATTCGCCGGAAAGCTCGATCACCACCGAGCCAAGAGCGGCGCAGGAGAGCCCATCCATGGCCGCCCGCAAGGCGCTGGCCATATCAGGAACCCGCAAGAGAATAAGGCGGGCCGGATCAAGGCCTAGCTCCAGCAGCCCCGTGGCCGCCTGCACCCCATGCTCGAGAAGGGCGTAATCCCGGGCGATCCACAAAACCGGCCCGCCGAGCCGGATGGCGAGCCCCGTTGCAAACCCCGTAGCCGCCGCCTCATGCGAAGCGGGCGCAATAATCTCGTGCAGAGCCCCGCGCCGCAGCCCTCCGTTCAAGATGCCATCCAGTCGGCCCAACGAGACCCGTTTTTGCGCGCGCCCCGTCGGAGCGAGCACAGCCCGCAGCGTGGCGATTTTTTCCTTGGTTCCGGTCACGACACCCGCCCGCTAGGGCTTATAAGAGGAAAGGTCATGGTAGAACAAAATAGGAACGTTTTTCAAGCCCCAACCGCATTTCCTCCAGCGTCCGGGTAATCGTTGTGATCTCCATTTTCTTGCAGTGATGTGGAGCGGTTATGTCTGGCTCACCATTACCGAACACAACGACCGCTTGGATTACGCGGCCATGCTGGCCAATTTTGACACCAGCGTACCGCTCAGTCCTGCCAGTTTGGGCCAAACTCAACGACGTGCAGACCGGCTTTGCTGTCAAAATTCCAAAGGGCTTCCGTGAATATCTGACGCTCCCGCAAGGCAAAACCCTACACGTCGAAACGGGCGCCAGCGCCGAGCCCAAAATGGCTTAAAGCGCAATCGAAAAAGCGCGAAGCGGTTTTCCGATAAAGTGCGCGGCCAAACTAGCGCCATCCGAACGGCACGATCTTATTATCGGCATCATGCCCGATATCGGCCCGGCCCAGATAGGGGATATGGGCCTTGGAACACCAGCGTTTGACGATCTCTTCTTCATTCTCTGCAAAGACGGGATCATTAGGAAGGATATCACTGACCCTGCCCAGCCGGATACCCGCTAGCCCACGAAGCGCCAGATGGGCCGAGAGATGAAACATGGTTCGGTCGATGGCGTAGAGATACTCCGACACCTCTTCCAGCATCAGCACGTGATCTGTGAGATCAGGCTCCAACGCCGTACCCAGCAAATGGCTGAGGACAACCATGTTGAAGGCGGCGGCTGGCGAGCCATCGGCCAGAGAGGGTTCTAGGGCACCGGGATCGGCGGAATTCAGCCAAGATAACGCGCGGAGCACTGCCGCTTCACCGCCTGGGCGGGCCAAATCGGCCGGCATCGGGCCATGGGCGACGCGGCAGCCCTTGGCGTAAAGTCCGGCCAACAGAAAACCGGCATCGCTGTAACCAAGATAGAGTTTTTCGCGCGCATAACCATTGAGTTCGCCTAAAACGCGTTCGGCAATCCGGCAAGAGCCATAGCCGCCACGGGCAATCCAAACAGCGTTGAAATGCGGGTCATTGGCGACATCGAGGAAAGCTCGTGCCCGCGCCTCGTCATCACCGGCGAAATGGCCGTCCGATAAAAAGCACTGCGGATGCAGAAAAAGATGTGGTCCATGCTCGACATCGCCCGCCACGAGGCGCAAGCGCTCGGCAAGCAAAGGGTCGAGGCGTCCGGCGGGTGCCACAATGCCGATCCGTTTTGTGCCCATTTGGCTTTCCCAATCCAGTGGCTGCACTTATAAGGCGGGGTCATGACTCTGAACAGGCGCTATTTCTTTTGCGGCATCGGTGGCAGCGGGATGCTGCCGCTGGCCTTGATCCTGAAAGGCAAAGGCGCCGAGATCGCCGGCTCCGACCGTTCGCGCGACCAAGGCCGTACGCCCGAGAAATTCACCTTTCTGCAGCAACACGGCATTGCCCTTTACCCCCAAGACGGCAGCGGTGTCAGCGATCCGGCCACCACCATGGTGGTCTCCGCCGCCGTGGAATCGAGCGTGCCCGATGTCGCCGCAGCACACCGCATCGGTGCTCCTATCGAGACCCGGGCCCATCTCCTGGCCCAACTGTTCAACGCAGCCCATTGCGGCATCGCCGTCGCCGGGACCAGCGGCAAGTCGACCACGACGGGCATGCTCGGCTGGATCCTGCATGCCACTGGACGTGAGCCGACGATCATGAACGGTGCGGTGATGAAAAACTTCATCCGCCCCGAAATCCCATTTGCCAGCGCCGTCGTCGGTAAAGGCGATGCCTTCGTCAGCGAAGTGGATGAAAGCGATGGCTCTATCGCGCTCTACAACCCACACATTGCAGTACTGAACAACATCGCCCACGATCACAAATCGATGGAAGAGCTACGCACGCTGTTCGCTGGCTTCCTCGCCCGCGCCACCACAGCGGTGGTTAATCTTGACAATGCCGAAGCCGCTGCCCTCAAAGGGCCCAACGCACTGACTTTCAGCGTTGCTGACTCCGCCGCCCATATCTTCGGCCACGACATCGTTCCGGCACAGGATGGTATCGCCTTTGCCGTGCGCGAAGGCGGCAGTGAAGTCTATGTCAAGCTGCCCGTGCCGGGCCGGCACAATGCGGCGAACGGACTGGCGGCAATGACCGCAGCCCGAGCGGCTGGCGTGCCGCTCAGCGATGCCGCCGAAGCATTGTCGCATTTCCAAGGGGTCAAGCGGCGCCTTGAACTTGTGGGCAGCGCGGGTGGGGTCACGGTGATCGACGATTTTGCCCACAATCCCGATAAGATCGCCGCCACGCTATCCACCTTACACGACTTTCCCGGCCGCTTGCTGGTGCTGTTCCAGCCGCATGGCTACGGACCGCTCAAGCTGATGCGCGAAGGCTTCGTCGATGTCTTCGCGCAGCATCTCAAAAACGATGACGTGCTGGTCATGCCGGAGCCGGTTTATTTCGGCGGCACGGTGGACCGCAGCGTTTCGAGCGGCGAGATCGTGACGGACATAACGGCCAGAGGGCGGAAGGCCATTTCCTGCTCCGACCGGATCAAGAGCGGCGAGAAAATTCTGTCTCTGGCAAAGCCCGGCGACCGCATCGTGGTGATGGGAGCGCGCGACGACACGCTGTCGCAATTTGCCGCCGAACTGCTGGCCGCGCTGACCTGAGGCAGCTACAACAATTTAACGGGCGGATTCACTGTAATCCGCCCGCCCCCAAGCAGTGCATAGACTTTATTGCGCAGCTGCAAGGTGCTCGGCGACACTCTTGCTGACTTTAAAGATGGCTTGCTGAACAGCCTTCTGGCGGCATTCGTCGTAGAGGGGCGCTTGCGTGGTCTCTTTGGAGTCGGCGCACACCTGATTGGCAGCCGCGACCAGACGCGTATGCAAGGCGGCAACGCCATCCTTGCTAGCAAGGTTGAGATCGCCGAAGGGCACGCTGGTTTGACGCACGACGTCACCGGCAACAGCAGCGCTCGAGAACAAGGCAGCGGCAGACAACGCAAGAATGAGAGACTTCATAACTTCACTAGCTCCGCATGGTTTAACGATCAACTTCGATAGTCATACCGTGCACGGATGATTTGTCCGCCGCGTGGATGCCGTAAGGCAATGGCGCGGAAAGATTGGGGTGAAATCGAGGGCAATAATTCAAATTGTCAGCAACGCTAGGGCGAAATGGCTAGGCTGCGGCCTGGATGCACGGCAGACGCGAAGCCAAAATATCCCTTTGCTGCTTTTGACAGCGCTTGCTGCCTCCTATGGCAGGCGAAATTGGGGCGCGGGCAAGGCCGGATGCCACAGATTAGGCTGCGAGGAGCGAAGGGGAACGGTACGCATGTGCCCTTTGCCAAAACCTTCGGCAGTACCCGCGCCGGATTTCCAGAATGCCATTTTGCTCGAACGCAAAATTGATGCTTCGCGCCATTTGGCACACTGTGTCGCACCACCGCTGGTGGTTTGCCAGTGGGGCTTTGCTGCTGGGCGCTGCGCTGGGCTTTTTTGCCCTGCGGCGCCGTCGTGTCACAAAACTAAGCCAGCGGAAAAGATCTTGGTAACGCTCCCACTCTGTTGTTTTCGCCCCGATGCGATTGGTCGCTGAGATACCCGCCAGACGAATGACAGCGCTTTCTTGACACTCCCCTGGGGATGCAAGAAGGTCTGCCACCAACAACAAAAAACGTCCGACAGGGGAACCGCCGTGAATCTGCACTTCTTGGATATCGCGATCATTCTGGCCTTTTTGGCGGTCAGTGTGATCGTCGGCTACTGGGTTTCGCATCGTGCCGGGAAGAGCACGAAGAACTACTTTCTCGGCGGCAATGTGTTGCCGTGGTGGGTGCTGGGCGTCTCCAACGCTTCGGGCATGTTCGACGTGGCGGGCACCATGCTGCTCGTCTACTGGCTCTTCATTTACGGCCTCAAATCCGTGTGGATTCCGTGGATGTGGCCGGTCTTCAACCAGATATTCCTGATGGTCTATCTCTCCGGCTGGCTGCGCCGGTCCGGGGTCACCACCGGCGCGGAATGGATCAAATTCCGCTTCGGCGAGAACAAGGGCGCCCAGCTTTCGCACATCATCGTGGTGGTCTTCGCCCTGGTCGGTGTCATCAGCTTCTTCACCTATGGCTTCAAGGGCATCGGCAAATTCGCCACCGAGTTCCTGCCCTGGCAGCTTTCCGCCGATCCCATCGCCAATGCCAATCTTTATGCCTTGATCCTGATGGGGCTGACGGCGGCTTATGTCGTCAAGGGCGGGATGTTCAGCGTGGTGATCACCGAGGTGCTGCAGTTCACCCTGCTGTCGATCGCCGCGGTCGCCATCGGCATCATTGCCATGACAAGCGTCTCGCCGGCTATGATTCACGCGGCTATTCCGGCGGGCTGGGACAATATCTTCTTCGGCTGGCAGACCGGTTTGGATTGGTCCAAACTCATCCCAGCGGCCAATGCCAAGATCGCGCAGGACGGCAGTTCGCTCTTCGGCCTGCTCTTCATGATGCTGCTGTCCAAGGGCGTCTTGGTCGCCGCCGCTGGCCCGGCGCCGAACTACGACATGCAGCGCATCCTTTCGACGCGCAATTCCCGCGACGCCTGCAAGATGAGCGCGGTGGTCAATGTCGTGCTCAACGTGCCGCGTTACTTCATGGTGGCGGGCCTGGCCATTCTGGCGCTGGCCTTCTACTCGACCACCATCAACAAGATGGGCGCCGCCATGGACTTTGAAAAGGTCCTGCCGGACGCGCTGTTCAAGTTCGTCCCCAGCGGCCTGCTCGGCATCACGGTGGCGGGTCTTCTCGCCGCCTTCATGTCGAACTTCGCCGCCACGGTGAATGCGGCGCCGCCTTATATCGTCAACGACATCTACCGCCGCTTCATCAATCCAAATGCTTCGGAAAAGACCTGCGTGCGGCTCTCCATTCTCTCTTCCCTCACCATCGTGGTGATCGGCATCTGTATCGGCTGGTTCATAACCTCCATCAACAATGTGGTGGGCTGGATCACGGCGGCACTGTGGGGCGGTTACGCAGCGGCCAATCTGATCAAATGGTATTGGTGGCGCTTCAACGGCTTCGGCTATTTCTGGGGCATGATCAGCGGCATTCTGTCGGCGCTGGTGCTGCCCTTCATCATCCCGGAAGGCTTGCAGGCGGCGCTTGCGGTCGATCCTTCAGTGCCCGGGTTCTTACGGGACATGATGACCTTGCCGACGGCGCTGGTCTGCTTCCCCGTCATCCTGGGCACGTCGCTGATCGGCTGCTTTGCCGGGACGCTGCTGACCAAGCCGGAAGAGGACGCAACCTTGAAAGCCTTCTACAAGAAGACGAGGCCCTGGGGTTTCTGGGGCCCAATCCTGAAGAAGGTGCAAGCCGAGGATCCGAGCTTCAAGCCCAACCCGGACTTCGTTCGCGACATGTTCAATGTCGTGGTCGGTATCATCTGGCAAACCGCGCTGGTCGCCATGCCGGTCTTCTTTGTGATCCGCGAAAACGAGCGGGCGCTGATCGCGCTCGCCATTGTGATCGTGACCAGCGTGACGCTGTGGATCACCTGGATGCGCCACCTCGACGTCGCCTATCCCGATTCCGAGCTGGACGCGGCCAAGGCCGAAGCTTTGGCCGCCGCCGAATAGGCCAAGCCAGCAAGACGTAACGAAGGGCCGGTCCGTTTGGGCCGGCCTTTTTGTTTGGGACCCGGGGGCAAAGACAAATCAATTCGCCATTCTGCCTTCTAAGCCCTTGAGACACAGAAATATTCAGCTTGCTGCGCCGCGGCGCGAAGCCTCCCTGGAGCGACCTGCATGGAACGCGGGCCGGTTCGCGCAGCGTCTGCATCGCGCAAGATAGTTGTTATAGCGGCGGAAGAGCGTGGGAGGGGGATAGAAAGCCGAGTGATTGCTTTTTCGCGGTTCAATTCGATGTTTTTGGCCTTATCCGTTTGGCCCAAAACGATTTTCGCCGGAAAATTAACCAACGCGCTTAAAACGAAAATAACGCGCACAGGAAAGAGCGGGAATCCCACACTCCCATGACAGGACGGTGATTGCACAACGTCAAACAGCCCTCGAGAGATGGGAAGCGGATGCGGCGGTTTCAAGCTGTCCGCACTGCGCAACAATGCAGATCTTCGCAGCACGCAAGCTATTTCCGATAAGCGCCATGAAACGACACTCGACGCAGAAAAACATCGCGACGCCCCTGCTTCCCATTTGCAGTTCGAGACGGTCGGCGACAAATAAATTAGCACCCCCTCGTATCTCGACGGCCTACCACGCTTTATTCTTTCGCACGGGTAATTATGAGGGAGATTCGACGTGCGCAAACTTCCGATCATTCTTAGCTGTGCGGTTGGCTTGGCAATGAGTCAAATATCTGTAGCAGATAGCAACTATCCGGTACGCTATAACTTCTCGAAACCTGGTAGGACCAATGAGCAATTTCGAAGCGACCGGGACACATGCCTCGTGAAGTCGGAAAACACTTTCTGGTCACAAACTGGTGCCAGCACAACGGGTGGTGACACTGAACGCACGGCGTATATCGAGTCCAAGTTCCTAAATTGCATGGAGGCCGAAGGCTACAGGCAGGACCCGAATGGCTTTAAGGCTGGAGACTTTCGGCGGATCGGCGGCAACCGGCTAATTCGCAAAACCTGAACGTCTCACTATCAAATCGAGCGGCCACAATTGGCGCATCCCGGACCAAGAGCTTAAGTCCGGCATCGGCGTCGACGTGGACCTACGACTGTCAAAATCTGTGGTATTTCGAGCCGGCGCAGATTACCGCCATAGGACTCATCCATGTCAGACCCCAAACGCTGCGGCGCCTGTTCGGTGTGCTGCAAAGACTTGATGTTCGAGATGGATGGCGCGCTGAAGCTGGCGGGGGTGATGTGCCCGCATGCCACGCCACCGCAGGGCTGCGGCATCCACCAGACGAGGCCATCGCTTTGCCGCGCCTATTTCTGCGGCTGGCATCATCTGCCGAGCCTCGGCGAGGAGTGGCGGCCCGACCAATGCGAGGTGCTGATTTCCCTGCGCGCCCCTGACGGTGTGACAGAGGGAATCGATTTCACCCTGCTCGGCGATCACGAAAGGATCATCTGGCTGCCGCTGGTCCGTTACATCGCCACGCTGATCGTGGATGGGGCACCCGTCTACCTCTCGCTTCCGGGCGGGGTGGGGTATCAGTCGCCTTGGGTGTACTTAAGTGACAACAAAGCACTCAAGGATGCCATCACCCGCCGCGATTTGGACGCGACCACCGCAGCCCTTAAAGCCGCGCTGCAAATTTGCATCGATTATCCCAAGACTCCTCTGCCGCAAGCCATGCGCGAAGCCGCGCCTCTCACAAGCGAGCCGCCCGTAGAGTAAGTCTCACATTGACGTTGCCGAATGCGTGTTTGAATTATCGTAAATTACAGGACCGGCATCTCGAACGGTTCGCGCCACCCGCTTGCTGTGACCAAACCGCACGATGCGGCATCGTTTCTCTATGCCGCCAAATTGATGCCTGTTTTGGCGACCCAACTGTGCTTTGCTAAGCGGACGCAGAGTCCGCGATTGTCACTGTTTTATTCATGAGTATTTTCGCCATGATGTCCGACACCAACCCGTTCCTCGAAGGCTATAAATCCGCGATCCTCGGCAAACGCGATGTTTGCCCTTATGAGGATGGCACGCCCGATTACGAGCGCTGGTGCCGAGGCTCGGGTGGTGTGGCCGTGACTATGGTGGCTGCTGCGGCGCCGAGCGCGCCTGTCGTCATTCCCGTTCTCGAAGGCCGCCGCCCCTTTGTCGAAGGCTACAAGGCCGCGATCTTCGGTGGCCGCGAAGCTTGCGCCTATGAAGAAGGCACCGCCGAATACGAGCGCTGGTGGAAGGGTTTTCGCGGTTGGACCGGTTCCAAGAGCAAAGCGGCCAAAAAGCCGATCACCACACCCTTTCTCGAAGGCCGCCGTCCCTATGTCGAAGGTTACCGCGCCGCGATTTTGGGCGATGCCCCCCATGAAGATGTCACCGCGGAATACGAGCGCTGGAACAAAGGCGCGCCCTGGTGGGCCGTGGCCAAGACTGCGGGCGGGCAGTCCGCTCATCGCTGACGCTTCGTTTCCGCTGCCGTGCATAAACAAAAGGGGTCGATAAAAAATCGGCCCCTTTGGCGTTTTACGACGTCGACGGCATCAGCGTCGCGGGCGCGCGGAAAATGGCAACCCTCCCCTTGAGGGAGGGTTGTTAGAACGGATCGACCACGCTTTGTCTTAGCTCAGCACGGCTTCGACCTTGACCGTCTTGCGGCCATCGGCGGGCAGCGGCACCACGGTGCCGACGATGGGCTTGCCATCCGCGACCAGCAACACGCCGTTACCGGGACCCGCGCGCTTGACGGTGATGTCGTAGACCACACCGCGATAGGTGCGGCTGGCGGTGAAGCCTTCCCAGGCTTTGGGGATCACTGGGGCGATGCGCAAGCCGTCATATTCGGCGCGAATGCCAAGGATGTAAGCCGTGGCGGCAAAGAAGGTCCAAGCCGCGGTGCCGGTGAGCCAGGAATTCTTGGCCTCACCATGGCTGGGCGCATCGCGGCCCGCAATCATCTGCGAGAAGACATAAGGCTCGGTCTTGTGCACATCGCTGATGGCTTCGCGCGCCGAGGGGCAGATGCGGGTGTAGTAATCATGGGCCTGATCGCCATTGCCGAGCATGGTCTCGGCGATGATGACCCAAGGATTGTTGTGGCAGAAGATGCCGGCATTTTCCTTATAGCCCGGCGGGTAAGAGGAGATTTCGCCCAGCTCGATATAGTAATGCGTATAGGCCGGCTGCTGCAGCACGATGCCGTGCGGCGTGGCGAGGTGCTTGTTGACCGAATCCAGCGCCTTGCGGGCGAGACCATCTTCGATACCGATACCGGCGAGGACGCAGAAGCCCTGCGGTTCGATATAGATCTTGCCTTCCTCGTTTTCTTTGGAGCCGACCTTATGACCGAAATGATCATAGGCGCGCAGGAACCATTCGCCGTCCCAACCGTGCTGGCGCACGGTGGCGTCCATCTTTTGGCTGACGCCGAGATAGAATTCTTCGTCCGCGGCTTTACCATGCTCTTTGGCGATGGCGGCAAGTTCGCGCGATGACAGCACCATCAATCCGGCGATGAAAACCGATTCGGCGGTCTTGCCGTCCTTGCCCTTCAGGGTTTGGAAGGACTGGCCGGGTTCATCGGAAAAGCAATTAAGATTGAGGCAATCGTTCCAATCGGCCTGACCGATCAAGGGCAGTCCATGAGGGCCGATATTGTCGAGCGCGTATTGCAGGGAGCGGCGCAAATGCTCGTAAAGCGGCACTTCGGTGCCCGGCGTGGTGTCGAAGGGGACCTGTTCATCCAGGATCGAGAAGTCGCCGGTTTCCTTCAAGTATTGCGCCACGCCGATGACCAGCCAATGCGGGTCGTCGTTGAAGCCGCCGCCAATGTCGTTGTTGCCCTTCTTGGTCATCGGCTGGTACTGGTGATAGGCTCCGCCGCTGGCAAATTGGGTGGCGGCGATATCCAGAATGCGCTCCCGGGCACGCTCCGGCACCATATGCACAAAGCCCAGAAGGTCCTGATTGGAATCGCGGAAGCCAAGGCCGCGGCCGATGCCGGATTCAAAGGTGGACGCCGAACGCGACATGTTGAAGGTCGCCATGCACTGATAAGCGTTCCAGACATTGACCATGCGGTCGGTGTGAATGTCGGGGGTCTTGACCTGGATCTTGCCGAGCAACGCATCCCAATTGGCTTTGAGCGCCGCAAAAGCGGCATCGACGGCACCATGATCGCGGAATTTTGCAATTGTTTGCTTGACGTATTTCTTATTGATCGTCTGGCTATCGGGCGGATCGAATTTTTCCGACTTCGGATTCTCGTGATAGCCAAGCACGAAGGTGATGCGGCGGCTTTCGCCGGGCTTGAGGCGCAGTTTCACATGATGAGAAGCAACCGGCTGCCAGCCATGGGCGATGGAGTTATCCGACTTACCTTCGGCGACCGCTTTGGGGTCTTCCCAGCCGCGCCAGGGGCCTAAGAAATTTTCGCGCTGGGTGTCGAAACCTTCCAGCTTCTCCGAACAAGAGAAGAAGGCGAAATGGTTGCGGCGTTCGCGATATTCGGTCTTGTGATAGATGACTTCGTCATCGACTTCCACTTGACCGGTGGAAAAGTTGCGCTGGAAATTGGTGGTGTCGTCTTGCGCGTCCCAAAGGCAGAATTCGGCCACCGAGAAGAGCGACAGATCGGCCGCTTCGTTGCGTTCGTTGGTGACGGTGAGATCCCAGATTTCGAGATTCTCGCCCATCGGCACGAAATAGCGCGTGGACGCAGTGATGCCGTCTTTCTTGCCCGAGATGATCGAATAGCCCATGCCGTGGCGGCATTCGTAAGCATCGAGCGTGCCGCGGACGGGCATCCAGGACGGCGAGAAGAAGGCGCCACTGGCGTTGTCGCGCACATAGATGTAGCGGCCACCGAAATCCATCGGCACGTTGTTGTAGCGGCCGCGGGTGATGCGGCGCAAACGCGCGTCTTTGTAATAGGAGTAGCCGCCGGCGGTGGCCGACAGAATGCCAAAATAGCCCTCGCAACCGATATAGTTGATCCAAGGCAGCGGCGTGTCCGGGCGCGTAATCACATATTCGCGCGCCCTGTCGTCGAAATAGCCGTATTTCATGGCGTTTTTCTTTCACTCCTCCCCAAGCGATTGAGCAATTCGTAGCAGACGCGAGCGTTGTGGTAAGGGCATTTCCAAGGGCCCACCAAAACGGCGTCAGAATCTTCAGTTTCCGTTAGGACAATGCCGTTCCGGCTGAGCTTGGCGTGCCATTCGCCGTGGACGCGATCGACGACATGCTCTTCGATATAGCGCCAGGCCGCCAATGCCGCCTCGCGGAACGCTTCCTCGCCGGTCAATTCGTAAGCATTGTAGAAGCCGACAACCGCCTCGGCCTGCACCCACCAATGCTTTTTGCCATCGATGATCTCGCCGGTGCCATCGGCCTCGAACAGCATGGAGCCATCGGGGTCGAGCGCTTGCGCAAGGCTGACACGGGCCATGTGGATCGCTATCGCGCGGGCGCGCGCCAGCAGAGCCTCATCACCCAAAACCTCGGCGGCTTCGTAAAGGAGCCAACTGCCTTCGATGTCGTGACCAAAAGAAATGTGATCGCTGAGCGATTTCCAATCGGTCTCGAAGAACAGCTTAAAA
Organism: Alphaproteobacteria bacterium; assembly: GCA_015654635.1. GTDB lineage: Bacteria > Pseudomonadota > Alphaproteobacteria > Micropepsales > Micropepsaceae > Rhizomicrobium. The sequence continues at coordinate 140,325 of JAATGP010000035.1, read as the reverse complement.
TGACCTGTATCGGGATCGATGATGTGATCCATCATCGTGGCGAGCAGCGCGGCCTGCTTGGCTTTCAGGCCCTCATCGGGCCAGACGCGCAGGAGATTGGTGTAACCTTCCAGAACATGCAGATGTGTGTTCATGGATTTGGGAGCGTTGAGGTCCTTATCGGAGAGGCGGACATCCTCCAGCTCTTCCCAGGCTCTGCCGCGCGCTTCGAAATAGCCGCCAGAGACAGGATCGAAGGCGTGTTCCTCGATCAAGGCGTAGAGCTTCTGCGCCAGCTCGAGGGCTTCGTCGTCGCCCGTGGCGCGGTAATATTCGCTGAGGGCATAAATCCCGAAAGCTTGGGCATAGGTCTGTTTGCGCGGGCTGAGCGGCGCGCCCGTAGCATCCACCATCCAGAACAGGCCGCCCTGCTCGCGGTCCCAGAATTTGGCGCAAATATAATCGAAGGCCCATTCGGCGGGAGCGAGCCATTCCGGACCAAGCTGCCGCGCCGCCGTGGCATAGGTCCACAGAATGCGGGCGTTGATCACCGAGGCGCGCGGCGCGTCGGCACGCACCGTCAAATCGCTGGCGACTTCACCGAAGAAGCCGCCATGCGCCCGATCCAAAACATGCCGCAGCCAGAACGGCAGGATATTTCCCGTCAGTTCCGCGCGGATGCGGCCGGCCCAATCTGCAGCCGTAACCGCACGCGAGACAGCGTGCGCCGCTTCCATTGTCGTCTCTTTCCCTGATCTCTTGACAGCGCTTACAGTCTGCGGCTGCGTTATGCAAGTCAAGCGCTTCCCACGGGGCATTTTGTACTGCAAGAATGCCCGCCGGACATCTTGCCGCGCCCACCTTGGCCGAGGCTCTCATCCCTCACAGCCCCCCCCTCCTGCGGGAAGGATCCCGAGGCATACACTATATGAATCCGTTCAAACGAAGGTTGAGGAACCGACGAGCGCCCGCGCTGAGTTTTCTCCGGCAGAGAGCGCCACTGCGCGGCGAAGAATAGCCTTACGGACGCGCCATTACGGCGCGACCGCAGAGGCGACGGACTTAGCCTTTGATAAAGGCCAACAAATCAGCGTTGATCACATCGGCATGGGTGGTGCACATGCCATGCGGAAAGCCCGGATAGGTTTTGAGCGTGGCGTGCTTGAGCAAAGCGGCAGATAAGGGTGCGGAATCGGCATAGGGCACGATCTGATCGTCATCGCCATGGAGGACCAGCGTGGGCACCTCGATCGCCTTCAAATCGTCGGTAAAATCGGTTTCCGAGAAGGCCTTGATGCAATCGTAATGCGCCTTGGCGCCGCCCTGCATACCCTGGCGCCACCAATTGCGGATAACCCCTTCCGAGACCTTCGCGCCGGGACGGTTGAAGCCGTAGAACGGTCCCGACGGAACCTCGAGATAGAATTGTGCCCGATTGGCCGCCAGCGCCTGGCGAAACCCGTCGAAGACTTCCAGCGGCAGGCCGCCCGGATTGGCGGCGGATTTGACCATGATCGGCGGCACCGCACCGATCAACACCGCCTTGGCGACCCGGCCTTTGCCATAGCGGGCCACATAACGGGCCACTTCACCGCCGCCCGTGGAATGGCCGATATGGACGGCATGGGTCAGATCGAGATGGGCCGCAAGCTCGGCAACGTCGGCCGCATACTGGTCCATGTCATTGCCAGTATCGCTCTGGGTGGAGCGGCCATGGCCTCTGCGGTCATGCGCGATGACGCGATAGCCATGTTGCAAAAAGAAGAGCATCTGGGCGTCCCAGTCGTCAGCAGATAGCGGCCAGCCGTGATGAAAAACGATAGGCTGTCCTTTGCCCCAATCCTTGTAGAAAATTTGCGTGCCGTCTTTGGTGGTGATCGTGGCCATGAGAGAATCCTTTTTTTCCTGTGGGTTCAGACTATGAGCTGCCTTGCGCGCGCGCCCGCGGGTTCCTGGCCGTCCCGGCGATCCGGTTTTACACCTGTGAATTAGCACTTCATAACGCCGTTTTCTCGGGGCCGCCCAAAAGATTGTGGAACGCAAGGGAAGGCTTTATTGCGTCTGTATCTGTGTGATCCTGCAAAGCTCCCTCACGCCGCTATGAGGCCATGCGATGTTTTCCTTTTCCTCAATCGGCAGCCGGGTTCTTCTGCGGTTTGGCGCGGCGCTGCTCTTGTCGCTGGCGGCGGCGACAAGCGCCGAGGCAGAGCGGCGCAATTTTGTGGGTTATTATCCAAGTTGGCTTTCCGCCGAGGCAAAGCCGCTGTCAGCGGCAAACCCCGCCTATAGCCATGTGGTGGTGGCGTTCGCGCGGCCGGATTTTTCGTGGGACGGGAAAAGCTGGTCCGGCACGGGCTTACAATTTGCCGAGCCACCCGATGTTATCAAAACGCAGATACAAGCCTTACAGGCGCATGGCACGCGGGTGCTTTTGGCCATTGGTGGCGCGACCTATCTGACGTGGGCGCCGTTGGCCGCCGAACGCGGCAAGCCCGGCACAATCACCGCGGCGCTCACGCGCTTTGTGAATGCTATGGGCTTTGATGGCCTCGATGTCGATTACGAACGCGATGGCGCTACGCCGCCAGTGGTGGCGCAGTACCGCGCGGCGATTGCGGTTTTGCGCCAAGCTGCACGCGGCAAGCTGCTATCGCTGGCGGCGTGGTCGACCGGCGCCGATTGCACCCCCGCCACCGGCAACGCAGCTTGCGGCGGACAGGTTTCCCGGGCGGGCGGGAGTGCCGGGCGCGAGCGGCTGGTCTTCCGCGACCGCTATACCGCGAGCACAATCGATCTGGTGAACGTGATGTCTTATGACGCCGGCGTAGCGCGCTATGACCCGGTGAAGTCCTGGATGCTTTATCGCGATCTTTTCCCGGCACACGTGGCCGTCAATATCGGTTTCGAGATTGCGCCCGAGGGCTGGGGCGGGGCGACGCTGGTCCAAAACGATGCCGCCGCAACGTGTCAGAGTGCAAAGATTGCGGCCGATCAGTTCGGCAATCCTCTGCACAAATCCTATGCGCTGCAGCGGAGCTTGCAGGATGGTCCGCTGACGCCAAGACCGAACAGCAATGCCGCAGACGGCGCCATGCTCTGGCATATCGTCAAAGACCAGACACTGCCGCTTTGCGGTCATAGCACCGTGCTGTCGTCGCGGGCGCTGGAAGCTGCCGCAGCCGTGCTCTTGGGCCGCTAGTCATAGGATCGCGTTCCGGGCACGGCGATGCAGCAATTCGCTTAAGCGGATTCTTCCGTAACCGGAACAACATCGACGCCGACTTCGACGATATGCTCGCCACCGCCGGTAATAACGCCGCTAAGCGGGGTGACATCGGAATAATCGCGGCCCCAGGCGGCGGTGATATGGGATTCACCGGCTTGCATATTGTTGGTGGGATCAAAATCGACCCAGCCGCATCCCGGCGCCCACAGCGCAAACCAAGCGTGGCTGGCATCGGCGCCGACCAGGCGCGGCTGGCCCGGCGGTGGTGAGGTCAGAAGATAACCGCTGACATAACGAGCCGAAAGCCCAAGCGCGCGCAAGGCCGCAATCGCGACATGGGCCAGATCCTGACAGACACCGGCGCGAATGCGAAAGACCTTTTCGACCGGGGTATAGGCATCGGTGACGGTGGTGTCATAGCGAAAATCGCGATGCACGCGGGTGGTCAGATCTGCGGCGGCGGAAAGAATACCGCGGCCGGGAGTGAAGCTTATCTCGGCGTAATCGGCCATCTCCGGCAGCGCCGTTATAAGCGGAGAATCGAAGAGATATTGCGCGGCATCGCGGGTATCGTCTTCGCGTGCGGTTTCGAGTTCGGCGCGGACGTCTTCCCATGGCACATCCAAAGCCGGATCGAGGCTTGGCGCGGGTCCGGTAACGACACGGCTTTCGGATGACACTTCGAGAACGGCATGGGCCTCCTCGATGGTAAAGAGATTTTGGATATTGCCGAAATAATCAACGAGGCGGCGGACGAGCGCGGGCTGCGGCGCGAATAAGAGTTCGGCCTGGAGCACTTTTTGATGCGGCGTCTCCCGCGGCAACAGATGCGCCACATGGCAGGAGGATGACACATCCTGAACGTAGCGATAGGCGGTGCGATGGCGGACGAAGTATTCCACGGCTAATCCTCCCGCTTTTCGCCGCCGGTGCGATGGCGAATAGCATGCCGGAAATACGCATCCGTGATGGCATCGGAAAGGCCCGCAACACCTGCGGATAGGCGCTCCAGATGGGCGCTCAAGGCGGTGGGACTGTCCGCGATTTCCGCCAGAATACCCTCCTGTTCCGTCGTTTTTCGCAGCGCCCGCGCGTAGAGCACAGCCGCCGTCCCTTGGCCCTTGGGCGTGATGCGCTCCAGCTCCTCCAAAGAGCGCTCAGCCGCAGCAAGCTGAAAGGCCACGGAGCGCGGATTGCTGTCATCGAGCAACAGGAGATCGAGCAGCGGCGCCAAGTGATAGGCATTGAGGTAACGCGAGCGATAGGTCATCACGCTGCTCGATATTTCGAGCGCAATGCGCAGCCGCTCGCTTTCCGAGAGTGCGGCACTTGCCGTGATCTGCCCCACCAGCCAAGCCAGATGCAGGCTGCGTTCGATGCGGCGGCCCAGATCGGTGAAAAGCCAGTTGGGACCGCGCGTCATGTTCTCGGCGCAATGGCCCGCAAACGCCGCGCTGTGACGCACCAACCGGTCGAGACAGGTCAAAGCCTCGGCACTGCCGAAGATCTGCCCGGAGGACGGCAGCATGTCCGGCTCGGTCATCAAATAGATGGTTTGCCAGGTCTCGAGCGAGAGGCGGTCACGCGCCGACCATGCGGTGCGGCGGACACGGCTGAGAAGCTGCGGCAGGCTATCGGGTGCGGCGCGATCGGCGATCAGAGCGCGCAGCGTGGTGAGAAGCCATTGCGCGTCGTTGCGCGGCAGTTTTGCCGGCACCACCGCCTGGAGAAAATCGCAGAGAAAGCTTTGCATGGCGCCATCGCCGCCTTCGCCGCGCCGCTGTACGATGGTGCGCAAGGTGCGGCCAAGATTATCGGCCCGCTCGCTATAGCGGCCGAGCCAGAAGAGATTGTCCATGGCGCGGCTTGGCGGCGAATTGCCGGTGCGCTGCACGGCGACATCTTCTTTGGTCTGGCGCAGCAGGCTGAAGGTGCTGACGGGACCGGTGGTGGGAATCCAAACATCTTTGCTGAGAGCGCCCGATTGCAGCGACAGCGATTTGATGGAATCGTCATCGCTGACCCGCGCCAAGCCCCCCGGCATGATCTGATAGCCGTTTTTGGTCCAGGCCGCGAAGACACGCACGGTGACCGGCTTGGTGGTGAAGGTGCCATCGGCGAAGATCGGCGCATCGCCGGGCGGCACAATATCCTGCGTCACGAGGGTAGCACCGCGCCGTTCCAGCCGCGCTTTAAGGGCGATGGTTTCAGCGGGCGTCAAGTCGCGGCCCAATTTGGCGGAGGAGCGGCGCGAAAACAGCGGGCGGGAATCGAAGGCCCCGCGCAGAATGCCATGCTCCAGCCGCGACAGCGCCTCTTCGCGCCCCCATTCGGTGCCGCACCAGATGGTGGGGATATCGGGGATGAGAAGCTCTTCGCCCAAGAGCGCTTCGGCGGCCCCATGCATATAGGCATCCAGCGCCGGGGATTCGACCACGCTGCCGCCGAGCGCATTGGCCAACACCACATTCTTGGCGCGCACGGCTTGCAGCAGTCCCGGCACGCCGAGAGCGGAATCGCCACGCAATTCGAGCGGATCGCAGAAATCCGAATCGACGCGCCGGAAAATCACCGCCACCTGATCGAGCCCGCGCAAGGTCTTGAGGTACACCCGGTCATCATGCACGACGAGATCATCACCCTCCACCAAGGTCAGGTCGAGATAATGCGCGAGGAAGGCGTGTTCGAAATAAGCCTCGTTATGCGGGCCTGGCGAGAGCAGCACGGCGCGGCCTTGCCCTGCCAAAGACTGCACCGCCTCGCGATGGGCCTGAAAAAATTCGGCGAGGCGTTGCACCCGCATGTCGGCAAAAAGATCGGCAAAGACCTGCCCCACCACAATACGGTTTTCTAAGGCGTAGCCGATACCGCTTACCGCGTCGGCACGCGAGGCCATCACCTTCCATGAGCCATCGGCCACCCGCGCAAGATCGACGGAATAGCTGTGCACGAAGACGCCGCCCGGCGGCTCGAAGCCCACCAAGGGACGCAAGAATTGCGGATGGCCATAGACGATGTGCGGTGGCAGATAGCCTTCCATGATGAGGCGCTGCGGGCCGTAAATATCCGCCGCCAAAGCATTGGCGAGACGGGCGCGCTGAATGACTCCCGCTTCGATCTTTGCCCATTCTTCCGGCGCGAGAACGAAGGGCAGAATATCGAGACGCCAGCGCCGCGCGTGGCCCTCATTCTCATCGTAAACATTGTAAGTGACGCCGTTGTCGCTAAGCAGGCGCTGGGCAACGTCGTGGCGGCGGGCATATTCGGCGGGTGACATCTTCACCACGGCTTCCGCCAGCGGCTTCCAAGCCTCACGAACCTCGCCGCTCTCATCACGCAATTCATCGTAGCCGCGTTGACGTCTTTCGACGGGCTTTTTTTCGCTGCTCATCCGCGCACCTTGCGGCGAAGGTCGAGCGTATGCGGAAAATCGAGGTTGGGGGTTTCTTGCGGCGGTTCGAAGACACCAGCGGTAAAGCCAAAGGCTTCGAAACGCGCCAAGCGGCGGCCTTCGGCTTCATAGGCGTTGACGGGAAAGCTGGTATAATTGCGCCCGCCGGGATGGGCGACATGGTAGGTGCAGCCGCCAAGCGAGCGCTTGCGCCAACCATCCCACACCTCACAAATGAGCGGTGCATGCGAGCCGATGGTGGGATGCAAGGTGGAGGCGGGCAGCCAGCTTCGATAGCGTACGCCACCCACGGCGGCGCCGACGGAAACCGGCTTCAGCGGCACTTCGCGGCCATTGACGAGAATCTTGTGGCGGCCATCGACCAGCCCTTCGGCCTTCAGTTCCAAGCGCTCCACGGAGCTATCGACAAAGCGCACCGTGCCGCCGATGGCACCTTCTTCCCCCATCACATGCCAGGGTTCGAGAGCCTGACGCAGCTGCAATATGACGCCGCCATATTGCACCTTGCCATAAAGCGGAAAGCGGAAAGCCCAATGCGGACGGTACCATTCCGCATCGAAGGCAAAACCCGCTTCCCGCAACTCAGTGATCACATCGGCAAAATCATCCCAGACGAAATGCGGCAGCAGCATACGGTCGTGCAGCGAGGTGCCCCAGCGCACCAGCTTGCCGTGATAGGGCGTCTTCCAGAAATAGGCGAGAAGGGCGCGGATGAGAAGGGTCTGCGCCAGCGCCATTTCGGGATGCGGCGGCATTTCAAAACTGCGAAACTCCACCAAGCCGAGCCGTCCTGTCGGGCCATCGGGCGAATAGAGCTTGTCGATACAGATCTCGGTGCGATGGGTGTTGCCGGAGACATCGACGAGGAGATTGCGGAAGATGCGATCCACCAGCCATGGCGGAATATGCCCCATATCGCGATCCGGTACTTCGTCGAAGGCAATCTGCATTTCATAAAGCGAATCGTGGCGGGCTTCGTCGATGCGCGGCGCCTGCGATGTCGGCCCGATGAAGAGGCCCGAGAAGAGATACGATAATGACGGATGGTTCTGCCAAAACGCGATCAAGCTTCTGAGCACATCCGGCCGGCGCAAGAACGGACTATCGTCGGGGCGGGCGGCACCGACCACGATATGGTTGCCGCCGCCGGTTCCGGTGTGGCGGCCATCGAGCAGAAACTTCTCTGTGCCGAGGCGCGTTAGCCGGGCTTCTTCGTAGAGCGCCTCTGTGATCGCCACTTGCTCGCGCCAAGAGGTAGCGGGATGGATGTTGACCTCGATGACGCCGGGATCGGGCGTTACTTTGATGACATTGATACGCGGATCATGCGGCGGCGGATACCCTTCGATATGGATGGCGGCATCGATCTCGGCGGCGGCATCTTCGACCGCCATCAAGAGATCGAGATAATCGGCAGCGCTCTCGGTCGGCGGCATGAAGACGCAAAGGCGGCCATCGCGCGGCTCGACACTGAGGGCGGTGCGCACGGTGGCGCCTTCCACAGGCGTGTCCTGCTCCACATGCGCCAGCCTTGCCGTCCAAGCCGGGGCTTGAGTGGCGTGAAGCAGATAGGGTTGGCGCGTGACGTCGCGTTCGGGCATCGGCCGGAGATTTTCAAAGGGGTCCGGCGGCGCCACATAAGAACGGTCGGCTTCCGGCAGCCAAGTCAACGCATTCAGCGGCAGGCGGAAGCCCAGCGGGGAATCACCGGGCACGAGATGCAGGCGCCCGGCCCGCAACGGCCAAAGCTCCGAATGCCAGCGCCGGCCAGCCTTGGTATTCCACCGCTGCACCGGCAGCACGAAGCCCGCCGGTTTGTTGATGCCGCGCGAGAAGACCTTGGCAATCCGCGCGCGCTCCTCGGGATCGGCGAGTTTGGAATCCAGCGGATCGACATTCGGCGCCAGACCCTGCTCCTTGCCGACATAATACCAGATGTCTTCATAGGCATCGACGGCATAAGCGGGGTTGATGTCGAGGCGACGGGCAATGCCGGTAATGAGATTGCGCGCGGCGGCAGCGTCCGGTTTGTAGTCGGTGCGTTCGGCGGCAATGCGCGCGGGATCGCGCCATAACGGCTGGCCATCGCCACGCCAATATAATGAGAAGGCCCAGCGCGGCAGACTTTCGCCCGGATACCATTTGCCTTGGCCGTAATGCAGCAGGCCGCCAGGAGCAAAACGCTTCTGCAGGCGTCGGATCAACGTATCGGCCAAGCCGCGCTTGTTGGGGCCGACCGCCGCGGTGGTCCATTCGGCGCCGTCCATATCATCAATGGAAACAAAGGTCGGCTCGCCGCCCATGGTCAAGCGCATGTTGCCATCGCGCAATGCATCTTCTGCGTAATCGCCGAGGCGCAGAATGGCTTGCCACGTGTCCGCGGTATAAGGCTTGGTCACACGTGGCGGCTCCACCACGCGGGTGATCGTCATGTCGAATTCGAAGCTGACCTCGCATTCTTCCAGCGCCCCATCGATGGGCGCGGCATGCGCGGGATTGGCGGTGCAAGCCAGTGGAATATGCCCCTCGCCCGCGAAAAGACCCGACGTGGGATCAAGACCGACCCAACCGGCGCCAGGAAGGTAGACTTCGCACCAGGCATGCAGATCGGTGAAATCGTGCTCGGTGCCGGAAGGACCATCGAGCGACTTCACATCGGGCTTCAGCTGAATGAGATAGCCGGAGGCAAAACGTGCCGCCAGTCCCAGATGGCGCAGGAGCTGCACCAACAGCCAAGCCGAATCGCGGCAAGAGCCGGAACCAAGATCGAGGGTTTGATCGGGCGATTGAATGCCCGGCTCCATGCGGATGGTATAGGCAATGTCGTGCTGCAGCCGCGCATTGATCTCGAAGAGGAAAGCGGTGGTCGGTTTTTCCTCGCGTGGAATGGCCGCCAAGTATTGCTGGAAAGCCTTGCCGCCACGCGCCGTTTCCAAATAGGGCTTTAAGTCTTTGCGGATTTCCGGATTGTAGGCAAAGGGGAAAACCTCCGCCTCCGGCTCCAAAAAGAAATCGAAGGGGTTGATGACATTGAGTTCGGCCACCAGATCGACCGTAACCGAGAGATGGTCGGTCTTCTCTGGCAGCACCAGCCGCGCCAACCAGTTCGATTGCGGATCTTGCTGCCAATTGAGGAAATGCGGCTCGGGACTGATGGAAAGGCTGTAGGACAGGATCGGCGTGCGGCAATGCGCGGCGGGCCTGAGGCGAATGATTTGGGGCCCTAAGGTGATGAGCCGGTCGTAGCGATAGGTGGTGCGATGATGCAGGGCAGCCTGAATGGTCATAGGGCGCAATAATAAATACCGCTGTGACTGTCACATCGCATAAGGTGCCTTGGCAATAGGCAGAAGCACGAGCGTACCCTATTGTGTTTGCATGGCGGATTTTGCGGCAGGAAGGCAGATTTCTGCGCAAAATTTCAGCGCAGGGGCGCTTCCTTAGACCCATGAGGCGGCGGCAAATCACAATGGCCCCAAAGGGCAAAGCGGGTCACGATTCGAAAAGTTCCGGCGTAATTATCGGTGCGCCTGCATAACAATGCGCGGCTAACCCCTTATACTGCCGCCGTCCCGTCTGGAGCCGATCGCATTGAGCATTCTCGATATCCGGCACAGCACGACGTACCGCTATCAGCGCGAGGTTGTGCTTCATCGTCATCGCTTGATGCTGCGGCCGCGCGCCACCCATGATCTGCGCCTCTTGAGCACGTCGCTGACCTGCACGCCAGCAGCCATGGTTTCGTGGACTTATGATGTTTTCGGCAATTCCATTGCTTGGGCGGACTTTGACAAACCGTCTGCGACACTTACCATCGAAAGCCGCCTGGAACTCGAACTCTACACCACCGAGTGGCCGGTCTTTCAGATTGCGCCGGCGGCCCATTCCTATCCCTTTGCCTATAGCGAAGATGAGCGTGCCGATCTCGGTGCCATGCTGACTCCGCAATACCCCGACCCCGACAACCGGCTGAAACGCTGGGCCGAAGCGTTCGTGGCCGGGCCCACAACCGATACGCTGAGCCTGCTCAAGGATATCAATGCCAGCACCACCGGCTGGATTGCCTATCAAGCCCGGGACGATGAAGGAACCCAAACCCCGCTCGAAAGCCTGGGGATCGGTACGGGCTCATGCCGCGACATCGCGCTTTTGATGGCAGAAGCGGTACGGCATTTGGGTTTCGGGGCAAGGATCATTTCCGGCTATCTCTTCGTGCCACCGGCGGAGACGGGCTGGAGCAGCACCTCGGGCACGACCCATGCCTGGCTCGAAATCTATCTGCCGGGAGCAGGCTGGATTTCCTTCGACCCCACCAATCGCACCATGGGCGGCGCCAATTTGATCCCGGTCGCCTGCGTGCGCGATATTCGCCAAGCCGTTCCAATCAGCGGCAGCTTTTTTGGCGCCGCTGCGGATTTGCTGGGCATGGATGTCAGGGTGACGGTGAGCAAGATTTCGTAGGGAATGCCGCTTCGATTCAACCCTAGCGCATGCGACGCGCCACCATGCGGCCGGTCGGGGTCACCATCAGGCCGCCCATCAGGGCTTGGATAAGCCCCAGTTCGATCAATCGTGCCTGGTGCAGTTTGGGAATCGTTCTGCTGATGAAGCCGGTGGCGACCAAGCGCAGCGACACCATCTCGGGCATCGTCAGATCCGTCGCGTTCGGCAGGCGGTTCATGGCTTATCCGATCGGAGGTTTGGGGGCATCCGGCAAGCGAACGGCGGCGCGCATGGCTTGGCGAACCCGCCAATCATCGAACAGCAATTTTCCAACCGTCCCTCCAATTCCAAGGACGAAGAAGGCGGTTGCGGTTGCGAGAAGGATCATCGGGGCTATGGGCTAGAGACGCACCACTTTCCGCGGGAAGTCAATCGCGGCGGCCTTGCGACTTAAGGCGCAAGGTAGCGGAAACGGTTGGATGCCGCGATCATGGTGGTTTCCTCCACCCGATCCTCGTCAAAGCCCGCACCCAGGCCATAACGGGTGTCGTATTTGAGCGTGGCGGTGCCGTCTTCGCGGCCAACCACGGTCGTCAGCAGCCATTGCCGCCGGCTGGGGAGCCATACCGACCATTTCTGGCCGATTTTCACATTCGCGGGCATCGGTTGGGCTCTCCCGCGCCTAGGATTTTGTGCCAGCGCGACGGGCGTAGATCTCGTCCCAAGTGGCGCCAGAGGAGAGACCCTCCGTCGCCGCGCAGCCTTCGCGAATATCCTCCTGCGCCGAGAAAGCGCGCAGTTCGTGGCGAATCTCAACTGTGGACGGAAGGGCGAGCCGCCTGCCGAAACGAACAAATTTTTGCATCACAAATCTCCCGTTTGCGCGGGTTTCCGGCTTGGGCACAACTGCGGCTCAAGACCTGAACGGAAAACCGGCCAATTCTGTCTTCGCTTGTCGAGAAGAAAGCTTAAGTGAGGGAAATCTCGTTGTTTCCAGTTCCCATGGCTTTGGCAAAACCCTCGCTCCAACGCGATCTTTCGGGTTCGCTCGCATAGGGATTAAGCGCTGCGGCGCGCTGCATATCGAGGTTGTCCGCTTCGGTCGCGGATAGGCGCTGCGCCTTGTTCCAGCCTTCGGCATAGATGCGGCTCAGGCGAAATGCTGTGCTGCTCATGATCGCGGGCCTTGTGGAAGAGGCGTATTTTCAAAAGATAGGCGCGGCGGTGAGCTTTCGTTCACCGCCCCGTCCAATACTTATGCCGACTGCAGATTGACGGCCTTGGAGCCCTTGGCGTCGGGCTGAATGTCGAACGATACGCGCTGACCTTCATCGAGGCCGCGCATGCCGGCCATTTCAACGGCGGAAGCATGAACGAACACGTCTTTGCCGCCATCTTCCGGCGCGATAAAGCCAAAACCCTTGGACGAATTGAAGAACTTCACTGTTCCGATAGTCATAACTTTTTTCCTGATGCACGTAGTTACGCCCAAGCCATCGCCGGGGCGGCGAGAAACGATACAATCAGTCTGAAAGTTCGTCTGTCTCTGCCGGGCGCGCGTAAGGCGAGTTCGGAATTACAACAGTGCGCTTCATCTGACGGGACGCCGTCGCAGACTGGATATAGGTCTTTGAAGCGCCTAATACAAGTTGCTCGCGCACCGACACACGCATCGCATTGGGACCACTGTGGCAAGACAAACGCTCTATATCGTCCAAAGCTACGGCCCCGGTAAGGGCAACCGCCTGAAGGCCGATCCGCCGGTTCCGTGTAAATCGGCGGAAACAGCGCTTCGCACCGCCGAAAGGCTGGCCGAAAATAAACTTGGCGTGGTGGCGTTTTCGAGTTCCGGCGATCAGGAACTGGGCGATTATGACGATGAACCCGTTATTATCTTCAAAACAGGCCGATTACCGGCACAATTTGAAGATTAGGGCGTGCGGGACTCTCGCTGCTCAGGCGCTATGCTCCTCTGAGCGGCCCAGCCGCCGAGGGACCGCTCGACAATTATCATCTGGTCGAAGAACAAATCCGCAAAGTGCGCGACGGCCTGCCGGTGCGCTACTATCGCCATTCGCCGAAACTCCCAACTGTGCTCCAACGCCTGAGCCAGCGCTCCAAGGGATTAAGCGTTCGTCCGACGCGGCCCGGTACGGTCTTCACGCCGGTCATTATCCCGCCCGCGCGTGACGTTTTTCACACGGCGCTGCAATCTGGCGCTGGCGGGCCAAAACCGGCAGTTTCGGATTCTACACAGCCGGACCGCACATAGCTGCGTTTAAAGCAGTCGTGAGTAGATTCCGACGCTGCCTATGCGGTTTTACGGTCCTTATAATGGTTGCGTGGCGGGTGATCACGATGGAAGCATCGCGTTAATGGTGTGTCTTCCGAATCAGGCCACAAAAGCCGCCGGTCTCTCCGACCCCCTGGGACCGGCGGTTTCTCCCATTGCAAGCGCCGCCATTATTTTGCAGCCGCAGACAATGGGCCTGCGCACTTATCCGCGAATGCGCGAACCCTTCCAGCCATACCACGCCACCAGCAAGAATCCCCCTGCGGGCAAGAGAAATGCGGCGGGCATGCCGTAGTGATCGCCGATCAGACCCATCGGATAAGGTAGCAACAACCCGCCGCCGATGGCCATCACCATGATCGATGACGCCTGCTTGGTGTTGGCGCCCAGATCGGCAATGCCAAGGGTGAAAATGGTGGGAAACATCGTACCCATGAAGAAGAACACCGGAATCAGCGCCAGTGCCGAGAGTTTGTCGATTCCCGCCGCGGCGATGAGGCAGAAGGCGACGCAGGCAAGGCCATAAATCGTCAAAATAACACGCGGCGAGATTTTGAGGATCAGCACCGTGGTCACAAAGCGGCCAACCAAATAAGCGAGCACGCCTGCCGAAAACAGATATGCCGCCGATCGCGTCGTCATGCCGTGCCAAGTCTCCGTCGCTTGGTTGAGGAAGAAGGCATATACGCCGACCTGGGCGCCGACATAGATGAATTGGGTGATGAAGCCGAAGACAAAGTGATGTTGCGACAGCAAGGGCTTTGCCGGGCCGCCTGCAATAGCACTCTCGTGGCTTGCTGGCTGGATTTCGGGGACCCAGGAGCGCGTGACGAAGAAGGCAAAGCCCAGCACCGCGATACCGATGATGAGATAGGTGACCTGCACGGATTGCTGCGCGCCACCCAGTGCCCGCGCCACGGCATCATTGAAGAATAGTGAGCCGCCGATGATGGGGCCGCAAAAAACCCCGAGGGCATTGAACGATTGTGCGAGATTGAGCCGTTTGGGCGCATCCTCTGGAGCGCCGAGCACACTCACATAGGTATCTGCCGCCGTCTCCAACACGCACAAACCCGTGGCGAGCACAAACATGCTGAGCACGAAATAGGGAAAGCTTGCGAATTGTGCGGAAGGCACGAAGAGAAACGCACCGGCCGCAGTAATCGTCAGCCCGGCAACGATACCGAATTTGAAGCCCCGTGCCTGCAGCACCATGCCAGCCGGAATGCTCCACACCAGATAAGCGCCGAAATAGGCGATCTGCAGCCAGGACGAACCCGCCTTGGAGACATGCAGCGTATCCTGGAAATGCTTGTTCAGCACATCCAAGAGGCCATAGGCCAAACCCCAAATCAAAAAACAGCTTATCGCGAGCGCCAAAGGACCCGCATAGGATCGCGCCGGTTTGGTACCGGTCACCATATCAATCGCCACGTTCGTTCCCTGTGTCTTTTATTTTGTTGCAGCTTATGCGTTTTTCGCCGCGCACTGAAGATGCTTTGTTGGAAAAGGCCTCTAGGTCGCGCCCGCGTACACAAAGAAAACGACCGGCACAGTTTCCCGCGCCGGCCGTTCATTTACGCTGCGGGATGGACCGCGGCTTTAGTTCGTCTTCGCCGTGATGCCGATGAAGGTTGTACGGCCGAAGGAGTCGTATGTCGCCGGCAAAGAGTTCGCATAGCTCTGCGCGCTGCCGATGATTGGCGGATCCTTCGAGAACAGGTTGTTGATGCCGCCATAGATGGTGAGGTTCTCGGTGATATCGTAATTGGCCGAGACGTCGAAGTAGTTCATATCGGGCAAATAGGGCCGGGTGTAGCTGGAGGCAACGACAGCCTGGCCCTGGCGCAGCGGGACCAGGAACTTGTCCACGGTCACACCACCGATGTAACGCCAGCGCAAACCAACCGTCAGCGGACCGTCATGCCAGCGGATGTCCTGGGTGCCTTTGATGTATGGCATCGGTTCCCATTGACAGTAGGTATTGCCGTAGGTGCCCGCGCATTCGCTCACAGCACCCGGATTCGTGATGCTCGGAATGTTGTTGAAGGTCAGCAGGTAGTTCCAGCTTTCGCTGATGTCGAAACGGCCGCTATCCGTCAACAGACCGAAGCCGGGTTCAAAGGTGTAGGTGCCGGCCAGATCGAGGCCGCGTGTGGCTGTGCCGCCGATATTGGCATTCGCGGTCGCGACATAGCCATTGGTCAGGTCGCCGTTGACGCGATGGATGTTGGTGCAATACGGGCTCGATGCACTCGCGGTCCCCGTCGTAGGAAGGTAGCAATTGTTGAGCACGCCGGCCGGACTGCCACCGATGGGCGCAATCTGGCCATGGATGGTGATGCTGTAGAAGTCGAGACTCAACGCCAAGCCCGGAATGTATTCAGGCGTAATGACCGCACCCAACGTGATTGTGTCGGACTTTTCCGGTGCAAGCTGATCGTTGCCGCCCGTGGTGTAGCGTACGAGCTGCCCATTGCCCTGAACCGCACTGGTCCACAGATTGGCCTGCGAAACGCCCTGTGCCAAGCAGATCGCTTGCACCGCGGCCGTGCGCTGCGCCGCCGTGGTCAAACCACCGCACGGATCGACCACGCCGCTGCCGTAGTTGGTGGCAAGGCCGCCGAACAGTTCGTTGACGTTCGGCGCACGAATGGCACGCTGATACTGGCCGCGGATGGTGATGTCATCCATCACCTTCCAATCCGCGCCCGACGACCATGTTAAGACGCCCCCTGCACGGCGCAGATTATAGCCGGACTCACGGAAGGCGGCGTTGATGGTGAACTTCTGAATGAAGGGAAGATCGGCGAGCACGGGAACACGGACTTCGCCGAAGCCTTCATGCACGACGATCGCGCCCTTGGTGGCCGCCGATGAGTTGAGACCGGCGATATCGCCCGAACGGGTCGACATATCGGGAATGTATTCCGCCATGGTGTAGCGCCATTCGCCGCCGAGGGCGACCTGCACCGGACCAGCCGGCAGATCGAAGGCGGTGCCTGAAATCGAGGCCTGGGCGCCCTGCATCTCGGCATTCGTAATGACTTCCGACTGGACCGAGATGAGGTTGATACACGCCTGGGACAGCGCGCCAATACCGAACAATTCGCAAACCGGTGTGGCACCGTTGGTTGTGGTCAGCACATTCTGCTGCAGCTTGCTCCTGGAGAGCGAACCGGACTGGGTATCAGTCTCCTGGGCGCGGGCATAGGTATAGTAAATGTCGTAATTAAGGTCTTTGAGGAAGCTATCGCTGACGCTGCCGATCTCACCCTTGAAACCGCCGGCGAAGCGCCACGTAACGCGGTTGGCATCCTGGCGGCGCTCGCCGTTTTCCACAAAGCGCTTGCCGAAATTCAGGGCGACGCGGCCATCGTTCGGTGCCGTGGTGAAGGTGCCGGTGCCGGCTGTCACCGTGGTCACGCCCGTTTCGTGGGAATCCAGATAGTCGAACAGATTCTGCAACGCCGGGGTGAAGGCCGGATCATGCGTCTCGATGATCATCTGGCCGCTGGCATTGGCCGGGGTGAGCTGAGCGCTGACGGTGTTGCTCGAGAAATGGAATTCCGCGTAAGCCTGGACGTGCTTGTTGAAGTCGTAATGCGCGAAGGAGTTCATCATCCAGCGCGTTTGCGGGACCTGCATGTAGTTGGTGGCGATCAGATTATAGACATCGCTGGTGGCGTTGCGATCGCGCACAGTCGTCGGCGCTCCGGCATTGCCGAAGATCATGCCGTCGGTCGTCATCCCCGTCAGGCCGGCAGCCGCCATAAGGCCCTGCAGCGCCGGATTGGCGCTAGCATAGGGCGTGACGCCAGTGATGTAGCCATTCGGCGTATCGCCCGAGCCGCTCGCCACAAAGCCATTGACGCCGCCGGAGGCGACGCAGGCCGCGCCTGTGCCAGCACCGTTGCGTACGCCCGGATTGGTCGGGCTGTAGGAGGCCTGGGTCACGCAGGCATCCGTATACTGTACATTTGTCCACCCGCCATGCTGAGGCTGGGTAAAACCTTTGCGGCTTGAGTAGTTAACGTCCACGACGACGTTGCCTTTGTCGTGATCGAAATTACCGCCCATCGTCAGGTCGAAATTGTAAGTCGGCGATGTCGTGAACTGGTCAAAGCTGTATTGGGCATTGCCCTGAACGCCTTGAAAATCCTGCTTCATGATGAAGTTGACGACACCCGAAATGGCATCCGAGCCGTACACCGCGGAGGAACCGCCGGTGACGATTTCCGTGCGCTGAATGAGGGCGGTTGGAATGGTGTTGATGTCGGTGATCAGGCTGGTGGACTGGATCGCAAAGCGGCGGCCGTTGACCAGAACCAGGTTGCGCTGCTGGCCCAAGCCACGAAGGTTGAGATAGGTCGCGCCGCTGTCGCCATTGGCTTGCACCGTATTGGCCGTGACGCCGCCATTGGTGGCTGCGGTAAACTGCGGCGACTGCGCCAGCAGACCTTCCATGTTGACCGTGCCGGTCATCTTGATGTCTTCGGCACCGACCACCGATACCGGCGTGGGCGCGTCGAAGGCCGTCGACACGGCGAGACGCGAACCGGTGATCACCACCGTTTCCATCGTCTGGTTATCTTGTGCGGATGCAGCCGTTGCCGCAAACATCGCACCGGCAACAACGAGCCCCGTGCTGCACAACAAGCGCGCACGATGACTAGTCAGTGATGTGTTGATCATTTCGTAGAACCCTCCCTCAGCACGTTTCCTATTTGACGCGACACGCCGGGCTATCCCCGAACTGGCGCCTTTCGAGATCACGTCGTGCGTAATTGTGATCGTCAAAGAGTGATAGTAATCAGAATTGGTGTGGTCAAGGTAGCCACATCTGATCAAACCGAGCGAATGTGAGCGGAGTGTGCACTACCGGCCACAGGGTAAATGGGGGCTTTCACCCCAAGACCGCTCATAAGTGCTCATGATAATAAGTCTCGCCAACGTATCCGATACGCCGTGGTGTCGAACCCTAGCGGCGTAACCTCGATGAGCTTGGCGGCAGGGACTTGCACTGGGCCAAGCAAGCTGAGGGCGCCATGGCAGAGGCTGTCACTGGAGGGGGCCAAGAAGACTGCGGCCTGCGGCCGGAGCGCGGCGAGCATGCGGGTGAAAACGGCATCGCCCTGAAAACGGCCGCCAATCACCACCGCCTCGCGCGCGCCAATCAAATCGAGACAAGAATCGAGCATCAGTGCCAGATAGAGCCCGGCTGCTGCCCGGCGGCCAAGCTGGTCCTCTGGCCGGCCGACCCAGCGGCCGTGATGATCGGGAAACGGACCCACCCCTGGCTGGAAGGCCGGGAGCGCCATGACGCCTTCGCCGATCAGCATCTGCGCCCGCGCCAGCAGCGCCTCAGCGTTGGCGGCGGGATCAAGTTGAGGCTGCGTCTCTTCCAGCAATTCGGTCTCACGCCCCCCCATGAAGCGCGCCGACGGCACTGCCCGGCCGAAGACGTCACTGTTGAAGAGGCAGTCGCGTCCCGGCGGCAGGGTGACAGAACCGGCATTGACACGCATGGAAATGAACCAGGTTCCGGTCGAGACAACCGTGTGCTCGCGCGCCCCGATCGCGAGGTGCGAGCGGACCGCCAAGAGGTCGGCATTGCTGTCGTGCAGGCCGCAATAAACCAAGCAATCGGCAGACAAGTGGGCGCGCCGGCGCCATTCTTCGGTGACCGGCCCCAAAGCCTCGCCTGCCCGCCGCAAGGGTGCAAAGCGCTTGGACCAGCCGCGCGCCACCGCCAGCGAAGAGGGCGCGCCCTCGCCCGGATTCCACAAATCGGTATGGACGCCAAGACTGGAGACCTCGATGGCGGCAACGCCGCAAAGCCGCCAGGCCCAGAATTGCGCCCAGGTGACGATGGTGCCTGCAGCAAAGCGTTCCGGTGCCGCCGCCTCCAGCCAATGCAGCTGGGCTCCAAGGTTGAGGCCGCAGGGAAGTGCCGGGGAGCCGGTCTCGGCAAAGGCGGGGCGTTGAGCAGCATAGCTTTCGGCCAGCGCCTGCGGCAGCGCCGCCTCGTAATCGAGCGGGTCGAGATAGCTGCCGTCTGCCGCTATCACCACCGCGCCCGCCCCATGGGCCACCGGCATGATGGCACCGATTGGCGCTTGGCGGGAAAATTCGGCCAGCCCTTCGGCCAGCCACGCCTCAATGCCCTTGGTGTCGAGCGTGGGATATCCGGCGGGGCTGACGATGCGGGCATTGGGACGTGTGCGCCGGTCCAAGAGCACGCCCTGCGACCACAAGGAAAGCTTGGCCAGCGTCTTGCCGACATCCACAACAACGACGGCTTTGGTCTGCATCACGTGCCTCTTCTCAAGGAATAGAAAATGGCCGAATGGCCAGCGATTTTGGCCTTCAACACCGATGACATGTCCCTTGCCGGCCACTCGCGCTCACGATCGAGCATGCCAGCAAGCCCCGGATGCTTGGGCGACAGTGGCTGGTGAGCCGTAAGAACGCTGGGTTTTCTACCATTTCTTACACTTTCCGCGGCGGGACCGTAATATGTCGCACGGCTCCCCCCTATTTCTTTTTGATGGAATTTGTGCGATTGTGATTGAAGTCGTCAAGGGGAAGAGAGCGCTACCGATCACCCCAGGATGGCCACGGTGAAGAGGGATGGAGATGATCAGCGACCGCGCGGCTCAATTCTATACCCCTTGGCCAAACCCAGATTTCGCAGACACGCGGTGCTCTTTCCTCCCAGGGCGGGCGTTGGTGTCTGCATTCCCGGCGCTGGGGATGCTCCCCGCTCACCTGGTGCCGGTCTTCCTTCATGTCCCGGCTTTTGGGGCCGTAACAGGATTTTTACTCTGATGGATAGTTTGCGCATCGACCAATCATGGTTTGTCTCGGAGATGGTGCGGGTCACCACCGACATGTGGCGTAAGGGGTGGGACGAGCGCAACGGTGGCAATGTCTCTTTGCGGCTCTTGCCAAGCGACATCGAACCTTATCTTGCCTCCTGGACGAAGACGCGCATCTGGCCACTGACGCTGCCTGTGGCCGGTCTCGATGGCGAATATTTTCTGGTCACCGGAACGGGCGCTTATTTCCGCAATGTCGAACGCGAGCCGGAAGAAAATCTCGGTATCATCCGCGTGCTGCCCGGTGGCAGCGCCGTAGAGATTATGTGGGGCTTCGGCGAAAAGGGCGGCCCCACCTCCGAGATGCCGGCGCATCTGAGTTCGCATTTTGCCTGCCAAAAGCCAGGCAGCCGGCTGAAGCGCGTGATCATGCATTGCCATGCTACCCACGTGATCGCGCTGTCCTACGTTTTGGAGCTGACCTCGGCGAACATCACACGGGCGCTGTGGGAAGCCTCGACCGAATGTCTGGTCGTGTTTCCCGATGGCATCGGCATTATGGATTGGATGGTGCCGGGCACCGATTCCATCGGCGATGCCACGGCGGCCTTGCTTGCCCACCACCCCATGGCGGTATGGCCGTTCCACGGCGTGTTTGCCACGGGGCACGACCTCGGCGAGGCCTTCGGTCTGATTGAGACGGCGGAAAAGGCCGGCGAATTGCTGGTCAAAGTGATTTCGATGGGCGGCCCCCGCCAAACGATTTCGACGGCGAACCTGGTCGATCTGGCGCGCCGCTTCGGCGTCAAGCCCTTGCCCTCGGCGATGGCCTTGAATGGCTGGCGCATGGCGGAAAAAGCAGGGGCCGAAAAGCCCATAACACGTCTGGAGCCTGCCCTTGTGGGCGCGGCCTTGCGTTAGATTTTATGCCCGGCGGATCTTGAATTGAGAGCGCCGGATAGCCTGTGTTAGCGTTGAACAATTGCAAAATGACGGCCCGGGATGCCCGCGGCCGCGTATGGGAGACGAACATGGCAGCCCTTTTGCCCCAGGAACGCATTGAACTTCACAACGGCAAGCGCCTGGATGGTCTGCAGGAAGAATATCAGGGCCTTGGCCGCACCTTGGCGCAGCGTGGCATCGATATTGCGGCGATCAAACGCAAAGTCGCCGCCTTTTCGGTTGCCATCCCGAGCTGGTGCCTGACCACGGGCGGCACCCGTTTCGGGCGCTTTCCGATTCCCGGTGAACCAACCAATCTTAGCGAGCGCCTGCAAGATTGCGCCGTCGTACAGCAGCTGTGCCGCATCACGCCACGCGTCTCGACTCATTTTCCTTGGGATCGCACCAGTGACCCGGTGGCACTGAAGGAAGAAGCCGCAGCGCTTGACCTGGGCTTCGATGCCGTGAACTCCAACACCTTTCAGGATCAGCCTGGACAGGAAGCGAGCTACAAATACGGCAGCCTGACCGCCAGCGATCAGAAGGCGCGCGAGCAGGCCGTGGCGCACAACATCGATTGCATCGAAATCGGCAAGAAGCTGGGCGCCGAAGCGCTGACCGTGTGGATCGGCGACGGCACCAATTTCCCGGGGCAGCAGAGCTTTAAGGCCTCATTCGACCGCTATATGGAAAGCACGGCGCAGATTTATGCGCACCTGCCTGCCAACTGGCGGATGTTGCTTGAACATAAGATCTGCGAGCCGGCGTTTTATTCCACGGTGATTTCCGATTGGGGCACCAGCCTGATGGCGGCCACGGAACTCGGCCCCAAGGCGGCCTGTCTGGTCGATCTTGGTCACCATGCCCCCAACGTGAATATCGAACAGATTGTGGCAATGCTGAACCGCGTCGGCAAGCTCGGCGGCTTCCACTTCAACGACAGCAAATATGGCGATGACGATCTGGATGCGGGTGCCATCAATCCGCACCAGCTGTTCCTGATCTTCAACGAACTGGTTGAGTCCAGGCTGTCGAATCCGATCACTTTCAACCCCGCCTACATGATCGATGAATCCCATAACCTCACCGATCCGGTCGAAAGCCTGTTTGCCGCCGCCGAAGCCATTGCGGGGGCTTATGCCCGTGCCCTTCTGATCGACCGCGAGGCCCTGAAGGCGGCGCGCGACGGCAATGACGTGATGATGGCGTTCCGCGCACTGCGCCGGGCCTACAACGTCGATGTCACGCCCATCCTGGCGATGGCGCGCATCGCGGCAGGCGGTGCTGCCGATCCTGTTGTCCTGTTCCGGGAGTTGGGTTATCGCAAACAGAAGGCGAGCGCGCGCAAGACGGCGGCCATAGAAGCAGGCATTATTTGACGGCGTGAATAGCACGACCCGCCAAATATCGTATAATAGGAATGAGATTTTGGCGCTTTATGAGTCGAACATGCATGCAACTGAGCGCGATAGAGTTATTTTAAACCTGCTGGAAGAGCAGCGTTTTGTCTCTTTTCGCGATCTATCCCGGCGGCTTTCGGCCTCTGCCGCCACATTGCGGCGTGACCTTGAGCGCCTGCAGGAACAGGGCAAGCTCAAGCGCGTGAGGGGCGGCGCTCAGATCGGAGCCGAAAGCGAAATCACCGGCTTTCATCTGCAGGGCGTGCCGTTTCACGAGAACGTGAATCGCAACAGCGCCGCCAAAGAGGCGATCGGCAAAGCGGCCGCAGCACTGTGCCACCCGGGCGAGGCCGTGATCATCGATGGCGGTTCGACCACCTTGCAGATGTGCCCGCATCTGGAGCCGCTGCGCCTGCAGGTGATGACCAACTCGCTGCACATTGTCAGCGCCCTCTTGCAGCAGCCCAATACCGGCGTTTCCATTCCCGGCGGCGTCGTCTTCCGGGAACAGAATATCGTTCTGGATCCGTTTGTGGATACCACCACGCGCTCGTTCCATGCCAGCCGCATGTTCCTGGGCTCCGCCGCCATCACCCGCCACGGCCTGATGCAGAGCGATATCATCCTGGTCCAGGCCGAGCGCAAATTGCTCAGCCTTGCCGATCAGCTCATAGCGTTGATGGATGCGAGCAAATTTGCCAACTCGGCGGCGCATCTGCTTTGCGAATTGCCACGTCTGCATACCGTCATCACCGACAGCCGCATCAGCGATGCCTCGGCCAAGATGATCAGCGACAATGGCGTCAAGCTGATGGTCGTCGACAGCTAGATTTTTCTTTTATTGCCAGCGGGACAACGCTTTTCCGCACCATCGTCACAAAAACGCGAGCGCGATTGCATTGCACAGAGGGCGCGCCCATTTTGCATGAAACAGTGGTGGAAAAACTGCCGCGCAGGGGAGGAATAATCATGATCGTAGAAACGCGGGCCGACTGGGGTCTGTTTGGACGCCGGCAGATTTTGATGAGCACTGGCCTTGCCGTGCTTCCCTTTTATGCCGCCAGCGCCAATGCCCCCGATGCTTTCGACATTCGCAAATTCGGCGCCAAGGGCGATGGCAAGACGCTCGATACCGCGGCTATTCAACGTGCCATCGATAAAGCCGCGGCGATTGGCGGTGGCACAATATTCATCCCCAAAGGGCGGTTTCTTTCCTTCTCGCTGCAGCTGAAAAGCCATGTCACGCTCTATTTCGGCTCCGGCGCGGTGCTGGTAGCAGCCGACCCCAAAAAACACCAAGGGCGCTACGATGCGGCGGAAGCCAATCCATTTGAGAACTTCCAGGATTACGGCCACTCCTATTTCCACAACAGCCTGCTCTGGGGCGAGAACCTTGAGGATGTGGCGATCCTCGGCCCCGGCATGATCGATGGCGAGGGCCTCACCAATGTCAGCCCCAATGCGCCCTGGAGTGTCGGGATCGGCCGCGATCTTCCAGACACGCCGATGCTGCGTGCACGCATTGCCGATCACACCGAAGCGGTGAAGGCCATGGCCGGGCTTGGCAACAAAGCCATTGCCATCAAGAACTCCCGAAATATTACGCTGCGCGATATCACTATTCTGCGCGGCGGCCATTTCGGCATCATCATCACCGGCGTCGACAACTGCACCATCGACAATCTGAAAATCGATACCAATCGCGACGGCATCGATGTCGATGTGGTGCGCAATTGCCGGATTTCCAATTGCTCGGTCAATTCGCCCACCGACGATGCCATCGTGCTCAAAAGCTCTTATGCGCTGGGCCAGGTGCGGCCGACAGAGAACGTCACCATCACCAATTGTTTCGTTTCGGGCTTTGCAGTGGGTAGCTTGCTCGACGGCACTTACAAGCGCGAGCAGCTCAAGGACATCACCCCGCATCTGACCTCGGGCCGCATCAAGCTGGGCACCGAATCGACCGGTGGCTATCGCAATATCTCGGTTTCCAATTGCGTCTTCGATTGCGGCAATGGGCTTGCGCTTGAAAGTGTGGACGGCGCGGTGTTGGAGGACGTGGTGGTGAGCAATCTCGTCATGCGCGACACGACGGCAGCGCCGATTTTCCTGCGCCTTGGCGACCGGCGGCGGGCGCCCAAGGGCGCGCCGATGGCGGTGCTGCGCCGCGTCTCGATCAGCGATATCGATTGTCACTTCCTCGACAAGCGTTATTGCTCGATCATTTCGGGCGTGCCGGGGGGGATCATCGAAGACGTCTCCTTCAACAACATCCGCCAGATTCATCCGGGCGGCGGCAGCGCCGCCGATGCCGCGATCAAGCCGCCAGAAGTGGTGGATGGCTATCCCGATCCCGATATGTTCGGCATGATGCCCGCTTACGGCTTTTATCTGCGCCATGCCAGGAGCGTGACGATGCACAATATCGACATGCGCTGCCTGACGCCCGATGCGCGCCCCGCCGTGGTAACAGAGGATGTGAGCGGGCTTCGCACCGATAATGTTTTCGCCTCCGCCGCTCCCGGAACGCCGCTGACGCCAGTTACCCTCTAACGATTACAGTGCCAGAAAAAGGGGCCGGTGTTACCGCACCGGCTCCTTTTTTATTTGCCCGAGACGCGCAGCACTTGCACAGGCCCCAAAAGACCGGATGACCTGAGCGGCGCATCGGGACGATAGGTGGCGATGGTGGTGAAGGCTATCTTCTCTTTGGCATCAGGCTGAGCATCGCCGATCAGGCGATTGACCCAGAGATTGGCGACCTTCACTTTTATCAGGTTCTTGCCCGGCTTTACGGCTTTGGTGATGTCGAGCTTGAAAGGGGCCATCCAGGCTGTGCCGACGGGCTTGCCGTTCAGCGTCACCTCGGCAAGTTCCTTCACGGCGCCGAGATCGAGTACGTATTGCACGCCGGGTGTTTTGGCGACGAGCGTGAAGGTTTTGGTGTACGTGCCGACGCCGGAGAAATACTTCACGCCCTTATCGGCGCTTTCGTTCCACGGCTTCAGATCGCTGGTGATGGCGGCTGGCGCGCCGCGGCCGGGTTGAAAGGCGAGGCTCCAGGCGCCGCTCAGCGTGACCACTGGGGTTTGCGCCTTGGCGGGCAGCGTGACCGCCTGCGCTTTGGCAGGTTTGCGCAGGACCACGAAGACCGAGCCGTTGGCAGGAAGCGCCAGCGCCACCTCGGTACGGCCATCCTTGATACGATAGGAGGCTGACGCAGATTGACCCGTGACCGCATCCCACAATTCCGGCAATTTGCCTGCGACGCGGAAGGAAGCGGTAAAGGTTTCCGGTTTTTCGCTGCGGCTTGAGACGAAATAAGCCTCACCATCGTTGAGCTGGCGATGGAGATATTGCACCGTCGCTGCGGTGCCGGTGACCGAGAAATCCGGTGTTGTACCGGTGGCAGCCAAAGCCTCGGAAAGCGAGCCCGCCGGAAAGACCTTACCCTGCCCCACACGGCGCGGCGCGGTTTCACCAGGCGTGCCGAACAGCGCATCGGCGGCAGCGGCGAAAGCCTCTGGCGTATCGGCAAGGCTGGGCGATTCGATGGGGCGTTTGCCGACGATAACGGCGCCTGCCTGCGCCAACTCCAGGAGTTTTGTCAGCACGCTGACGGTCAGGCGCTGGCTGGCGCCACCGAGATAAACAAGCTTGTAATGCTGGCCGGTTTTGGTGCTGAGCTGGCCATTCTCGAAAGAGAGTTGATGGATGAGCGCATCGGCGTTGAAATAGTCAAGCGCATAGCCGCTCGGAAGATCGACGCGTTTTTCCCCGAACAAAGTGGTGAGTGGAGCTTCCTGACCGTAGAAATAGGCGATGTCGCCGACATAACGGCCCTGCTGCAACAGATACGAGGCGCGCGAGATGTAATCGAGCCAGGGCCTTGCCATCTCGCCCCAGCTTTCGTGCCGGTCGAACATCTGGCCATAGCCGAACAGGGTCAAGCCCGGTGCCTTGTCTAAGGGTTGATGGACCGAGGTGTGGATGTAGACGCGGTTGGCGCCGCGCGCGAACACCATGTCGATGTAGCGTTTCAATCCGCCCGGAGCCCAGGCCCAAGGCTGCAAATCACTGGTGAGGGATTCCGATGCGACGTATTTCTGGCCATAGATATGGGCCACGGAAGCGGCCCCCTGCAGATCGGCTTCGTAGGTGAGCTGCTGGGGGAATTTATCGGTGTTGTAGGTCCACATCGCCCCCATGGGCACGTCGAAATGCTGGCGCATTTCCATATCGTCGCCGAAGGTGGGGCGGAAGATTTCCAGCGCCTCGCCTTGCACGAAGAGGCCGCGCCCATGCGCCACCTTGGCAAGCTCGCCATAATGATTGTCGGCCAGAAGCTCTTCCACCGTGCGGCGGAAGTCCCAAAGAAATTTGTCCGAGGCCGCGGGGCTCGTCACCACCGCGCCGGTCAGGGCGGGCAGATAAGGCGTAGGGTCGTAGCCGCGCCGGCGCGTAAATTCGCTGACGAGATTTTCCGTCCAATTCTGCTGGCCGATTTCCGAGCTGCCGATTTCCAACATCTGAACACCGCGCTTGCCGAAGAGATCGGACCCCAGCATCTTCTGATAGATGTCGAGGTAGCGCTCGAAATAGGCGCGGACATGGGCGGCATTGAGCTTGTCGACTTCGAGGCCCGTGGCTTCGGGCGGGGCGGGATGGTTTTCGGCGCCGACCAGCGAATAGCCGAGCCTGAGCACCGTCCAGTGCCCCGGCGGCGGCGTCCAATCCAGCGTGCCATCCGGCTTCAGCTTGTTATTGAGGATAATGATCCCTGCCGGATCGATGGCGGTGCCGGGGGCAATATCCGCCGTGCCTGCCAAGGCATAAAAATCGCGCGGCGGAGCAGCAAACATCGCCTTTTTTTCGAACTCATGCACCGTGGCGGCGGCATGGAATTGAAGCCCACGAATCTGGTAGGCGCGCTCGATGGTGCCAGCCTTCACCAGCATAGGATTGGCGGAGGTCTGCGTCACACTGCCGGGCGGCACGGCGCCAGGGGCGGCATCACCGGTGGGACGATAAGAACGGCGTAGCGGCTCACCCGCTTTCAGCACGACGCGGAACCAGCGTGCCGTGGCGGGAGCAAAAGAGATCGTCTGCTCGCCCATCTGCATGCGCTGAAGCTGCGCTGCGGGCGGAAAATCAGCGACGGGCCGCCAGACGTCGCCATCATCGGAGGCTTCCACAACGGCCCTGTAGCCCAGCGCTTTGGGCACCGTCATGGCGAGGGTGACACCCTCTATGATGGCAGGCTTTTTGTATTTCACCGCGAGAAAAACATCGCCGTTCAGCGTGGCGGGTGCGAGCGTCACCGCCTTCGACAGATCGCCGCCAGCAAGCTGGGCACTATCCAGAGGACCGTTGTTCCAGAACATCTGCGCCATCGCGGGCGCTTCCGCAGGTGTGCGATAGGCCATCACCACGACATCGCGATAGAAATGCAGGGCCGCAGTCTTGGCCGTGGGCGCTTCGTCGCCTGCCATGGGAAGATTCTGCAGCGGACCGATGGTGTCGGGCGGCTCAGGCAGAAGCGCTTTGAAGGGTTTGCCGCCTTCGGCTTTGGCGATGCTCCAGACGAGCTTCTTCATGCCCTCTTGCGGCGTCACCCAAGGACCGCCCGACATGCTCCAGCCCGGCGCACCCTCGATGCCGATTTCCATACTCTTCTGCGCGGCGAGGCCGACGGCATAGCGGTAGGTGTCTTTCCATTCTTCCGACATGTACGGGATTCGGTGATCCACCACCGTGGGCGTATCGATAGCGGCATCGACCGCAGGCATGCCCGCCAGACCCACGCGGCTCATCCAGGCCAAATCCTTGGCGATGCCATCTTTGGTGACGTTGCCGTTCATCCAGGGCCAGAAGGTGTGCGGACGGGCGCTTTGGGGCGGCGTTGCAAAACCCGCGGCGAGCGCATCCAGGGCGGCCTCTGCGGGCAGGACAAGTGCGGCCGAAGCCATCAAAGCGGCCAGCATGATACGCATAGGTCTCTCCCGGACAGAGCCAAAAGCTGTGGTGGTGTGTGATCGTTTTTGGCGCATTGTGTTCTTTGTTGCGCAGTTTAGATTAGAGATGTACGGGCAACAACAGCCGGATCGTTCACAATAAGCGGCGCAGACGACCCCAGAAAGATCACCATGACGCGGATCAACCGCCGCCAATTTGCCGGCTTGGGCCTTGGCCTCGCCACCGCCACCGCGGCCTCCAAAGCCCAATCCGCGGATGATCTCGTCATTCCCGATGATGGCTGGCAGCTGTGGCTCGACCGTGCGGCGGGCTGGCAGGATGATGCGATTTATCTGCCCGACGAGGTGAGGCTGAAAGCCCTGCCGGTGAACCCGCCAAGCGGCGGCTGGGAGGTGCTGGGACGCGAGAACGCAATCATGGTCACCCTGCCCGCCACGGTCGAGCAGCACTATTGGGGCGGGGCCGGCAGCCGCCCTTACACCATGGACGAGTTCACCTATGCCGACAGCGACAGCGAAGTGCGCAACGGCGCTTACACCGGCGTATCGTGGTGGTGGCGCCAGATTGCGATTCCCGCGAGCGTCAAAGGGCGCCGTCTGCTTCTCGCCATTCGCGGGGCGCGGCTCAGGGCTGAGGTTTATCTGAACCGTAAGCTGGTCGGCTATTCGATCCTGGAGCAACTGCCCTTTGAGTGCGATCTGACCGCGGCGGCGGTGCCGGGCGGCAAGAATGTGCTCGCCATCCGCATCACCAATCCCGGCGGACGCTATGATTGGGTCGATGGCGACACGCTGACATGGGGCAAGGTCAAGATTCAGCGCAGCCACGGCTTTGGCGGGCTGGATCGCGGCATGCGCCTCAGCGCCCCTCCGATGCAGGCGCGGATCAGCGATCTGTGGGTCCTGAACACGCCCAAGCCGGGCGTGGTGAATGTGTTTGTGAGCGCAGCCTTCTCAGACAAGCTGCCGCAGGCGCCGCTGCTGTTCGTTGCCAGCGACAAGAGCGGCAAACGGCTCGCCGCGCGTTTTCGGCCCCTCGGCCATAGCGTTGCAGGCAAGACCATCACCTGGCGCTATGAGGCCAGCGCCAAAGATGCGGCACCGTGGGATTTGGAAACACCAAGGCTCTACCGGCTGATCGCGAT
Organism: Alphaproteobacteria bacterium; assembly: GCA_015654635.1. Classification (GTDB taxonomy): domain Bacteria; phylum Pseudomonadota; class Alphaproteobacteria; order Micropepsales; family Micropepsaceae; genus Rhizomicrobium. The sequence continues at coordinate 110,689 of JAATGP010000035.1, read as the reverse complement.
GCTGGGTGAGGACCGGCGTGAGCAGCGTTTTGGCTTTCGCTGGTTCACGGTGGAAGGTCTGGGCGAAAATGCCCGCTTCACGCTTAACGGCAAGCGCATCAAACTTTATTCGGCGATTTCTTGGGGCTATTGGGGCGGTAATGGTATGTGGCCAACGCCAAATCTTGCCGAAAAGGAAGTGACGCAAGCCAAGGCGCTGGGTCTCAACTGCCTTGCCTTCCATCGCAATCCCGGCAAGCACGATGTCTTGGAGGCGCAAGACCGGCTGGGACTGCTGCGCGCCATGGAACCCGGCGGCGGCAAATTCGCCTTTGGGCGCTTGCCGGATGGCGTGGCGGTGGACCAGCATAGCTTGCTCATGCAGCCGCCGGTGAGCGAGGCGGACACGTTCTGCCAGCGCTATGTGATGGCGAAAATCCGCCTGATGATGCGGACCTTCCGCAGCCATCCTTCGCTGATCCATTGGACGCTGCAAAACGAGAACAATGCCGACTTCAACGATCCCACCGTCGCCGCGGTGCTGGAGACGATGCGGGCGGAAGACGAAAGCCGCATCATCCTGATGAATGACGGTATGTCTTCACCGGACATTCACGCCGCCCAAGCCTTTTATGCGCCTTATAATGCCACGCTGCATCGCTCGGATCGTGAGGCTTGGGGCGGCTGGTGGGACGATCACCAAGGCGCGGGCGATCAATGGTATGACAGCTTTTATCAAGACCCGCAGCACTTCACCTATCGCAATTCCATCCGCGAACAGATTGTACAATACGGTGAGATGGAAGGCTGCGCGGTGCCCGACAATCACACCATGGTGGTCGCCGAAATTCTGAGCCGCGGCGGCAAAGCTTATGACCTGCAGGATCACCAGGAAATTTTGGCGGCCTATCAGGGCTTTCTCGACCGCTGGGGCTTTCGCAGCGCCTTTCCCAATGCGGAGGCGCTGTTCCAATCCCTCGGCCACAAATCCTATGCCAGTTGGCAGAATTACATGGAGAATATCCGCATCGCCGATGCGGTGGATTACGCGACGATCTCGGGCTGGGAGAGCACCGCCATCGACAACCATTCCGGCATTGTCGACAATTTCCGCAATTTCAAATCCGACCCCGCCCTCATCGCCGGATCTCTTCGGAGCGTGCGGCCGGTTGCCAAACAGCGGCGGCTGACAGTTCCACGCGGCGAAGCGGCGCTGTTCGATTTCTATCTGTTGAATGATAGCGGCCGCGCCGTGGACGGAACGGTGCAATTTGCCATGACCGATCCCAAGGGGCAGCGAAGCGTTCTTGCCAACCTTGCCGCGCCGTCGTTCCAGCCCTTGCAAATGAGCCTCTTGCTGCGAGAGGGATTTGCGACACCACCGCTCGACGAAGAAGGGCGCTATCGCTTCGAATTTTCGTTCACGGGGGCACCGAATGGCACACATGTCCGGGACATCTGGGTGGTGGACACCAAATGCGTACCGGTTTCCGGCAAAATCCTGAGGGTGGGTGTGACGGGTGTATGGCCATCCCTCTTGGCACAACTGGCGCTGCTGCCCGGCATCACCGTAGAAGAATTTGTTGGCGGCAAACGCTACGATGCGGTGATCTCCTCGGGGCTGACAGACGCCGCCACGGCGGGGCAGAAGATTGGCGGCGATGCTGGCTTGACGCTCGATAAGAACGCCAAAGCCGAGCCGGTGCCGGGCGCTCTGCCGCAAGCGCTGCTCGCCGTGGTAAAAAAAGGCGTGCCGCTGCTGGTGTTGGCGCAAGAAGATGGTTTGGCCGATGGTGTGGCGCGCCAACTCGCGGATGCGGGGGCCTTCACCTATCAGGGCCAAGTCGGCCGCTATCGCGCGCCTTGGATGGGCAATTGGTATTTCCTGGCCGACCATCCGCTCTACAGCGGCATGCCTGCCAATCAAGCCATGGACGGCTTCTTCCAAGCCCGTGGGCGCTTGGCCAATGGCCTTATGGTCGAAGGCCAGAATGTCGCGGTGGTTGCGGGTTACAGCCGCGATCACGATCGCCGCCTGGGGGCGGGGACGTTCACAACCAAGCTTGGCAGCGGCAAAATCGTCTTTCACCGTGTGCCGGACATGGCGGCGCCGATGCAGCTGCGCTTCTTGAGCAATGCCTTGTCCTGGCTGGTTGCTTAAGGCGCACGCCTGGACAGAGGCAACCCTTGCGCGGATATTCCGCGCGCTTGGCTTTGGCGGGAGGGGATGGTGGCGGATTGGCTCTATGGCTGCATCGAAGCGGGCGGCACAAAATTTGTTTGCGCGGTCGCAAGCACGACAAGCGATATACGCGAGCGGGTGAGCATTCCGACCAGAGACCCGGCCAGCACTTTGGCGCAGGTGGTGGATTACTTTCGCCGCATGGAAGGCGAACATGGCGCCATCGCGGGTTTCGGCGTTGCTAGTTTCGGGCCAGCCGTTGTCAACCCCGCCTCGCCCGGATGGGGACGAATTTTATCGACGCCCAAGCCGGGCTGGAGCGGTATCGATACGCGCGGTGTCATCGCCGAAGCCTTCGGCGTTCCTGTTGGGTTTGATACGGATGTAAATAGCGCAGTTCTGGCAGAGGCTGCGTGGGGCGCAGCAAAGAGCGCCAGTTCCGCAGCCTATATCACCGTCGGGACCGGCATCGGTGCCGGCATCGCCATTGACGGCAAAGCTGTTCATGGCATGCGCCATCCCGAGATGGGGCATATCTTCCCGCGCCGCCATCCCGCCGACCTGGCCTTTGCCGGGAGTTGCCCGTTTCATGGCGACTGCCTGGAAGGGCTGACGAGCGGGCCTGCGATAGAGCGGCGATGGGCAAAGCCACTATCGCAGCTGGGCGGCGAAGAACAAGACATCATCGCTTTCTATCTTGGCCAGTTGGCGGTGACCCTGATCGCCACCCTCTCCACGGAGGCGATCGTGTTTGGCGGCGGCGTGCTGCATACACAAGGCCTTCTGGACAAAATTAAAACTGCTGCCACCCTGCTCAACAAATCCTATTGCTGCGATGATGGCGAGATCGGGATGATCATCCGCGCGCCGGGACTGGGACAGAATTCAGGATTACTCGGCGCCCTGTTGCTGGCAAAGCTTGCCAGGGGCTCCACGCCTTAGCCCGTCAAGCGTGATCTTTACGCTACAGCGACGCGGTACCGTTGGCGAAATGTTGCAGCGCATCCACGTTGTCACTTCAGCTACATGATTGTCGCCTAAACGTCGTTAGAACGGAGTCTTGGGGCTCAATCAGACAGAACGGTTACGGACGGGGGCAGCGCCCTGAGCCGAGGTTTGCGTGCGTCCCTCGCTTACGATCGGCAACCACTATTCGAGGGACAAGAATCATGCATTCCAAGGGGATTACCAAGCGCACCCTTCTGGCCAGCGCGGCCGTAGGCGCAATGCTGTGCGCAGACCCGGCCTTTGCCCAAGCCAAATCGGAGGGCCTTGAAGAAGTCGTCGTAACCGCCGACCGCCGCCCCGAAAATCAGCAGAACGTGCCGGTATCGGTAGGCGTGCTGAGCGGCGAGGCACTGACCACCATGACCTCCTCGGGCGACGACACGCTGCTGGCGCTGTCCGGCAAGGTGCCCAGCCTTTATGTGGAATCGACCACGGGCCGCATTTTCCCACGCTTCTACATTCGCGGCCTCGGCAATGTCGACTTCTATCTCGGTGCCTCGCAGCCGGTGTCGATTATTCAAGACGATATCGTGCTGGAGCATGTCGTGCTGAAGTCGAACCCCGCCTATGACATAGCGCAGGTCGAAGTGCTGCGCGGCCCCCAAGGCTCGCTGTTCGGCCGCAACACCACGGCGGGCATCATCAAGTTTGATACCAATCGCCCAACCCAGGATTTCGAGGGGCGTGGATCGGCCAGCTATGGCGCCTATAACAGCGTCGATCTCGATTTCGGCGTGGGCGGTCCCATCATCGCCGATAAGCTCGCCATCCGCGTTTCCGGCCTCTTCCAGTCCCGCGCCGATTACATCGATAATACCTATACCGGCGCCAGTGCGGACGGCACGCCGACCGGCCAGAAGAACGCCGTCGGCGGCTTCAACGAACGCGATCTGCGCGTGCAGTTGCTGGCGACACCAGTAGAGAATTTGTCGATGCTGACCTCGGCGCATGGCCGCTGGTATGACGGCCCAGCCAGCGTGTTTCGCCGCGGGGCGCTGACCATCGGGTCACACAATGCCGATTCGCAGCATTGGAACCAAGCGCGTTGGGACGAAGGCATGAACAATCCGCAGGGCTATAATACCTATGGCGTCTCGGAAAACATCGCGTACGATTTCGGCGGTATTACGCTGACTTCCATCACCGGCTATGAAGCCACCGAAGGCCAGAGCCGCGGCGATACCGACGGCGGCGCAGCAGCCGATTACGGCAATGCGGGCTTCGGCGAATCGATGGGCCGCATCCGCGCCCTGGGGCAGTGGACCGAAGAAGTGCGGCTGGCGAGCAGCGCCGAGGGCAAGTTCAAATGGCAGGTCGGCGGCATGTATTTCGACCAGCACGACATCACCGAGTTTTATCAGCGCGCCTTCTTCCTGACCGGACCGGCGAACAATCCCAACAACTGGGTGCGCCTGCGCGATGTCAATACCTCCTGGGCGCTGTTCGGCCAGGCAAGCTATGAAGTGCTGCCGCACCTGACAATCACCGCTGGTGCGCGCGTCACCAACGACAAAAAGGAAACGCATCTGCTCAAAACGGCCGACTCGCCGACGGGCGTCGTGAGTTTCCCCGCCACTGCCGACCGCAACCCCACGCTGGAATCCACCAAGCCGAGCTGGGATGTCAGCGCAATCTATGAAGTGAGCCCCGAAGTCAGCCTTTATGCCCGCGTTGCCACCGGCTTTCGCGGCCCGACCATTCAGGGGCGTTCGGCGGTGTTCAATTCGCCCTTCACCTTCGCCAATTCGGAGACCATTCTGTCGTGGGAAGGCGGCCTTAAGAGCCAACTCAGCAATACGCTGCGCTTCAACGTCTCGGCCTTTACCTACACCGTCGATGACATTCAGCTGAACGGCAACGACTCCAACGGCAACGGCGTCTTCTTCAATGCCAACAAGGCGGAAGCCTATGGCATGGAAGCCGAACTCAATTGGCTGCCGGTGGAAAACCTGTCGCTCTCGACTGGCCTCAGCCTGCTCCACACCGAGATCAAAGATGCCAATGCCTTTGCCCAGATGGGTAGCTTCAACGGCGCGTTGACCCTGACCCCCCTCAATGCCTATTTCACCAAGGGCTCGGGAACCGGCACGACCTATTTCGCCAAAATCGATGGCAATGCGCTGCCGAACGCGCCGGAATACAATCTGAACGTCAGCGCGCGCTATGACATTCCGGTGTCCGATGGCGGCAAAGTGTTCATCGCCACCGATTGGAATTTGCAGGGCTACACCAATTTTGTTCTCTACCGGACCCGAGAATTCAATTCTAACGGCAATTTCGAAGGCGGCCTCAAACTCGGTTACGGCACCGACAGCTGGGAAATCGCCCTCTATGGCCGCAACATCACCAATGAAAAGAACCTTAAAGGTGTCATCGAGAATTATGACGCCGCCATCCTCAACGACCCGGCCACTTTCGGCGTGACGTTGAGCGGCAAATTCAACTAAGCGCTTTCCAAGGCGGGCGGCGAAGACAGCGCCGCCCGCATCCTTTCCGTGGCTTCTCATATCGCAGGCGGCTATCGATTAGGCCGCCAGCAGCGTTTTCAGACGCGAAGACAAGGCTCCGGCGCCAGGCCCGAAGATCAAATGCACCCCGTGCGGTAACATCGCGATACTGCGCATGCCTGCCGCCTTTAAGACTCCGGTGTCGATACAGCGGCTGTCGATGAGATCGACGGCAATGCGGCTGCCGCAGACGGCGACGGATTGCACGTTGCCGCTGCCGCCAAGCGCCGCCAAAACTTCTGCGGCGGGAAGCGGCCCGGCAGACTCCGGGGATGTTGTCGTTGATGCCATCGGCGAGGCAGCGGTGAGGTCTGGCTCCGCCTTCTCTACGCCGGTCATGCTCTCTCGGATTTCTGATGCGATCTGATCGGCCTGAGGTCCGATGACCACTTGCAGCGCGTGTTCCGAGGGCCGCACAAAGCCTTTGGCGCCAAGCGCCCGCAGGGCGGCTTCGTCAATCACCGCGGAGGACTGCACGTTGAGGCGCAGACGCGTGGTGCAGGCATCGACGCTGCGCAGATTCGCGGCACCGCCAAGCGCCACCAAATAAGCCTTGCCGCGAGGCGTGTCTTTGGCGCTGACGGCCGCGACTGGCGCTTCATCCCTCCCCATCGTCTTGAGCCCGAAGCGGAGAATGGCGAAGCGAAACACCGTGTAATAGAGCGCGAAATAAATCAGCCCCACCGGGATGAGAAGCAATGGCTTCTGAGCACGGTTGAAGTTTATCGCGTAATCGAAGATGCCCGCCGAAAAACCGAAGCCCAAATGCACACCAAGGAGATTCATCACCACCATGGAAAGGCCTGTCAGCAGCGCATGCATCACATAGAGGGCCGGGGCCAAGAACATGAAGCTGAACTCGATAGGCTCGGTGACCCCGGTGAGAAATGCGGTCAGCGCCATGGAGGCGAGGACGCCACCAACCTCTTTGCGCCGCGCCGGCAGGGCGGTGTGATACATGGCAAGACAGGCGGCGGGCAGGCCGAACATCATCACCGGGAAATAACCCGTCATGAAGGCACCGGCGGTGGGGTCGCCCGCAAAGAAGCGGTTCAAATCGCCCGTGACACCGTGATAGCTGCCGAGATTGAACCATGCCAGATTGTTGAGGATGTGGTGCATTCCCGTAACGATGAGAAGGCGGTTCAGAACGCCATAGATAAAAAGGCCGAGCGGCCCCAGGCTGAGCACCGCGTGACTGGCGCTATCCATGCCGTGCGAAATCGATGTCCAGAGCGTGCCGATGAGAAAGGCGGGCAACAGCGCCGCCACACCAGCGATGATAGGCACGAAACGGCGACCCGCGAAGAAGGCCAGATATTCCGGCAGTTTGATGGTGTGGAACCGATTGTAGAGCCAGCCCGAAACAAGACCCGAAATAATGCCTGTAGGAACGCCGAGCTTGTCGAGTTGGCTCTGTTTGAAATGGTCGGCGGCAAGCTTGATCGCATCACCGGAATAGCCCGCCAGCGCCTCCGGCGGGACTTGCATCAAAACCTTGGCACCAGTGGTCGCGATCAAAAAGAACACCGCGCCCGCAAGCGCAGCGGCACCATGGTTTTCCTTGGCGAGGCCAACCGCGATACCGATCGCAAAGAGCAAGCCGAGATTGTGGAAGATGGCATCGCCTGCCGCCGCCACAAAGGCAATATTCAAGAGATCCGGTTGGCCAAGCCGCAGCAAGATACCTGCCGCAGGAAGCACAGCAATCGGCAGCATGAGGGCCCGGCCCAAAGGCTGCAGTACTTCAAAGACAGCTTTCATGGCGCGTCCCCCGGAAATGATGTCGTCAAGGCCCGCACGGCGGCGGCGGATTCACAGGCGAGTGCGGCTTGGGCCAGGGCGCGGCACGCTTCGGCTCGCAAGCTGCGAATTTGTGCCTTCAGGCGCGGTATAGCCGGGGCGGGCATGGACAGTTCTTTGATGCCGAGGCCGATCAAGATCGGCGCGGCAAGCGGATCCGCCGCCAGGCCGCCGCACACCGCTGCGATCTTGCCGGCAGCATTGGCGGCATCGGCGGTTCGCGCGATCAGGCGCAGCACCGCGGGATGCAAGGCATCGAGTTGTCCCGAGAGCTGACCATGGGTGCGATCGATGGCCAGTACATATTGGGTGAGATCATTGGTGCCGATGGAGAGAAAGTCGGCCTCCCGGATAAGCTGATCGGCAAGCACGGCAGAGGCCGGCGTCTCAATCATCACGCCAAGTTCGGGGCGCTGCACCGCGAACTCCGCACAAATTTCATCGATCATGTCTCGAACCACACGAAGCTCACCGAGAGCGGTAATCATCGGCAGCAAAATTTTGCAACGTCCGGATGGCGTAACCTGCAGAACGGCGCGCAATTGCGTGCGCAGCAGATCGGGCCACGCAAGTCCCGCACGGATACCGCGCAGCCCGAGCTGGGGATTGTCCTCGTGTGGAAAGGAAAGATAAGCGACCGGTTTGTCGGCGCCGATGTCGAAACTGCGCAGGATGAAGGGACGGCCGCCGAGTGCAGCGGCAACAGCTTGATAAGCTTCTCGCTGCTCAGACTCTGTGGGTGGCTCCTGCCGCTCCATGAAAAGGAACTCAGTGCGCAGCAAGCCGCAACCCTCGGCGCCAAACGCCACCGCCGCGGCAGCTTCCTCTGCGCCTTTGGCAAGATTGGCAAAGACCTCGATGCGCAGGCCGTCTGCGGTAAAGCAAAGCTCTCCGGCGCCCACCCTTTCCTGATTGGCGCGGGCGGCAGCTTGTGCGGCGGAATGTTTTGCGGCAGCCAGCGTCGCGCCGTCCGGCGCCAGATCGACAAAGCCGCCATCTGCATCCAGGAGAATTTGCGTACCTTCGGCGATGGCGAGCACACCTTCGCCCGCACCGACCAAGGCCGGAATGTTCATGCTCGCCGCGAGGATTGCGACATGCGATGTGGGGCCGCCGCGGGCGGAGAGCAAACCCGCAATCAAGCGGCTGTCGAAACCGGAAAGATCGGAGGGCAGAATTTCATCGGCAATGAGGATGGCAGACGGCGGCAGCGAGGGCTGGCTGGCAACGGGACCACCGATGAGAAGCGTCAGGACTTGGCGCTCGAGATCGACGAGATCGGCGGCGCGCTCGCGCAAACGCGGATCTTCCAGACCGCGAAAAATAGCAGCGAAATGCTGTATGGCGCGGCGCCAAGCAAAAGCTGCACTCTTATCCTCTGCGATAGCCGTCAGAGCCGCGGCTTCGAGCTCAGAATCAGCCAGCAGTTCCAAATGCGCCACCACAATTTCACGAGCCGGACCAGAAGCGGCTGCCGCCGCGGCTTCCAGGCGCGCGCGCAATGCCGCGAGCGCCTCCTGCAGCGCTTTGGTCTCAACAGCGATGCCCAACCCCTCCTCTGCCACCACAAACACCGCGGCGCGAAGGGGCACGGCAATGCCCGCCACCCGTCCGGGCGCTGCGCGAACGCCATAAAGATGCGTGGCGGTGTTGGAGGTTTTGGGCTTTTGGATGGCGAGCGCGGGCTTGGCCTCGTGATGCACTTGCTCCAGCATCCGGGCGAGACGCTCCACCATTGCCTCAGCACCGGCGCCCGCCGCCGAAAGTGTAACCGCATCCTGGCTACGCACGCCGAGCGCCATGATGGCCACGGTGCTTTTGGCGTTGGCGGAACGCCCGCCACAAGCAAGTGTGACCTCCCCGGAAAATGTTTTCGCAGTGCTGGCCAACAAGGCGGCAGGGCGGGCGTGCAAGCCGTGCTCGGAGGCGACCACCACAACGCGGCTAACGCTTTCGGCGCCCGTTTGCCCGCCCGAGATGGAAGCTGTGACCGGCACAACCTCCATCAGAACATCACCCGCGGCCACTTCGCGCGATACGGTGCGGCGCACAATCACAAACGCCTCGCCGTTAGCGATGATGACCGGCGTGATCAGACTTTTGGCATGGCGCGCCAAGATTTCGAGATCGAAGGAGAGGATGGGATCGCCCGCTTTGACAGCCCGTCCCTCTTCGGCAAGAGGCGTAAAGCCAAGACCTTTCAAAGCGACCGTTTCCAGCCCGACATGGACCAGAATTTCCGCGCCGCTCTCGGCCCGAATAGTCACGGCATGTTTGGCGAGCGCGACGATGATACCATCGCATGGCGCAACAAGCCTGCCGCCGATGGGATCAATGGCGACGCCATCTCCCAAGATGCGATCGGAAAAGACCGGATCGGGCACCTCATCGAGCGGTGTCGCCCAACCCGCCACCGGAGCCAAGATCGTCAGTGCCATGATTACTCCTTGGCCAAGGGCTGAACCCAGTCGACCGCCCAAAGAGGATCGACTTTGCGCCGTGCAAAAGCAAAACAGAGATCGTGGAGACCCGCACGCGGCTTCATGGGAATGTGTAGATACGCGCTCTTGGGCGAAAGCGAAACGACGGCGAGCCGTTCGCCTTTGCAATCGCCATCGTGGATTTCGAGCTGGCCGAAACGCGACGCTTTAGGATCGAGCGGGATTTTCTGAATGTCCGCACCGATCTGGAAATTGAACGGCAGCGTGGTAATGGCAATGTCAAAGCCGCGGATCGCAGTCATGTCGAGTCCGCGGTAGAGCCAGCAGGGGTTCATGACATTGACCATCATGACGGCGCCGGATTTTCCTCTCTGCGCCAAAAGAATGTCCTTGGCGCATTGCTCCAGCGTGTAGGAATTGCGCCGAAGCAGAGAGGCGGCATTGAGGCGTTCGCGCGCCGGCGCACTGATGACGCGGTCGCTGTCGAAGGTTGCCCCGGTAATGACAGCAGGCAACGCCGTCTCGAACGGCTTATCGAAAACCGGCGAGGTTAGCATGGGCGGCGAGCCATCGCGGGTATAGTGGATCGCGCCGAAGCCTGTCTGGCTGGAAAGCGTGACTGTGGCGCCGGTTGACGAAGGAACCGCTGCAACATCCACCGCAAAGGCCGCATTGGAATGGACAATGCCGAGAGCGTTGTAACGCGCAAATTGGGCCGGAAGACGGGTGACGAAATCCGGCCAATGGTGCATGTTCTGCGGCGACCAGGCAATTTCGGCAAAGGCCGCCAAGCGCGGAAAGGCGGCATAGGAAACAGCGTCTGCGGTCGGCAGATGCTCGGTCCAGATATTCGCCTGCATGCCGATAAGATGCTGCGTTAAGGCGCCGCTTGGTACGGGATCGAAGGCATAAATATCGCGCAGCGTTATCGCCCCGCCGCGACAGGTGGGTTCGCCCTCACGCTCGCGCTGGCAATGATCAAGATAGAGTTGCGGCGAGGGCGACAGCACCACGTCGTGGCCCTTCTCGGCCGCCTCGTTGGCGCTTTCGATGGTGCGCCAGCTGGTGATTGTAGCGCTTTGCGGCGGCCCGCCCTCCAAAATCTCATCCCAACCGATCAAGCGCCGCCCATGAGCTTCGAGAAAGCGGCCCATGCGGGCGGTAAAATACCCCTGTAGGGCCTTGGTGTCGGGCACACCCAGTGCGGCCATGCGCTTTTGCACGTTTGGCGATGCATCCCATTGGCCTTTCGGCGCCTCATCGCCGCCCACATGGATATAGGGGCTCGGAAACAGCGTCATCACCTCGGTCAGAACATCTTCGAGAAAGGCAAAGGTGGTGTCATCAACATTATAAAGATTTGGGAAGACGCCCCAATCGCCCGATACTTTGCGCGGCGGATGTTTGAGAGAGCCAAGCTGCGGATAGGCCGCAATCGCCGCCGAGGCATGACCGGGCATTTCGATTTCCGGCACCACGGTGATGTGGCGCGCCGCGGCATAGGCGACGATATCGCGGATTTGAACCTGGGTGTAGAAGCCGCCATAACGGCCTTCGCGGTTATTCTTGCGCCAAGCCCCGATCTTGGTGAGGCGGGGATATTTCTGGATCTCGATCCGCCAGCCCTGATCGTCGGTCAAATGCCATTGCAGCACGTTAAGCTTGTGCATCGCCATGGTATCGAGCAATTGCTTCACCGCATCCGGCTTTTGGAAATGCCGCGCTGAATCCAACATCACTCCGCGCCAGGAAAAGCGCGGCGCATCCGCAATATCGATGGATGCGATCTCGATACGGCCGGATGATGGCGGTTGTTGCGAGGACAATTGCCACGCCGTGACGGCGCCGTAGAACAACCCCGCATCGGACCCCGCCGCGATTTCAATACCCGAAGGCGCCACATGGAGACGATAGGCCTCACCTGTGAGATCACTGGTCCGCCGCAAAATGATGGCAGGCGCGTTACCTTCTTTATCTCGCCGCAAGGTCAGACCGGGATCGCGCTGCAGCAGACCGGCGAGATAATCCAAGATCCGCGTACAGCCTTGGTCGCCAGGATCGGCGCAGACAAGCGGTGTCTGGGATGACAACGCGAATCTGCCCTCGCCTCCTTCCATATGGGCAGGCAACGGAATCAAAGACGGCGTGGCGGCAGCGGCGCCGCAACACAACGCCACCATAGTTGCAGCCAAAAGGCGAGAGGCGATCACCATGACGAGGGGCCTTGTCGAGACGGCAGAAAATGTATCGATGGCGCAGCTGCGGGAAAAGCAAAAAGGCCTGGAGTCTTGTGCCGGTTTCGCGCCAGTATTCGATGCAATGAACGATCCCGTCGCACGGACCCAGTATGGCCAGCCCTGAGCAGATTTTTCAAACCGCCTGCCTGCTGCACAGCCAAAACAGGCTGAGCGAGGCGGAAGAACAGTACTGCGCGGTGTTGGTGACAGCGCCGGCGCATGCCGGAGCGCTCCACCACTTGGGGTTGTTGTGTATTCAATCCGGCCGCATCGAGGCCGCTAAGGACTATTTGCAGCGGGCGGCCAAAGCGGCGCCCCAGGACGCCGTTGTGCGCCACCATTTGGGTTTGCTTTTGCAGCGGCTCGGCTACCCGGATGAAGCCGCGAAACAAGCCGAAGCGGCCCTCGCCATCCGGCCAGATTTTGCCGAGGCCTGGAGCACGTTGGGGACTGCCCGCGCAGCATTGGGCCAAATGGATAAGGCGCTCCCCTGCCTGGAACGCGCGATTGCTCTGTCTCCGGACGATCCTGAAATCCTTAAGACCATGGGCCAAATCGAGCTTATGCGGGATGCGCCCGAAGCTGCGCTCCGCTTCTTCGACAAGGCCCTCGCCCGCCAGCCGCGCGCGGTCACGGCCCATATCGATCGCGCCGAGGCACTCGCGGCGCTCGGACGCCATAACGAGGCTTTGGCGGCGAGCGAGGCGGCGTTGCGGCTCGATCCACGCTACGCCACCGCCCAGGCCACGCAGGGCAGTGTGCTCAAACAATTGGGCCGCATGGCCGAAGCCGAAACTGCTTTTGCCAGAGCCGTGCAGTTGGCACCGCGAGTGCCCGCGTTTCATCGCGCTCTCGGCGAGATCCGGCGCTATGGCGATAACGATCCAAGATTGGCGCCGCTTGAGGCTTTGGTGGCAGGCAAAGACGCGCTGCCGCAAGCCCAAAAAGTCGAACTGCATTTTGCCTTGTTCAAGGCCTATGACGATCTGAGGCGGCATGAAGAGGCGTTTGCCCATTTGACCCGCGGCAATGCGCTTTACCGCGAGACGATTCCGTATGATGAGGGCGGCGTTTTTGCTTTTTTTGACGGCCTTAAAAAGCATTTCACGGCCAGCGCGGAACGCCAGATCGTTGCGAACACGACCGAGCAGCCGGTTTTCATTGTCGGAATGCCGCGCTCCGGAACCAGTTTGGTAGAGCAAATGCTGGCGAGTCATCCGCGCGTGTTTGGTGCTGGGGAACGGACGTGGTTTGGGAATTTGATCGGCGAAATGGTGCCCGATTATCCCAGCGCGGTGCCGCTCGACCGTGCAGAGGAATTGGGACGGCGCTACTGCGAGCGCCTTCGTGCCCTGGCACCGGGCGCTGCGCGCATCACCGACAAATTGCCGGCGAATTTCCGCCATCTGGGTCTGATTCATCTCGCTTTGCCGAGCGCCAGGATCATTCACATTCGGCGCGATGCCCGCGATACCTGCTTTTCCTGTTACTCCAAGCTGTTCCGCAGTGGGCTCAATTTCGCTTACGAGCTTGGCGAATTGGGGCGTTACTACAGAGCCTATGAAGCGCTGATGGCGCATTGGCGTGACGTTCTTCCTACGGAATGTCTGTTGGAAATACAATACGAGACTCTGGTGGCGGATTTTGAGCATGAAGCGAAGCGCATCGTTGCTTTTTGCGGCCTTGAGTGGAACGCGGCATGCCTGCACTTCTATGAAAACAAGCGCGCAGTCAGGACCTTGAGCGAATTTCAGGTGCGAAAACCTTTGTTTTCCGATTCGATTGGGCGCTGGCGGCCTTATCAACCCTGGCTCGGCCCACTGCTTGACGCGCTGTCCTGAACGAAAAAAGAGTGCGGAGCGGGAATTCCTACTCCGCACACAAAGGTCAGTTCGAGGGAGAGCTGTCATAAGAGAAGATTACCCGGCTGCACCGAGAGGCAGCCGGGTGTTTCATCATCAAAGTTTGACGCGGATGCCGGCATAGAACTGTCTGCCGTTGTCGTAGATTGCACGGGGCATACCGTCGCCCTGAGTCAAACGGAACTTGCGGTTCGTGATGTTCATAGCATCGAACGTAAGCTGAAGGTAATCGGTGACGGTGAACTGCACCGAACCGTTCAACGTGCCGCTGGGGCTCTGGAACTCATTCGCGCTCCGGTCGAGACCGACGAGCATCTGCGAACGATAGTCGTAGGTCAGGCGCGTGGAGAGCCATTCGTTCTCGAAATAGGCGGTTAGGTTGGCCGTAACCTTGGAGTCGCCAACCAGTGGCCCGCCCCCGTTATCGACGCCGCTGGCATAGGTGAAGTTCGACTGGAAGCCGAAGCCGCCATAGATCGGCTGCTCCCACTGGATCTCGACACCTTCATCATGTCCGCTCGAATTGACCGGCGTGGTGACGCTGTAGGTCGAATATACCGGCGCGCCCTGACCGGTCAGGAACTGGTTCAGGTAGACGGCCGAATGCGTGCCAAAGCTGACATAGGACGACAGGTCCATGTAGAAGAAGCTGACCGCGAACAACGACTGCGGCGCGTAGTAATATTCATAACTGACGTTGTAGTTCGCCGACTTGATCGGCTTCAGGTCCGGGTTGCCACCCGTGCCCGTGAGGATCAGGTCTTGCAGCGACACCGCCCCGCCCAAGGCGTTGTAGTCAGGACGCGACATGGTTTGCGCCGCCGCGAAGCGCAGGACTTGATCCTCCGTTAGGTTGAAGCTGATATTGGCGCTGGGCAGTATGTCCCAGTAGTTGTGGGTATCCTTGATGGTGCTATAGGGCCCGAAGTCACTGGGCGCGCCGGTCGCGTCGTTGACGAACGGCTTGACATTCTCGCGGGTATCGACGACGCGCACGCCGAAGTTGCCCTTCCAGCCTTCGCCGCCAAAGGTCGCCATCGCATAGGCAGCCAAGTCGGTTTCCTGAAGGTTCATGCTGTCCGGCCAATCGAAGCGGTTGTTCTTGGGATCGGAGATGGCTGCCGGCGACTGCGGATAGCTGCGCCAGCTGTTGTTGTTGAAGAGCAGCTTTTCGATCAGAGCCGTGTTGCCCAGCGGGACGTTGGTCATCATGCCGGGGACTTTGAAGGAATCGGCAAAATCGCTCGGATAATTGCTCGACGAGATGTCGCTGCCGAACGAGTTGGCATAGGAGACGCCGCCGTCCCACACCGTGCTGGTGTGAACGTGATCGGCAAAGCGGGCGCCAGCCTTAACCGAATCGATCGGCCCGAGTTTGGTTTTGTAGGTGACGTCGACCTGGCCGTAAAACTCGCGGTCGACCGCCGTGTTCACCACCGTCCAAGCCCAATCGTTGACCAGGTTGTGGGCGTTGGAGAGATCGACACCCGGCATGCTGACCGAGGCGAGGCCCTGGTCGTTGAAGCTGTATCCGGCCGTGCTGCCTGGCGCGCCCTGGACCTCGCCTTCCCAGGCAACTTGCGGATTGGTGGTGCCGACGCCGCGCGTGACGCCGCCCTGGATGCTAACGTTGAGATTCTGGGTGACATCCCAGTTGGCATGCGCGTTGATGTAATAGGTATCGGAGGCCGAACCCGGACGCATGATGGAATCGGCCACGATTGGAACGCCGCCGGCCGACGGGAAGGTCGCCGAGAGGATGGCGTTGTTCTTGATCGTGTAGGACGTCGGCACGTTGTTGCCGAATTCGTTGGTGCCCCAGAACATGAAGTTGTTGTTGATGTTCGACGCCTTCAGCTTCGAATAAAAGCCTTGGACGTCGACCTCGAAGGAATCGGTGACCTGTGCCTGAACGGAGACGTCGCCGCCTTCGCGCACGCGCTGCTGCAGGAAGTAGGCTGAGCCGATCAGGTTCGGGAACATGGCGCCGACCGCGCTTTTATCGGCGATTCCGAACGGGCTGGTCGCGGAGACCGGCGTATAGCCAAGAACTTCCTGGCCATCGCGGCGGATGTCGCGGGCTTCATAGAACGCCTGAACAATCACGCCAAAATGGTTGGAATCGTCTTTCCAGCCGAACAATGCGTTGAAGTCTGGCGTCGTCTTGCCGCGCAGGGTCGTGTAAACAGCCTCGGCGCTGGCTTCGGCCGTAAATGTTTCCTTGAGATCGAGCGGCTTGCGCGTGACCAAGTTGACCACGCCGGCAACGCCGCCTTCCAGAAAGTCCGCCTCCTGACTCTTGTAGACTTCGGTGCTGCCGACGATTTCCGACGGCAATAGCGTAAAGCTGACACTGCGACCAACCTCGCCGAACTGGTCGAGGATGAACCAATCGCCAGTCGAAATCCGATGACCGTCGACCTGAACGTCAGTCAAGCTCGAATTGGTGCCGCGGATCGAAACGCGGTCGTTCTCATCGAAACCGCCTTCGCCGCCCGCCGCCGATACCGTGTTGACACCCGGAAGACGTTGCAACGCATCGGCGACGTTCTTGTCAGGGAACTTGCCAATGTCTTCCGCCGACACCGCATCGACGATGGTGGTGGCATCGCGTTTGATATCCATCGCGCGCTGCAATGATGCACGGATGCCGGTAACGACCACCGTTTCCATAGTGTCTTGGGCGTATACCGGCGCCGCGATCGACGCGAGAGCCAGCATGCTGACCGACCCCGCAAAGACTTTCCGTAATCTCATGGCCAAACCCTCTTCTCTTTTTGTGTCCCCGAACGAACGCCGAAACTGCCCCTCGCCGCCCCTTCATCAAGCCGGTGACAACCCCTCCGGGATCACCCGCTCATATCCAATGCAATACCATTCTGAAATTGGGCCGCCCTGTCAAGACCAAACTGCGACAAAATCGTGTCCAATAAGGCAGCACAAAAGGCTATTTATAGGCACAATTTTGCAGTTGACTTTGCATAGCCCCGTCGTGGTATTGCATTGGTACTAGATTTGGTTGCCGCCTACTGGAGGCGGAAGAGACCAATTAAGGAGGTTGCGGTGCCTTCCCTTTCGGCCATTATTGGGCGCCTCACCGAGGAGCAAAACCTGCCGCTGTACCAGCAGCTGCAACGCGGTCTCAGGCGTGCCATTGAGATGAAACTTCTGGCACCGGAAGATGCCCTGCCGCCGGAGCGCGAGCTGGCTGAAGAATTTTCCGTTTCGCGTATCACCGTACGCAAAGCGCTGGATGGGCTGGTGAGCGAAGGACTGCTGACGCGGCGCCAAGGTTCGGGCACCTTCGTCGCCAGCCGTGTCGAAAAAAGTTTCTCCAAACTCTCGAGCTTCACCGAAGACATGACCTCGCGCGGGAAAACACCGCGATCGGTATGGCTGCGCAAGTCGCAAGGCGTGGTCTCGCCGGAGGAGGCAATGTCGACCGGCTTTGCGCCGGGAACACCGGTCTATCGCTTCAACCGCTTGCGCTATGCCGATGACACACCGATGTCGCTGGAATTTTGTACGGTGCCGACCTTCGTGCTGCCCTCGGTCGAAGCTGTACAGTCGTCGCTTTACGACGCCTTGGGCAAAGCCGGGTACCGGCCACAGCGCGCCTTGCAACGCTTGCGCGCCGTTCCGCTCACCGCGCCGCAGACCGAGTTGCTCCATGGCAAAGAGGGCGATGCCGGGCTTTTGGTGGAACGGCGGGGCTTTTTGCACGACGGGCGCATCGTGGAGTTTTCCCAATCCTATTATTGCGGCGACACCTATGACTTCGTCGCCGAACTGACAACCTCGGAGTAGATGCGCGTGTCTGAATCGCATACCTTGATGTTTCGCGAGGCCGCCGAAGCACCGGCGGTGATCGCGACACAATTCGCAGCCAATGCCAGCGCCATTGCGGAGGTTTGCAGCCGCCTAAAAGCGCGTAAACCGCGCGCGGCGATCACGCTGGCCCGTGGCAGTTCGGACAATGCCGCGACCTTTGCCAAATATCTGATTGAAACCCGGCTTGGGATTATGACGTCCTCGGCAGCGCCATCGATCAGTTCGCTCTACAATGGCGCCAAAGCCGATCTTACGGACACCGTGCTGATTGCGACATCGCAATCGGGGCAGAGCCCCGACATCGTAACCGCCCTTGAAGCGGCCAAAGAGGCTGGCGCCTTCACCATCGCTTTCGTCAATGTGATGGACTCCCCCCTGGCGCGGCAGGCCGATGTTGCACTGGCTTTGCATGCCGGTCCCGAGCGTAGCGTTGCGGCGACGAAATCCTATCTCGCGACGGTGGCCGGTCTTGCACAATTGATTGGGGCGTGGAGCGATGATCAAGCCCTCACCGCAGCGCTTCAGACCCTCCCCGAGCTTTTGACACAAGCCTGGGCACTGGATTGGAGCCCAGCGGCGGCGCGGCTCACCGCAGCGCGCGATCTCTATGTGATCGGACGCGGCGTCGGTTTCGGCGGGGCGCAAGAAGCCGCTCTCAAACTCAAGGAGACCTGCGGGCTCCATGCCGAAGCCTTCAGCGCTGCGGAAGTGCGCCATGGTCCGATGGCGCTTGCCAAGGCCGGTTTTCCGGCCCTCATCCTGTCGCAAAACGACGAAACACGCCCGGGCATGCACGCATTGGTCGAGGCGCTGGCGGCAAGCGGCGCCGACATGCTCCTGGCCGGGTTCGCTGACCCGCGCGCCATCAATCTCGCATCGCTGGAGGCTCATCCGGCGCTGCAGCCGATCCTGTTGCTCCAGAGTTTCTATCGGATGGCCGAACAGCTTTCACGCGCACGCGGCTTCGATCCCGACAATCCACCCCATCTGCGCAAAGTTACCGAGACCGTCTGATGATTACTGCTTTCGGCCATGGCCGTATCGTAACCGCGCAGGGCCTTGTGCGCGGACAAAGTGTGTTGTGCCAGAACGGGCGCATTCTAGGGCTTGTCGCCGATGATGCCGTTCCGGGCGATGCGATGCGGGTCGATCTCGGCGGCGGTGTTCTCATGCCCGGCTATCTGGACGTGCAGGTCAATGGCGGTGGCGGCGTTTTGTTCAATGATGCACCAACCGTTGAGGGCTTGCGGGCCATCGCCCATGCCCATGCGCGTTTCGGCACCACAGGTCTGATGCCCACGATCATTTCCACCGACATTGCCAGTATTGGCAAAGCCATTGCAGCCGTGGATGAGGCCATCGCCTATGGCGTGCCCGGTATTCTCGGCATTCATATCGAAGGGCCCTACCTCAGCCCCAAGCGCCGCGGCATTCACAATCCAACCACTTTTCCGCCATTGGATGACGAAGCGGTGCGCATTTTGTCGTCGCTGCAGCATGGCAAAACGATGGTGACGCTCGCGCCCGAAACAGTCTCGCTTGCAGCGGTCAAACAATTGGTGGCGGCTGGCGTGATCGTCTGCATCGGCCATTCCGATGCCAGCTATGATGAGACCCAGGCAGTACTGCGGGCAGGAGCACGCGGCTTCACCCATCTCTTCAATGCCATGTCGCCCCTGCAGACGCGTACCCCCGGCGTGGTCGGCGCCGCGCTCGACGATGAGGAGAGCTGGTGCGGTATCATCACGGACGGCCATCATGTCCACCCGGCGGCCTTACGCGTGGCTTATGCCTGCCGCGGTGACGACAAGCTGATGCTGGTGACCGATGCGATGCCCCCGGTCGGCAGCACCCAGAAGAGCTTTGTCCTGCAAGGCCGCACGATACGCGCCGAAAATGGGCTGTGCCTGGGCCCCGACGGAACGCTGGCCGGCAGCGCTACCGATATGGCCACCGTGGTCCGCAAGGCGATGGAATTTCTAAGGATCAACGATTTCGCAATCGCCGCCAAACTCTCGAGCGGCAATGCCGCCGCTTTTCTGGGGCTTACCCGTGAAACCGGAAGCATCACCGCAGGCGCGCGCGCCGATTTTGTCCTGGTGGATGATGCCTTCAACCTGCAGTGCAGCTTCGCCGGCGGCGTATTGCACAACGCCTAATGGCTTACCTGTCAACGCGTTATGGCACTTTGGGAAAGATCCGCCGAATAAAGCGCGTGATGGGTGAGGATGAACAGGGTGTGATGGCCCGCCCCGCCGATTACCAGCTGTAAAGGCCTGTCCGGCACATCGATGCGGCCCACTTCTTCACCCTGGGCGGTGTAGACGAAAATCTGCCCATTGGCCACGTAGACGCGGCCAGCGCTGTCGGCCACCACACTCTCACCACCGCGCTCTGCAAAAAATTTCAGATCGAGGAGCGCACCGCTTGACCCAACTTTGGCGCTGTAGGTTCGCGCCTCGGAGCCATTGCTGATGAAGGCGCGTGTGCCGGGCTGCGCCAGCGTGAAGCCATAGCTATCCAGCGCGTGCGAGAAGCGCCAGCCACGATTGTCTGGCGGGCCTTGATGGACCACATGATAGGCCGGCAGCACCAGACTGCCATCCGGCGAGACATATTCCTGGGACGGCGCCGTTGCAGCATCGGCGGCAAAGAGTTCGGCGAGTGTCTTGAAGTGATCGTGCGCCGGATCGTATTGATCTTTGAACTCGCCATTGACCCACCAATTGGCTGGCAAAGCGAACGCTGCTTGCGGATGCGGGGCTATAGGCGCCGGCGGGATGGGGGCGATTGCACCGTCTGGCTTAAGGCTGAAGACGGCCCCTTCAAACCCCGCAGAGGACAGCACAAGCAGATTGTCAGAGCGGTCCACCGCCAGATTAACAGCATCCAATGGCTGATCGTTGACGACCCGCAAACCCAACGTTGGCGACCAGCTGTAAATGCGCTGGAATGTGCGATCGATAAAATAGAACGTGCCATGCGAATCCGCCGCCCCGCCGCCAAGCGCGAAGAAACCGTCGGCGAGCTTGCTGACAACGGGACTGGTGGCAGCCGCAATTGGTGCCGCAGCGGCCGGAATGTCGAGCGAGGCGAATTCGCGCTCGCGCAGCTTTTGCCCGTGCGTAATGTCGACAATCGCATTCTCGTACGGAAATTTGTTGGCGCGCAAATAGGTGATGCAGGCGTCGCCGTCACAACTTGTAAAGCCGCTTTCGCTATTCACATGCACGTTGCGGAAGTGAATGCTGCTCGAGTTGCTAAGTTCGACCGCCGACCGGGCCGGGACCAACGTGCGGGTGACGCGATAGGCGTGGTAATTGGCGATCAGAATGTCGTGGGAATCGCGGATTTCGAGCGACACCGCATTGCCGCTCTCGCGGTATTCTTCCTCGGTTTGTGGTGCCAACAGTTCCCAATTGGCCACCCGTTCCAGAACAATCTCGTGGCGCACATGATGCTCGACCGACATCTCGTAGGCGTGCCCCGGCGTGCTGGTATCCGAGATGTAGAATCCCGCGCCGGCAAAGGTATTCGGGCTCCAGCAGCCGATGAAGGTACCGCCGCCGCCCTTCGTCACCCATAGGCTGGGATACTGCCCATCCCAGCGCGGTGATGGCTTGATGTTGAAGAATTCGGATGGGGCGGGGGTTGCAGTTTGCGCCGCGTTGAAGGGCGCGGAAGTGGCTGCACCGGGAAAATCCTTGCCGAGTGCGAGCTGGAATTTGATATCTTCGACCAATGACTCCGCACCAGCCATCCATAGTAAGGCAGTGGCGCGCGGATTGATGTCGCCAGTGTAGAGACCAACACCGGAGAGTATGGCATCACCGCCTTCTGCCGATTGGATCAGGGGTTTTGCCGCCGCGACACCCTGATAGGAGGGCGTCGAATCGGGAAGGAAGATCTCCGTCTGGGTCGGATGCAGTGCAATGAGCACCGTGTTGGGCTTCAAATGCAGCGTGTCGGTGACCTTGTAAAGGCCGGATGGCAGATAGACCACGCGGTGGCTATCGATGGCGCGCTGCAGCGCCGCCGTATCGTCCGCCTTGCCATCCCCAAGAGCGCCGAGATCGTGCGCATTGCTCCATTCGGAAACCGGCGGCAAGGCGCGGATCGCAGGCGCGCGCTCGGGCGGCAAGGCATCAAGCGGCGTCAGTTCCGCCGTGGTGGCAGTCTGCCCCATTTGTCCAACACCCGGCACGGCCAAGCCATGGCTGAACGCCGCGACGCGGTAGAACCGCCCTTTGCCGTCCACCTTTTTCCCGCTGTCGCGAAACCGCGCGAATACCGGCGTGTCGGCCGCCAGCGCGTTCTCGAAGCCGATCTGGGTATAGACGTTATTTTCGTTGGAGATGATGATCGCGGCGTTTTTCACCTGCTCAAAGCGAACGTCTTTGCCCCATAGCTGGTCATTATAACCGCGGTCGATATCGATCCCCACCGGCACATTGCGGATCGCAACATTGACCAGCGTCAACCCGACCTCGTGCTCGCGGATGGCGGCAGCGCGCTGACCGTCGAAGCTGGAATCGACGACCGTGAATTGCCATGCGGGCGAGGTCTTCTCAGTCACGATGCCATAGCGGCCACCGTGAAAATGCACATCCCGAATCAGATTGCCCGCCTGATAAATGCCCGCGAAGCCGGAGCCCAAGTGAAACTCCATGTGGCTGAGGAACGCATGCTGAGCGACGCGAAAGCGTATCGCCGCGGCCGCCGGATTGCCGGTGCCAATCTCGACATCGACATTGCTGATCGCGGAATAGAAAGTGCCCGAATTGGCATCGGCGATTTTGGGATCAAAGGGTACCACACTCGGCGGCGGAAATGGCACATGCGGGAAGGCCGCGAATTTGGCCCCGGTAAAAACCACCATATTAGCAACACCGCGCTGAAAGCCGGGCGTGCGATCCCCCAGCAGCAGAACCGGACGGGTTGGCCCGGTGCCGTAAAGACGGACACCGGGCCCCACCAGGATCGTGCGGCTGATGCGGTAGCGGCCGGAAGGGAGGAAGACTATCCCGCCGCCACCCTCGCCTGCCCGATCGATGGCGGTTTGAAGGGCCGCCGTATCATCGGCAATGCCATCACCGCGCCCCGCCACCGTGACGGCCCGCGGATCCGATGGGGCTGTGGCAAAAACAGAGGTGGATGCCAAAGCCGCTCCACTCAACACCATGGCGGCAAACCAAAAACTGCAGATGCGTAATGTGTTCATGTTCAAAGACTCAACTCACAAATTTGAGGACCCAACTCACAAACTGAACCGCACCCCAACCCGGTACAACCTGCCCGCCATATCGTAAAGCGCAGGATTGGTGTCGAGGCCGGTGTTGGTCTGGGGCGCTGCCGTTGGATCATGATCGAACAGATTGTCGACTTTGAAATATGCCTTCACATTGTCGGTGATGTTGTAGGAGCCGCCAATGTCAATATACAAGGCGCCGGACATCGAATTGTTGTCGAGGGTCGGATTGTTGCTGGTCGAAACCGGACAACCGGTCGAGCAGACGATGTATTGGCGGCCGATGACGCCATCGCTGAACCAGCGCTCCTGCAGGGTGATGTCGAAATTGTCGGTATCCCAGCTCTCGATGAGGAGCAGCTTCCAATGCGGTGTGTTGCCGGTATTGGTACCGGCGCTTTGGACGGGAACGAGGCCGGGAATACCCGAATTGGTGACGAAAGTGCTGACGTTCGTTGCCAAGCCATGGACCGCGAAATGCCCGGGCACGGCCAGATCATCGAGTTCAAATTGATAGCTCGCCTCGAGGTCAAACCCTTCCGTGAAAATCGATGCCAAATTGAAGGTTTGCGCATTTACAAAAGGCGTGCCGCTTGCCGGAGCGAGGTTGAAGGCACTGCAAAGCTGGGTCACGCCCTGGAAGCAGGAGTTCACGATGTCGGCGGCGGCCAGGCTCGAAATGCCCTTGTTCAGCGTGATGCTGTAGTAATCGAGCGAAGCACTGAAGCCGGGCAGCCAGCTTGGTTGGGATAGAACAACGCCCGCTTCGATATTACGCGCGACTTCCGGCACCAGCGCGGTGTTGCCGATGGCGTTCTGAAGGATGGTGATCGAGGTCTTGTTGAACGGATTGGTGAAACTGGGAATGGTCGTCGTCACCGGGGCTGCGAACAATTCCGACAAGTTGGGCGCACGCACGTCGCTCGACGTGACGGCCCGGAAGCGGAGACCATCCAGGGGCGTTTCCCAAGTGCCGCCAATCTTCCAGGTGTAGATGGTGCCAGAAGTGCTGTAGTCCGTCACACGGCCAGCCACGTTCAGATTGGCCTTACCGAAGGACGCGGAATCGAGAAACGGAATATTGGTTTCCGCGAATCCTTCTTTGACGTCATATTTGCCGCTGCCGTCGTGATAATTGCCAGCATACCAGTTGTTGCCAGCCGTGCTCAAAACGGGATCGGCCGGATACAAATTGGTATTGGGATTGGTGCTGGTTACGCCGTTACCATAGGGATCGGCATTGACGCGGTAATATTCGCGGCGATATTCGCCGCCGAAGGCGATCGACACAGGCCCCGCCCAAAGCGAGAAGGGCTCGCCATTGATCGAAAGACTGGCCGCATCTTGCGTCTGGTGGGTGTGCTGGAACGGACCGCCTGCCGGTTCGAGATAGTCCAGCGTCGATGGGCTCGGCGGGGGAGCGCCGATGATGTCCAGCGGCTGACAACCGTTGGCGCGTGCGGTGGCATCGGCGCAAACGATTTGACCGTTGAGCGTGGTTGCCTGAATGGCGTTGTTGAAGCGTGGCGACAGCATCATGTTACGAACACGGATGTCGCTGAGTTCTTCGCCGCGCTCATAGTAAGCGTCATAACGCCAGCCGGAACCAATGTTCAGCTTACCATCTGCACCAACGACAAGGCGGGCTTGCCGACGTGAAGTGTTGACATGGGTATTAGGCAACATGGCGTCGTCGGTGCCATATTGGAAGCTCGTGATGCCGTTGGCTGCGCAGGCCGCCATGACCGATGCCGGCACATAAGGATTAGAACAGGATAGGGTCAAGCCTGACTTCTGCGCGCCGGGATTGGGCTGGTTGTTAGACGTCACCCGGGCCCAGTTCACGCTGGCATAGATTTCGTTGTCGGTATCCAAATCATAGCCGATGCGGCTGTAACCGTTCAGACGCTTGATCCCCGACATGAGTGACGCGCCGATGCCGACATCGCCAGTCCGGTCGCCGCCAACGCAGAAGCCGGTATAGCAGCCGGTCACATGACCGCCGGCATCTTTGACCGGTACGCCATTGGAACCATAGACGAACGGGTAGGGATGGCCGCTGATGTCAAAGGCCGTGCCCTGCAGCGGGCCAGCAGAGATCAGACCATATTTGGAATAGCCCGAGGCCTGAGCATGATCGCGATAGTTATATTGCGGCAGGCCGTTGTTGGTGATGCCGGTGTTGAGCAGCGTGGAGGCTCGGTACCAGGTACGGCCATTCGGCGCATTCTCACCGAAGCCCCCGGCAGGGATGCCATCCTCGTGATCGTATTCACCAGCAATCTCGAAATGTAGCCGATTGCCGAGGAGCGCGGTGCCATAGGCTGCCTGAAGCAGATATTGCGCATCATCGCCATAGGTGGTGATGCCGCCTTGAACATTGCCCTTGAACCCTTCGAAGCGCTTATCGGTGATGAAGTTGACGACGCCGCCGACCGCATCGGAACCGTAGGACGCCGAGGCGCCGCCGGTCACGACATCGACGCGCTCGACCAAGAGCTGTGGAAACAGGCTGATATCGGGGACGCCCGTCACGTTGGCACCCACAACACGCTGGCCATCAAGCAACGTCAGCGTCCGGATCGTGCCCAGGCCGCGCAACGAAAAGGAGCTGAGGCCCTGCTGACCGCTGGAGGTGCTGAAGGTATTGACGGTGGTGCCCGACGAGCCCTGAAGCGACGGAAGTTGAGCAATCGTGTTGAAGATATTCGGCTGCGCGTTCTTTTCGATTTGCTCGGTGCCGATAATTGTGGTGGGCGTGGGAGCAGAATAGCTGGTGCTTTGAATGCGCGAACCGGTGATGACAACCACCTCGGCGGTATCGGGCTGCGACCTCGTGCCGGATTCTTGCGCCTCTGCTGCCATCGCCAAAGATATGGCCATAATGGCGGCCAGGCTTGTTGATGCCATAGCGGCCTTCCACAACCGGCGCGGCGCAACGGTTGAGACTGCATCGTCGCTCTGTCGCATTGATCTTCTCTCCCCGACTATGTTTTATCCGCTCCCGACTGCTTCGATATCGGTCCCAATCTTTTCGTTGGGATAGTATTGCTATCGAACAGTTGCCTTGCGCCTCGTTCCTGACATGCAGGAATTTTCCGAGGCCGACATCGGGTGATGATATCGGGAGTTTTTGCGCGCACATCCTCGACCATGGTCGTAGTTTTCAGCAGCGCCGGAAGCTTCGACAATCGATCGTCTAAAATGGTCACGCGCCTTTGTGGGACCGGTAACAGTGTGGGAATACAGCGACGTGCCTGACAGTTTTCGCGAGAGTGCACCGCTTGCTTTCCTCATCATGGGTGTAAGCGGCAGCGGAAAATCGACTCTGGGCGCCGAACTTGCGCTCGCTCTCGGCTGTCCTTTTCTCGATGCCGATGCGTTTCATACACCAACCGCGATCGCCAAGATGCGCTCTGGGCAAGCCTTGACGGACGAGGATCGCTGGCCCTGGCTCGACAGGGTGGGGCATGCTGTCGACGCGGAGGTTTCTCAGCATGGCGTCGCCGTTGTGGCCTGCTCAGCTTTGCGAAGAATTTATCGCGACCGGTTGCGCGAAACGATTAAAGCAGCGGTCTGCTTCGTGCTGCTGGATGTTGAGCACGATGAATTATTGCGCAGGCTATCGAGCCGCTCCGGCCATTACATGCCGCCGAGCCTGCTGACGAGTCAGCTCGAAACATTGGAACGCCCGACGCCAGACGAAGCTGTGTTCATGCTTGATGCGCGCCAGACGCCGGCGGTGTTGCGCGATCAGGTCATTGCGCATTTTGTAGGCGGCATGACGCCGAAATAAAGCGGCAGCTATGGCATCAAGCGCTTGCGGCCTTCCGCAAGATGCCAGCGCATCGCCAAGGCGGCGCTGTCACCATCCTGAGCACGAATAGCATCCACGATCGCTTCATGCTCGCGCATCATCGCCCCGATCACCTCTGGCGGACGCATGCGCGAGATGTCGACACCGGCGCGCATGATCTGTTCGACATCCACAGTCAAGGCTTCGAAGGCCACCAGAAAGGCAGGATTGGTCGTTGCCAAGACAATCTGACGGTGGAGTTCCATATCTTCCACATGGGCGGGCACGCTGGAGAGGAGAACCGACCGCAATTTCTGCAAAGCATCGTCGATGCTCGCCATATCTGCAGCGGAGCGGCGCATCGCAGCCAAACGCGCGGCTTCGGATTCCAGCACGAATCGGACTTCATAGGTGCCCAGCGTGGCCGACAGATTGTCGGTCTGCGTATAAGCAATCAGGCGATCGGAAGGCCGGTTTTTGACATAGGATCCAGCGCCCCGGCGCGCTTCGGTAATGCCATCGGAAGCCAGCCGCACCAACGCTTCGCGGACAATCGTACGCGACATGCCGAACATTTCCGCAAGACTCACCTCCGAAGGAAGACGGTCGCCAACGCAGAGCTTTTGCGCGCCGATAAACGCGACAATCCCCGAATAGGCCTGATCGGCGAGCCGCCTGCCGCTCATGGATTGCCCTCGTTCTTCATCCGGAATGATTGCATTGCAGCACCTAAAGTAAGCGGCTTAGCACAAGGACCAAGGCAAGTCCCATGACGGACACCGCCGTCTCCAGCACCGACCAGGTGCGAAAGGTTGCAGGCGTCGTGGAGCCCAAATAACTTTTCACCAGCCAGAATCCCGGATCGTTGACATGCGAGAAGAACACCGATCCCGCCCCGATGGCCAGTACGATCCATTCCGGCGAAACGCCGGAAGCAGCCACCACGCCCGGCATGATCCCGGCTGCCGTGATCGTCGCCACCGTGGCCGAACCGGTGGCGAGCCGAATGGCGACGGCAATCGACCATGCCAGCAGGATCGGCGACAGCGAACCTGTGGCGGCAAGCCGCGCCAGCAGATCGGATAGACCTGCGCTCACCAGCACCTGCTTCAGCGCCCCGCCCGCCCCAATGGCAAGCAGGATCGCCCCGGCGGGCTTCATGGTTTCCTGCCAGATGGCCTGCTGCACATCGGCTTTGCCCATGCGTGCACCAAACAGCAGCGGCAACGCCACAAGGCACGCCACCAGCAAAGCCAATACCGGATTGCTTGCCAGCGACAGCCAGGCAAAATGCGGTGCTAGGCTGTGCGGCAACAGCGCTTCAATCTGCCCGGCCGCGATCAGCAGCACCGGCAGCAGCACCACAAAGAGGGCACGCCAAGTCTGCGTTGGATAGACGCCGCTCACGACAGGAAGGGCTGGGGTGGGAGCGAGTATCACACCGCGGGCCGTGATCAGCGACAGCAAGGGTCCTGCCACAATCGCTGTCGGCACCGCCACGAGCACACCGTAGATGATGGTGAGGCCCAGATTCGCATTCAACATCGTGACCGCCAGCAATGGGCCTGGATGCGGCGGTACCAGCGCATGAATCACCGAAAGCCCGGTCAAGGCAGACAGCATCAATCGCAGCTTGATGAAATCACGGTCTTTGCTGGCGGGAAGTGTGGCTGCCGCGCTGGCGACAATCGGCAACAGCAGCACCAGACCGGTTTCAAAGAATAAGGGAAGCCCGAGCACCAGCGCGACCAGCAAACTCATCCATGGCGCCCGGCGTGCCCCAGCCCGGCCGATCATCATGCGGGCGAGGCCGGCAGCCCCATCCGACAACTGCAGCATGGTTCCCAAGGCCAGCCCCAAGGCCACCACCAAGCCGATACCGCCGAGGACATCGCCGACACCCTTCTGCACTGCCTTGGCGGTATCGGGGAGGGAAAGCCCACTAAGCGGACCGATCACAAAAGCACCGCAGAGCAGCGCCACAAAGGGATGCAAGCGCCCGCGCACGATGAGCACGATAGAAAGAATGATGCCGATAAGGGCGGCCAGTACCAAACGGCTGTCGGAAACCATCATGGCCGCGGCGCGCTCCAAAGAGGCTGCGGATGCCCCAAAGCGCAGAATTGCGGCATTATTTTCCTCCCGCGGCTGTCATGCATCCTGACAAGTCCGCCCGTTTTCGGGCGAATCTGTATGACAGATATCAGATCAAAAACGCAAGTATGGGCACATTTCTTAGAAATGTGGCCCTTTTGGCCTTGAACTTGTCCAACTAATTTTAGTAGCTTGTAGCAAGTTGTCGCAGCACCAAAGACCGCGCGCGGTTATCGGTTGTTGGAGAAACAACAAAAGCACCGCAGGGAGGTGTTCATGGAAAGCCTATCATCATCCTATGAGCTGGAAAGCGGCGATTGTGCTCGCGATGCCGCTTCCACCCATCTGACGCCAATGCAATGGAAAATTTTGCACGGGGTTCATTCCGGCCTTCTCAACAAACAAATCGCCTTTGATTTGGGGATAGCCGAGGCGACCGTCAAAGCCCATATGACGGTGCTCATGCGCAAGCTGAACGTGCACAACCGCACCCAGGTGGCGCTCGCCGCACAAGCCATGAAGCACAAGAGCCGTGAGACAGTGGCGCTTTGAGCCCCGCTTCACGGCTATTACGCGGGGCTGGCGGCGCTTCTGGCGATCCTAGATATGATGGTGAACCACCTCGGTGCCGGTGACACGCTTTTCAATGGTCCGCAGTGCCACATAGAACACAGGCGTGAGGAACAGGCCGAAGAAGGTCACGCCGAGCATTCCGAAGAATACCGCGATACCCATGGCGTGGCGCATCTCCGCGCCCGCCCCGGAGGACAATACCAGCGGCACCACCCCCATAATGAAGGCGAAGGACGTCATCAGGATCGGGCGCAAGCGCAAGCGTGCTGCTTCCACCGCCGCCGGAAAGGTCTTCTTGCCTTGGATTTCGAGATCGCGCGCAAATTCCACAATCAGAATCGCATTCTTGCAAGCCAGCCCAATCAAAACGAACAAGCCGATCTGCGTGAAGATGTTGTTGTCTCCGCCCGTCAGCCAGACGCCCCAGATCGCCGACAACAGACACATCGGCACAATCAAGATCACCGCGAGCGGCAAAAACAGGCTTTCATACTGGGCCGCAAGAACCAAAAAGACCAAAAGCACGCAAATCGGGAAGACCAGCAGGGCGGTGTTGCCGGCCAGGATCTGCTGATAGGTCAGTTCTGTCCATTCGAAGTTCATGCCCTTAGGCAGATTGTCTTGCAGGAGGCGCGTCATGGCCGCCTGCGCCTGACCGGTCGAATAGCCGGGCGCCGGACCACCGTTCAGATCGGCGGCGCGAAAGCCGTTATAGCGCATCGCACTGTCGGGACCGGCCGTTTCGGTGACATTGATCACCGAGCCCAAAGGCACCATCTGACCGCTGGCATTGCGGGTTTGCAGTTTGGTGATGTCATCCGGCTGGGCGCGGAAGCGGCTATCGGCTTGCGCAATCACCTGATAGGTACGACCGAATTTGTTGAAATCATCGACATAGATCGAGCCCAGATAAACCTGCATGGTGTCGAAGACGTCCTGCACATCGACGCCAAGCTGCATGGCCTTGGTGCGATCCAGCGTGGCGTCGAGCTGCGGCACGCCGATCTTGAAGTTTGAAAACACCCCCGCCAAAGCCGGTTCGCTGCGGGCCTTGAGCTGAATGGTTTTCATCGCCTTGTCGAGGGCTTCGTAACCAAGATCGGTGCGATCCTCCACTTGCAGTTTGAAGCCGCCGATGGTGCCGAGCCCTTGGACCGGAGGGGGTGGGAAGATCGCGATCATCGCGTCTTTCACGCCAGCGAATTTCTGCTGCAATTTTTGCGAAATGGCGATTCCCGACAGCGCGGCGGAAGGCCGATCCGCAAAGGGCTTCAGGGTGACAAAGACGATACCCGCCGACGGACTGTTGATGAAGCCGTTGATCGAAAGGCCGGGGAAAGAAACAGCGCTTTCAACCCCTGGCTCGTTCAAGGCAATGGCGGACATATCGCGGATAACCTTTTCCGTGCGGTCCAGTGTGGCGCCGTCAGGCAACTGCGCGAAACTGACGAGATATTGCTTGTCTTGGATCGGCACAAAGCCGGAAGGCACCAGTTGAAAGCCGATAAATGCCGCCACCAAAAGCGCCCCATAGACACCGAGCGCACGGGTTTTGTGACCAAGCGCACTCGTTACACCGCGGCTGTAACCGTCGGAGCTGCGATGAAAGAAGCGATTAAAGCCGCGAAAGAACGAGCCAAGCCAGCGGTCCATAAAGCGCGTCAGCCCATCTTTGGGCGCATCGTGCCCTCTGAGAAGCGTGGCTGCCAAGGCCGGCGAGAGGGTCAATGAATTGAAAGCGGAGATGACCGTCGAGAAGGCGATGGTCAGCGCGAACTGGCGGTAAAACTGCCCGGTCAGGCCGCTGATGAAGGCAATCGGCACGAACACGGCACACAGCACCAGCGCGATGGCGATGATGGGGCCCGTTACTTCACGCATGGCGCGCAGGGTGGCGTCGCGCGGGCTCAAGCCTTCTTCGATGCCACGCTCGACATTCTCCACCACCACGATGGCGTCATCGACCACGATGCCGATCGCAAGCACAAGACCGAATAGCGACAGCGCATTGATCGAAAAGCCGAAGATATACATCGCGGCGAACGTGCCGACGATAGAGACCGGCACAGCCAGAAGCGGAATGATCGAGGCGCGCCATGTCTGAAGGAACAGGATCACCACCAAAACGACCAGCGCGATGGCTTCCAAGAGGGTATGAACAACTGCCTCGATCGAGCCGCGCACGAAGACGGTGGGATCGTAGGCAATGCGATATTCCAGGCCCGGCGGAAAATTCTGGCTCAGCTCCGCCATGGTTTTGCGCACCGAATCGGAGATCTGAATGGCGTTGGAGCCTGGGGCCTGAAAGATCGGAATCGCCACCGCGGAGTTGTTGTTGAGCAGCGAACGCAGGCCATATTCGGAGGCATCAATCTCCACCCGCGCCACATCTCTCAGCCGCGTGATAGTGCCACCCGTATTTTTGATAATAATGTCGGAGAACTGTTCGGGATCGGTCAGCCGCCCCTTGGCATTGATCGGAAGTTGCAGCTCACCTTTGGCACTGTAAGGCGGGCCATTGATGACACCGGCAGAGACTTGGACATTCTGGCGGCGAATGGCGTTTATCACCTCGTCTGCCGTCAGGCTGCGCTGGGCAACCTTCTGCGGATCGAGCCAGATGCGCATGGCGTAATCGCCCGAGCCGAACATCTGCACGCTGCCGACGCCGGAAATCTTGGCGAGCTGATCCTTGACGTTCAGCACTGCGTAATTGCGCAGATACAGCATGTCATAACGGTTGTTGGGGGAGACCAGATGCACCACCATGGTCAGGTCCGGCGAACTCTTGACCGTTGTGACGCCAAGATCGCGCGTCACCTCCGGCAGGCGCGGCAGGGCCTGATTGACTCTGTTCTGCACCATCTGCTGCGCCAGATTGGCATCCGTCCCGAGTTTAAAAACGACGGTCAGGGTCAAGGTGCCATCGGAGGCGGCTTGCGAGGACATATACAGCATGTTCTCGGTGCCGTTGATCTGCTCCTCGAGCGGCGTGGCCACGGTTTCGGCAATCACCTTCGGATTGGCCCCGGGAAATTGGGCTTTGACCACGATAGAGGGCGGCACAATCTCGGGATATTCCGAGATCGGCAACTGCGTGATGGCGATCAATCCTGATAGAAAAATAATGATCGAGATCACACCAGCGAAAATCGGCCGGTCAACGAAAAATTTTGAAAGGCTCATAAAAACACTGTCCGTTGGAAAGGATTGGCCGTTTAACTGCGTTAGCGGCTGACGGCAGCATGCGGTGAGGCATCGGCGATCTGAGTTGCAGCCTGAACCACGGCACCGGCCGCGACATGCTGTAGACCATCGACGATCACGCGATCCCCGGCACGAAGACCATGCAGCACCTCGCGCTCGCCATCCACGCCGGGGCCAAGCACCACCTCGCGGAAGGCCGCCTTGCTGGCGCCATCGATGACGAAGACAAAGCGCTTGTTCTGGTCCGTGCCGATGGCACCTTCCGGCACCAGTAGAGCGTTGCGATCGATCTGGCTGCCCAGCTTGACGGTGACGAACATGCCGCTGATCAGGGCACCGTCCTTGTTGTCGAAACGAGCGCGCGCACGGATCGTGCCCGAGTTGGTATCGATTTTGTTGTCGAAGCTGTAAATTGCGCCGTGATAACCGTGGCCGGAATCGCCCTGCAGGGTCAGTTCTACCGGCACCGCTTGCTCGGTGGTCTGGCTGGCAGCCCTGCTGCGCACGAGGTTCAGATAGGTCGGCTCATCCACCTCAAAGTCGGCATAGATGCCGTCGGTGGAGACAATCGAGGCCAGCAAGGGGGCTGTCGGCCCCGCCGTCACCAGATTACCAATGGTGATTTCAGGGCGGCTGACGCGACCGGAGATCGGCGCGCGGACATAGGCGTGCTCAACATCCAGCGCCGCTTGACGCAACGTCGCTTCGGCGACCTGCACGTTGGCGACCGCGACACGGGCTGCATTGACGCGCTGATCGTAAGCGCTTTGGGCGATCGCCTGCGCCTTGAGAAGGCCTTGGCCGCGCTCGAATTCCGTTTTCGCCAGAGCCGAAGAGGCATTGGCCGAGGCCAGATCGCCCCGTGCCTTGGCGGCGTTGGCCTCATAGGATCGCGGGTCGATAACAAAGAGGATGTCGCCAGCATGCACCATCTGGCCATCCTTGAAGCGGATTTCCGTGACCCGGCCGGTTACTTCGGGACGGATGTCCGCCGCGTCGACGGCTTGCATCCGGCCGGAGAAGGCGGACCAAATTCGCACGTCTCTGGGAGCGATGGTACGCGCCACGACCGGAACAGGCGCCGCAGCGGCGGGGCCCGCACTGGCCCGTCCGCTTTCATGGGTGAGCAGAAAAACCGCCAAAACTGCAGCGAAGGCCACACTGCCCAGCAGATAAGGACGATTCCGTAGATGGCTTGTAAAATGTATCATAACGCCCCACATTCTGTAGTGAGCATCACAGATATGGCCGATCCGGCGGATTTCAAGAGATTTCTGTAATGAACAGCACAAAAAAAACGCCCAGCGTAAAGTTGGGGCGCCCGCGGGAGTTCGATATGCCCACCGCTCTGGACCGGGCGATGCAGGTGTTCTGGCGCCAAGGCTATGAAGGCGCGTCCATGACCGACCTGACCACGGCGATGGGAATAAATTCCCCCAGTGTTTATGCGGCCTTCGGAAACAAATACGGCCTGTTCAAAGCGGTGCTGGATCATCACGACAAGACAAGGGCCGGCTTCTTGCGTGACGTGCTGGCCGCGCCCAGCGCCAAAGATGCCGCCGCCCGTTTTCTTTTGGGCGTCGCCGAACATGCCACAGATCCCAGCCACCCCCCGGGCAGTCTTCTGGTGCAAAGCGGCCTGACGTGCAGCATAGCCGCTGCAAAAATCCCCGAGGAAGTGGCCCGCCACCGCGCCGGCGCAGAACTGGCGTTGCGGGAGCGCTTCGAATGCAGCAGCGCCGCGACGGAACTGCCCAAAGGTGCCCAACCATGCACTTTGGCACGCTATCTGATAGCCGTGGCCAACGGCATGTGTGTGCAAGCCTCGTCGGGCGCAACCCGCGAAGAGCTGCAACAGGTCGCACAAATGGCGCTTGCCGCATGGCCTGAACCGGCCTCGCGCCCCCAAAGAGCGGCGTCGTCATGCGAAACGCTTGCGAAATAACCGGAAAGAGACGCCTACAATCGGTGCTCTGTTCGCTGCGCTCAATGCGCCGCGCCGCAGGACTTTCGTATCACCAGTTGGCAGGGCAGAACCGTGGGTTCAGCCTGTTCGCCGCGCATGAGCTTCAGCAAGGTGTCCACCAGCACCTCACCCGCAAGCTGCGTATCCTGCTTCATGGTGGTAAGGGCAGGCGTGATCATGCTGGCAACCGGGATGTCGTCAAAGCCGACGACCGACACCTGCTCCGGTACCGTGTAGCCGGCCTCGTGCAAGACCTGTAAGGCCGCGATCGCGATAAGATCGCTGGCAGCGAAGATACCGTCAAACGGCGCACCGGCGGTGATAATCTGGCGCATGGCCCTCTCCCCGTCCGGCAATGCACTGACAGCATCCGCCTGCAATTGCGGCAGCACAGGCAGATCAGCGGCGCGCAAGGCATCGACGTAGCCACGGTAACGCCCAAAGAATTCCGGGTAATGTTCCGAGGCACAGCCAAGAAAGGCAATGTTGCGGCGGCCTAGCGAAATCAAATGACGCGTCGCTTCCAGGCCACTCGTATAATCATCGCAGCCAACCGACAGTCCAGGATGATCCTTCAGTGTCGCGCCGTAATGCACGAAATGCGTGCCCTCTTCCACAAGCCGCTCCAACTCGGCGCTGTAAGTAACGAAGTCGTCATAGCCCAGGAGGATGATGCCATCGGCCCGGCGGCTGTCTTCATAGTCGATCCGCCAATTGCTCGACAGGTGCTGGCAGGAGATCAAAAGATCGTAACCGCGTTTGGCACAAGCTCCGGTGATGGACCCCAGCATCGACAGAAAGAACGGGTTGATCAGTGAGGCATTAAAACGCTGATCCTCGAAGAAGAGGATAGCAATAGTCAGCGAGCGCTGACCGCGAAGGTTAGAGGCATTTTTGTCGACTTTATAACCAAGCTCCTTGGCGATGAAAGCGACGCGGCGGCGCGTGATCGGACTGATGGTGGGATCGCCACGCAAGGCGCGCGACACCGTGGGCTGCGAGACACCAGCTCTGCGGGCAATGTCGAACGAGGTCGGTCGTGGAACCGATCCAGAATCACGGGTTGGTTTCTCTCCCATCGGCCTTTTTTCTAAGTCCTGATGCGCCGTCACCATGCCACAAATTCGCAACAAAAGCAGCGTGGATGCCATAAATCCCCGCCCGACGGCACACAACCGATAATTGCATCCCATAACAAAGAAAAAGGGCCCGCCAAGCAAGCGGGCCCAAGTCGTTTAACAGGAAAGGTCAGTCCACGAGAGGTACTTTACAAGGATCAGTACTTAAGCCGGATCGCAAACTGGAGCAGACGGCCGCTCCGACTCCAGCCGGTATCGAGTTTGACTGGCTTGGCGTTCGGCGAGAGCGAGGTGTCGCCCATGACCTGCTGCTGGAAGACAATCGGGGTGTCGAGGAGATTGGAGCCGTCCAACGACACTTCCCAATGCTCGTCCACCGAATAGCGGATCGACCCATCCAGGAACCCGGCGGATTTCTGATACATCGGCGTGCCGGTGCAGCAGTCGAGGTTGTCGGTCAGGAAGGATGAACGCCAGTTGTAGGCGAGACGGAAGCCAATCGGACCTTTCTCGTACAGGGCGACGATGTTGTACGAATCGTCGGAGATGCCGGCCAAGCGGTGCGAATCGATAACCGCATTGTCGATCTGCAGACCGCCGCCATAAGCGATGGTGCTGCCGGCGATGTAGCCAGGCTGAACCGCCAGGTTGGAGTTGTGGATTCCGGCCTGATGGGTGTGGATGTAGTTGAGCTGGGTGCCAAAGCCATCGAACGGATCCGGCAGGAAGTCGAAGAAGGCCTGATACGCCATTTCAAAGCCCCACAGCTCGCCGCCATTCGGGGAGTTGACCGGACCGCGAACCAGGATGTTCTCCGTCGCCCCATTGTTGGTGATGGCGCGCGTCACATCGCCGTAAGCGATGCTGTTGTTCAGTTCCTTCAAGAACACATCGGCGGTGAACGAACTGGAAGCGCTGAAATAATGCTCAAACGTCGCGTCGTACTGCCAAGCGGTCATCGGCTTCAGAGCCGGGTTACCCGCGTTGGCGATGAACTCGAAGTTGTAGCCTGTAACATTTGCCTGGGTGTGCGCCGCCGTCGGCGAATTGTAGGTCACGTATGGCGAAGCATTGGTCACGTCGATGGCGGGCGGCGTGATGCCAACATAGTTGCGCAGGTAACCGAAGTCTGGCCGCGACAAGGCTTCCGAAACAGCAAAACGCAGAAGTGTGTTATCGGTCAGATCGAACTTGACGTTGAAGCTCGGCAGCAGGTTATAGGTGGTCTTGCCGAAGCTATTGAGGCCGGAACCACCATTGCTGAAGGATCCCAGTGCGGACGTCAGCCAGCACGAGATGTTGGTGACGTTGTTACCGCCGACCGGTGTGTTGCAGGGCGCACCGGAGAGCTGGTTCTGATACCAGCTGTTGTCCGGGTATGAAATGCCGCCTGTGCTGGTCAGTTCGGTCTCGACGTAACGCGCACCGATATTGCCCGACACCGGAATGCCGAGGACTGCCAGCGAATCGCCGCCAAAAGCGATCATCAAATAGCCGGCCGTGGTTTTTTCCGTGACGCTCAGCACTTCCGACGGCTGATAGCAGTTGGTGGTGCCCGCGCGATTGCAGACCGGATCCCATGAGCCGGGGCTGCCGGTCTCCTTATGACCCAGCGCCACAGCGACGGCATTAGGGTCCTCAAGCACGGAGTTCTTCAGCCAGACTGTATCGCCCGGATTGAAAACGTTGCCGTTGTAGAAACCGCTGCCAAGGCTTTGGGTTTCCCAGATGTTGGCGCCATAGCCCGTGAACATGGTGGAATTGCCACACGCGGCCGGATAGGCGGACGGGGTGGTGTTGGCGATGCTAAAGCCCGGCCCATTGCACATATAAGGAGCGGCCACGGGCTGCCAGTTATAGGCCGAATACCGCACCACCTGCTTGCGGTTGGCATAGCGCACGCCGGCTTTGATGTAAGAGAGCCAGCCGTTGTCGACATCCCACTGGGCATCACCCTTCAGCGCGACTTCTTGCGCATTGTTGTGCTCCACATGGTCCTGAATGAAGGCGCTGTAGTAATTTTGCGGATTGGCGAGGAACCCGGGGGCGTAATTGACATTGTCGCCTGGCAATAAGGTGATTGCCGGCGCGCCGTTGCCGTCGCGCTCGTATTTGGCATCCACCAGTGTATCGGCAGCCACCAGCATGTCGTTGTTGCCCGTCTTGGCACTGATGTACTGGCCGTCGAAGGTCGCATGCAGTTTCGGAGTCAGATCCCATTGCAGGTTGGTCGACAGATCGCGCGTGCCTTCCGAATGGTCGAAGACGCGGGATTGATTCTCGAGCGTCACGCCGTCAGTGGCGGTGTTGGCGCAGGTATACCCGGCACCGCAGTAATTGACGTATGGCACACCGGGAACGACCGACGCCGAGGCAAGAGCACTCGCGAAGCTTCCGGCATAGTCGCTCACCCAACCGCCCCTCGGAGCGGCGATCACACCCGAGCGCAGCGTGCCGTTGGAGTTGAAGGTGAAGGCAGGCGTGCCGAAGGCGGGCAATACCGGCGGCTGCGGCGTTCCCGCAATCGGGTCGAAGCCCGGAGCCGCCCACATGCCGAACAGGTTGACGTTTGAACTGTGTTCGAGCCAAGCGTTGCGATAATTCGATTCATTGTACTGGAAGTTCCAGCGCACATCCTTGTTAGGGCTTTCATACTGCAGAGCGAAAGATTTGCCTTCGCGCTTGCGGTCGTAGTTGACGCGGCTGTAGTTCACCTCATCCGGTATATATTGCCAATTTTTGCCGCCATATGCCGTGGCCGTGCAAGGGACAGAGCCGTCACTGCTGACGATCGCGCTACCATCGGGGTTGGTCGCGCCAGCCGAGCAGAAGGTGCCATTGCGCAACATGATGACCGAGTTCGTTTGCGTCACGACATGGGAATTGGCGTAACCCAGCACGAAGCCGACACGTCCAAACTGGGTGTCGAAGTTCTTGCCCACCACGCCCGAATAATCGTAGGTCACATCGTCGGCGCGGTCGTTGTAATTCATCTTGACCGAACCAGACAGGGTGTGGTCGTCCGCATCGAATGGCATGCGGGTGCGGATATTCACCGTGCCAGCAATGCCGCCTTCGACCATATCCGCGGTCTGGTTCTTATAGACATCGATGCCGCCGATCATTTCCGGCGAAACGTCGTTGACGTTCAGACCGCGATGGCCATCGGCCGAGAAGCTGTCACGGCCGTTGAATTCGGTGCGCACTTGAGTCAAGCCGCGAACCAGCACGCCGGTCGCCTCGCCCGAAGGATGAGTGGTGTCGTCGTCCGACTGCAGATGCGACACGGTTACGCCGGGCACGCGCTGGATGGCATCGGAAACGGATTTGTCGGGGAACACGCCGATATCCGTTGCAGTGATCGAATCAACGACGGTATCCGCGTTCCGCTTGATATTGACGGCGCTTTCGAGCGAAGCCCGCACACCGGTGACGACGACGGTTTCCAATGTACCTTCGGCCTCTGCCCAGGCCGGAGCGGCAACCGCGATCGCCGCCAAAACCAGCAACGACGCGCTCCCCCGCATGGCGGCCTTGCGGCCGAAACTGCTATTGGTCATTTTTCGTAATCCTCCCAAACTTTTTTTGCCGAACTTTTTGCACTGCTCCACGGCTGCTGCCGCCCAGTGTTGGAGACGTCATGTGTTAGAAAGGTGCAACCCCTTTACTGCCCGCCCCTTCTGCTCCCTGTCAGATTCGAAAATGCAGGCATTGGCGAAAGCCCCCCTTGTCTGACGCCTTCCCGATTCGGCCATCCCTGACCATTGTGGGGAGACGTTTTACTTCGTCCACGACGGTCAAACGACCATGCGTCTTCGGTCAGCATAATCTCGCCACACTGCTCAACGGCCAATGCCGCCGTATACGTATACATGCGGGACGCCCTTACACAGTCAGCCGCCTATTGTGTTTTCGCCACAGCGGGGCGGCGCGGCGCAAGATCGCAAACGGCCCTGGTTATCGAAGTATACGTATGCGCTGCGATTGGCAGCGTTGCCCGCGTGTCGATAATGCCGAGGGGATGGATTTTCGTGCCCCTTAGACACTCGGGCGGCGTTGCACCGCTTGAACAGCAAATGTTTGAGTCTGTCATGCGGCTTCGGCGTGTTTTGAGTTTTTGCCTCTTTTGCCATCACGCCAAACAGTTAGGCGGATCGCCGGTTACGCCATCGGGGGCGCAGCGCCATGCATTTTGATGCGGCCATCTTTGATATGGACGGAGTAATCACCGATACGGCGTCGGTACATGCAGCTGCCTGGAAAGAGACCTTCGACACCTATCTGCGGGATCACGCTGCCCAATCCGATACACCGTTCGAGCCCTTTACGCAGGCGGATTATCTCGCCCATGTCGATGGCCGGCCGCGTTATGATGGCGTGGCCGCCTTCCTTCGTTCGCACCGGATAGACCTGCCCTTCGGCGACCCCAGTGATGCGCCCGAACGGGATACGATTTGCGGCCTTGGTAACAGCAAAGATGCAAGCTTCAACCGCATCCTGAGAACCCGAGGCGTAAAGGTATTCGGCTCGACCACCGCCTTGATTCTTGCGCTGCGGCGCTGCGGTGTGAAAGTGGCGGTGGCCACCTCCAGCAAGAACGGCGCGCTGGTTCTACAAAAGGCCGGCATTGCCGAAATGTTCGAAACCCGGGTCGATGGTGTGGTCTCGGCCGAATTGGGCCTGATGGGCAAACCTGCCCCGGATATCTTTGTGGAAGCCTGCGAGAGGCTGGGGGCCTGCCGGCATCGCGCCCTGATTGTCGAAGACGCGACTAGCGGGGTGCAAGCCGGTGCACGGGGGCGCTTCGGTCTGACGCTGGGGGTGGCGCGCGATGGCAATACCGAAGCGCTGCGCCAGCACGGCGCCGATATCGTTGTGAACGATCTTTCCCAAATATCAGTCGACGAAATCGATCACTGGTTCGAGACTGTCGTCCGTACAAGGCCCGGCGCTCCCGGTGAGAGGCATCCAATATGAGAAAACCCCGGCTCAATTTCTGGCAATTGTGGAATATGAGCTTCGGCTATGTCGGCATCCAATTCGGCTTTGCCCTGCAGAATGCCAATGTGAGCCGCATCTTCGAAACGCTCGGCGCTAAGGTCGAGAATATTCCCATTCTATGGATTGCCGCTCCGATTGCGGGTCTTCTGATCCAGCCGATCATCGGTCATATGAGCGACAAGACCTGGAACCGGCTCGGTCGCCGCAAACCTTATTTCCTGATCGGCGCCATCCTGTCCTCGCTCGCTCTATTGTTCATGCCCAATTCGCCAGGCCTTTGGATCGCTGCCGGTATGCTGTGGATCATGGACGCCTCCATCAATGTTACCATGCAGCCATTCCGTGCCTTCATCGGCGACATGCTGCCAGATGATCAGCGTACGCAGGGCTTTGCGGTACAAACCTTTTTCATCGGTGTCAGCTCCGTTGTCGCCTCGATCTGCCCCTGGCTCTTCACCCAATGGCTTCACCTCGCCAACACCGCGCCCGCTGGCGAGATTCCGCCTTCGGTCAAATGGTCCTTCTATATCGGCGGCATCGCTTTTCTTGCCACCGTGTTGTGGACCGTGTTCAAGGTTCGCGAATATTCCCCCGCTGAGCAGGAGGCTTTCAGCCCTGGAACGGCGGTGGAAACAGCCGAAACAACAGCTCTCGACACCAAGAGCTGTACGCGCGAGGGCGTGGCCCTGATCCTCGTGGGAGCGGGCTTCACATATGCGGTGCAGGTGTTGTCCTGGTATGCCGGGCTCTACATCCTTTCCATCGGTCTTGTTTTTTACGGCGGCCTGGAAATCGTGGCAGCCGCCAGAGCCCGCGCCGGTGAGAACGGCGGCATGGTGGAGATTGTCGCCGATCTGAAGCATATGCCGACGACCATGAAGCAGCTCGCTTTGGTTACCATGCTGACCTGGTTTGCTCTCTTCGCCATGTTTATCTACTCGACCTCGGCGATTACGAGTTTTCATTTCCACTCGAACGATCCCACGTCGGCTTTGTACAATGACGGTGCCAATTGGGTCGGCGTTCTGATGGCCGTTTACAACGGCGTCGCTGCTCTGGTGGCATTTCTGCTGCCACAGATCGCCAAGCAAATCGGCCGGGTGGCCACCCATGTGGTCTGCCTGATCATCGGCGGGCTCGGGCTGATGTCGATGTACGTTATCAAAGACCCGACTTTTCTGCTGATCTCCATGGTCGCGATCGGCATCGCCTGGGCCAGCCTTCTCACCATGCCTTACGCCATCCTGTCCTGCGCGGTTTCGCAGAAAAAAATGGGCGTCTATATGGGGATGTTCAATCTCTTCGTGGTGATCCCGCAGATTCTCGCCTCCGCCAGTCTCGGGCTTTTGGTACGCACCCTGTTTCACGGTCAGGCGATTTACGCCCTCCTATTGGGCGGCGCGGCAATGATACTGGCCGGACTGCTGATGGTTTTCGTTAAAGACAATGTCAGGGATGCGGCATGAGCGATCTCTGGAGCGTTGAAACATCATCGCTGGCCGCCGATGGCGAAGCGATCATGCGCAACGGCAATATCTATCAGATTGCCAATGGCTATATG
Source organism: Alphaproteobacteria bacterium (assembly GCA_015654635.1). Taxonomy (GTDB): domain Bacteria; phylum Pseudomonadota; class Alphaproteobacteria; order Micropepsales; family Micropepsaceae; genus Rhizomicrobium. Next base: position 68,314 of record JAATGP010000035.1, on the reverse strand, counting down.
GGCTATCGTGGCACTCTGGACGAATATGGCCGCAGCGAACTGGTTGCCATTACCTTGGCCGGAGTCTTCGATCGTGTGGGCGAGGCATGGCGTGAGCCGGTCAACGCACCCAATGGCGGCTACACAAGGATCGCGGTGGATGGACAGACGGTTGGTGCGCTTGAGGTGCCGGTCAGTGCCCATCACCAAGCGTTGTCATTACGCAACGCCGTCTTCGAGCGCAAAACGGCTTTTGCGTTGGATGGTAAGACCGTAACGATTGCCTCGCAGCGTTTTCTGAGTGCTGCGGAGCCCCATCTCGGCGTCATCCGCTACAGTATCAGCAGCGATCACGATGCCGATATCGTCGTCGAAACCGGCATAGATGGCGACATTTGGGATCTCAACGGGCCCCATCTTCCCAGGCTGGACGCGAAGATGTACGGCGATACGCTGGTGATCGCGGGCATGACCAATGAGTTGGGAAAATGCGTGGCCGTCGCCGAAAGCGCGACGATTCCTTTTGGCCAACAGCATCATAAGGTCGATGGCAACCGCAATCTCAGGGTCGTCAGCTTCAAAGCCGAGGCGGGAAAGACCTATACCTTTTGGAAGTACTTTGCCGTTTGTACCGCTTTTGAGGAGGCCGGCCTGACGGCGCCCGAGGCAGCCATCGCGGCGGTGCACGAAGCCAAGGCACAAGGCTTCGATGTTTGCCTCGCCGCACACAATGCCGTCTGGGCCGATAAATGGGCCCAGTGCGATGTTATCATCGAAGGAGACGACGAAACCCAGCACGCCTTGCGCTATAGCATCTTCCAGCTCCTGATCGTGGCACCGGTCGATGGCAGCCGGAACTCCATTCCCGCACGGGCGCTCTCTGGGCAAGTCTATAAAGGTGCGGTGTTCTGGGACACCGAGATGTTCATGTTTCCCTTCTTTCTGCACACCTGCCCGCAGAAAGCCGCCGAATTGCTACGCTACCGTATCCGCACCCTCGATGGCGCCAGGCGCAAGGCGCTGACCGAAGGCGCCGGTTATCGCGGTGCCTTCTATGCCTGGGAAAGCCAGGAGACCGGCGATGATGCCTGTACCTATTTCAATATCGGTGATCCTCTGACCAAGCGAGAATTGCGTACCCATTTCCGCGACAAGCAAGTGCATATCAGCGGCGACGTCGCCATTGCGATGTGGGAGTATTTCAAGCTCACCGGTGACGATTGCATTCTGCTGGAGGGCGGCGCCGAAGTCATTTTGGAATGCGCGCGGTTCTATTACTCCTACGCCTATTTCAAGAAGGAGAAAAACCGCTACGAGATCCTCGATGTCATCGGTCCGGATGAGTACCACGAGCGCGTCAACAACAATGCCTTCACCAACATGGTGGTGAGAGCGACCTTCGAGATCGCCAGCCAGACCGCGTTCTATCTGGCTGAGACCCACCCGGAGGCGTTCAAGGCACTGGTGCAAAAGATTGCCATAGCACAAGAGCTTCCTCTCTTTGCCGAAGCCGCGCGTCTGCTCTATGTGCCGGAGCCCAATCCGACCGACGGCCTGATTGAGCAATTCGACGGCTATTTCAATCTGAGGAATGTGCCCGTCGAAGAATTGAAATCTCAGCGCATCCACCCCGACGAATATCTCGGCGCCGGGCAAGGGCTTGCCGTCCCCACCCAGGTTATCAAGCAGGCCGACGTGGTGATGATGCTGAGCCTGTTCAGGGAGCGTTATCCCACTGCTGTAAAGCGCGTAAATTGGGAATATTATGAGCCGCGTACCGAACATGGCTCCAGCCTCAGCGCCTGTGCCTACGCCATGGTGGCAGCCGAATTTGGAAACCTGGACTTCGCCTACAAATATTTTCTGAAGACCGCCCGGCTCGATCTCGATGCCAAATACAAGATCTATGTCGGGACGGTCTTCATGGGCGGCTCGCATCCGGCGGCCAACGGCGGTGCCTGGATGACGGCGGTATTCGGCTTTGGTGGTGTTAGTGCCGGAGCCGATCAGGTCACGATCTCACCGCGGCTCTACAAAAGTTGGCGGAGTTTAAAATTCAAGTTGGCCTACAAGGGCGATAGCTTCGACATCACCATCACCCATGACAGTGTCGCCGTAACGGCTGCTCCATCCAATCGCCAAACACGCCGCTTCTGCGTCTGGGGGCGAGATGAGTCCTGTGTGCCCGGAAAACGTATCCTTATCGACCGGGCGGAAAAAGTCGCCTAAGGAAATCCCGATGAATCGCCGAGAACTTTTGGTCTCCACCGCCGCCTTCCTCGCCACAACGCCTGCGCCGGCTGCGGTTACGAGCAACCAGCGCGCCCCTGGGGCCGATATTGCCTGGGTCAGCTATCAAGCTGAAGCGATGAAAACCACAGGAACCGTGCTGGGGCCGACATATGGGCCGTTTCTGGTGGAGAACGAGGCCATCAATCAGAGCTGCGTCAAGCTCGGCACGGCGGGAGACTATGTAGAGTTCACAGTCACCGCGCCAGCCAATACCTTGGTCGTGCGCTACTCGCTGCCGGATGCAGCCAAAGGCGGCGGCCTGAATGATGCGCTGACACTGTATCGCAATGGCGAAGCGGTGCGGGAGATTGCTCTAACCTCGCGCTTCACTTGGCTTTATGGCGAATATCCCTTTACCAACAATCCGTCTGACGGCAAGCCGCGCCATTTTTTTGACGATGCGCGCATCAAAGAACTTACGATTGTCAAAGGCGATGTGATCCGGCTCGCCAAGAGCGGACATGGGGCGCCATGGTGCATCATCGATCTGGTCGATCTGGAATTGACGGCGCCAGCAGAGGAGCAACCGGCAGGGGCCCTCTCGATCGCCGATTTCGGCGCCGACGGCAAAGGCCGGAGCGACGATACCGAAGCGCTCCGGAGCTTGCTGGCAGCCGCCGCGAAATCCGGCAAGATCGCCTTTGTTCCCGCCGGTGACTATAAGTTGACGGGCGATATCGTGATGCCCTCGCATGTGACCTTAAAAGGCGCCGGCATGTGGCATACCACCTTTGTCGGCGACGAGGCACTTTATGAGCAGCCCACGCGACGCCTGCGGTTCAAGCTGACCGGCGAAGACAGCCAGCTGGCCGATTTTGCTCTGATCGGCAAAGTGAAATACCGCAATGACAGTGAGCAGAACGACGGGATTTTCGGTGCTGATGGGCGCGACTGCACCGTCTCGCGGCTGTGGGTGGAGCACACCAAAGTTGGCATGTGGTTCTATGTTTGCCGTAATATCACGATTACAGGCTGCCGCCTGCGCAACACCTATGCCGATGGCATCAACCTCTGTGTCGATGTCCGCGATAGCACGATCGAGAACTGTACCGCACGCAATACCGGCGATGACTGCTTTGCCATTTGGCCCACCCCTGCCGATCAAGGCTTTACGCAGCAGACTTCGACGCCAGGCAATAATGTCATCCGGCGCTGTACCGGTCAGGCACCGTTTCTGGCGCAAGGCGCCTCGCTTTATGGCGGTGCGGGCAACCGCATCGAGGATTGCCTGTTCACCGATATCGGCTCGGGCAGCGGCATTCTGATCAGCACGACTTTCCCGACATCGGATAAGACGACCGACAACAACTTCAGTGGAATTTCTACGGTACGCAATTGCTTGCTGCAACGCTGCGGCGGTTATGATCATGGCTGGACCTGGCGCGCGGCACTGCAGATATGTCTGCAACGCAAGGACATTGCGGGCCTGCGCATCAGCGATATCGCCATCGAAGACAGTCTTTCCGATGGCGTGAGCATCATCACGCCACAGGAACTCGGCGCAACGCGCCGCCTAAGCGACACCGTTCTGGAGCGGGTCACGGTGACAAATTACGGCCTTGGCGCTAAAGACCGCCACGGCCTCTGGGTCAGCAGCAACGTCGCCGGGTCGGTGAAACTTTCGGCTTCGAAACTCGGTGACGTTAAAAACGATTCGCCGAACTTTCGGATTTTTATCGACTAGCCGGCTGCGGAACTCGTGGCGTTTTTTTGCGCCAGCCGGTATGGAAGCCTTGCATCGCTTCGGAATTTTCCCGCTTCTTGTACATGATAAAGCCCTGAAGGCACGCGCCTCGGGGTGATAATGCGTTATCGCAGCATGGCGAAAAAAACGCGGAGCAATTCTTACTCCTTGTTTTTCAAAGTCCCAGGTATAGGAGCAGCCGCTTGCAGGCTCTGCGTGCCGCTCATGAGGGTGGGCTTTTGCGCAGAGACCAATTCGGGATAGAGACTCTCCATCACCTGTTTGGGCTTGCGGCTTTCGTCGAAAACACCCCAATGGCCTTCGGTTCCGTTGCCCTTCCATGGCTCGTCAAAAGCCTCGAAGACAAAGACCGTGACGCCGGATGCTTTCGCCCAGGCGTTCAGTTCCTGGTAATAGCGCTGCTGTTTGGCCTGGCTTGCCGCGCTTGGCAAAGTCTTAGGGCTGTCAGCAAAGGTGGCCCAGCCCGCTTCGCCAATGACTATGGTTTTTCCCGGCTGTGCCGCCCGGACCACTTCATAATTGTGGATGGTCGAAGTGAAGGCGGTATCGATGTCTTCGCCATTCCACATCGGATAGGTGTGCATCGTGATAAAGTCGATGTCCTTGCCCAGCCTGCTCGCGGGATCGCGCCAATAAAGCGTGTCGTCCGCAATCGTGACCGGACAGCGCACGCCCGCCTTAACCGTAACAACATAGCGTTCGGCTTGCGCCTCTGTCAGGCGGTGATCAGACCAGGACACCAGAATTTCGTTGCCGACATTCACCGCCGCCACGAGATCGGGATATTCATTGGCCAAACGGATGGCCCGGACAATTTGCAAGCTGTTGGCATTGAGCTTTTCTGGCTTGCCATCCAGCCAAACCCCCAGCATGACTTTGAGACCCAGCTTCTCACGGGCGATCACGGCCAGAACATCCGCCGCATGCTGGTCGGCGCTGTAGAGACGGATAATCTTCCAGGACTTCGCCACCAGTTTCAGATCTTCGAGAATTTGGGCTTGGCTGGGATAGAGACCGCGATCGGGGTTCTGCCCGATGCGATAGCCCGAATAAGCGATGCCGTCGCCATGCCATCCCGGTTGGGTGAGATTGACATCATCCCATGCAGCGGCGTGGAGTGGCCAGAGCGTTACTAGGCTCAGAACAAATGCGGTGGCGAGTGCCCGCTTCATATTAGCCTCCCCGGCGGTTTTTGAGATCGGATTCAATCCTGACCATCTGCGCCTCGGTCAAAGGATAGAACTGCATCAGAAGCGCGGCGGCGACCATCAGGGCACAGGGAAGCCAACTAGTCGCCAGCACCACAGCGCATAACGCCCAGGCCGTTTGCACCGCATTGGGCACATAGCCGAAATGGCTCAACAGCAATCCGAACATCCACGCCCCGATAGCCCAGCCTGCTTTGGTGCTAAAGATCGCCGACGCAAAAACGAGGCCTGTGTTGCGCCGGCCGCTGCGCCATTCGGTTTCGTCCGCCACATCCGCGAACATGGCGAAAACCAGCGGCGAGTTGAAACCGATAATGAAGCTCGAAACAATCTGCAGCGCAAAGATGGCCGCAATGTCGGTGGGGCGCGCCATCCAAAAACCACCGATCACCACGCCCCCAGCACCAACGGCAAACATGAAGAGTGCTTTTTTGCCAAATATCTTGGCCAAGAATGACGCCACCGCCACGGCGGCGATAAAGGCAAAGCCGTTGGAAACCAGAAAGGCCGGCAGAAGCCGCTCGTTATGGATAAAGTATTTGAAGTAATAGGCCCCATCCGATCCCTTAATGGTGAGTGCCGCCAAAACCAAAACCATGACGGCAAACAGCACCTGCCAGGGGCGGCTCGCCACCAGAGCCGTCACATCGCTTCGAAGGTCAGCCTTTTGCTGCGGTGGCGGTGTGACACGTTCGCGGGTGGTGAGAAAACAAGCGATCAACATGGCAACCGCGATAATGCCATAGAGAATCATGGTGCGTTGCCAACCCAGTGTATCGCTGCCCTGCCCCAAAACGCGCACAAAGGTTGGCGTGAGATATTGGACCAATATGCCGGCTGTGAAGGCCCCCAGAAAACGGACGGAGGAAATCACCGTGCGTTCTTTGGAATTTGAGGTCATGACGCCCATCAGCGCCGTGTAGGGAATGTTGACCGCGGTATAAAGAAACATCAGCAATGAATAAGTGATGTAAGCGTAGACCACCTTGCCGTCACCGCTCAAATTGGGCGTGGTAAAGGTCAAAACGCCTGCGGCGGCCAAGGGAAGTGCAAACCAGATCAGATAGGGCCTAAAATGACCAAAGCGGGTTTGCGTGCGGTCGGCGATAGCGCCCATGACCGGATCCGCAACGGCATCGGCCAGACGTGTTACCAGCAACATGGTCCCGATAGTCGCAGCGGAAATGCCGAAGATATCGGTATAGAAAATCATCAGATAAAACTCGAACGTCTTCCAATAGAGGTTTGAAGCCGCATCACCTAGCGAATAGCCGATCTTCTCGCCGAGCGGAACGCGCGCGCCCGGGACTTCCATTATCCTATTCATGCGCCTTCCCCCCCGAATCATTCATCAAAGACACCGCACACGCCGGTAGAATTGGCGCAAGAGTGCGCCCGCCACAACATCGCGTGCAACTCGGTTTGTAGAAAAATGGTATGGCAGAAATGCCGCCCCTTTAGCGGGAGGACGATGCCCTTCGCCGTCGCCATAATCTTATGGAATGCGCAAACGCTAAACGAGCCGACGCTACCGACCGCGTAGGTCGCACGGCCAATGGCGCCCAGGTTGTCAGCGGTTCTGGTAGAAAATGAGAACGTCTTCCGATCGAACACGCCCATACAAACAAAATTGATTGCGAAGTTCCCTTACTCTCTACCACATTGTGGAATCGTTACCACATCTTGCCGGATATTCCAGCGATTTGCCACGGCGCCACCCCACGCAGGCGCCGCGTGGCGCGAAGAAGGGCCCCCTTATGCCCATAACTGTTTGATTATATATATGGTAACGATATCAACGCATCTAGGACGAATGTGCAAAAGCAAGATCATTGACAATGCCAATCTCCGGCGACGTTTTTGTCCCAATTCGATAAATGCCCATGATTCACGGTGGTGATGCTAAACCGGCGATCCACGGCCTTGCGCAACACTGGCGTGCAGACGATGGTGGCCTCTCGATGTTCACAGGGGGAGGATGACATGACATTGCCTCACCGTTGCGCCTTGGCCGCGTTAAGTGCGTGCTTAGCATCCTCCTTGACGGCTTCGGCGGCGGATCGCAAAATCATTGCGCTCGACAAGGGCTGGCGCTTCGCCAAAGCGGGCACCGAGAGCGGCCAGCAAGCGCCGCAGTTTAGCGATGCGGCTTGGCAGAAGGTTGACCTGCCTCATACCTGGAACAGAATTGGTGGCCCGCAAGGCCAAGCTTATGCTTCGGATGCCTATTCGGGCCCGGCGTGGTACCGGCTATCCTTTGAGACCCCCAAGGCTGGCGAGGCGGAGCGTTATTTTCTGCAGTTCGACGGCGTTGGAACGATCGCCGATGTTTGGCTGAACGGACATTATCTCGGCAAGCACGAGGGGGCATTTGCGCGCTTTCGCTTCGATGCCACCGGGGCCATGCTTCGCGGCAAACAGAATATATTGGCCGTCAAGGCCGACAATAGCATTCCGGCACCGGGTTCAACCACAGCATCGGTGATCCCCCTCTCCGGCGACTTCTTCAAGCACGGCGGCATCTACCGCAACGTTTCACTGATCGTCACCTCCCCGCAGCATATCGACTTGATGGATTTCGGCGGGCCTGGCGTTTATGCGAGCGCCCGCGATATCAGCAGCGGCAAAGCGAAAATCGATGTGCGTACGCGCATCGCCAACGATCTGGGCGAGGCGGCTAAACTGCAATTGACCGTTCGTGTGGAAGATTCCAGCGGCAAGATCGTGGCCCGCCGGATTCAGGCTGTTTCCGCTAGCCCGCGAGCCGTGGCGAGTGTTTCCACCACACTTGATATCGCGTCCCCACATCTGTGGAACGGAACAGACGATCCCTATCTCTATAGAGTGGTGGTGACGCTACAGCGGAAAAATGGCTCACCACTGGACGAATCCGGTCAGCCGCTGGGCCTTAGAACCATGACCTTCGATGCCGACAAGGGATTTTTCTTAAACGGCAAGCATCTGTTCTTAAGGGGTGTCGCCCTGCACCAAGATGAGGGTGGCAAAGGCTGGGCGATGCGGTGTGCGGACCAGAAACGCGACTTCGATCTTGTTGAAGATGTCGGCGCCAATGCGGTGCGCCTCGCCCATTATCAGCATGACCAATGCAGTTACGACGAAGCCGACCGGCGCGGGTTCGCGGTTTGGGCAGAAGTTCCGCTGGTCAATGAGGTTTCGTTTGACGGGACGCCCGCATCACCCGCATTGACGACCAATGCGCGCCAGCAACTTACTGAGCTGATCCGGCAGAATTACAATCATCCGTCAATTGTGATGTGGTCTGTGGGCAATGAGGTTGATCTGCGCGCCATTGCGAAGAATGGGCCGAGCAAGGCCGGACCTCTGGTCCGCGTCCTGGCCGAACTGGTACGGCAGGAAGACTCGTCGCGCCCTTCGGCGCTTGCCGATTGCTGTGAACAAGCCACGGCGCCCAATCGCGATGTTCTTGTCGGTCTTACGGATGCGGTCGGCTACAACCGCTATTTCGGCTGGTACAACGGCGAATTCGACGATTTCGGCCCTTTTCTTGACCGCGCTCACGCGGCTCATCCCCGGCTTCCTATCGGCGTTTCAGAATATGGTGCAGGCGCAGCCCTGAGTCAGCATAGCGACAATCCGAACGGCGGGCTGGTCAACCCTCATGGCCGGCCGCACCCCGAAGAATATCAAAACCTTTATCATGAAGCTTCCTGGAAGCAACTCGCGGCGCGACCTTATCTCTGGGGAGTCTTCATTTGGAATATGTTCGACTTCGCCACCCCGGGCCGAGAAGAGGGCGACCTTATCGATATCAACGACAAAGGGCTGGTGACAATCGACCGTGCGGTGCGCAAGGATGCATTTTATTTCTACCGTGCCAATTGGAATACGGCGCCGACGCTACACTTGGTGGGACGGCGTTACACCGACCGTCCTTATGGCGTGCTCGACGTCGAAGCATACAGCAATACACCGGCTGCCTCGCTTGTCTTGAACGGCAAACTGGTAGGCACCACGTCTTGCACCGGCAGTATCTGCCTGTGGAAGGCTGTGCATCTTGATGCGGGAAACAATGTGTTGAAGGCAACGGCGATCGGCGGCGGTGCGCCGCTTTCGGATACGCTTCAGTGGCATTATGGCGGCAATCCGGGCGTCGTGCGCATAAAAGCGGGCGACATTGTGGGCATGATCACATCCACCGGGCTGCGTTTTGGCTCCGACATGTATTTCGATGGCGGCACCGCAAGGGGCACCGGCCTGCCGGATACGCGAGGCCACGTGACGGCGGCGGCGGCCGAAAGCAGTCTCTATGATAGCTATCGCGAGGGTGCCTTTTCGTATCATGTTCCCTTACCGGATGGACGCTACAGCGTGACTCTCCACTTTGCGGAGCCAGTGGCATCCAAGGCCGGGGAACGGGTATTTGATGTGCGCGCCAATGGCATAACGGTGGTACGGAATTTCGATGTCTTCGTTGCAGCAGGTGGGCGCCACAAGGGCTATACGCGGAGTTTTCATACGAAAGTTACGGGCGGATTCTTGAACCTCGAATTTCATGCCGCGAAAGGGCAGGCCCTGCTTTCAGCATGTGAGATTGTCGCGGAATAGCGGCGGCTGGGCACCGGAGCGTTAGTGCAGCTGCAGAATCACAACGCCGAACGGCTTCAAAACCATCTTGGCAAGTGACCTTGGAACGACCTGGCCTGGTGTGTTCATCAGCGAGAGAACATTGGCAGCGCGAACATTAAGCGCATTAAGATCGAAACTGACGTTCTGTGGCTCCGCCGTGAAATTGCATGCAAGCAGCACTGCCTCCCCCGCGGGTGTGCGCCGCAACCACGCAAGTACATGGGTGTCGGCGGTGTTGAGCATAACCTCGTCACCGTCCCGGAGGGCCGCGTTGGTCTTTCGCAACCCTCCGAGTTGGCGGTACCAAGCCAGAAGCGTGTCCGGCTTGCCGTCCTCCGCGGCAACATTCGCCGTGACGGCGGCAGGTGGTATGGCGAGCCACGGCTTAACCCCCGCGGGCGAAAAGCCAGCATTAGGCCCGGCGTTCCACTGCATTGGCGTGCGCTCGCCGTCACGTCCCTTCTGCTTCGGCCAGCCAGTAACACCCACCGGATCGCGAACATCTTCCTTGCGCATCGGCGGCGTGGTCACCATGCCGATCTCGTCGCCATAGTAATACATGGCGGCGCCACGCGAGCCGAGGATCACCGTCGCCAAGACGCGACCGATGTCTTCGTTATGAACGCCATCGCCATAACGGTCCCAGCGCGGATTGTCATGATTGTCGAGGACGAGAAGCGGCTCATGATCGCCAAGCCCTGTTTCGGCGGCGTTGATCAAAGAGCGAAAACGCGCCACATCCAATTTGTTGACGAAGCCGACTTGCAAATCCATGGGCATTTGGAGTTCGTCATTGTGGGCGCCATACATTTTCTTCAGATCGGCAATGCTGGCGACATAGGTCTCGCCGATCAAGACGGCCTCTTTGCCGGAGGCGGCGTCGGCGACCTTGCGAATTTGGCGTAAAATGTCGTGCACTTCGGGTAAGTTGTTGGTCCGCGTATCATCGAGCTGAGGATCACCGAAGGCGTTGATTACGGGTTTTCCAGACGCATCTTTAACAACGCCCTCATCGTGCAATGCTGGGTCTTCAAACAAGGTGGTAATGGCATCGAGACGAAAGCCGGCCACGCCGCGGGCGATCCAAAAGCGCTCCACATTATACATTGCCTCCGCAACCTTCGGATTACGCCAATTAAGGTCCGGTTGCCCGGCGTAGAATTTGTGCCAGTACCACTGGCCGGTCTTGGCGTCGTATTGCCAACCACCATGGCCGAAGACGGACTGCCAATTGTTCGGCGGCTTACCCGGCCCCTCGCCGTCACGCCAAACATACCAATCGCGTTTGGGATTGTCTTTGGAGCTGGCCGATTCTTGGAACCAAGCGTGCTTGTCTGAGGTGTGGTTCAAAACCAGATCTATCACGATGCGGATGTTCCGTTTTTTGGCCTCGGCCACCAGCCGATCGAAATCGGCAAGCGTGCCGTACTGCGGATCGATCGCGGTGTAATCGGAAATATCGTAACCGAAATCGACCAGCGGCGAGGGATAGATCGGCGTCAACCAGATCGCGTCCACGCCCAAGGATTTGATGTAATCAAGGCGCGCGGTGATACCGTTGAGGTCACCCACACCATCGCCATTCGAATCCTGAAAACTACGAGGATAAATTTCGTAGACGATGGCTCCGCTCCACCACGGCGCCAAGCGGCTGGTTTCGGCCGCAGCAGCGGTGAGCATCGCCGCCAGCGCAAGGCAACTGCAAACCTTCGCGAATGCACGAGACATGTCGTGGCCTCCCCTGTTTTTGTTGGACAGAGATTAGCACGCTGGCGCGCCCCGCCTAAGCCGCACAGGCTTTACGCATACGTATTCGTTGCCTTATGCCTGAGCGGCGGTCGCAGTTCTGTGGCGGAATGGACCGTTCATGGTCATTGCTCTGGCGCAGCTCCGAGCGCACCCGCGGAGAGGGCCAAGGTTGCCGCAGCCGCAAGGGCGCCCGAATAGGCATCGGTCTCGGCATAACGGGCGCGTAGCAACTGGGTTTCGGCGGTGGTGACAGCGGTGATGTTGCCGACACCATGCTTATAAGCGGCCAGCGCGGCATCATAACTGGTCTGCGTGGCTGACACCAAAGAGCGGGCTGCATCATAGGCTGCCAGACTCGATTTGGCGGTATTGCCAGCAGAGACGATCTGGCGCACGGCTTGGTCGCGTATTTGGGCGAAGGTAGCGTCGGATTTTCCGACATTGCTGCGCGCCTGTTCCAGCAATGCCGCGCGGGTGCCGCCATCGTAAATGGGAATATGCAACCCAATAAACGCCGTGGCGCCCAGCTTATTGCCTGACAAATTGACCGTCGGCGGCACCTGTGCAATGCCGGGAAGAACACTGGTCTCCAGCCCGCCTTCGCTATAGGAGCCGGTGGTGCTGAGAAAAAGTTTGGGCATGAACTCATCTTCGGCGGCGCGCAGATTGGCAAGGCTTGCCTGATGCGCGGCATGGGCTGACAGCATATCGGGGCGCCGCGCCAGCGCCGCGGCCACGACCTGATCAATGGGTTGGGACATGGCAGCTGACAGCGGGCGCCGCGACAGGTCTGCCGTCTTCAGCTTGGTCAAGGGTGAGATGCCCATCGCTTCCAGTAATGCGCTATAGGCATCTTCGGCTGCCCCTTCCGCGGTCACGAGATCGAAACGCGCCTGGGCCGAGGCTTGGCGGGCCAGTGCGGTCTCGACCACCGTGCCCACCCCTTGTTTGAAACGCGCCTCGCTGGCGGCTTCCACATCGGACGTGTTCAGCAAAGCTTGCTTGGCGGTCTGCAGCCGCGCATCGGCCGCCGCCTTGGCGTAGAAAGCGAGACTCACCTGATAGATCACTTGCTGATGGCTGGCGGTGAAAGCGATATTGGAGATGACAGAAAGCTGCTCGGCGGCTTCCACCACGGCGGCGCGCTTGCCAAAATCGAAGAGCAGCCATTGCAACGACAGCGCGGAGATGGTGCCTTTGATGGTTTCGCTATTGCTTGTATTCAGCCCTAAAGTGCTGGCGCTGTGATAACCGGTTTGATAGCCACCCACCACGATTGCAGAAATGTCAGGCAAATAAGCGCTTTTTGCGATGCCGGCAGCCAAGGCCGCATTGCGGGCTTCCGCCCAAGCGATGCGGGTTGAGGGATTGTTCGACTGGGCAATGTCGATCAACTCCGGCAGGGTGTAAGCATGAGCGTCGATGCCGGCAGGAACCCGTGGCAGCTGCGCCAGCGCGGTATTGGCGGGCAGAACATAGTCCTTCGGGGCGCTCGCATCGGCTGGTGGCAGAGCGCCGGGGAGGATTTCGCCAGAGGCGTCGGTGGGGGGTTGCCAAGGATGGTCGGGGCTTGCGGGTGCCATCTCCAGCGCCGAAGTGGCACAGCCGCACAAGAACAGCGACAGCAGACATGATAAGCCTTCAAGCCGGCGCATGGATGGTTTCCTCGGTTTGCGAAGCGAGCAGAAGACCCCGCTGCAGGTCGCTGAGATGGCTTTCAAAGAGACGGCCGACGGGATCGTCCGCCGACGCAGCGACACGTGGCGCTTCGTGGGGGCTGGTGGCGAGATGCTCAAAAAATTCCGCCGAATCCAGTGCTAGACGATCATCGCGCACCAGTGGCAGAAGTTCTCCCAAAGCTGTGCCGTCGGCGAGTATGCGCTTGCGGGCATCGCACCAAGCAGCGGGGGGGCGCAAACGGACAGGCTCGTAGCGGGCCAAACTGAGGTCGCTCTCCACCATGCCGATAGCTGCATGCAGATCGGCGGCAGCGATGCCGTCGCTGCGGCTGCGGGCGAGCGCGGCAAGGCGCCCCAGCAAACCGGTGATCGCCGGATCAATCCGTCGGCCAACGCTGACGGGCCACAGATTGGCAAAGACCAGATAGCTCACCGCATTGCCGATGAGGATGCCGATAACGCGGTCGCGCGCGACAATGAAATCGAAGGCGGGCGATGGGCCTTGCACCACACACATGAGGAAAGCAAAAGCGATCTGAAACCCGGCATAGGAAATCCGCGGGCTGCCCGCCGCCACATAGCCCGCGCCCAGCACGCCCAGAGAGACAATGGCCATCAAGGCGGCGATAGAAGTCAGTTGCGGCAGCACAAACAGGATCAATGCGAAGCCTACCGTGGCGCCGAGCAGGCAGCCCAAGATGCGCAAGGTGAGCTTCTCGATCGATTCGCCTGCCGTGGTCAGCGAGACGATGTAGCAGGTGATGAAGCAGGTATGGATGCCGCTCCAATCGGTCAGCGAATAGAAGATATAACAGAACATCGCAGCAGAGGTGGTCTTAAGGGCAAAACGGACGTGATCGGGATTGGTGAAGGCATCGGGCAAGAAGAACGGCGCTTTGGGTTTGGGCTGCGGTTTTGCTGCGGAAGCTTGCGGTACACCGAACTGCGCCAAGGCCAAAGCGATCTCGGCCACGACCGCAACGACTTCGGCTGGCATAGCTGGGTGCGGAATGTCGAACGTGATCGGGGCCGGGACGTGGCCGTGCTCCAGAGCGACAGCAGCACCTTCCAAACTGGCCGCAAGTTGCTGCGCCAATCCCGCCGGAAGGACAAAGCCATGACGGACAGCTACATCAATAACGGACATAATAGCAGTTGCCGATAGAGCCGCCTGTTTCAGGGCGGCGATCTGCGGGCCGGTTACACTCCGCTCCAGATGTGCCAGTCGCAGCAGAGCCAGAAGCGGCGCGCAGCCTTCGCGCAAGACCTCGCCAAACTGCCGGGCGGCATCGCCATCACGCAACCGTCGCGCCGAAAGGCGCAGCCGCAACGCGATATCCTGCTCCACCACATGGCGCGGCGATGGGGCAAAGAGCAGATTGACGACAATTGAAACCCCGGCCGGGATACCGACAAACAGCCATGCATAGAGAAGACCGCGCGTCGCCAATTCCCCCACCGGAACACTGCCCAAAAGATCGAGCGCATAAGCCATCACCAGCGCCAGCGTTCCGCCCAATGGCCGCAATTTGCTGGCCGAACCCAGGAACAGACAGCCAAAGGAAATCAGCGTCATGCTCGCCACGCGCCACATGGGATCATCCAGAACAAAATCGGTGATCACAATGACGATGCCGATGACAATCGAGATCAGCACCACAAAGGCGATGTTTTGGATGACGCTGGCGGGACGGTTCTTCTGGTTGAGAAAAAAGGCGATATAGATCGTCAGCGCGATGTCCGGAGTCTGATAAATCTCCGCCACCAGACAGCTCAGAGCTGTTATAACAGCCAGCCGCAAGGCATATTCCAGGCGGCCGGGGCGCATGGCCAAGAGATAGGCAAGACCCGACGGGCTGATGCCCGCGCCTTCAAGGACAGGCGTCGCCATGTTTGACCTGAACCGTGGCACTCGCCCCCAAGCGCACCACGTCGGGCGGCGGATTTTCCAGCTTAATGCGCACCGGGAAACGCTGTGCCACCCGCACCCAATTGAGTGAGCGTTCCACCAGCGGCGCCGAGCGCGGCAGATTGATACGGTCCTGATCGGCGACGCCCCAACCAATCCCCTCCACAACGCCTTTGACGGCACGGCTGCGGTCGGTCATGGCGTAGACCGTGGCACAATCGCCTTCGGCAATGCCGCCAAGATCGGTCTCGCGAAAATTGGCGACGGCGTACCATTCCTCGGTATTGATCAGGGTAAAAAGCGCTTGGCCGGGGATCACAATCTCACCCGACGAAGCGGTCAGTCCGACAATCAAGCCGTTGTGGCTGGCACGAACGGTGGTGTTGGCGAGCTGCCGCTTTGCTAGTCCCAGAGCCGCGCCGCGCGCCCGTACACCGGCTTCGGCTGCTCCGACCGTATCGACAGCTTGTTCGGCAGAAGATTGCTGCGTCCGCGCCGCGCGCAAGGCCGTGGCTGCATTTTGCTCCGTCACTTCGGCAGAATCGAGTTCCTGACGCGGCACATAGCCTTTTGCCGCCAACGGCCGCAGCCGCTCCGTCGTGCGCGCGGCCAAGGCATAAGTGGACCCTGCACTGCTGGCGCTATCACCCGCCGTGGCCGCGTTGGCCTGCTCGGCAAACAGGATACGGCGGCGGGTCGCCAGCTCGGCTTCGGCAATCGCCAGATCGGCCTCGACCTGTGCCACCGCCAAACGGTATGGTTCGGGATCAATCTGGAACAGCACGTCGCCCTTTTTGACGCGCATGTTTTCCCTAACGGAAATTTTGACGATCCGCCCGCCGACCTCAGCGGCGACATGCACCACCTCCGCGTCGATAGCAGCATCGTCCGTCGCGGGACGTGACCGGCCAAGCGCATAAATCGCTGCCACTGCCACGACCGCGATCAGTACGATGCCCAACGATACTGTTTTGCCGCTTATCCGTGCGATGGCGCACCCCCAAGAATCAAAACCCGAACAAAACCAGCCACGAAAAAACCCCCACGATCATGCCGATGGCGCTGCAGACCAGCAATTGAAAGGGCAGCGCTCCATTTAGTGCTTTGGCAACAAAGATAAGCCGGGCCACAATAGCGCTGGCAATGCCGATCGCCCCGCATAGCATCCAGGCGGGGAAAAAAGCCCCAAACAAATTGAACGACGGGGCGCAGCCGCCAAGCGCCAGGCAACTCACCAGCACGGCCGCCATCCGGGCAATTGTTTGCATGCGCTGTGCCATACCACCCCAGCTTGGCAAGCAGGCGCGACCCACCTCTGGACCCAATTTTCCGCCTGCTATGCCGAGATGTCCCAAATTGTATGTTACCCAGGAAATTTCGGCTCGACCATCTTTATCGGTTCCAGACCACGGCCAAAAAATGGCCTCAACGATATCTTGGCCCACCAATGGTCTGTTCCAACACGGTGAATGCGCATCAATGCGGCAGGATGCGCGCATGGCGAAGGCAGTTACCCCGATGCCAACAACTCAAAGCCCCAGGTGACCGCATCGGCTGCCGCCGACCTCGCCGTCAATGCGGCTGCAGCACCGTGGTAATCGGGAACGCTTCGGCGACTTTGGCTGGCGTTAGCGGCATCGCAATGGTTCGGCCCTCGCGCCAGAGCGGTACCTGGTCGGCAAAATTTGCACTCCCCAGCCAGCCATCCTCGCCGCCAAACAGTACGAATGAGCAGCCATCGAGATTGGACATATCGCAAAGCTGGCGCGCTTGGCTGCCATAAGTCGAACTGTGCTTGCCATTTACCAAGCCGTGCGCGGTTTTCATAACCGTGTTGCGGGAGCCGCCAGCGCCGAAATCCCCGAGCGAGAAGGCGCTGCCGATCACCGGAGCAAAGGCCAGCATATGGTTGATCCCGACGCGGTGCATGTCGCCCCAGGTCGGAAACTTGCGAGCGGTCGCGGCGGCGGCCAAGAGAGATTCGTCGAGCAGCTCATGCTGGCGGGGTGCGGCCGCCAAGTCTTGGGGCAGATAGCGGACGAGATAGCCCCAATCGGCCTTGTCGCCCGGAACAGCACCATCCTTAGCATAAAGCCGATTGGCAAGTTCATACAGTAAGCTCTCGAACGCCACGGGCCCGGCTTTGTCGGCGTCGTAGCGGCCGTCCCAAGCCTCGATCGTGCGGACGAAATCGGGCGCCGCCGTGGAAGCCTTGAGCATCGGCATCAGGTCATGCTTAAGCGACAGGGCGGCGGTCGATAGCGTGTCTTGCTGCAGCTCTGCGAGATCGGCGATGGCGATTTTATCCTTGGCTTTTGCAAGAGCGTAGAGACGCTCGACCCGCTCGGAGGTAGGATAAAGAAATCCAAGCGGAAAAGGCGTCGGCGCCGCCCGGTTGTTGGCGGAGGCCAGCACGCCATCCGGCGGGTTGAGCGCGAAGGGCAGGCTCATCGCATTGGCGGTGCCATGCCAGGCGGCTGCGGGATCGTCGATGCGGCGCACCAGATCGGCCGGAAGAGCAGCTTCGCGGATGGGTATCTGCACGGCCATTACCTGACAGATATCGCCGCTGCTTGTGGCGCAGAGCATGTTCTGGCCAGCCACGCTGTAGGTTGCAAAGGCTTGGCGGAATTCGCTGGCGCTCTTGGCCCGCATAACCGCGAGAAAAGCGGAGAACTCGTCGCTGGCCTCGTGGCCCTTCCAGCGCAGCGCGATCACTTCACCTGGACGAGCCGGGAACATGGCAAGATCGGAGAGAATCGGTCCTTCCTTGGAGCGGCGGATGGTAACGTCCTTATCGAACCACAGGCGCGTGGCGATACGTTCGTGGCGTTCACTGATGCCTGCTTCACCCGCAACATTAAGCAGTTCGGATTGCGCCGCCCGCATATTGGTGCCGCCCCAAGCGATGTCGTCGTTGCGGCCGAGCCCAATGAAGGGCAGCCCCGGCACCATGAAGCCGACCGCATGGAATGACGGCGACTTGATGCCCACCAGCAGCCAGAAATTGGGCAGCGTCAGTCCGAGATGAGGATCGCCCGCCAAAAGCGCAGCGCCCGTGGCACTGCGCGCCGACGATACCACCAGAGCATTGCTACCGGAACGGCTGGAACCCTGCAGGAGCTGTTGCAGCAGGGCCTCATTGCTGGTGCTGAAACTCGGCGTCGAGTTGGTGCCGACTGCTAATGTCCGCTGCCAGACCTCGGACCAATCCGGGCGCAGCCGCGCCTTCAACAGACCCGGATAGCCCAACCAATTGACATCGGTTCCAGCAAGTCGCCCGATGGCGATCAGATCCCTGATAGTCCACGGCTCGTTGCGGATCGCCAAAAGACCAAATTCCGGCGGCGGCTCCTTGGCATGGGACTGATACCAGTTGAGGCCGTCGACGAAGGCCTGTAGCCACGCCTTGGTGGCAGGCGGCAATTTGGCTTCAATCTCGGGCGCGGCATAGGCAAAATCGATGGTGCGCAAGGCGCGGTCAATGTCCTGGGCGAAGGGACCGCCCGATTCCGACAGGCGCCCCTGGACGGCCCGGCGCATGATCGCCATCTGCCCGAGGCGCAAATGGGCATGGACCAGCCCGAGTGTGAAAGCGAGATCGTGATCGGTTTCGGCCTCGATCCATGGCACGCCGGTACTGTTCCAGCGCACCATCACGGCATGGTTGAGCGGCAAACCGTCTTTCGGAAACGCGGCAAGCCGCTCTTCCAAGCTCACCGGTTTGGGATGAAGCGCGCCGCAGGCGCTTAATAAAATTCCCACAGCCGCTAAGACAATACGGCGGCCCCAAGCAACACGGCGAGGTTTCAAACCATTAGACATCGACATTCCCCAGAAGACGGGACCGGATGCGTTCCGCGACAGCTTATAACACGTCGGCGATGACAATCGTTGTGGGGTTTGCGGTGTTACGAAGCGGCGCTTTCTCTGCGAACTTTGCCGAAATGGAGCGACAGATAGCTGCCCAGCAGAAGAACTCCGCCAGCGATCGCCAAGCAATTCAAGTTCAAGCCAACGATGACGGGATAGCGTGAAAGCAAAGCGATGCCAACGCCGAGGTTGAATACACCCCAAAGGAAATTGAGGAAGGGCGATGAGTTTCCAACACCTCTGGGTTTTGCAAACGGTGTGGGGAACGCACATCCCTGCAGCCCGGCGGCCAGATGCGGGACACAGTTGCAAAGAAGGGCGCCGGCAAAGAACAAAGCGAGGTACGTCATGCGGTCCCCTTCGGGTCATTTGTGATTTTGTGGGCCTGTGCCTGCGCGGCCGCTTTTTGAAGGCCAGCCAGAAATACCTCGACAAGCCAAGCAAAGCTCTCATCCCGCTTCACGGTGTGGTGCATCGCGCCAGCCGCTTCGAGTGAAGCAAATCCATGTACGAGGCTGCGCAAGCCGCGCAGCGCATGAATCGCTTCCGCCCCCTTTAAGCCATAACCTTGCAACGCCGCCAAACAGGTCTGTGTCAGCCGACTCGAAGCGACCCTCCATTCGGTGTCCTCGCGTGGCGGCGTTGGTATCGTGGCGGCGTAGACGCCCGGATTGCGGTAGGCGAAGGCACGATAGCCGTTGAAGAGGGCCCGGACCGCATCCGGCCCGGACTTGCCGACCGTGGCCCGCACGGCACCCTGCTCTAACTCTGTAAGGCCGTACAATGCGAGATGGCGTTTGACCTCTTCAACGCCAGCGACATGGGAATAAAGAGAGGGCGTGCGGATATCCAATGCCGCTGCAAGATCGCTCATGGATAGGCCATCAAGGCCATGCCGGTTGGCTAGCGCCCCTGCTTCGTGGCGGATGCGCGCAAGGTCGACTTTCATAACATAACCTGCATTAATTCAATTAGTTCTTACCCTAATAACATTAGTTTTTCAATAGACCGCACATTGCTTGTTCGGATCAAACTCCTGCAATGCACCGACGCGATGGCAATATCGAAAGGGACGGATGCCAAGTGATCGGGGGGCAGAGGAGCATCAGGACATGCCTCGCCTGCTCCCCTCTTTTGGGTTGGCAGGGGAATGCAGAATAACACGGCAAAACGCTGCTGCCATGTCCGCAAAAACCGCCGGATACCGACCAAATGGTAGGTTGCGTTGGACAGAAGAATGAGAAGGATATCTGCCCGGACGACGCTTCGACAATGCCGCGACAAGGGGTAGGGGATGAAAATAAGCTGTAATCCGGCATGGAAACTCGGCGGGTTTGCCCTGATCGGCCTTCTTGCGGCTTCGCCCGCCACGGCGCAGTCCGCAGTGCAGAGGCCGCAACTTCCCGCGGTGACCGTGATGCCGGCACCGGGCACATACAACAACACGACCAGCATCGCCCTCGACGATGCCGACAAGACCGCGGAGATCCACTATTCATGGGACGGCGGTATTCCCACGACAACGAGTCCCAGAATCGAACGCGGACAGGTGCTTTTCATCGCCGGTGTCTATGATGGCAACAACGGGCTGACGACCGGCTATACCTTGCGGGCCGTGGCGACCAAGCCCGGATATGCCGATAGCGAGCCGGTCACGTTCAGTTACACCGTGGCACGCCGCGATCGCACGACCTATGTTTCGGAGGAGGTTCTGCCGGGCGTGCGCATGATCCGCGACTCGGACAACGACAAGATGTATCTCGTCAAGGGTACGAAGGCCTACGCCCTCATCGACAGCGGCATGGGACGCGGCAATCTGAAAGCTTATGTCAGTCAGTTTGTGGGCGGGTTGCCCGTTATTCCCATCTTCACGCATAGCCATGGCGATCACATCGGTCAGGCGGACCAGTTCATTGCGGATGCCGATGCGTATATCGGCGCGCCGGATTGGCCTGCAACGGCGGCGCTTCTCGAAAGCAAAGGCGTGCCGGCATCCGCAGTCGCCGCCCATTTGAAGAAAGTGGAAGACGGCGATACGATCGACCTAGGCGGCCGTAAACTCGAAATCTATATGGTCACGGGCCATACGCCAGGATCGGTCGTCATCTTCGATCCGGCGACCGGTGACCTCTTCAGCGGCGACGCGCTCGGCAACAATTCCTTCCTGCCCCCCGACATTCTGTTCATGCAGTTCGATCAGCGTCCACTGGACGCCTATCTCGCCAATCTACGCACAATGCGCGAGAAGATCGGAGATCGCATCCGCCACATCCTCACTGGGCACAACGATAAGCCCATCGCCGGGACGGCCTATCTCGACAATCTGGAAACCGCGATTCAGCGGCTGATGGACGAGGGAGACACCGCGCTCATCCCATCCTGGCGTCCGCGCGGGATATGGCAAATCGTGATCGGTGATCGCTACACCGACCCGAACTGGATCGGCGTCAATGTTACCCGCGAGACCTACCTGCCAGCCAAGCCCGATCAAATCGCGGGCCTGACCGAAGTAAAGTTGACAGGCGCCCGTTTGATCCAAAATCTCGATCCAGACGTTCACACGCTGACGGCGCGCTTGGACCGGCCCGGTGCCCCTGTAACGCTGGCAGCCTATCCAACGTCCACGCGGTCGCGGCGCTTGACGATTGCGGGCATTGACACGGTTCCGGGCAAGCCCGTGTCCCTACCGTCGACGGCGAAACCGGCCATGATCGTTGTGACGGCGCCCGATGGCGTCGCGACAGCCACCTACACGCTTTCCTTTCAGGCGGTGCCTTAGACAGCGGTGCAGCCGGAGCCCATTTGCCGGCTAAGGCAGGAATCCATGGTAATCGGTGCGCAGCGCGCCGGGCGCGTACGTACTTTGGTGTGGGAACGGTGCGGCAGGCGGCCTGGAAAGCCTTTCTCCCGCTATGTCCGGTTCTAAGTTGTGGCCGCAAAATCAGCCGCATAGCGGCGGCACACACGAAGCGTTGCATCAATCGCACTCTACGCCTTAGGGTAGTCAGTTCCTGCATGGGGGAGAGCGGGTTTTGACAAACGTAATCCTTTTGAAAATGGTGCAATTGAAGAACCATCCTGCCGTCTGGCACGAAACTTCATTGCCCAATTATATTACGCTCAAGTCCCTGAGCCGTACCATCCAAAAGGCGTTCGCCCTCGACGACGATGGTGTGATTGAATACGAGGTGCTTGGTTGCCGGGCACCGGGCTGCCGCGGGCGGCTGCGCGATCTGATCGCCTCCAAGGTCAATCGGTTCCGCTATCTCCAAAGTGGCGCGCAGGAGCAATGTATAGAAATCGTTATTGTGCACCCGCCACGTACCAACCCTGAACGTTCGAACACTGGCAGCCCAGGACAGCCGCATCGATTTGTCCGCTGAATTCCAAGTTCAGGGCCGATTCATAGATTGTCGCCGTCCAGAGGGAATAGGCTGGTCTCTCCGGTATCCGCAAGATCGAGACTCAGCCGGGGGCGTATCCAGGCCATTTGCCATTGCTTACAGGATGCACGACGGCGACATTTCCGTGGAAAAAAGATCTCTACTGCAAATACGAATGTTGCCGTAACCTGCGACTTGCAACATTCGCCGCCGAGCCGGACTCCCAGCATAGTCCGATCACGATGGCAGCGATGGGTGCGTTCGGGCCGGGGAACTGAGGGGAGGCCGCATTGGGGCAAAGCCGACCGGAGATTATTGCTTGGGTGAGCGGGCACGTTCTTCCACATGAGAAGGATGTGCGCGCCTGGCTCAGCAGACACGGCATCGCCGCCGACCAGATCGACGACGTTGTTCAGGAGGCCTACTGCCGGATCGCAGCGTTGGACAGCGTTAGCCATATCGCCAGCGGCCGCAGTTATTTGTTTCGCACCGCGCAAAATATTCTCTTGGAACAAATCCGCCGTGCCCGTGTCGTCCGTATTGATACAGTGGCGGAAATCGAATGCTTGAACATCGTAGATGATGAGCCATCCCCCGAGCGCATCGCTGCCGGACGGCTCGAGTTGAAGCAGGTGGAGAAACTGATCCTGGCTCTGCCGGAAAAGTGCCGCAAGATTTTCGTGTTGAGGCGAATACAGGGAATGTCCCAGCGGAGTATCGCCGCGATGCTGGGGGTATCGGAAAATACCGTCGAAGCGCAGGCCGCAAGAGGCTTGCGCCTGATTTTGACAGCCATGACCGAGCAGACTTCCACTCGGCCGAACGGAATACGAGAGTTTGGTGCAAAGGTGCGAATCCGCCACGGAAATTGACGATACCGCAGCCGTCTGGGCAATCCGGCTGGAGGAGCGCCAATGCGATCCCGATTTGGCAAGCGAATTGGATGTGTGGCTTGCGGGTGATCCGCGCCGTTCCGGAGCCTTGCTGCGGGCGCAAGCGGCGCTATGCTTCCTTCAACGCGGCAGAGCGCTCGAGGGCACCGAGGCGTTCGCGTCACCCGGGCCTGCCGCGATCAACCGGCGAAAGCTGATCGTCGGGGGCGGGGCTGCCGGTCTGGCGGCCGCAGCCGGTATCGCTGGCGTCAGCTTCATCCGCCGTGTTCCGGTCGTTCCCAGCTTGCATTATGCAACTCTTATGGGCGAAGTCCTGCGCGTGCCGCTTCAGGATGGCACCGTTGCGACCTTGAACACGGCGACACAGATTGACGTCGCTTTCACTGGCGGACTGCGCGCCGTGAGTTTGATCGCCGGCGAGGCCTTATTTGAAGTCGCCGAAGATGCCCTGCCGTTTGTCGTGTCCTCCGGGCCAGTACGGTTCAAGACCCTCCGCACCACCTGCTCCATCCGTCGCCGTAACGCCAAATCGAGTATTCTCGTTACGGAAGGCACCGTTGACGCCTGGGTAAGCAAGGCGGGTCAGGCGCCGGTTCATCTCAAGGCCGGAAATAGTGCGCTCATTTCCGATGACGGGACGCACCGTGTCACCACCGTCGATTCCGCCGAAATCAATCGGCAGCTTGCATGGCGCACGGGCGAAATCTTTCTCACAGGACAAACGGTTGAAGAAGCTGTCGAAGAATTCAACCGCTATTCGGCCCACAAAATTCTTGTTGCCAATGTTGCCCTGGCGCACGAAAAGGTCGTCGGCAGGTTTCGCTCCGATCAGCCGGAAGCGTTCGCCAACGCCGTCGCCACGACGCTGCAGGCAGGTGTTGTACGCGATGGTAACGTTATCCGTCTCGTCCGCGCCACACTCCGCTGAAAATGCTCTACATTGTAGACGGAAGTAGCATGCCCGCGCATCCTTGCGTGTGAAGAGACCCGCCGTGCGGCTGAATGATGCGGCGTAACACAAACACAGGGAGAGAGACATGAGGGTAGCGAAACAAGCGCTGCTGTCTTCGTCCGCATTGCGGACGATGGTGGTTTGTACACCGGTTTTATGGGCCGTATTCGGATCGTCAGCCGCGGGGGACCTGACCTCGCAGCATGATTTCAATTTGCCCGCGGAGAATGCGCTGAACAGCATTCCCGAATTTGCGCATCAAGCCGATGTACAGATTCTTGTTTCCGAGTCTGATGTGGACAGCAAACGCACGCGGGCCATCAATGGCCGCTACACGGTTTCGTCGGGGCTGGAGAAGCTTTTGGCCGGCACCAGTATCGTCGTCGCCTCAAACAGCAACGGCACGATCACGCTGCATCAAGCCGCTGATGCGCCAGCGGGAGGCGTGCTATCCGCCGGCAACCAAGCGGCACAGGAAATGGAAACCGTCATCGTCACCGGATCGTCCAACCTGCTCGGCGAACGCAAACTGGATGCGAGTTTCTCCATTACGACAGCTAGCGAATCCCAGATTCGCGAAGCAGCCCCTTCCAGCACCGCCGATCTGCTCAAGATCGTGCCTGGCGTCTTCGTCGAGAGCACCGGCGGCGTGTCCGGTGCTAATGTCGAGGTCCGCGGTTTTCCGACCGGCGGCGATGCTCCCTTCGCGTCAATCGCACTCAACGGTTCGCCGCTCTATGCCTCGCCGACGCTGTCGTTTCTCGACAATTCTTCGCTGTTCCGCCTGGACGACACAGTGGCCCGTGTCGAGGTGCTACGCGGCGGTCCGAGCCCGATCTGGTCGAGCGGGCAGCCCGGCGTGACCGTCAACTTTATCGAGAAGAACGGCGAAACCAATCCCGGCGGCAGCCTGCGCCTGAGTTGGGACAACGGCGACCAGCGCCGCATCGATTTATATTACGGCGGCAAGATTGCCGAAGGCTGGTATGCATCGGTTGGTGGTTTCTACCGGACGTCCGATGGCATCCGCGACACGCAGTTTCCGAGTGACGACGGCTACCAAGCAGAAGTTACGCTTGTTCATGACATCGACAACGGCAAGATCACGTTCCACGGCCGCGTCACCAAAGACAACAACGCCTTCTTCACGCCAATTCCGTTGTTGTCGGAAGACAACGGTCACAAGGTGAAGGCCTTTCCGGGCTTCGATCCCATGACCGGTACACTGCTCGGCAACGCAAACCGCGTGGTGACGTTCGAGACGACGCCCGGCACCACGCCCGGCACCATGACAATGGACATGGCCGACGGTCGCGGGCTTTCAACGCATATGTTCGGCGTGGAACTGGAGAAGACCTATGGCGGCTGGGAGGTCTCCAACAAGTTGAATTTCAACGAAGGAGAAGCGTACTGCCACTGCCTGTTCACGGGCGCCAATCCGGAAACGCTGGGAAGCTACGTCAGTAGCGCCGTTTCGACGGCCAACGCCAACCCTGCTATCGTGACCGCAGCCGGTGGCATGGCGACCGCGGGAACGGCCACGTTCGCAGGCAACGGCGCCGCCATCACTGACCCCCAAACGGAGGTCATCGATGCCGGCATGTGGTACGTCAACAAGAAAATCAAGTCGTTTACGGACGATGCCCGCCTCAATCGTGAGCTGTTCCAAGGCAACAGCTTGGCTCTTGGGCTTTATTTCGCCGACTATTCGTCGAACGACATCTGGCAGCTCGGCAACTCGATGCTGATGACCCTGCAGAACAACGCACGACCGATCAATGTTTCGCTCAATAACGGCGTTATCGTCAGCAAAAACGGCATCGATGGTCCCGCCACCTATGCCCTGAACGCTCACTACAATGGCCGCAACATTGCGGGCACGATCGCGGATACCTGGCAGGCGACGGACAAACTGCGGATCGATGTTGGCGTCCGCATCGAGAACCAGACAGTGGATGCGACCATCGAGAACGACTCCGCGTTGGATCTCGATAACAACATTCTCACCTTGTACGACAATGGGGCATCTGTCCCGAACGGATCGTATTCGGATATTCACCATACGTCGGTCGCGAGTTCGTGGACGGCGGGCATCGACTACTCCATCATGGACAATCTCAATGCCTTCGCCCGCGTCAATCAGGGATACTTGTTTCCCCAGTTCGATGATTTCCGCAGCGGAGTCTCGACAACCCAGCACATCGACCAGTACGAACTCGGGGTGAAGACTGTCTCGACCATCTACAGCGTCTTCCTGACGGGCTACTATAATAAGTTCTGGGGCCAGCCGCAGCAGCAGATCCTGTCGGACGGCTCGCAGGTGAATTACATCCTTTCATCGCGCGCCTTCGGTCTCGAATTCGAAGCCGAAGTGCGCCCCTTCGAGGGCTTACAGCTGTCGTTGACCGGCGACTATAATGACGCCCAATACGTCAAAAGTCCGGTCTATTCGGGCAACACCGTGCTCCGCCAGCCAAAAGTGCAACTTCGCTTTACACCGAGCTACACCTTGCCGATCCCCATGCTGGAGGACAGCAGCTATGCGAAGGTGTACGCGACCTACGCATATGTGGGCGAGCGCTGGGCCGATGTGCAGAACCAGCAGTATCTGCCAGCGTATAATACCGTGGACATCGGCGCCGTGCTGGCGATCAATGAAACCTACGAGATCGACTTCACCGGCACGAATGTTTTCAACGAGTTGGGCATCACCGAGGGGAACACCCGCGTGTTAGGCACCGGCACCGGAGCGGGTGGCGTGTTTCTTGGGCGACCGTTGTTCGGTGCCACCTACCAACTATCCGGCGTGATCCACTTCTAAGCAAACGGCGAACGGAGCCCCGAGCCCATCGATGACGGCGGGGCTCTGTATCCCCACAACTTCGGCGAAGCTCGACCGGCGATCAATCGCCGGTCAAAGCTTTTCCCCGACCTTCCTGGCTGCCAGCAGCGCCATCATCCTCGCGAAGACGCCCGTCCAATCGCCGGTGGTTTCCTGACGGAAAAGCCACATCGTGGGATACCAAGGAGAGCTATCGCTGGCGAGCCGCCACCGCCATTCGGGCTCTTTCTCCAAGGCGAGCCATACGGGCCTTCCGAGCGCCCCGGCCAGATGTGCCACGGCGGTATCGCTCGTCACAACGAGGTCCAAACACGCCATGACGGCGGCAGTGTCGACGAAGGCATCGGGACCAACGTCGAGTTCGGTTTCATAGGATACGAGCGCCGGCAGATCGCCTGTCTGATCGAGACCATGCTGCTTCTGCAAGCTGATCAGCGTAACGCCCGGAAGCGCTGCGAGTGGACCGAATTGTTTGAGCGGAATCGATCTTCCCCGATCGATGCGGGCACGCGGATTGCCCTGCCAAGCGATGCCAATGCGAAGGCCCGAATCCAGCCAGCGCCCCTGCCATTTTTCGACCAATTCCGGTTCGGCCTTGAGATATGGCCTGCCTGCCGCCAGCTGGGATGGCGTAACGCCGAGCCGCCAAGGAACGCTCATGAGCGGACAATGCGCGTCGAACGGCGGCAGCGTGCTGCCCGCCGCGACAACGGGCCCAATCTCTCGCAATGGCTCGAGCAAGCGCACGAGCGTTGGCGGCACTTCGAGGATGGCCTGCTGGCAGCGTGCAGCAGCCATCGCAAAAAAACGGCAGAACTGGATCGTGTCGCCAAGCCCCTGTTCGGCATGGAGAAGCACGCGACCTGGGGACGCTTCGCCGTTCCATGCCGGCGCCACGAACTGCCGCAACGAGCTTGGCGGCGGTGTCAGCTTCCAGCGCCATTCATATTCTCCGCCGCCCTCCGCAAATGCGCCCCTGCCCAGCAGCAGCAAGGCGAGATTGACATGGGCATCAGGGTAATCGAAGCGGCGGGCGATGGCCCGCCGATATGCCGCTTCGGCCGCCACTATGTTGCCATCGGCCCGCAACGCATTGCCGAGGTTGAACGCTATTTCGGCGGTCTCCGGCGACAAGGCCTCGGCACGTTCAAAACAGCCTATAGCCTCGTCGATCCGGCCGCGCGCCAAGCACAGATTGCCGAGATTGTTGTGCGCTTCCGCCACAGCGGGTGCCAAGGCGATCGCGTTTTCAAGCGCCTGCTGCGCTTCGTCATACTGCCCCATTGCCAGAAGTATGGCGCCGAGGTGGTTGTGATAGGCGGCGATCCCGTTGTTGAGCCGGATGGCGCCACGGATCAACGCGGCCGCGCCCGCGCTGTCACCGCATTGGTGGACGAGAACACCGAGGCGATGCAGGCAGTCGTGGTGCTGCGGATCGGCCGCGAGCACCTGACGATACAGTCGATCCGCTTCGCGCAGCCGACCGGCACCATGATTTGCCTTGGCCATGTTGAAAGCTGCTTCTGTCTCCATCGCCAAGAATGTGTCCTCGCCGAGAATGCCCCATCTTAGGAGACGTATCCAATCGCCGCCAAGAGCCAAGCCAAAGCACAATATAGCCGGTCCCTGGAGTGGGACACCCGCTCTTTGCCAGCGCCTCTTTTGGAAGGGTCCATTATGCCGTCAAAATACGGCCTCGATACCACAGCCGACATCTCCGGAAACGGGACCTTCGTGCATCATACTAGGTGACGCTTGGAATTACGGTGTCGGACTGGCCGGGCTGTTGGCCGGTCTAAAAGTCGTTATGCGTTGGATGAGAAGCTGCAGGGTAGCTTGAGCGGTCGCGCATGCGCGCAAGCACAAAGTTGAGGGCCGTATGGTAGACTGGACCGATCGTCGTGAGGGGAAGGGTGGTGCAAAGGCTGCCGTTTGGGTGCTGGAGCAGAGTAGCTTCGAAGGCGCTACAGAAGCCGCATCCGAGTCCCGGTTTGCCCTGTCCAATGGCTCGCTGGGCATACGGGGAAGTATCGAGGAGATGCCGGGCGCCGATCCGAGCACCTATCTGGCCGGCGTATATGAGCGCACCGCTATCCACTATCACGAGCGGCTTTCGGGCTTCGCCGCCACGACCGACACCCGCATTCCGGTCGCGAGCGGCCTGCGCCTTTCCATTGTGGCCGGGGGCGAAGATATCTCAACCGGGGAGATTGTGCGATTCTCGCGCCAGCTCGATCTGCGCCGTGGTGTTCTGGTGCGTCGCACGCGCTGGCGCTTGGCGTCGGGCCACCTGGTTGATGTTACCGCAGAGCGGGTGGTGCCGTTCGCGTTGTCGGCAGTCGCCGCCCTGCGCCTGACCGTCGAATCCGTTAATTTTTCCGGGACTCTGAGGATCGTCTCGGCGATTGCCGCGGATCAGCCCGCCACGGGCCAGGGCGATGATCCTCGTATTGGTGCGGCGCTGGAGGGCGGAGGTCTGGCGACCGAAGCGACTGCCACAAAAGACGGTCCTGCCGCTCTCAGCCAACGCACACGAAATAGCGCCATCGGCGTCGTCTGCGCCCAGACGCATGAGATGGAACCACTACTGAATGCTCTGGGCGCAACAGCGACTGCTGACGGCGTTGAAGAAATCTTCACCGGCGAGCTTCGCGAGGGTGCACCGGTCAGGTTCGAGAAGTTCATCGCCTATGCCTGCGGCGACCAGGACGCGCCGGGGATGCTCGACAAGGCGCGGGCGGATGTGCGCGCTGCGGCCCATACGGGTATGTCAGCGCTGATGGCAGGCCAGACCAGCGAATTGGCGCAATTCTGGCGCGATGCCGGTACCACCTTTGAGGCGGCCCCCGCGATCGAGCAGGCCTTGCACTTCAACCTCTTTCATATCTACCAGGCCGTCAGCCGCACGCCGGAGCACAGCGTTGCTGCCAAGGGGCTGAGTGGCGAAGGCTACGAGGGCCATTACTTTTGGGACACGGAAGCGTTCGTTTTTCCTGTCGTCGTGCTGACGGCGCCCAGCCTGGCGCGGCAAATGCTGGAATACCGCTACCGGACCCTGGAAGCGGCGAGGGCGCATGCGCGAGAACTCAATTTCCCATCTGGCGCCCTCTACGCCTGGCGCACGATTTCCGGTGCCGAGTGTTCGGCCCATTACCCGAGCGGTTCGGCGCAATTCCATATCAACGCGGCGATCGCATTCGCCATCCGGCTTTACGACCGCGCCACGGGCGACGAAGCGTTTGTGCTGGGAAAGGGCGCGCAAATCGTCTTCGAAACGGCCCGCATCTGGATGCAGCTCGGCCACTTCAACCATCGCCGCGGTGGCGCCTTTTGCATCGATGGCGTGACCGGACCCGACGAGTATACCGTCATCGTCGACAACAACTACTACACCAACAAGATGGCGCGGATGCATTTGCGTTATGCCGTCGAGTTGGCGGGGCGCTGTCCGTCCGCCCGTCCGGATGCGGCGGACGTCTTGGCGTGGCGCCGTGCTGCCGATGCCATGTATCTGCCGCTTGACGCAGAACTCGGCGTCAATCCGCAGGACGACACCTTCCTCGACAAGCAGCCATGGGATTTCGCGCACACTCCGGCCGATTGCTATCCGCTGTTGCTGCACTACCACCCACTGACCCTTTACCGGCGCCAGGTCTGTAAGCAGGCGGATGTGGTGCTGGCGATGGTGCTGGCGGGCGAAGACGTCCCGCTGGAGGACAAGCGACGCAATTACGACTATTATGAACCACTAACGACACACGATTCGACATTGTCGCGCGGGACGTTTGCCATCCTCGCCAGCGAGATCGGACGGCCGGAGGCGGCACGGAGCTATTTCGAAGAAACGCTGTTCACCGACCTGGGCGATTTGCATGACAACACCAGTCATGGCGTGCATATGGCGGCCATGGCGGGAAGCTGGCTGGCGCTAAGTTGGGGCTTCGGCGGCTTGCGCTGCGGCGATCACGATCCCACATTTTCTCCCACATTGCCGGCGCGCTGTCCGGGATACGAATTTGCGATCGTTTGGCGGGGATCGCGCCTCAAGGTGTCGGTCCGTGCAAATGCCGTCGAGTACCTCGTCACGGATGGTCCGGACCTGTCGATCCACCATTTCGGCTCAGAGCTTGTCCTCAAACGCGGTGTGGTCCGGCATATGCCTGTCGGCACAGCCGCGGAGCGCACATGATGTTCCCGCGCCCGCTGGTGGCGGCGATCTTCGATCTCGACGGTGTTCTGGTCGATACGGCGAAGGCCCATTACCGCGCCTGGAAGCGGCTGGCCGACGAACTTTCCATTCCCTTCGATGAAAAGGCAAATGAGGCGCTAAAAGGTATCGACCGGACACGCTCGCTCGAAATCGTGTTGTCCGCGGGCACCCGGTTGTTCAACCCCACGGAACGGGCGGCGCTGGCGGGGCGCAAGAATGCCTGGTATCGCGCAGAGATCGCGGAACTGACGCCGGCCGACCTGTTCCAGGGGGCGCGCGAAGTGCTTTGCACGTTGCGCAAGGCCGGGCTCGGGATCGCCTTGGCGTCGGCCAGCCGAAATGCCCCGCTTCTGCTGGATCGTCTCGCTATCACCGACATCTTCGACGCCATCATCGACCCGGCATCAATACAGCAGGGAAAGCCTGCGCCGGACATCTTCCTGGCAGCGGCGCGGGCGCTATCGGCACCACCCGGCGAATGTCTCGGCATTGAAGATAGCGTGGCTGGAATCCAGGCGATCAAATCCGCCGGCATGGCGGCGCTTGGTATCGGTGATCCTGCGATGTTGACGCAAGCGGACCGTACGATCGATCACATTTCTCAATTCCGGCTGACGGATTTCGTCTCACCGTGGGGCTCTCAGCCATGATAGCGGATGTGGTCGCTCTTAAAAATGTGTCTGTCGCAGCTGATCGTGCGCCCCGGAAAAATTCGGCATTGCTCGTCAAGCTGTCGCTGATCCTCACCTATGCCAATTTCGCGATACTGCTCAACAGTGTCGGCACGGTGATCCTGCAAGTCATCAGTACGCTGCATGTGGCGCCGGCCGATGCCGCAATTCTCGAGGCGTTCAAGGATCTATCGATCGCGATCGTATCCTTTGCGGTGGCCTCGTTCCTGCCGAGGCTTGGCTATCGGCGTGCGTTAATGTTGGGGCTGGCCTTTGTCGCGGTGGCTTCGGCCGCCATGCCTACCTTCCACGCCTTCTGGGCGGCCAAGCTGCTCTTCGCCGTGGTCGGAGTATCGTTTGCCTTGGTCAAGACGGCGACCTACGCCACCATCGGATTGCTCACCACGTCGCGGCGCGAGCATGCTAGCCTCACCAACGTTGTTGAAGGCATGTTCATGGTGGGCGTGCTCGGCGGTTATTGGCTGTTCGCGGCCTTCATCGATCCGGCCGATCCGCATTCGCTCGCCTGGCTGAATGTCTACTGGGTGGTCATCGGTTCTTGTCTGATCAATATCGCCGTGCTTGCCGTTTCGCGATTTGATCAATCCGCCATCCGGCAGGAAACCAATCCGTGGGCCGAATTGCGGCAAATGCCTTCGCTATTGTTGCGCCTGCCGATGCAGATATTCTTCCTGGCCACCTTTCTCTACGTGTTCGTCGAGCAGGGCATCGGTTCCTGGCTGCCGACATTCAACGTACAGGTACTGCACCTGCCGGCGGCGATGAGCGTCCAGGCCGCCAGTGTCTATGCGGCGGGACTGGCGATCGGCCGTCTCGGTGCTGGGGCCCTGATGCGACGGGTGAACTGGTTCGCAATTCTGGCAGCATGCATCGTCCTGATGGCAGCCCTGATCGTCGTGGCTGTGCCGCTGGCAGCCGGTACGCGGACGAATCCGAACGTGACCTGGTTCACCGCGCCGCTCGCCTGCTTCATCGTTCCGGTAATCGGTCTTTTCCTCGCGCCGATCTACCCGACCATCAACTCGGTCGTTCTGTCCTCCCTCCCACGATCGCATCATGCCGCGGCTGCCGGATTGATGATCGCCTTCGCGGCCCTTGGCGGTACGACCGGCTCGCTGATCACCGGCCATTTGTTTGCCAAGCTTGGCGGCGCCACGGCGTTCCACCTGTCGCTGGTGCCGATGGCTTTGCTGGGGGCT
Organism: Alphaproteobacteria bacterium; assembly: GCA_015654635.1. Taxonomy (GTDB): domain Bacteria; phylum Pseudomonadota; class Alphaproteobacteria; order Micropepsales; family Micropepsaceae; genus Rhizomicrobium. The sequence continues at coordinate 35,141 of JAATGP010000035.1, read as the reverse complement.
TGCCTGTTCCTGCTGTACCGCAAGCTGCCGCGCACACCGCCCCTCGAAAACCAAACACATTAGCCATCGAACGAAGAAGACTACCGATACCTCGTCGAACGGCAAAGTGCGGTGGGCGTGACGTCGCGTCGGCGGCCTTTCCTCGAATGGCATCACTTGCACACGGCATGCAAAATGCCGCGAGTAGCAGCCTTGCGCTTTTGAAAACATGCCAAAAAAACTGTGGTGGATTCAGGCAAAAATCCACTCAATTCCCTGAACATTATAACTTAGGCTATGCTCCGTTACAGTGCTGGTGCCCCCAGAGCGGGACAACCCGATTGCAGCGGGAAGAGAGATGTTTTCTGCCGCTACACAAGAAACGGCCTTGTAACCTGTCTCCAGAAAATTGGTTTGTCTGTCGACCCAATCGCTCCGGTACATACGAGGTAAACATTGTGGCGGATAGCACGGTGTATGGGAATCCGAATAATAGTCGTCGACGCCGCATTCTGACATGGCTTGCGTGCGGTTGCGCTGTGATAGCCGCCACGACCGCATTGTGGGTTCTTGGCGCCGGTCTAGCCGAACCGTCCCCTTTGCTGCCGCCGCAACAGGTTTACGGACAACTCTATAAAGCCGTCGAATCCGCGCGCATTTTTCCCGATGATAAAGAATTCGCCGATGCGGTGCCGAAATCGTCGCCCGCCGAGATCCTGTCGCTCTATCGCCAAGAGGCGCCCCATAGTCGCGCCGCCTTGAGACGTTTCGTTACCGCACACTTCATGTTGCCGCCCGACCTTCTCCCGCCAGTCCCGATGAAGCGGCTGCCGCTCACCGGCCACATTGATGCCCTATGGCCGGAACTGGTCCGCCACAGCGTAACTGTTCCACGCGATGGATCTCTGCTTGCGTTGCCCTATCCCTATGTAGTCCCCGGCGGGCGTTTTCGAGAAGTCTATTACTGGGATTCCTATTTCACCATGCTCGGGTTGATGCAGAGTGGCCGACGAGATCTGGTCGTCGATATGGTCAGAAATTTCGCCCATCTGATCAACGCTTATGGTCATATACCGAACGGTAATCGCAGCTATTACATCAGCCGTTCGCAGCCCCCATTCTTTTTCGCCATGGTATCGTTGCTCAACGAAACGGACCCTGCACAGGCTTACGCGCAGTATCTACCAGAACTAAAACGTGAATACGTATTCTGGATGCAGGACACCCAATATCTCACGCCGAATTCCGCTCGCCGCCGGGTGGTGGCAATGGCAGACGGCGCCGTACTCAACCGCTATTGGGATGATAGCGATCAGCCGCGCGATGAGTCCTGGCGTAAGGATCAGGTGCTGGCGCTTTCCACCACCCGGCCTGCGGCTGACATTTACCGCAACATCCGCTCGGCGGCGGAAAGCGGCTGGGACTTTAGTTCCCGCTGGTTCGTAGACGGTAAAACCCTCAAAACCATTGCGACCACATCCATCGTTCCGATTGATCTCAATAGCCTGCTTTACGGCTTGGAACAGGCAATCGCCCAAGGATGCGAGCGAACGGGAGACCACATTTGTGCTGCGAGTTTCCATCGATACGCTGTGAGGCGCAATTCCGCCATGGATCGATATCTGTGGAATCCGGCGCAGAATACCTATTTCGATTACGACTGGAGTCACAAAAGGTCCACAGGGAGGCTATCAGCGGCAACGCTCTATCCGCTTTTCATCGGTGCCGCGAAGCAACAGCAGGCAGACCTTGTTGCCGACATCATCGCAAAACACCTACTCAAACCGGGCGGCATCGTCACCACTGAAACGCATACCGGCGAGCAGTGGGATGCACCAAATGGCTGGGCGCCACTGCAGTGGATAGCGATTGGCGGCCTAGCTCGATACCATCATCCGGAGCTTGCTGCGCTCATTGCGTGCCGCTGGACTGTTAATGTTCGAAACAACTATCAGCAAAGCGGCAAGTTGCTGGAGAAATACGATGTGGTGATCTTGGGGCGCCCCAGTGGCGGCGGCGAATACACAACTCAGGACGGCTTTGGCTGGACCAATGGCGTTACCCGCAAACTGACGGTCGAATATCCCCAATTTTCCTCATTTAATTCGGTTAAACAGTGTCCGATGGCTATCCCAAGCTTGTCGCACGACCGTTGATTTTCGGCCTATTTCGTCTGGCGTCGGGATATCACCGGAGACCCTTGAGAAGGCCTTCTGCGTTGGATGAGGGCCTTCATGGTTTCGGAAGCTTCTGGAGTAGGGATGCGGTCGAACCGGAGCACTGTGAGCAAGGAAACTTTCCTGTGTGCTCTCTGATAAACGGAGATTCGGCCGCGTCTTGAATTGATGCGCCCGCCCAGGCCACGCCGAGTCCTGGCAAAATCCCCGCACACGGCCGCTATGGGGCCGTGCACTCGCAGATCGAGTTTGGAGCAGGAATGGGTGGTGCAGCACGCAGTCTGGAAAAAATCTGCTCCTGCTGCGCGCTATCTTGAGGGGGTATTCGCAAGGACAGGGATCGCTGCGGTGGCATGCGCAATGAACTGCAAAGATCCCGTATTACGTCTTTTGCCGACCGCCATGCGTCCGACTTTTTATGGCCCCTTCCGGAAAAGTAACCTGGAAGGACACATCCCATTGAGCCGCGCAGGACGGATTCGAAGCAGCGCTTACCATGCCTTCTTCTCCGGCTGCGAGCGCCGCGGTCCCTTACAACGGCCTCACCCGGCGTCGGCGACTGGTGCCTCACCCACCACTGCGACATTATCGAGACCGGCGAACCAGCTGGCGATTCAAAAACCGCAACTGATCGTCCCGACCTGGCAGTCCACCGCGCCTCCCGCGCGCTACGCCCAAAGGGATTCGCTACGCGCGCGGGTCCCTCCGTGGTCTGTCGAACAACACCGACAAAGGGGTCATTATTGGGCGCCATACCGGGGTCACGGTTGAGAGTGATTTGACAGACCGTCCCTGCACACACAGAAGCAGTCCCCGTACCTCGCCCCTCGCAGCACACCTGGCAAAGACGCAAGTATGCCCGCCCCGGCGAAATCAAAAATGCCGCTTTGGCCGCCTACGCGAAAAAGGCTATGCGGCGGCGACGATGGCGATGTTCTGATTGCTATCGAGAACTGCTTTAACGTCATTCTGACGGATGAAGCGCTCCCCCTTGGCAAGATCATCACGTCGGAGGCCAGAAGTTTTCCGAGCCTGGCGCAATTTTGGCGGACAGAGGTGATCGACCGCTTACTGACTCACATTGCCGTTCTGGTGGAACGCGAAGCCCAGGAAGGCACTCTCGGCACCGTAGAACCGGAGGCGGCGGCCCTGCTCTGTCTTGCCCCAGCCATGCTATCTCTAGTCTGGCGTTCAATCTTTGATTTTGGTAATGGCGATCTTTTCGACCCCAGCAGTGTCCTCGGGCAACAGCGTGCCATCATCATTCATGGGATTCAAGATGGCGCTTCCAAAGCCCGCGCGGTGATATAGGAGGCTGCAGACAAAGCGAAACAGCTTTTTTATGACCTGCACCGAACGTCGAATTATGTTGTTTATTAAGGAGAACCTCTTGCTGGAACCAACTGTTAAACCAATCGAAATTGTCCCAGTGGAAGGCCGAGCTATGTGGCAGGCATTCCACCGCCTACCGCATCGTCTTTATGCCAGCGATCCGAACTGGGTGGCACCGCTTTTCTTGGAAAGAAGATTCCACTTTGACCCCGCGCACAACCCGTTCTTCGAACACGCCAAGGCGGCCTTTTGGCTCGCCATGCGCGACGGCGAGCCGGTCGGACGCATCACGGCACAGATCGATGCGCTGCACCAGGCGCGCTATCACGATGACACTGGCCATTTTGGCTTTATAGAGGCGGTCGATGATCCGGCGGTCTTTGCCGCGCTGCTATCGGCTGCTGAAGGCTGGATGAAAGCACAAGGAATGCGTCGCTCAGTCGGGCCAGTGAGTTTCTCGATGTGGGATGAGCCAGGGCTCTTGGTGGAAGGTTTCGACACGCCGCCCTCAGTGCTAATGGGGCATGCATTGCCCTATTACCAAACCCATATCACGGCACATCATTATCTGAAGGCCCAGGACTTGGTCGCCTACGATTACGAGAATGGTCTGCCGCTACCGGACAACATGGCGAAGATCGTAAGCCGTTCAAACAAAAAGAACGACATTCAATACCGCTACATTCGCATGGATAAGAAACACTTCGAGGACGAAGTTGCGCTTTTGCTCGACATCGTCAACGACGCCTGGTCCGATAATTGGGGCTTCGTTGAAATGACAAAGGCTGAAATCGATGATATGGCCGGGGTATTCAAGATCCTCCTGCCGCCAAACGCAGCGGTGATCGCCGAATACCAGGGTGAGGCAGTCGCCTTCGAACTATGGCTACCCAACCTAAACGAAGCCATCCGCGATCTTAAGGGACATCTGTTGCCCTTTGGCTTCGCCAAGCTTCTTTGGCGCCTTAAAGTGACTGGCGTCAACAGCGTACGCATGCCACTGATGGGCGTGCGCAAGAAATGGCAGAATACCCAAATTGGCGCGACGCTGGCACTATCAATGATTCAGCATGCTCGGGTTGACGCCATGAAACATGGCCTTAAGCGAGCCGAACTGTCGTGGATTCTCGAATCCAATGAACGGCTACGCCACATGCTCACGCTCGTCGGCGGTAACATCTATAAACGTTATCGAATCTACGAAAAACAGATCGGCTTGCATAGCTAAGGTCTAGCGGATGAAATCTGACACTTGGCCGATACGGCTCGCGGAGTTGCAGTCGACCGGAAATTGCGCGGACCACAAAATTGAACCTGCGCGTCGGTGACAACGTGATGTACTTGCCTGTTGAAAGATCGTTTAATTAATTGGGCTAAGAAAGGTAATGGCCATCTTGTCTTTCAACAAAGGCAATAATTAGCGATCCTTCAAACTATCCTGTTCGTATTCACGAATCGGTGAGAGCAGATAGCCCATGATTATGCGAGACCACGTCCCAATTTCGACGGTAACGGCCATTCCAGGCAGCAAGCCTACTGAGTGGCCATTAACGTGCATCGCGGGCAGCGTAAAATAGCGTCGGTTGCGGTGTTTTGTCGGAATCGCTAGAGCCTTGACCGCGAGCTAGAGCAGAGTGCGCGGTCCGGGTGCTACCCAAGCCGGCAACGGTCACCCCCACAATTGGCGAAACTGGGGGTGGCTATTTGGGAAACGGAGACAGCGGGCGCAAAGGTGCAGAAATTTCCCAGCACGCGGATTCTCCCCCCACTTCGCCGGGCTGAACCGCGCGAATAGCCCCGAACACGACCCCTATTGGGCCGTGCTCTCGCACGTCGAGTTTGGAATAGGAATGAATGGTGCACCGGAAGAGATTCGAACTCCTGGCCCCCAGATTCGTAGTCTGGTGCTCTATCCAGCTGAGCTACCGGTGCAGCGTTTAGGGCGCGCAACCTATTCATCACCGCCCAGAAAGGCAAGCGCTCTTAACAGACATGGCGTTTGGTCGCCGATTACCCTCTAAAGGGCGGAAATCTCCCCAGAAAGCCGCACTCTCTGCCCTTGTCCCGGGCCGCAGCGGTGGATAAGACTTGGGTGGGCCTTGCGTCCCAAAGGCGCAAGCAGGCTGGATATTCGCCGCGCTACGGGCGGCGCGGGCGGATTTGGAGACGGGCAATGACAGGCAATTGGGCCGGACGGGCAGCAATTACGGGCCTTTCGTCACGGTTTATCGGGGCATTCGTACTCGTGGCGGGGATCGGCCTTTCAGGCTGCTCCGACGTCGATTCGATGCTATTTGGCGATTCGGGAAGTTCTCCCGATGCTGCAAGCCCTGCTGAGCCGGGGGCGCAACCGACCTTCAGCCCCAGTTCCAGCGCCCCGGCGCCCCGTACGGCTGGACCAAGCGCCGCACCAGCAACTGGGATGGGGACTGTGGCAACCATAACGCCTGTCTCAATCGAGCCCGGCAGTGACACCGGAACCGCCGTCAGCAAGACGGTGGCGAACCTGCGGTCGAATCTTTCATCCCTGCAGGGATCGTTGACGAATAACGGTCAACGCTACGCCGAGTTGCGCGGCTCAGGCGCCGTCGCCGCGGCCGGCTACCACGAATCGCGGGCCCATATCACCGCTCGCCTGCAGATGGGCACCACACGCGGCAATCCCGAATTGGTAGCAGAGTGGAACCGGGCCCAGACAGCGCTCGACCAGCTGGCCGGCAATATTAACGGTCTCAATGCCCTGGGGACCTCGGTGGCAAGCGATGCCTCGGCGGCGCATTACGCGCAGGATCAGATCGCGGCAACCTTCAATGTTTCGGGCGCGGTCGACGAAGACCATCGTCAGCTTTCCGTGCTGCAGGATGAGACCAGCCAGACCATCGTGCTGATCGACCGGCTCCTCGGCGAAGTCTCGGCCGATGTGCAGCGCCAAACCGCTTATGTCGCCAACGAGCGGGCGAATCTCACCACCCTGGCCAGCGCCATCAAGAATGGCGAGCTTTATGGAGCCGATATCGGCTCCCCCATGATGTCCTCCTCGGTTGTCGGCGCCTCGCGCGGCGCCTATGCCGGGTCGTCCTCGCCGCTGGTGGTGATCCGCTTCGACAAGGCGACGGTCGATTACCAGCAGATTCTTTACGCTGCCTTGACCGAAGCGCTGAAGACCCGCCCAGGTGCGGCCTTCTCAATCGTCGCCGTGTCGCCCACCCGAGGCACGGTGACAGCCGTGCAATTGGCCCAAACCGCGGCGCACCGCCATGCTCAGGAAGTGCTGCGCTCGATGACGGATATGGGCGTGCCAGCCTCACGCCTTGCCGTTGCCTCGCAGACCGATCCGGCCGCCTCCTCCAGCGAAGTGCGCGTTTTCGTCCGCTAAACGGTTACGCAGGATAACGCTAAAGGCGAGCAGGCTTCCTGCTCGCCTTTTTCTTTGCCCAGTTCCTTCACTTCACTGGCAGCAAGCCAATCCAGGCTATATGGCGTTGCCACGGCGCCTTCCCCTGGGAGTAGCTCGAGTCTATACGGAAAACATGTCGCAATAACTCCGAAACGATCCCAGGCTTGCGGCCTCGTAAACACCGCGGGCGATGGCGCGGGACAGGGTGTCGGCGGCAAGGGCGCCGAGCGCCATCACGGCATGGGGACGCGAGCCCGTCAGCGGGCGCCGAGCGGTGGACAGAGCATAGACCAGATCGCCGTCAAAGGGCGTGTGCACGGGCCGCAAGGCGCGCGCAAACCCGTCGGCGGCCATAATGGCGAGGCGTTTCAGTTCGATCCGCGTCAGCGCCGCATCGGTGGCAACAATGGCGATGGTGGTGTTGGCGCCCGGCTGCACCTGCCTCTTCATGTCCGGCGGCAGGACCGAATCGGCCCGCACCGCCGTATCCGGACGACGGCCGCCAAATTCGCCGTCGCGCTCGAAGGGCCAGGCCCAGAAGGCATCCGAGCCCGGCATCACCGGTGAGCCGACAGCATTGACAGCCACCAGGGCACCGAGCGTAAAGCCCTCCATCATCGCCGAGGCGCTACCGAGGCCGCCCTTATAGACGCCGGCGACGGCGCCGAGACCGGCACCGGTATTGCCGAGGGCAAAATCCAACCCCGCCTCCTCCGCCGCGCGGCGCCCCAACAGGCGATAAGGCGGCTCCTCGCCCCACTCCTTGTTGCCGCCATTGGCCAGATCAAACAGGATCGCGCCGGAGACAATCGGCACGCGCGGCAGGCCAGGGGCGATCTCAAAGCCGCGGCCCAGTGCTTTTAGATATGCCTGCACACCCGCGGCGGCATCCAGCCCGAAGGCCGAGCCGCCGGATAGCACCAGCGCATCCACCCCATCGACCAGCGAGACCGGATCGAGCGCCACGGTATCGCGCGTGCCGGGTGCACCACCGCGCACATCCACCGCAGCCGCTGCAGGCTCATCGGCGATCAGCACGGTGACGCCGGTGCGGATATCCCGATCCTCGGCATTGCCGATGCGAAGACCCGATACATCGGTGATCAGGTTGCACTTGCCTTTGGCGATCATGGCCTTGAAGCTAATCCCTTGAAGGGTTCTCTGAAAGAGTTGGCATGAAACGCATTTTGGCTGTGCTTATCGCCGTTTTGACTCTGGCGCCGGCGGGCCGGGCAGAGGCCCTTGCCCAGCACCATATGATTGCGGCGGCCAATCCCTACGCGGCGCAGGCGGGTCTGGCGATGCTACGCAAAGGCGGCTCGGCGGTGGATGCCGCAATTGCCACCCAGATGGTGCTGACGCTGGTCGAACCCGAATCCTCCGGCATCGGCGGCGGTGCCTTCATGCTGCTGTGGAATCCCGCGACCAAGACCCTGACCAGCTTTGACGGGCGCGAGACGGCCCCGAAATCGGCCAGGCCCGAGATGTTCCTCGACACTGCGGGCCAGCCCCGGGACCACGGGGACGCCATACCGGGCGGGCTGTCGGTCGGTGTGCCCGGCCTCGTCGCCATGCTGGAACAGGCCCATAAGAAATACGGCAAGCTGCCCTGGGCCGTTTTGTTTGAGCCCGCCATCAAACTGGCCGAGGACGGCGTGCCGGTGACCAAGAAGCTTGCCAACCTTCTCAAAGCCTATCCGCAAGTGGCGGCCATGCCTGATATCAAGCGCATGTTCAGCAAGCCCGATGGCTCGCTGGTCAAGGCCGGCGACAAGCTGAAGAATCCGGAACTGGCCGCCACCTTCCGCCTTCTCGCCAAGGGCGGTGCCAAAGCCTTCTATCGCGGCGCCATTGCGGCGGCGATTGCCGACAAGGTGCAGCATGCGCCGGTGCAGCAAGGCGGCATGACCTTGCAAGACCTGGCCGCTTATCACGCGATCGAGCGCAAGCCCATCTGCGGCAGCTACCGCGCTTACAAAATCTGCTCCATGGCGCCGCCCAGCTCCGGTGGGGTGACTGTGCTTCAGATCCTCGCCCTGCTGGAACGCTACACACCTGCAGAACTGGCGCCCGGCTCGCTGAGCGAGGTGCATCTTTTCGCGCAAGCCAGCCGCCTCGCTTATGCCGACCGCAACTTTTATCTCGGCGATCCGGCCTTTGTGCGCGTGCCGGTGACGGGGCTGCTCAATCGCAGCTATCTGAAGGGCCGCGGCGCCCTGATCGATGCCAGCCGCGACAGCGGCCCGGTGGAGCCCGGCACGCCGCCCCAACTGCACGCCCGCTTCGCCCCCGCGCCGAGCCAAGAAATCGCGGGCACCAGCCATATGTCCATCGTCGATGACCGCGGCCAAACCGTTTCGATGACCACCACGGTGGAAAGCGTGCTGGGCTCGCAAATGATGGCCAAAGGCTTCATTCTCAACAACCAGTTGACGGACTTTTCCTTTATCCCCGAACGCGATGGGAAAAGGGTGGCCAATGCCCCGGCCGCGGGCAAACGGCCGATGAGTTCGATGGCACCCTCCATCGTCTTCGATAAGAACGGTACCTTCCTGATGGCGATCGGCTCACCGGGGGGACCGGCCATCATCCCTTATGTGGCGGAGACCTTGCTCGCCATGCTGGATGGCGGGCTTGATCCGGCCCATGCCGTCGCCCTGCCCCATTTCGTGATGGCAGGCGGACCGCTGCAATTGGAGAAAGACACCAGCCTTGCCACCCTGGCGCCGCAGCTGACCGTGATGGGTTATGAGGTCCGCGCCGCCAGCGTCGAGACCAGCGGGCTGCATATCGTGGAGCGCGTGAAGGGCGGCTATATCGGCGCCGCCGATCCCAGGCGCGAAGGCGTGGCGATTGGGGATTAGAGCGAGTCTAGCCTTGGTGGCTCCTTTTGGCCGAACCCCAAAGCCTTGATCATTGTTTGTCGCTTTTCCCGCCCAGCCCCGGGGGGGAGGGGGCGCGTTCCCCCAGCCTGGATGCTCCTGGGATCGCAAATTGCCCAAGGTTGATTTCCCCGGCACGGTCATTGTTTTGATGCTTTTATTTTTTCCTCAGGCGGACCAACGCTCCGCCTTTGCGCCAAGCCGATGGCGCCGTCAAACCCACAATGTCAAACAGCCCACAAAAAATGGGGAGCGGCGTGGCTGCGTTCAAGGGAGAAAAGCGCCCGCGAGGCCGGTCCAGACAGTGCCTGCACCGGCCCACCAAACGGGTAAAAGGTTCTTAGCCTTCGGCCAGCTGTTTCGAGACCGACACCACGATGTAAGTCGACGGCGTGGTGCCGACGTTTTTCAGTCCGTGGGTTTTGTTGGAGGCGGTGAAAACGATGTCGCCAGGACCGGCGGGAATGCGCGAGCCATCGTCGTCGATGTATTCGACGTTGCCGGTCTGGATGAAGAGGATTTCGGTATTGGGATGCTTGTGCGGGGGATGGGGCATCTCGCCAGCCGGCAGCAGGGTCTCGTGAATTTCGATGAACTCGCCCGTGGGCAAGGTGCCGACCATTACGCGGCGCTGCTCGCCGCCATTGGGGAATTTGCGCAGCGGCAGATCGGCGTATTTGAGCACTTTGCTTTGCGACAGCGTGGCACCGGCTGCTTCCGGGGCGGCTTCGGCCACGCTGCCGAGTGCGGCAAGCGCGCCCATCGCGGCAAAAAGACTGCGGCGGTCGAGGGTTTCCATGGTTGTTCTCCCGGGGATTTCGTTTTGGTTTGTTTTATTGGGGCTTGATGTCGCCGCCGATGGAGACGATGGCGTATTTGATCGGGCCAGGTCCGATATTCTTCACCTGATGCATCGTGCCTTGGGCGACGTAGAGCACATCGCCGGGACCAGCGGTTTCGGTGATGCCGTCATGGATAAAGGCCAGAGTGCCTTCGCCAACGATGATGAATTCGGAGTGGTCAATGGCATGGGCCGCATTGGGCTCGGCCCCTTCGGGCTGCATCGATTCATGCACCCGCACCGCTTCGCCGGTCTTCAACGTGCCGAGAATAAGATCGCGCGCGCCGCCGCCATTGGCGAATTTGCGCCCCGGCGCTTCGGCCAGTTTGAATACTTTGGCATGGTCGAGGGTGGGGAGCACGGGATTCTCCGCATTTGCGATACCGGTAACAATGGCGAGCACCGCCATTCCTGCAAGACACGTTTTCGTCATGACGCATTTCCTGAGTGGGGCTGTGAGGGAGGGGTGGAGAAGGCTTGTTTGAAGCGCGCCTTCAGCTTCTCATAAGCCAGAACATTGTCGATGCGGGCATCGAGGAAAGCGGCAGTGTGCCGCTCATCGGGGCTGTCGTCGCCGAACCAGGCCACCGTGGTGGACGAGAGTACCGCCGCCAAAATCGCGCGTTTGGTGTAGAAATTCAGATCCGTTGCGCTGTCGCCCGCGGCCCGCCAAAGGATATCGGCGCTATGCCAGAGACTTTCGGCACTCTGCCCCAGATGCTGCGGCAGCACCGCGGCCTTGCGGGCTGCGTCTTTATGCGGCCCCACGATGGCAAGGCGGGTCAGTACCCCCAAACGGATGCGGAGCCGCACCGGCAAGGTGCCAAGCGCCATCCCTTGCAGGCGCTGTTCCAGTTCGGCATCGATCTCGGCCGACCAGAAGGCAATGAGTTCGCCGATGCCGGCGAAGACCTCATGGTGCGTTATCGATACCAGCAAGGGGGGCGTGAAGCCTTCCTGCCCCGCACGCGCCAAAACGCCAGCCAAGACGGCGCGCTTCGTTTCACTCTCGGTCACGCAAACTCCTGCCAAGCGGGCAGCCGATTATCGGTGCCCGCCTCGCAAAAGTCCAAGCCTCAACGCATCAGCTATCCGGGCCCGTATGCTTGGGAACACGGACGTCGAGATCGGCCGCGCCTTGCAGAGAGCCGGTCACCTGGCCCCTGCCCCAGACGGGGACATTTTTGGCGGCGAAGCCAAAATAGAGGCTTTGAGAGGCGGCAGTGCTGCCCGGGCAAATCGCTTTGGCAAAGGAAAAGCTGATCTTGCTGCCCGTTTGGCTGACCGAAGAAACCGCCGTGCCAGCCGCGCCGTTCACGACAAAGACTTCGGCCTTACCGGCGTAATCGATGGACGCCAGCGGCCCCACATCCAGCACCAGCTTTTCCACGCAATTGGGCATACCGAGCGTCGTCGCCCCGCGCATGTCGATATTGAAGGAATAGCCGGTGAGGCCCGCGGCCTTGGTTCCCGGCTGGCCGGGATAGGTGCGAACCAAAACGCGGCCATTGCCCCCGTCCCCGAACATCTTGAAGTAGGACATCGTATCGGTGGGACTTACCGCACAATTCGGGGCAAAAACGCAGGCAACACCTTGTGAGGATACTTTAACGACTGCCAGCTGCCGGGCCATTGCGCTGGGAACCATAACCAGCGCCGACGCGGCGAGACAGAGACACGTTTGAACAACGCGCATATCAGCCTCCCTTAAAAGCAAGACAGATTGTGCGCCCCGGCATAGATTGAGGCAAGAAGATGGCAGAGCAGAGCAGCGCCGCACCTGTCGCAGGTCAGTCCTTGGCCCAGTGGCGGGCTTCGCTTTCAAAAATGAGCTGTTTGAGATCGCTCATCCGCTGGGGATAGAGAAAGCCATCCAAATGATCGCATTCGTGCTGCACCACGCGGGCGTGAAAGCCCCTGGCGATGCGGTCGATGGCATGGCCTTCGTGATCGACGCCGCGGTAACGGATATGGGCAAAACGCTCCACCAACCCGCGCAGGCCCGGCACCGAGAGGCAGCCTTCCCAGCCGGCTTCGCGCTCCGGCCCCAGAATTTCGATTTCGGGATTGATCAGCACGGTGAGGGGGGCGGTGTGGTCGTGGCGCTCCTCCTCGGTAAGGGAATCGCTGCGGTCGGCGGGGGCCTGAAACACCACCACGCGCAAGGGCACATGCACCTGCGGCGCGGCAAGACCGGCACCGTTGGCATCCACCATGGTCTCGAACATATCGGCCACAAGGCGGTGAATTTCGGGGGCCGTGGGGTCGGCGACCGGTTCGGCCTTGCGCAGGAGAACCGGGTGGCCCATCCGGGCGATTTTCAAGATAGCCATATTTTCACTATATGTTTCATATGCTTACGGAGATATTTGCGGACCCAAAGCGGTTCCCCGCACCAGTCTAGCCATGATCTTGGCCCCCGCGCCACTTCGCCCCGCTGGAGCCGTGCGATTGTGCCGGCGTTTTGCAAGGGTAAATGTGGACTCAGGGCAACCCTTCTGTTATCTAGCCGCCCCTCAAAGAAACGGCTTCAGGAGTTAGACTTTGCAGATCATCGTTCGCGACAACAATATCGATCAAGCGCTGAAAGCGCTGAAAAAGAAGATGCAGCGTGAAGGCATCTTCCGCGAAATGAAGCTGCGGGGCCACTACGAAAAGCCGAGCGAGAAGCGGGCCCGCGAACGCGCCGAAGCGATCCGCCGCTATCGCAAGCTGCAGCGCAAGCGCATGCAGCGCGAAGGTTTGCTGCCGAAATAAGTGCCCCATTCTTTGAGCAGTGTAGAGGCCGTCCGTCTGGGCGGCCTTTTTGTTGGCCCAAATCCTCAAAAAACATCGCCCGCCAGGAAAAAGACCTCCCAGCGGGCGACTGACCACGGAACTACAGCGTTTTAGATGTGGGGGTGCATCGCGCATCCTTCAAGGTGGCTTGCGGAGATTTCATGTTGGGCCATCCCCCCAGCATCACATCGGCGCAGGATCGGACGTCTCTTCAAAGCCGTTTTTCTCCAGCAGGCGAAAAACCTGCGTCTCGGCGGCTTGCTCGGAAGGCGCCGTCAGCCAAACGGCACCGACCTTGTTGCCTTTGGCATAGACCGCGATTTTGCTGCCTGGACCGGCGCCGCTATGCCCCATCGGGTGATCCAGAGGACTGCTCGCCCATAACATCAACCCCAGCCCGTAGGCCGGATCCGCGCAGATCGCACTGCGATGCTCTGGCAGTGCACGACCCTCGCGCATTTTCGCCCAAGTTTCGGGGCGAAGGAGCTGGCCCGTCACCAGCGCTCTTAATATGCGTGCCGCATCTGCGGCCGTTCCAATGATCAGCCCATGGTACACCCAGCCGGGATGATAATCGCGGGCGAGGCCCATTTGGGCGCCGACCAAATCGGCCGGTGTCAATGCCAATCGCGCAGTCGTTGCTCCGACGGGTGCAAACACGAGCAGTTTCAGGGCCTCGGCTAACGGCTGGCCCGCCACCTTCGCAACCAAGCCCGCAACTTTGAGGTAGCCGATATTGGAATACGCCCAACCGTCTCCCGGTTCGTAACGCAAGCGGTCAGCATCCATCGCAGCGAGCAGGCGTTCGACCGGCCCGCGTCATCGATAAAGGCTGAAGAATGCATGCCGTAACTGTTCCGCCACCACCGCCTTGAACTCTGTCAAAGCCCCCCAAAAGCATCAATATCTTTTCTTGACCGGCCCGCCTGAAGGACGTGTTCAGCCCTAAAGCTTGACTTCTTTACCGCTTTGCCTGTACAGCCCTGTCATCCCGCGGGTGCACGATGGCCGTCTGGCCTCCACGCGGGATTTTCTTTGAACCTTTCCGTTCATCCACTCGTGCATGGGACGCGGCAACAACGCTGAACCACGCGCGTGCTGATGATGGCCGCCCGTTATCCAGGCGTATTTAGGATTGTTTGTGACTGATATTACGTTTGAGAGCCTTGGCATTGCCGAGCCGATGGTGCGCGCGCTGACCGAAGCGGGCTATGTGACCCCCACCCCCATTCAAAAAGCCGCCATTCCGGAATTGATGGCGGGCCGCGATCTTCTCGCCCTAGCGCAGACCGGCACCGGCAAGACCGCCGCCTTCACTTTGCCGGTGATGATGAAGCTTTTGACCGGGCATGAGCTGCGCAAGTCGCGCTCCGTGCGGGCGCTGATCTTGGCGCCGACACGCGAGCTGGCGATCCAGATTCACGACAGCGTGCGGGTTTATGGCCGCCATCTGCATCTGAAATCCACCGTCATTGTCGGCGGCGTCAGCCAAGGCGCCCAGGTCAAAGCCATGTCCTCGGGCGTCGATATCCTGGTGGCGACACCGGGACGCCTGCTCGATCATGTCAACCAAGGCACCGTGAAGCTCGACACCGTGAGCCACCTCATCCTCGATGAAGGCGACCGCATGCTCGACATGGGCTTCATCCGCGATATCCGCAAGATCGTCGCTGCCCTGCCGAAAAAGCGCCATTCCATGCTGTTTTCCGCCACCATGCCGGCCGATGTGGAAGAGCTGAGCCGCTTCATCCTGCATCAGCCGGCGCGCATTGACCTGTCGCCGCCCAAACGCACCGCCGAGAATATCGATCAGCGCGTCTGCTATGTCCCCGCCGCCGACAAGCGCACGCTGCTCCTCAGCCTATTGCAGGACAAAGCCTATGAGCGCGTGCTGGTCTTTACCCGCACCAAGCATGTCGCCAATCGCATCGCCGAATTCCTCGACAAGAACCGCATTCCGGCGGACGCCATCCATGGCAACAAAAGCCAAGGTGCCCGCCAGCGTGCCCTGACCCGCTTCAAGGCTGGAGACGTACGCGTGCTGGTCGCTACCGATATCGCCGCGCGCGGTATCGACATCGATGAGATCAGCCATGTGATCAATTTCGAGCTGCCCAATGAGGCGGAAAGCTATGTCCATCGCATCGGCCGCACGGCGCGCGCCGGAACCTCGGGCATCGCCATCTCTTTCTGCGATGCCAGCGAGAATGCTTTCTTGCGCGACATCGAACGGCTGACCAAGAGCCCGCTGAAAATCATGCAGGGCGAAGCCGCGCCGGATGCACCCAAGCCCGAGCGCAACTACGCCAACAAGAAGCGCCCCTCCTTCAGCAAGCCGCGCGATCACAGCGCCGCTGGCAAGCCGCGCGACAATAACGGCGGCGGTCAGCGCCGTGACGGTGCCGCCAAACCTCGCAGCAACGCGCGCCCGCGCCGGCAAGCCTCGGTTTAAGACATCGCCTTAGCCGTGCTTCGAGGGCCTGCGCCCGGACTCTGTGCATCCACCACAGTAACCGTGCGCGCAGGCCCCCTCAGCAGGACGGGTTTTTGAGTCTGCCTCCCGTCATGCCGAGGCATGAGCCGCGCTGAGTCCTAACACGGTCTATCGCTGCTGGGACGGCGAGCCTCGCAGCACGCCCTCATCACGCTTTTGCCTTCCCGCGCCCCACCATCTGCCGCAGCAAACTGCCAAAGCTGGGCGGGCGTTCGGTGGAGAGGACGTGGCGGGCGAAAACGCGGCCCATCTGGCGGATCAAGAGCACCGTGGTCGCCACGGTCAGGATCGCCGTCGCCCACAGCTCGAAAGCGGAGGGATGGAAGGGCAGCCGCACCAGCATGAAAAATGGCGTGTAGATCGGAATCCAGGAAATCACCTCAGCCAGCGTCCCGTTGGGGTCCTGAATAATGGCTCCGAGCAGCATGTTGGGCAGCATGATAATCATCGTGGCCGGGCCCATCAGCGCCTGGGCATCCGGCAGCGAGGCGGAGGTAGCACCAATGCCGAGGAAGATGGCGGCATAGATCAAAAGCCCGCAAAGAAAATAAAGTAAGACCAGCGGCAGCATGGGCAAAAGCGCCGCCAGCCCTGCTGCAATCACGGTCAGCGCATCGCCATACACCGCCATGGCCATCGCCAAACACATCACCGCCCAGCCGCCAATGGTGACAAGGGCAAGGCCCACAACGCCAATCAGCTTGCCGGTCATGATCTCATGCGGCCCAGCGCAGGACAGCAGCACTTCGATCATACGGGTGGATTTTTCCTCCACCACGCCTTGCAGCAAGAGGGCCGCATCGGAAAAAGCGACGATGAAGAGCAGGAAGGCGAGCCCTACCGGCACCAGATGGGCCAGCCTGTCGGTCCAGGCGAGTTCTTTGCCCCGGCTGGGATCAATCGCCTTGAGCGGGGCTTCGACATCGAGGGTGATGCGGGCTTGCAGCTCTGGCGCCACCAAAGCGCGGTTCACCTTCAGCCGGACAGCATCGGTTAAAGCTCCGCGGACAAAGAACAGCGATTGCCCGGCATCGTCGCTCCAATATTCAGCCTCGTGCGCACTGCCCGATGCGAAATCCCCTGGGATGAAGACAATGCTGGACAGCCGCGCCGAATGCCCCGCCGCGGTCACCGGTACATCGCCATCGAGATAACTCAGCGCTACCCCGCTTTTGCCGCTGGCGAAAGCCGCCACCAGATCGGGCGGCGGCGGCACCAGCACGATGCCGGCTTTGGGTACATCGAAGGCCGGCGCGCCGGGTTTCAGGACCAGCTTTTCAAAAGCGGGCTGCCAGCCGCCGCGCGCTGCGAAGGCTTTGATCGAAGTCAGCCGCTCGGGCGAGGCCAGAATGTGGGCAAGGCCGGGATCGGTTTTGCGCAGCGCTTTCAGATCGGCATTCTTGCTGGCGTAATCGCTGAGGGCGCTAAGTGCGGCGCGGGCGCCGTCGCGGGCAACGGCGGCTGCAATCGCCTGATCATAGCCCCCGGCCAGATCCACCACGGTCATCACATTGCTGCGCGGATGGGCAGCGGTGAAGCTGGGCACCGCAATCGAGACCGCCAGCAACACCGGCATCATGAAGAGCGAGATGATGAAGCCGCGCCGGGTGACGTATTTGATGAATTCGGCCCAGGCGATGATGAGCGTTCGTCTGATCATGACGCCTTCTCCACCACGGCGACGAAGACATCATGCAGGCTGGGCGGGCTGACATCGAAATAATCCGGCACCACGCCATGCTCGAAACAGGCTTTGAGCAGCACCCGCCCATCGGTACCTTCCTGCAGCGTCACCAGCCAGCGCGGGCGGCTTTCGCCCGGCGGCTCGACTTGGGTGACGCCCGCAATCTCTTTAAGGAAAGTGAGGTCCGCCGCGGAGCCGATTTGCGCCCGCCGCGGCAGCAGCTTTTGCGCCTCCTCCAGCGTACCTTCGAAACGCTTTTTGCCTTTGGCCAGGATCACCAGGCGGTCACAGAGCCGTTCGGCGTGTTCCATGGTGTGGGTAGAGAAGAGGATGGTTTTGCCCTCGCGCGCCAGTTCTTGCAGGAAGGCTTGCAGATCGCTCTGGTTGACCGGATCGAGACCGGCAAAGGGCTCATCCAGAATCACGAAATCGGGGTCATGGGCGACGGCGGCGAGGAGCTGCACCTTCTGCGCCATGCCTTTGGAAAGCCCCTCGATGCGCACCCGGGCAAAATCGCCGAGGCCAAAGCGAGCCAAGAGGGCGCGGGCGCGCTTCTTGGCCTCGCCCCAGGAAAGGCCCTTCAGGGTCGCGATATAGGCGATGGCGTCGTCAGCCCGGGCGCGGCGATAGAGGCCACGTTCCTCCGGCAGATAGCCGATGCGCGGGCGCATATCACCGGCCGCTCCGCCCAGCACCCGCACCTGGCCTTCATCGGGCTGATAGAGGCCGAGTAAGAGGCGCAGTGTGGTGGTCTTTCCCGCGCCATTGGGGCCCAAAAAGCCCAAAATGCCGCCGCGCGGCAGCGCCAAATCCAGATGATCGACCGCGGTGAAGCCGCCGAAGCGCTTGGTCACGCCGACAAGCTCGACGGCCAGCGCATTTTCTGGCTTTTCTGGCATACGCCTTCCCCCGGTCAGGGGTGAGCAAAGCGGGCGGGGCGCCATGCGTCAAGAGGCGTCAACCTCAAGGCGAAATTTTGGGCGGCCAAGCCCCAGTTGACACAAAGCAGTCAAATTCTCATACGAAGGTCACCGCAAGGCATCACGGGGGAATTCATGTTAAAGCGCACTTTATTCGCATGCATACTCGCAGCCGGGGCGGCCCATGCCGACACGGACACCAGGCCGGCTCTGATAGGTCTTCACGAATGCGAAGATGCTCGTATTGCTCATGACCAAAACGTGAGGCTCGAATTCATGGTGAGCGAGACCGGCACGGTTTCGGACGCGCATGTCACCAAGTCCAGCGGCAACAGCCGGTCCGATGAGCGCCTCATACAATGCGTCCTCCGCCAAACCTACAAGCCCGCAACCCATAACGGCGTGCCGGTGGCTTCCCCCTTCTATTGGGAACCCCATGAAGCGTATCTGCAGGAATTGACGGGCACCCCTCATGCCTTTGCCGAGATGGAGCACGATATCGATCATCGCTGCCACAAACTTTATCCCGTCGACCGGCGCTTTTTTATCGCGTCCAACCCCATTTCGATGGTGACCGTCACCCGCTTGGAATCGGGCGAGGTGCAGACCGCCATCACCCAATCGGCAGGCGAAAAAGCGGACAAGAATGCGATTCGATGCGTGCAGGACATCTTGAAGGATCACCAGGACCTTCCGGCGGTCTTTGCACGCACGTTCACGGTGGACTGGTTCCACCACACAGTCGAGGGCCGGAAGTAAATCACGCCCTGACATGATTTCACCGACTGGCCGCAGCGGCGCCGTTGCGGCCAGGACCTTTGGGGAGAGGTTTGGTTTGCCCTTGCCCAGCAAAACTCTGTTACTGGACGACTTGGATTTGGCTCGCGTCGGCTAGGTCGATATGGGTCTGGAAGTAGTATTTGTCGGTCTGCACACCGTTCGAATAGAACCGGATCGTGACGCGCTTGGCTTCACCTGTCACCCGGATGTGCTTTCCCAAGAAATAGACCTCTGGCGCCTGCCCGAACTTCTGCAGAAGCGCGGCGCGAACAAACGGGCTGATGACCACAGTCACATTGCGCTGATCGCGATAGTCGCTCTCGGAATTCAGATAGACAAAGCCGGCTTGGCCGGTGGTACGGACTTGCATGTCGAAGGTGCCGCCAACGCTTGCCGGCGCGGCATAAGCCGCTTTTTGGATGGCTTGTGGCGGGGTCAAATAATCCTCAGCACCCGCGCTGACCATGACACCCGTCGCCAGAACAATCAGCGAGAGGACGCCCACAAACTGCCTCGTCATATACCCCTCCGGTGAAAAAGCTCCGGTAACATTAAAGCCGGTCTATGACACTTGTTCAACACCCAGGGTTGTGACCCGCAATCACGCCACCTTGGCGCAGTCCGCACAGACCGAGAGTTCCACCGTGATGTGACTGAGGCTGGGATAGCGGCTGTGGAGCACGGTTTTTAAGCGGTCACCATCGGCCTTGCCGCCAGCCACCGAGACAATGAGACCGTGATGCCCCGGGCCCAGCCGCCACAAATGCAGGTCGAAGACCTTACCGGGGATTTCCTGTTCGACGAGACTGCGGATGTCGCTGGCCATGCCGGGATTGTCCTCGGCATCGAGCAGCACGAGACCGGAATCGCGTAACAAGCCCACCGACCAGCTAGCGATCACTGCGGCGCCGACCACACCCACCACAGGGTCGGCCCAGGCGGCGCCAAAGAAAAGGCCGGACGCTAGCGCCGCAATGGCCAGCACACTGGTGGCCGCATCGGCCAGCACATGCACATAAGCGGCCCGCAGATTGTTGTCTGCATGATCATGATCATGATCGTGATCAGCGTGGTCATGATCGTGGTGGTGGCCTTCATGCAGCAGCGCGGCAGAGGCGACGTTGACCAAAAGACCGATGGCGGCAATCACCAGCGCTTCGCCATAATGCACGCTGACCGGCTGGGCCAGGCGGCGCACCGATTCGATGGCAACCCCAATCGACAGCAGCCCCAGCACGATGGCGCTGGCGAAGGCCGCCAAATCGCCGAATTTGCCGGAGCCGAACGAGAAGCGCCGGTCCTTGGCATGGCGGCGGGCCAGCCAATAGGCCGCGGCGGCAAGCCCCAGCGCCCCCACATGGGTCGCCATATGAACGCCGTCGGCGAGTAGCGCCATGGAGCCGAAAACAAGACCGGTGACGATCTCCACAGCCATAAAGACCGCCGTCAGCAGGGTGACCATGCGGGCGCGGGACTCGGCGCGCTCGTGACCTTGGCCGAGGAAAATGTGTTCGTGGGTAAAGCGGGCGTGATCGTGCATGCCCGTTAAGATAGGGCATGGGCGCAAAATCAAAAGCCAAAAAAAGAAAAGGACCGCAGGATCTGGAACCCTACGGCCCGCCAAAGCCGCCTGATCGATGGGGAGACCGGCGGCGGTTTTTCGCCAAATCGGCACCGAGGCGCTCGTTTGGCACTGTTCTTGGCGTGATCTTGTCTAGAGAAGCCTGGGGCTGCGCAAGGCGGTGTCCGGTCGCACAATCGGCGGTAGTGGGCCAGGCTTCCTCGCGGTTAGCCCGGCGGCGGGCCGTGCATATAGCTTTCGACCAGCGAGCCCGCGATCAGGCGCCAGCCATCCACCAGCACGAAGAAGATGAGCTTGAACGGCAGCGAGATGATCACGGGCGGCAACATCATCATGCCCATGCTCATCAGAATCGAGGCGACCGCCATATCGATGATGAGGAAGGGGATGAAGATGAGAAAGCCGATCTCGAAGGCGCGTTTGAGTTCCGAGATCATGAAGGCCGGTGCCAGGGTGGTGATGGGCAGGGCTTCCGGCGTTTTGGGCCATTGCTTGCCGCCCATGTCGAGGAAGAGCTTCAGATCCGCCTGACGCACATGGCCGAGCATGAATTTCTTGATCGGGATTGAAGAGCGCTCAAACGCCTGGGCCGTGGTGATCTGGTTGTTCATGAGCGGCTCGACCCCTTGGGCATAAGCGTCCTTCAAGGTCGGCGTCATTACAAAGAGCGTGAGAAACATAGCGAGCGAGACCAGAACCGCATTGGGCGGGCTGGTGGAAAGCCCCATCGCAGTGCGCAGCAGCGACAGCACGACGACGATGCGCACAAAGCTCGTCATCATGATCAGGATCGACGGCGCCACGCTTAAGATCGTGATCAGCGCGATGATCTGCATCATGCGGTCGGTGAAAAGACCGCCGCCGGTGAAATCCACGGAAAGCCCGCCAGCCGATGCCGCGGAGGCCCCCGCCGCCGTGGCAGCAAGTTGATGGGTTGCCGCTTCAGCCGCACCCGGAATCAGAAACACCAGCCCGAAAATGACCAGAAGGATAAGCCGGCGCATCATGACGCATTCTCTGTTTTGTCTTTGGCGATGGCGTCAGGCGCGGCGAAGCCCGCCTCGATAACCGAGGCGCCGCCAGCCGTGATCAAAACGAGATGCTCCACCCCATCGCGGCGGATGATGGCCAGGCGCTGACGGGGAGATAACATCAAGGTTTCCACGATATGAAGGCGTCGTGTGGCATTTGGCTTGGCAAGGCCCGGCACGCCGAACTTGCGTGTGGCAAGGCCAGCGGCCCCGATCAAGCCGAGAACCAAAAGCAATCCAGCGAGGTAACGGGCAATATCGAGCACATCCATGCCCTCATAAAATGCGAGCATGCTTAAGCGAGGGTTAATGGCCTGCAATTTTTGCCCGGCAGCTTTTTCCCACAGCGTTAATCGCCGCTTAAGAGATTGCCGCCAGCATGGCTTCTGCAACATCCAGACGGCCCGCCATGCAAGTCGATGACATACCCTTGATGTCGATGTTGAAGAACCAGATGTCGTGGCTCAACAAGCGCCAGGAACTTTTGGCCGGCAACGTCGCCAGCGCCGATGTGCCCGGCTATACGCCGCGCGATCTTAAAGCCACGGATTTCGAACAAGCGCTGCGCAGCTCCAACGCCCAGCGCAGTGCGGCAGGCAATCTGACGACCACTGATCCGCGTCACATCGCTCTCACCTCGCCACATTCAGGCTTCGAGGAAACCGAGAGCCGCGATGTCGAAGCGGCGCCCAACGGCAATTCGGTGTCGCTTGAACAGGAAATGATCAAGGTCGCCGACACCCAGGCACAATATCAGGCTGCCACCAATATCTATGCCAAAGCCATCGGCATGATGAAAACCGCTATCGGCCACTGATAAGGAACGCAGAAGATGGATTTCAACACGTCGATGGCGGTGGCCGCATCCGGTCTTCGGGCGCAAACCGAGCGCATGAAGACGATTGCCGAGAATATTGCCAACGCCAATTCGGCCTCAGCCACGCCGGGCGCCGATCCCTACCGGCGCCAGATTCCGACCGTCACCACCAATTTCGACCGCGAGATGAACGCCAATCTGGTGGCCGCGGGCAAGCCCGTCGCCGATCAGACCGACTTTCGCCAGCAATACGACCCGGGCAATCCACAGGCCGACGCCAAGGGCTATGTGAAAATGCCCAACGTCAACAGCCTGATCGAAATCATGGATATGCGCGAAGCCCAGCGCTCCTACGAGGCCGACTTGAGCGTGATGGATGCCACCAAGACCATGATGTCTCGCACTGTCGATCTGCTGAAGAAATAGCGTTGCCTCAAGAAATGAGCGCACGTCGTTAAAGGAAGAAAACCGCCATGGCCGTACTGCCCGCTGCCGCAGCCGCCGCCTATCAATCCGCCGCCAAGATGGGCTCAACCGCCGCATCGGCGGGCATGTCTTCGGCGGCCGAGAGCGGTGCCGGCGGCTTTGGCCAGTTTCTGAGCGATGCCCTCAAAGATTCGATCTCGACCATGCAGCAGGGCGAGAAGATGGCGAGCGCCAATATCGCCGGCAAGGCCGATATCGTCGATGTGGTGAATGCCGTCAATCAGGCGGAGGTCACCCTCGATACCGTCGTTGCGGTGCGCGACAAGGTGGTCGCCGCGTATCAATCCATCATGAACATGCCGATCTGAAAGCGCATTATGACTGGCCCAGAAGCGATCGATTTTGCCCGCAGCGCCATCTATGTGCTGCTTCAGGTCATTATGCCGACCATGCTGACGGCGCTTGCCATCGGCCTCGTCATCGGCCTCTTTCAGGCTCTGACGCAGATCCAGGAAGCAACGCTCACTTTCGTGCCGAAGATCATCGCGGTGTTCGTGGTGCTGCTGATCTCGCTGCCGCTGTGCGGTTCGGCCATGGGCGGGCTCATGACCGACATTGCGCAACGTATTTCTGCTTATTAGCGGGTAACCTTAATGCACATCACACTGCCATCACTGTCGGGGGCGGTGCTCATTTATCTTTTGGTGTTTGCGCGCACCGGCGCGATGCTGATGCTGCTGCCGCCGCTCGGCGATGCCAATGTGCCGGCGCGCGTGCGCCTGATACTGGCGCTGGCGCTCAGCGTGGCGCTGGCCCCCACTGTGGCCGCCGCCTATCCCACCGTGGCGCCCAAATCCCTCGTGCAGCTGACCATGCTGATCGCGCAGGAAATCACCGCCGGTGTCATGATCGGCGCGCTGGCCCGCGTCATCATGAGCGCGATCACCATTGGCGGCACCATCATCGCCAACCAGATGGGCCTGTCCTACGCCGAATCTCTCGATCCCACGCAGCATGGCCAGCAAGGCGCCGTCATCGGCAATTTGCTTTCGATGCTCGCCGTGGTGCTGATCTTCAGCGCCAATTTGCATCATCTGGCGATTGGCGCGGTGGCAGGCTCGTACCATATGATTCCGCCCGGCAGCGCGCTACCCACCGGTGACATGGCCGAGCTGGCGATCCGCATCGTCTCAGGCTCCTTTGCCTTGGGCTTTCAGCTGGCGGCGCCGTTTCTGGTCTTCGGCTTTGCGGTCAATGCGGGGTTTGGCCTGCTCGCGCGGATGATGCCGCAGCTGCAAATCTTCTTCGTGGCGACCCCGTTCAACATTCTCGTCGGGTTTGTGGTGCTGACGCTCGTCATCGGCACCATGATGACCCTGTTCCTCAACTTCTACGCCGAACAGATGGCGGCGTTTCTTTAGAAGGACAGGACCATGGCCGACGACAAGGACGAATCCCAGCAGACCGAAGAACCGACACAACGAAAACTCGACCAAGCCGCCGAACATGGCGACGTCGTTAAAAGCCAGGAAGTCACCACGCTGATCGCGCTGCTCGGCGGCACGCTGGCGATCGCCATGTTCGCCCAAAGCGCCGCGATGGATCTGATGCGCCTGTTCCGCGTCTTCATCGCACAGCCCGAAACCATGGCCACCGATTCGGGCGCATTGCGCGTGCTGATGGCGGGGCTTTTGATGAAACTGGCCGTCATCCTGGGCCCGTTCTTCGCCATGATGATGTTCTCCGGGCTTGCCGCCAATCTCCTGCAAAACCGGCCCCAAATAAGCTTCGACCACATCAAGCCCGATCTGGCCAAGCTTTCGCCGATGCGGGGCCTCAAGCGGATGTTCGGCACCGACGGTCTGGTCAACATCCTCAAAGGCATCGTCAAGATGGGCATCATTGCCATGGCGATCTGGACCCAGCTGTGGCCGGAGCGGGACTTGTTGGAAGCGGTGCTGACCCAATCGCCGACCGTGGTCGCCAGCGACATGACTCATCTGCTCTTCAAAGTTCTGACGGCGACCTTGGCTTGCCTGATTGTGATCGCGGGCGGCGATTATCTATTTCAGTATTTCCAGTTCATGAAGCGCAACCGCATGTCCAAGCAGGAGATCAAGGACGAATACAAGCAGACCGAAGGCGACCCGCACGTCAAAGGCAAGATCAAGCAAATCCGCATGGAAAAGGCCAAGCTCCGCATGATGGCCGCGGTGCCCAAGGCGACCGTCGTCATCACCAACCCAACCCATTATGCCGTCGCCCTGCATTACGAATCCGGCAAAACCCAGGCGCCGGTCTGCGTCGCCAAAGGCGTCGACGCGCTGGCCTTGCGTATTCGTGAAGTCGCCAAAAAACACGACGTTCCGATCGTGGAAAATCCGCCGCTGGCACGCGCCCTCTATGCCACGATGGAAATCGACGATCCTATTCCGAACGAGCATTACAAGGCTGTGGCCCAGGTCATTGGCTATGTGATGAAGCTCACCGGCAAGATGCGGGCGAATTAACGCCGCATTCGCGCCGATGCAGCGTAAAGGGACCGTTTACTTGGCCCGATCCCTGCGGCATCGTGGGGGTGCGGGAAAAGGCAAGGGCCTCTTTCCCATCACCAGCCCGAAAGAACGATGCGCCTTATCATAGACACCGATACCGCCGGGGATGATTGCTTTTCGCTCCTGGTGGCCGCCGCCGATCCCCACACCACGATTGAAGCTGTGACCATCTGCAATGGCAATATCGCTTTTGGCCAGCAGATCGAGAACGCGCTGAAGACGCTGGAGGTCGCGGGACTTGGCGGCAAGGTGCCGGTCTATCCCGGCTGCGCCAAACCCTTGCTGCGTGAGCATGTCGATGCGGCCTATGTCTTCGGTCCTGACGGCATGAACGGCGCCAATTTCCCGCGCACCGTTCAGCGCCCTGAGGCCAAACATGCCGTCGATGCCATGATCGAGATCATCATGGGAAGCCCCGGCGAAATCACGCTCTTGGCGCAGGCACCGCTGACCAATATCGCGCTAGCCGCCGCCAAGGAGCCGCGCATTACCCAGGCGCTGAAACAGCTCTGGATCATGGGCGGCACCGATAACGGCGTCGGCAATGTCACCCCTGCCGCGGAATACAATTTCTATGTCGATCCCGAAGCCGCCGCGATGGTCTTCCAGGCAGGCTTTGCCATCTCGCTGGTGACCTGGACGCTCTCGCTGTCCTCCAGCGCCATGACAGAAGCCGACCTCGCCGAAGTGGCGGCGATGGCAACGGCGAAAGCCGATTTCTTCACCACGGTCAACGCGACTTCGGTGCAGTTCTCCCGCGACCATTACGGCCATGGCGGCACGCTGCATCCCGATGCGCTGACCTGCGCCTGCGCCTTGAACGAGGCGTTGGTGACCGAGGCCGACGACTGCCTGGTACAGATCGAGACCGGCACCATCATCACCCGGGCCTATTCCAGCATCAGCCACGCCCAGGTGCCCAAACAGGAAATCGCCGACCCCGCGCTGGGCAAAGCCAAAAAACCCAATGCCCGTGTGATCAAAGCCGTAGACGCCAGCGCCTTCCGCCGGACCCTGAAACAGGCGCTGCGGTAGAGCGAATTAACCTCCGCCGTCCCCTGTGCTAAGCTGGGGCATGACCAAAGCCGATGTTCTGGCCATTCTCACTCGTGAAGCCGAGGCCGTGAAGGCCCTGGGCGCGACGGCCCTTTATCTGTTTGGCTCGACGCAACGCCAAATGGCGACCGCCCAAAGCGACATTGATCTCTTCGTGGACTACGACACGCAAGGCACGTTTTCTCTGATTGAACTGGTCGCCATCAAACAGCATTTGGAAAACAGGCTGGGGGTTCGGGTCGACCTGACCACGCGCGATAGCCTTGACCCGCTGCTGCGCCACCATCGAAGCTTCGGCCGAACGGGTGTTTTGATGGAACGGGAGGTCAGCCCCGCGCTTCAGGCAATCCTGGAAGCCATCCATGGAATCGAGACTGCCACCAGGGGCAAATCCCTCCAGGAGTTTTCGGCAGATTGGCTGCTACGCCATGGCGTGCAGCGTGGCATCGAGATCATTTCCGAGGCGGCGCGGCGCATCCCGCCCACGCTGCAAGAGCGCCAGCCTCATATTCCATGGGCTGAGATTACCGGCATCGGAAACGTCTTGCGGCACGAATAGCGCCTACTTACACATCGCCTGTAGTTCTGTGCTGTGATTGTCGGGGCTGGTCGGCGGCTGCTGGCCTTTGGCCAGGAGAATATTCTCCATGCTGCGCGGTGGCGCGGGCAGGCTGGGGTCAGCATAAGCCTGATAGAAGGGATCGGCGGTAGCTTCTTCCAAGCTGACAAAGGAATAGCCTTTGGCTTTGTAGAGCGCGATCAGCTTGGGCATCATATGCGCCTGAAAGGCGCCGATATGGAGCAGCAGGATATAGGGCACATCGTGCCCGAGCGCTTGGGCTGAGAGTTTGCGCGCATAATCGGCGCCGTCTTCCACGCGCTTCAGATAGATCGCTTCGAGTTGGGCGATGGCGGCGGTGTCGCCTTTGGCGAGACAACGGGCATAAGGCTCCGGGTAATCCCAGTCGTCCACCGTCACCGTCACATCCGCGATCTTATAATGATGCTCGGCGAGGAAGCTACGAAAGGCCGCGCGCTGGGGCTCGTCCTTGCCCTCATCCACGAAAGGATAGCGGAACCAATGCCAGTCGCTGCCGCCTGCGTATTTTTCCAGCAAAGGCTCGCTCTTGAGGAAATCGGCTTCGTAGGTGGCCAGATCGGTGCTCGAGAGCGCGGGATGCGTCCAGGTGTGATTGCCGAGAAGGTTGCCGGAGTCACGCCACATCTGCAGCACCGCAGCGGAGACCGGCTCGTGCTCTGTACCCACGCCATTGACGAGGCCATAGGTGGGCGGAATGGCGCCCGCCTTCAAGGCGTCGATGATCTCTTGGGCCACGTCCACGCGGCTGACGCCCGCGGGCAAGACGCCATGCACCGGCAGATCGTCAAAGCTGATGGCGATTTTGGGCGCCGCAAACGCGGTCCCTGTGAGCAAGACAGCGGCTAGCGTGAGTGCCCGTATCATCCCTTCTTCCCCCTGGCGGCGCCGTGGGCCGCTTGGCCTTTTGCCCCAAGCGCCTTGGCCGCCTCAACGCCCATTATCACATAGCCCGCCGCATTGGCATGCAGACCGTCGGTATCATAGGCCGGATTGAGGCGTTCGGGATGGGCGGGATCCTTCATCACCGCATCAAAATCAATTACCCCGTCATACAGTTTCTGGCTGCGAATCCAGCTGTTGAGCGCAGTGCGGTCCGCTTCGTTGGCGGCATCGGGATGATAATAGGCCGAGGCGCCATAAGGCAGAATGGTGGCGATATAGCTCTTCAGCCCATGCGCTTTGGCTCTGACCGCCATCTGCTGGAACGCCTCGATGAGATGGGCGACAAGGGCTTCATGCTCAGCGGGTGCTACGGGATGGTTGATCGTCAAACGTCCCAAATCGTTGACCCCTTCATAGACGATGAAGGTGGTCACGCCGGCGGGCTCCAGCACCTCGCGATCAAAGCGGGTGAGCGCCGTGGGGCCGAGGCAGACCACGAGGACGCAATTGCCGCCGATCCCGGCATTGAGCACGGCACGGCCCTTGCCGCCGGGCGTGGTATTCAGGGCGGTGGCCATGATGTTGGTCCAACGGTCATTGCCATTGGTGGTCGAGCCGCGGCCATCGGTGATGGAATCGCCCACCACGGCGATGGCGCCGGTTTGCGGCGCGGACAAAACCTCGACCGCCGCAATCTGGTACCAGTGATCGACCCCAGCCGCCCCCGTCAGGGCCGGATCGGCGGTGTGATCCCCGGCCAGAATATAAGAGGTCTGACGGGAGCCGGGATGGCCGGTCTCAATCACCGGGGCGGTGTCATAAAGGATCGAGATGGCGAGGTCGGTGAAAGGGGCGAGCGGCACTGCCACCGGGTCAGAGGTATAAGCCGCGCCCACGGGGATGGTGACATCGGTCTTACCGGAAAAGGTCAGAACCCGGTCGCTGGCCGGATCGATGGCGCCCGGGGAGGCAGCGTTGAAAGCCAGCGCCTTGGCGACATGGACGGCGCTCAGATGCAGCGGCTCGGTCCCGAAAAGGTTTGAAAGCACAATGCGATAAGCCTTACCACCGGTGGACAGCCGCACGCTCTGGCGCAGCGTGGCATGGCTGAGCTGCTCCCCCGGGACATAATTGGCGCCATCGGAGATCATCAGAGCGGTGGCCCAGCTTGCCACCCAATGGGGGGCGCTGGTGGGGGCTGGATTGGCCGTGGCCATTGCCGTCACCGCCGCAAATGCCAAAACGCCTGCTGCAAAAACCCTGCGCATTCCGCTCTCCCCGTTTTTGTTATCGCTAACAGGTTTATAGCCAGGGCATTGGCTGCCGCAAATCACGTCTGCCGGAGATCAGCCGGTTTGTCCCAACTTCCGTGGGCGGCAAAATATGCCTATTGTCTCAAGAGGTTCGAATCATCATGGCGGCTGGAGTGCGGGATTTCACCCTTGGGGTGCCGAGCGGCAATTGGCGCTGGGCCGCGATGGGCTTTGTCGCGCTGGCGCTTGGTGCCGGTGTGCTGGCGGTTGCTGCCCCGCAGCGATCCCAATGGGTGGGCGCGGCGCTGCTGCTGGGCGTTGCTGGCGTGACCAGCCTTGTCGTCTATGGGCTGTGGCAGCGCAAATGGCTTTCCGGAGCGGGGGTCCGCCGCGTGGCGGAGGCCGCTGCCCGGGCCAATGTCGCTTGGGCCATCACCGCGCCCGATGGCACCGTACTGGACTGTAACGATGTCTATCGCCGCATGGCCGGGACCGAAGGCGATACCGCCGCCCCGCCCGAATTGGCCCTGACCGGCGAAGCCTCTGCCGCCGTGCTCTATCGCTTGACCAAAGCGGCAGGTGAAGGGGTGGCACGCGAAGAGACCTTTCCGGTGGCGCCGGGACTCGAAATTGTCGCCGCTGTGCGCCCGCTGGCCGAGCGCCAAGCGGTGTGGTGGTTTACCCCGCGCCTTTCCGCTGTGGCGCCAAGCAGGCCGAGTGCCGCTGCCCCCGCCAAGGCGCTGCAGCCCGCCGGCGATGTCATCCGCGACGCGCCCATGGGGGTCGCCTTTGCCACCGTGGATGGCAAGCTGATCGAAGCCAACAATGCCTTCCGCAGCTTTTTCGCAGCAGCGGTGTCGGCGCAGTCCCTGGGCGATCTGATCGATCCGGCGGATCGCGCCCGTGCCCTGGAGCTGATCGCCAAGGCGGCACGGGGCGAAGCGGATCTGGCTTCGGTGGAAGTGCGCGCGGTCGGACAGGCGGGTGGCCAAGGTGGCGGCGAACGCATGGCCGAACTCTTTGCCAATCCGATGGCCGATGGCAAAGCGGTGCTGTTCCTGCTGGATGTCTCCGAGCAAAAAGCGCTGGAGGTCAAATTCGCCCAGAGCCAGAAGATGCAGGCCGTCGGCCAGCTCGCGGGCGGCGTGGCCCATGACTTCAACAATCTTCTGACCGTCATCATCGGCAATTCGGAATTCTTGCTGATGCGCCATCAGGCAGGCGATCCTTCCTTCAAAGAGATCAACGAAATCCATCAGAACGCGCTGCGCGCGGCGACGCTGGTGGGCCAGCTCCTCGCCTTCTCGCGCAAACAGACGATGCAGCCCAAAGTGCTGGTGGTGCGCGATGTGGTGGGCGAATTGGCGCTGATGCTGCGCCGCCTTTTGCGCGAAGGTATCGAACTTAATCTCGACCACGGCAGCGATTTGTGGTCCGTGCATGCCGATGAAGCGCAGCTTTCCAACGCCATCATCAATCTCGTCGTCAACGCGCGCGATGCCATGCCGAGCGGCGGCGTGGTTACCATCCGCACTGCCAACGAGACGACCAGCCATGCCACCGCGCTCGGCACCGCCATCATGCCGGCAGGCGAATATGTCCGCATCGATGTCGCCGATACCGGCACCGGCATTCCGCCGGAAATTCTGGGCAAGATTTTCGATCCCTTCTTCACCACCAAGCCGGTGGGCCAGGGCACGGGCTTGGGGCTCGCCACCGTCTACGGCATCGTCAAGCAATCGGGCGGTTTCATCACCCTGGATTCCGAGATCGGCCGCGGCACCACCTTCCGCATCTATCTGCCCCGCCATCACATCGATCACAACGCTGCCCCCGCCGAAGCCGAACGGGCCACGCCACGCGATGTCACCGGTCAGGATACGATTTTGCTGGTGGAAGACGAAGAAGCGGTGCGCAGCTTTGCTGCCAGGGCGCTGCGCATGCGCGGCTATAATGTGATCGAAGCCTCGGGCGGCGAAGAGGCCCTCGAACATGTGCGCGCCGACAAAGCGCCGATCCATCTCATCATTACCGACGTGGTGATGCCCAATATGGATGGGCCGACCATGGTGCGCCAAGTGCGCCGTATCCGCCCGGACATGCAGGTGATCTTCATGTCCGGCTATGCCGAAGAAGCCTTCCGCCGCAACGACGAAAAAGCCGAAGACCTGCACTTCCTGCCCAAGCCCTTCGGTCTGAAACAGCTTGCCGCCAAGGTCAAAGAAGTGCTGTCGGGTGCGCCCGCGGGGAAAAGGAACGGGTAAAGGCTAGTTGCGGCAATCGCCCGGCGCTTCTTCCAAGCTGGGTTTGAAGACGGGTGAGAGCAGTACGGTAATGAGGAACGAGACGGCGAGCATCAGCACGAAGATCATCGCGTTGCGCTGCAGGTAATAGCCCGGCGTCTGAATCAAGCTGTAGACCAGCATGCCGGAAGCGAAGACATTGACCCGCAAGGCCCAGCGGGTGCCGAACCAGAGGCCGAAACCGCTCACCAGCAAAAGCCCCGCCGTGGTGAATTCGGCGGTCAGGTGCATGGCGATTTCCCAGGGCTTGGTCAGCAGGTCCGGAATAGATCCGCCCGCCCACAACACGCTCCAGAACACGATGATCGCAATGCCCATCGTGATCGAATAGACCGATACGACCGTTTTCATCCGCACACTCCCGTTTATGGGGAGGCCAAATGGCCCTCGCCTGTGGCGGGAGCGTGACCACAATTAGGGCAAGTGGTACGATTTTAGGGTCTTTCTACTGCATGGTTTACGAGACGGGACCGGCGGAACGCTCGGCCGCCGGTGAATTGACGCCTGAGATTGCGGTGATGGAATTTGTGCCCGGCAGTCCCCATGGCCGCTTGTTTTCGCAAATGCTTCTCACGCCTCATTGCGATGCCGAATTCGCCTTTTGTTCCGACTAGAACAGGGGGCGAACATGATGCTGTATTATAGCGCCTGCTCAATCCCTTATATAGCGGCTTGCGTATGAGAACAAAACATGTACTTTGATGCGTATGGCGGCGGCGCGGAATTCATTGGGAATGCGGGCCGCGGCGTGGTCTAAAGGAGGCGACATCAATGAGTCAGGCACCGTTGCGCGTCGTGGGCAAAGAAGAAAACAGTGAAAAAAAGCGGGCGCTCGAAGCAGCGCTGTCGCAGATTGACCGTGCCTTCGGCAAAGGCAGTGTGATGAAGCTGGGTCAACGCGACCCGGTGACGTCGGCCGATGTTATCTCGACGGGCTCCCTGGGCCTCGACATCGCACTCGGTATTGGCGGCTTGCCGCGCGGCCGCGTGGTCGAGATCTATGGCCCGGAATCCTCGGGCAAAACGACGCTGGCGCTGCATGTGGTGGCCGAAATCCAGAAAAAAGGCGGTGTCGCGGCCTATGTGGACGCCGAACATGCGCTCGATCCGATCTATGCCCGCAAACTTGGTGTCGATGTCGATGAGCTTCTGATTTCCCAGCCCGATACCGGCGAACAGGGTCTTGAGATTACCGATACGCTGGTGCGCTCGGGCGGTGTCGACATCGTGGTGGTCGATTCGGTCGCAGCCTTGACACCGAAAGCCGAACTGGAAGGCGAGATGGGCGATCAGCTCCCCGGCCTGCAAGCCCGGCTGATGAGCCAGGCCCTGCGCAAGCTGACGGGCTCGATCTCCAAATCGAACACCATCGTTATCTTTATCAATCAGATTCGCATGAAAATCGGCGTCATGTTCGGCAATCCCGAGACCACGACGGGCGGCAATGCGCTCAAATTCTATGCCTCTGTGCGCCTGGATATCCGCCGCATCGGTGCCATCAAGGACCGCGACGAGGTGGTGGGCAACCAGACCCGCGTGAAAGTGGTCAAGAACAAGGTCGCCCCACCCTTCAAGCAGGTCGAGTTCGATATTATGTACGGCCAGGGCATTTCCAAGGTCGGCGAGCTTCTGGACCTCGGCGTCAAAGCTGGGATCGTGGAGAAGTCGGGCTCCTGGTTCTCTTATGATGGCACCCGCGTGGGCCAAGGCCGTGAGGCGGCTAAGACTTTTCTGGAAAACAACAAAGAAATCGCGGCGACGATCGAAGCGGCAATCCGGCAGAATGCCGGGCTGATCGGCGCGGCGTTGGCGCTCGGCAGTGACGATTCGGAGGCAGCCGAAGGCTGATCAGGAGCGGCAGCCAGGCGAAGGGTGAAACGGTTCGTCACAGGTTGCGCGACCGGAAGAGTGACAAATTCAAGGTCTGCTGCCTTGTTGGCATGAGGGAGCGACTCCAGAAAGGGCGTGGCGGGCAACCGTCGCGCCCTTTCCCATTCCAGGACCATTGCAGGCCAGCCGCCGGGGACTAAAGTCTCGGCGCGACGCTGCTGTGCCCGTTCCTTGGGATGACAATAATATTACCGCCCGCTAAAAGGTCTTCATGACGAGTCTTGCTGATCTCCGCTCCGAATTTCTGGCGTTCTTCCGCGACCGCGGCCACGCCATCGTGCCCTCCTCCCCGTTGGTGCCGCGCAACGACCCGACGCTGCTCTTTACCAATGCCGGTATGGTGCAGTTCAAGAACGTCTTCACCGGCGCCGAGAAACGCCCCTACCATCGCGCCACCAGCGTGCAGAAATGCGTCCGCGCCGGGGGTAAGCACAACGACCTGGACAATGTCGGCTATACCGCCCGCCACCACACCTTTTTCGAAATGCTGGGCAATTTCTCCTTCGGCGACTATTTCAAAGAAGAAGCCATCACCTTTGCCTGGGACTTCATCACCAAGACCATCGGCCTGCCGCAAGACCGGCTGCTGATCACGGTCTATCCGAAAGATGATGAGGCCCGCGCGCTGTGGAAGAAGATCGCCGGTCTCACGGATGACCGCATCATCGGCCACGAATCGAACCTTTGGGCGATGGGCAATACGGGGCCTTGCGGCTATTGCTCGGAAATCTTCTATGATCAGGGGCCCGAGGTGTGGGGCGGCCCGCCGGGATCGCTCGAAGAAGACGGCGACCGCTACCTCGAATTCTGGAACCTTGTCTTCATGCAGTTTGAGCAGGTGGACGAGAACACTCGCCTGGAGCTGCCCAAACCCTCCATCGATACCGGCATGGGGCTGGAGCGCATCGCCGCGATCCTGCAAGGCAAGACCAACAATTATGAGACCGATCTTTTCCGCCATTTGATCGCGGCTTCGGTGGAGTTTTCCGGTGCCAAGGCCGAGGGCGACGCCCTGCCCAGCCATCGCGTCATCGCCGATCATTTGCGCGCCTCCTCCTTCCTGATTGCCGAGGGCGTGCTGCCCTCCAACGAAGGCCGCGGCTATGTGCTGCGCCGGATCATGCGCCGGGCCATGCGCCATGCCCACCTGATCGGGGCCAAAGACCCCTTGATGCACCGCCTGGTGCCGTCGCTGGTAGCCGAGATGGGCGAGGCTTATCCGGAGCTGAAGCGCGGTCAGGCCCTGATCGCCGAGACTTTGAAACTGGAAGAATACCGCTTCCGCGAGACCCTGGTGCGCGGCCTGAAGCTGCTGGACGAGGCCGCGTCCAACCTCGCCAAAGGCGACACGCTGGACGGCGAAGTGGCGTTCAAGCTCTATGACACCTTCGGTTTTCCGCTCGATCTTACCCAGGATGCCTTAAAGGCCCGCGGTATCGGCGTCGATCTGACCAGCTTTAGCGACGCCATGGGTCGCCAGC
>JAATGP010000070.1 GCA_015654635.1 Alphaproteobacteria bacterium | reverse complement strand
TCTCCGCGGTCTGTAGTGATCAGTCTCGCCCTGTTGGTCAGCTCGCCCTCTTCATAGCCATCGAGAGCATAATCGAAGCTGGCATAGCCGCGGCTGATCGATTTCAACCGGTCGTAGAAATCGAACACCACTTCGTTCAGCGGCAGGCGATAGACCAGCATGGCGCGGGAACCCGCATAGGTCAGCTCGATCTGCTCGCCGCGGCGGTCCTGGCACAGCTTCAAGACCGAGCCCAGATATTCGTCCGGCACCATGATGGTGGCGCGGATCCAGGGCTCTTCGATCTTATCGATCCGGCTCACTTCCGGCATATCGGCCGGATTGTGGAGTTCCATCACCGCGCCGGTGGTGAGATGGATGCGATAGATCACCGATGGCGCCGTGGCGATGAGTTCGAGGTTGAATTCTCGGGCCAGCCGCTCCTGAATGATTTCGAGATGCAGCAGACCCAAGAAGCCGCAGCGAAAGCCAAAACCCAGCGCAGCGCTGGTCTCCATTTCATAGGTGAAGCTGGCATCGTTCAGGTGGAGGCGCGACAGCGCGCTGCGCAAATCCTCGAACTGGGCGGCATCGACCGGGAAGAGGCCACAGAACACCACCTGCTGCGCCGCTTTGAAGCCGGGCAGGGGGGCATCGGCGGGGCGCTTTTCGTCGGTGATGGTGTCGCCGACATGGGTATCGGCCACTTCCTTGATGGCGGCGGTGATAAAGCCGACTTCACCGGGGCTCAGCACATCCACCGTCACCTGTTTGGGCGTGAAGACGCCGATGCGTTCCACGGTGTAATAGGCGTTGGCGACCATCATCTGGATCTTCTGGCCCTTGCGCAGCTCGCCATCGACGATACGCACCAGCACCACCACGCCCAGATAAGCGTCGTACCAGCTATCGATCAGCAAGGCTTTGAGCGGGGCTTTGGCATCGCCTTTGGGCGCCGGCAGGCGGGTGACGACGGCTTCCAGCACCGCTTCGATGTTAAGGCCGGTCTTGGCCGAAATCGGAATGGCGTCTGAAGCGTCAATACCGATTACATCCTCGATCTGCTGCTTAACCCGGTCGGGCTCGGCGGCGGGCAAATCGATCTTGTTCAGCACCGGCACGATGTCGAGCCCGGCATCGATGGCTTGATAGACATTGGCCAGGGTCTGGGCTTCCACTCCTTGGCTAGCGTCCACCACCAGAAGGGCGCCCTCGCAGGCGGCGAGGCAGCGGCTCACCTCATAGGCGAAGTCGACATGGCCGGGCGTGTCCATCAGGTTCAGGGTATAGGTCTCGCCATCATGGGCCTTGTATTCCAGCCGTACGGTCTGGGCCTTGATGGTGATGCCGCGCTCGCGCTCGATCTCCATGGAGTCGAGCACCTGTTCCTTCATCTCGCGGTTGGTCAGCCCGCCGGTGAATTGGATCAACCGGTCGGCCAAGGTGGATTTGCCGTGGTCGATATGGGCCACGATGGAGAAATTGCGGATGTGTTTGAGGTCGCTCATTTGGGCGCTACATAGCCGCGCGAGGTCCACCCTGTCGAGGCCATCCGAAAAGGGCTAGTTTGCGCCGTTCTTGCCGCTCCGTCTGGGGTGCCCCCGCCGGTTTGGCGGGCGGAGGGTGGCTGCATCGGTTGACGGGATTGCCATGAACCGGCCTCACCCTGGTTTTGGCGACGAATGGAAGGATCGTTTCATGATGCGTGGCGTGATGGCGGGGTTCCTCGTCGTGGGGCTGGCGGCAGGCAGCGCACTTGCCGATGCCTCGCAATATCTCGGAACCTGGGTCAATACCGCCCGCCCGGATAGCGGCTTCTTGGATGGTCTTGTCGGGGCGAAAGCGGACGATATCGCGCGCATTGTGACAACGCCTGCCGGCGTCACGGCGATCCGCATTCACCTTTATGGCCGCTGCCAGCCCGAATGCGATTGGGGTACGGCCATTGGCCACAACCATTCGGCGGCCGCCAACTCCGATGCCGTGGAGTCCATCAGCGCCGATTTCGTGACCGGCGCGGCCACCAAACGTCTGACTTTGCGCAAAGGCCCTGGCCAAACCCTCAATTTCGAGGTGGTGACCGATTTCACCGATCACTCCAGCCGGCATGATTATGTTGCGAGCGGCAGCCTGCGGTTGGCACCCGCGCTGATTGCCGAAGCGCTTCCGGCAGCACCTGGTGCGCCCACGGCCGGTCCGCCACCCGTGGCGGCTGCCAGCGACGGCGAAGACTGCGAACGGATCAATCCCAATGATCTTTATGTGGCGCCCTCCGACCGCGGCTGGAAAGTCAACGATTACAACCACACCGTTCTCAATTTCGGGAGCGACAAGGTGGGCGCTGCCAAGGCTGCGAAGGTACTGGAATATTACCGCTTCGACGAACAGTGCTACGTTGGGCGGCCGCATCCGGCGATGATCTACTGGCGCAATGCGGGCAGTTTTCCGCGCCAACCGATGCCGGGCGCGGATTGTGTCGATCTTCATCCTGAGGCCATCAGCCAACACGGCGGCAAACTGCTTGACGGTGATCGCACCGTGGCCGACTTTGGTACCGACGAGGCCGCCGCTGCCAAGGCCATCAGTGTTTTGCGCACGTATCACGTCGCGCGGCAGTGTTACCTCACCCGCGCGAGCCAGGTTATGGTCTATTGGCTCTCCAAATAGATGGCCGCTTCATCGTGAAGGCGTTCTGCACAGCCTTGCTCGCTCTAGCGCTTTTCGGCGCCGCCGCGCGCGCCGTCACGGGCGACTTTATCGGTCACTGGCAGAACCCCGAGCCGAAAGCCTCGGGCCTCACCCATATCGCTATTACCCCGAATGGCGGCACCGGTGTGGATGTGCGCGCCTATGGCGATTGCCGCGCCATCGAATGCGATTGGGGCATCGTGCAAGCCAATGTCTATACCACCGGGCCGAAATCGGATGATGTTGAGATCGTCGTCGCCACCTTCCATTTCGGCTTTGCCCATCACCACATCACCTTTCGCAAAGCGCCTGGCGGCAAGCTTTCTTTCGAGATGCTGACCGAATGGGCCGACAATTCCGAGCGCCATGATTATGCGGTATCGGGCCTTTTGCGGCCGACCTCTTGGGTGGGACCGATCACCCAAGTCTGGCAGGCGCAACCGGGGCTGCAGACCGGCTGGGGTGGGGGTGCGCGCAGCGGGGTCTCGCCGTCCCCGGTCGAATCCTGCACCATCGTCGACACCAAGGGTGCGCGCGCTGTGGATGAACACGGCTATTGGTTTGTGAAAGCGGGCGGCAAAGTCCTGATCGATGTGGGGCACGACGAGCAGGCGGCGATGCTCACGGAAGCGGCCTTTCACCATTACCAATTCGACCGCCGCTGCACGGTGGGCGGGCCCTTCAAGAGCTATTGGAAGAGCGCCGATGGTTTTGCCAAAGACAAGATGGGCGGGCCCATTTGCCTGAAATTCAATCCGACCACGGCGCATCTGGTGCAGTCCGGCAAAGGCTGGAAAATCATGGATGGGGTGACGCTGCTGGCCGATCTCGGCCCGCTCAAGCCCAAAGCCGAAGCGATGCTGGGCCTCATCCGCGCCAACACGCTGACGGCGGAATGCTTTATCCGTCAGCCCGATCCGCTGCTGGCGTTTTGGCTGCAGGATTGAGCGCCACCGCCCGAGCCAGGGGCCAAGCCGCTGCGAGCTGACTGAGAATCGCCACCGCCACCAAAGCCGTCAGCGAGACATCGTAAAGCGCTCCCAGAACGGCACTCCCCAAAAACCACGCCGCCCCGAAGATCGCGGTGAAAATGCCGTAAGCGCGGGCGCGGGCATGCAGCGGCACCAGTGAGGCCACCGCCGCCGCCATCACCGCTTCATGCACGCCAAGACAGGCGCCCCAGGCCAGCGTCCCCAAGGCCGCACCCCACCAGCCGCCAAAGAAAGCCAATGGCGCCACGACGATGCCAAGCGCAATACCGCCGAATACGACCTTCAAACCGGCCTTGTCGAACCAGCGGCCGAAGACCAGCGACGCCACGCCATCGGCGGCCATGGCGGCGGAGTAGAATAGCGCGATCACCGCCCCGCTCATGATTGCCGCTTTGCCGAAATTAAACGACATCAGCGTGAAATCGGCGAAACCGAAAGCGGTGAGCGCCGATGCAGCGGCATAGAACCAGAAGGCGCGCGGCAACGGCTGATTGGGCGCTTCATCCTGCGGCTTCACAATCTTGCCCAGCGCCCCAAAGCGAAAGCGCATGGCAAAGACCAGCGCCACCGTGGTGAGGGACGGCAGCGCCAGCCAGGCAAAGGCGAGGCGGTAATCGCCATGCAGCGCCAGTACCAAAAAGGCAATCAGCGGTCCGGCCAAGGCGCCCGCTTGATCCAGCGCCTCGTGCAAGCCAAAGGCCCAGCCATGGCCGATGGTCTCGCCGGCGCGGCTCAGCATGGCATTGCGCGGCGGGTTGCGGATCGCTTTGCCCGCCCGCTCAACGATGATGAGGAGAGCCGCCACCCACCACTTGCCCGCCAGTGCCATCATCGGCACCGCAGCCATTTGCACGACATAGCCGGTGAGCGTGATGGGCCAATAAGCGCGGGTGGAATCGGCAAAGCGCCCCGAGAACAACCGCAGCAAATAGCCCGCCAGCTCGCCCGTTCCCGCAATCACGCCAACCGCCAATCCCCTGGCGCCCAGGCTCGCTAGAAACGGCCCGGCAATGCCGCGCATGCCCTCGTAAGACATGTCCGCGAACAGGCTGACGATACCGAAGGCCAGCACGAAGATCAGCGCTTGGCGCGGTGTATAGGCGGTGTTGGCGGGAGCGCTCATGCGGACCGGATTAGAAGCCTTCCAACACGCCACTATGACAGGACATTGGCGAAGGGATAGGTCCGCCGTTAGGACAAAGCACAATCAGGCAGAACTGCTCATCCTCCCTTGAGGGAGGGGAATCGCTTATGGCCTCAACCCTATTTGTCATGGCCCGTTACAACGGGCCATCCAGATGGTGTTGCTCCACTCTAAACGCTGTTGTTAAAGCATTTCCCGAAGCAGCCGCGCCGCGAGAGCTGGGTGGCCCGCTTTTGCGGGCCATGACAAGAAGGGCACGAACGCCATAAGCATAGCCCTGGCTCAAGAGGAGGGTGAGGGCGTAAATGTCTTTGCCTAACTACGCCCTGAGCGTTCCCCCCGTCGCTTTGGCCACTGCCGCCACGATCTTTTGGGCCACCACCTCTATCTCGGCGTCGGTCAGGGTTTTGTCCTTGGGCTGCAGGCGCACCGAAATGGCCAGCGATTTCTTGCCCTCGGCAACGCCTTTGCCCTCATAGACATCGAAAACGGTAACCGCTTCGATCAGCGCCCGCTCGGCGCCCTTGGCGGCCTTGATCAGATCTTCGGCCCCGACTTTGG
This sequence comes from Alphaproteobacteria bacterium, assembly GCA_015654635.1. Taxonomy (GTDB): domain Bacteria; phylum Pseudomonadota; class Alphaproteobacteria; order Micropepsales; family Micropepsaceae; genus Rhizomicrobium. Next base: position 2,654 of record JAATGP010000070.1, on the reverse strand, counting down.
CATCGACCACAAAAGCAAAATCGCGTTCCACCGCTTGATAGGGCGAGGGCGCGAAGCTCGTCTTCTTGGCTTTGCTTTCGGGAATGGCGTCCAGGATCAACTCGAACGCCGCGACCGGGCCGGTCAGATCGAAAGCTGCCACGATCTTGGGATGCAATTCGCCGAATACCACCAGAACCTTCGGCCCCAGCGCCAGCGTGCCCGAACGTCCCGGATGATACCACGACGGCGCGGTGGCTTTCACCGGCGCTGCCATGGCCGAGCCCATTGCCGCTTCCAGCGCCGTCAGGACATCGGCCTTCACATCGAAGGCATCGGGGGAGTGCGCCGCCTTGCTCCAGCTCTTCACGCCGCTGCCGACGCGGATACCGGCGGCCATCGTTTGCTGCGCCCCCGGCATGCCCGATTGAAAACCGGCACCGATTTCAAACAGCATCAGATCGTTAAAGCCGCGCGCCTGATTTTTCTGCGCCGCCAGCAGCAGCGAGGGCAGGGGTGTGGGGCGCAGCGCATCCATCTCCGCGGCAATGGGGTTTTGCAGCTGGCGGGCGTCATCGCCGCCGCCGAACAACGCCGCTTGCGCCCGCGCGATGAAGGAGAAGGAAATCGTCTCATTGAAACCGCGGCCGGCCAAAGCCCGGCGGACCAGACGAAGACGTTTCTGTGCCGGGGTCAGAACCGGGCGCGCAATCGCATGGGGCCTGCTCATCGCCACCGACGGCACATGCTCCAAACCGTAGATGCGCACAACCTCTTCAACGAGGTCCGCCTTGCCATCGATATCGCTGCGCCAAGACGGCGGCACCACCGTCAGCGCCGCACCGGTATTCGTCACGCCGAAACCCAGATGCGTCAGGATACGGACGATCTCATCCTCGGCCACATCAAGCCCGCCAATACGCGCGACGGTATCCGGCGCAAAAGCGATCTCGCGTTTCCACGCGGGCACGTCACCAGCCACCACGATATTCGAGGGCTCGCCGCCGCACCAATCCAGAATGAACCGGGTCGCCAGTTCCAATCCCGGCACAACAAATTCGGGATCGACGCCACGCTCAAAGCGATAGCGCGCATCGGAGTTGAGTTGCAGTTTGCGGCCCGCGGCGGCCACCCGCACCGGATCGAACAACGCCGATTCCACAAACACGTTGGTGGTGGTTTCGCTGCAGCCGGTGTCTTCACCGCCCATCACGCCGCCAATGCCGCGCGCGGCGGCATCATCGGCAATCACCACCATCTCGGCATCGAGGGCATAGGTCTTGCCGTCCAGCGCCAGAATCTCTTCACCCCCGGTGGCAAGCCGCGCCTGCAGATTGCCCACCAGCTTGTCGGCATCAAAGACATGCAGAGGCCGGCCACGGTCATGGCCGATCAGATTCGTAACATCCACCAGCGCGCTGATGGGGCGAAGACCGATAGCCTTCAAACGCTCCTGCACCCAAAGCGGCGAAGGTCCGTTCTTGACGCCGCGGATGTATCGTCCGGCGAATAGCGGGCAGGCCTTTTTTGCCTCCGGCGCAAAATTGAGCGCAATGGTTTTTGGCGAGGGGAATTGCCCCGGAACCGCGGCCACCTGCGGTGTCTTCAAAACACCAAGACCGGCAGCCGCCAAATCGCGTGCCACGCCCCAAACACTGGTGCAATCGCCGCGATTGGGGGTGATGGCGATATCGATCACCGCATCGTTAAGGCCGAGCACGTCCGCCACCGGCGCGGCCACGGGCGCGTCATCCGGCAATTCGATGATGCCGTCGTGATCATCGGAGAGCAGCAACTCACGCCCCGAACACATCATGCCGCGGGATTCGACACCGCGGATGGTACCGATTTTCAGCGCCTCGCCGGAAACCGGAATCACCGTGCCGGGCTGGGCGAAGACCACTTTGAGGCCAGCCCGTGCATTGGGTGCGCCGCAGACGACCTGCACCGGCTCTTTGCCGCCAGCGTCCACGAAACACAGCCTGAGGCGATCTGCATTGGGATGCTTTTCGGCGGAGACAACGTAACCGACAGTGAAATCCTTGAGCCGCGCGCCCGCATCTTCGATGACTTCGACTTCGAGACCGATCGAGGTCAGCTTGGCGGCAATGGTGGCCGCATCGGCATCGGTTTCCAGATGGTCTTTCAGCCAGGAGAGAGGAAATTTCATCGGGAAAGTCCCCCATCCAGGGTGGGTATATCCAGCGCCGCAAAGCCATACGCTTTCAGCCAGCGCAAATCGGATTCGAAGAAGGAGCGGATGTCCGGAATGCCGTATTTCAACATGGCGAGGCGATCGATGCCGCCGCCAAAGGCATAGCCTTGGTATTTGCCGGAATCGATGCCGCAATTTTCCAGAACGCGCGGATTGACCATGCCGGAACCGGCCACCTCCAGCCAATCTTGGCCACTGCCGAATTTGATCTGGCTGCCGGAGCGGTCGCAGCGGATATCCCATTCCACGCTCGGCTCGGTGAAGGGAAAGAAACTCGGCCGCGCCCGCAACTCCACACTGCTCACTTCAAAGAAGGCTTTGTAGAATTCCTCCAGCACCCATTTCAGATGTCCCAGATGTGTCACCCCGTCGATAACGAGACCTTCGAACTGGTGGAACATTGGCGAATGGGTGGCATCGGAATCGACGCGATAGGTGCGCCCCGGCGAGATGATGCGGA
>JAATGP010000028.1 GCA_015654635.1 Alphaproteobacteria bacterium | reverse complement strand
ACGATTTCGCCGTCCAGGTCCAGGATCAGGCGCAGCACGCCATGCGCCGCCGGATGCTGCGGACCGAAATTGATCGTCAGTTGCGGATCGTCGGACTCATGGCCCTGCTTCGCGTCCAAGGTCACGGTACTCATGGCGTCTTCCCCGGATTGCCGGATGTGGCACCCGGCGCCATCACGGCCTTTTCATCACCCGGCAGGATGTGCGGCGCACCTTCCCATGGGCTCAAGAAATCGAATTCGCGGAATTCCTGCACCAGCTGCACAGGCTGATAAACACAACGCTTGCTGTCGTCGTCGTAGCGCAGCTCGACGAAACCGGTCACCGGGAAATCCTTGCGCAAAGGATGGCCTTCAAAGCCGTAATCGGTGAGCAGGCGGCGCAGATCCGGATGGCCGTCGAACTTGACACCATACATGTCCCAGACTTCGCGCTCGAACCAGGCCGCACCCGTAAAAACCGGAATGGCGGAGGCAACGCTGCCCCCCTCGCCGGTCTGGATTTTTACGCGGATGCGCGCGTTCTTGGTCAGCGACAAGAGGTGATAGACAACATCAAAACGCCTGTCGCGGGCGGGATAATCGGCGCCGCAAATGTCGATCAAGGTCTTAAAAGCGAACTGGTCCCGCAACACCGTCAGCACACGGATATTATTACTTGCTTCCGCCAAAACCGTCAATTCGCCAAAGGCGAGCTTGGTGGTCACGTCCGGCAGGGCGGTGGTGATCTCTGCGGCCAATGCCGCAAGGTCGAGGCTCATCGGATCTCCTCATGCACCAGCACGTAATGCTTCACTTTTTCGTCGAAACGCTCCAACGCCTCGCGGGCCATTTCTTCCAGCACGGCGTGCTCAGGGTGCTTATGACCGGCGAATTCGTGAATCGCATCCATCGTTTCCCAGCGCGAGAGGACGACGAATTCGATGCGGTCGTGATGCACCCGTTCCAGCACCTGCACACCGGCAAAGCCTTTGACAGCCCGCAAGCGATCAAGATGCACTTCGGAAAAATTCTTGCGATATTCCTCAGCATTGTCGGCCAAGGCTTCGCCTGTCCAGATGCGAATGATCATGGCATCACCGCTCTATATTCCCTGTGCGCCGGATTTTCCGCTGCAGCATCAAGAGCCCATAGACCAATGCTTCGGCCGTCGGCGGGCAACCGGGCACATAGATGTCCACCGGCACGATGCGATCACAGCCGCGCACAACAGAATAGGAAAAGTGGTAATAGCCGCCGCCATTGGCACAGGAGCCCATCGAGACCACATAGCGCGGCTCGGGCATCTGGTCGTAAACCTTGCGCAAGGCCGGGGCCATTTTGTTGCACAGCGTGCCGGCCACGATCATAACATCCGACTGGCGCGGTGAGGCGCGCGGGGCAATGCCGAAGCGTTCGAGATCATAGCGCGGCATGGAGGCCTGCATCATCTCGACCGCGCAGCAGGCAAGCCCAAAGGTCATCCACATCAAGGAGCCAGAACGGGCCCAATTGACCAGCGAATCGAGATTGGCGACGATAAAGCCCTTATCCGCCAATTCGGCCTGCATGGCCTTGAAATAGGGATCGTCATTATTGATGGGGCCAGCCCCCTCAACGCCCGCGCGGGCCGCTTGTCCTGCTGGGATCACTCCCATTCGAGGGCTCCCTTCTTCCATTCATAGATAAAACCGATGGTCAGCACGGCCAGGAACACGACCATGGACCAGAAGGCAAATTGGCCGGTTTCCCCCAATGTGATCGCCCAGGGGAACAGGAACGCCACCTCCAGGTCGAAGATAATGAAAAGGATGGAGACCAAGTAGTAGCGCACATCGAATTTCATGCGCGCATCACCAAAGGCATTAAACCCGCACTCATAAGCCGAGAGCTTTTCGGCGTCCGGGCTTTTGGGGGCGAAAAGATAGGGAACGACGATCAGGAAGAGCGAGAGCGCCCCGCCGACAGCAATGAAAATGATGATCGGCAGATATTCCAGCAGGAGTTTTTCCATCGCATTTCCTATCTGCAGCCGATTTGCACGCCCGGGCTAAGTGGATACTGGCGCAAAGTCCATTTCGCCAGCCCTTTCGGCAGGCAAAGAAAAGACTTGGCCAAATCGCGCGAGCCGCCCGGCACCATACTGATTTAGAATGGGTTTAGACCAGGAGTCGCCGCAGGAAAACAGGAAAAATGAGGAAAATTTCCGGGGGATGGTGTTGTTTGGGACAAAGATGCGAAAGGCTCTTAATAACCCGCACCTTAATAAACCTACGCGTAATTATGTGCAGCGCGATAGCAAGCAAAATGAACGCAACGGGCGCAACAGGGGAGCGCCGTATCGCTGCCATCTCTGGAAGTTGAGATTTTCACAGCATCCCCGAGAAGGAATACTGGCGGGAGCGACGGGGCTCGAACCCGCGACCTACGGCGTGACAGGCCGTCACTCTAACCAACTGAGCTACGCCCCCGCGGGCGCTTTCAACGGGGTGTCCCGTGAAAGGAGGGCCGATGTAGGGCCCCGGCTTTGCCAAGTCAAGCAGGCGATTAGCTGCTTTTTGTCCGGCCTTCACTTTTTTCCGTAACGGCGGGCAAAGGGGGTGTTTTCAACCGCCTGAACCGTCGCCCTGCGGCGGCTGGCCGCCACGGCGTTTGTGCGGCTGACTGCCCTGCTCGGGCGCGGCTTTGTCGGGCGCAGCATCGGGCGTGGGTTTCTTGGGCCGCAGAACCTCCGCGGGAATCACGCCTTTGCCGGTGGGATCCGCCTCGTTGAACAGGGCCCGCGCAGTGGCGGCAAATTCGTTGAAATCGATAACGCCGTCGCCGTTCCAATCCTGCAACGGCGAGATCGCCGACTGATCCTCCACCCAGCGCTCTTGATTGACCGCGCGCATCTCATCGGGCTCCAGCACACCATCGTGATTGGTGTCAGCGGCATCGAAATCGCGGCGCAGACCCTCGTTCAACTGTTTGAGGGTCAGGCTGCCATCCGGCCCGGCGAAGTGGCGCAAGATGGTGACCGGGGCATGCCATTCCTCCACCCGCGGCCGGGGATCCTCTTTGCGGCCGCCGCCGCAAGCCGTCAGTCCCGCGGCCATCAGGCCGATCAATGCAACGCCGAACACAGATGATCGCATGTAGGCTTCCTTCCCTTGGCGCACCCTAGTGGGCAATGCCGCTGGCGCGAAGCGCAATTCGGCCAGATTGCGCCTTTTCCATCTACTTCGCCGCACCAGCTTTAACGCGCGTTCACCGTCGCAATCCGGGTTGTTAAGGACTTTATCGCACAGTCGGTCTGTTCCTTTTGGTGGCGCCCGGCCGGGGAAAACGCTTGAGCATTACACTCCTCCCTCCCTCGCCTGCGCCCGCCATGGCGCCGAGCGGTGCTGTCCAAAACGCCTCAGCCTCCACCAGCCAAACCGCGGCAGCAACGCAAACCGTAGCCCCACCGCCCGAGACGCCGCCGTCCCTCCAAAGCGCCATGACGGCGCTGCGCCAAAGTGCGGTGGTCAAGCAGGATGGGCTCGCCAGTCTGATGGCCAATGGGGTGCGCGCCGCCGCCAGTGGAACGCTCCCCCCGGCCTTGCAATCGGCGGTGCAGCAATTGATCGCTATGCATCTGCCGACCGACAAGCTTCCAACCGCCGCCGCCATCAAAGCCGCCGTCACCGCCTCGGGGCTATTCATCGAATCCGAGCTTGCCAAGGGCGCTGCACCCACCGATCTAAAATCCGTGCTCGGCAAGCTCAACCAAACCGCACAAGACTTGGCCGCGAAGTCCACGCCCGATGGCGGCGAGGTCCCGCATCAAGGCCCCAGCGTGCCACCGCTCGCGCGCGGCGGCGGGCCCGTCGCTCAAGCCGCTGCAACCCCGACCCTGCCCAAAGGCGCCGATGCAGCCCTGACCGCCAAGCTCCTCGCCATGGGTAGCGAAGCGGCGCTCGCCCGGCAGGACTTGCTGCAACTTGCCTCCTTGCCCGACCCGCAGAACCCCGGCGACAAACGCTGGATGGTCGAGGTGCCACTGATGACGCCGCAAGGCCCTGCCGTGGCCCAGCTCGTCGTCTCGCGTGATGGGCAGGGTACGACCCGGGAGGCGCCCGAGCCCGTCTGGCGCGTGGGTCTCGCCGTCAATGTGGAACCGCTCGGCCCGGTGCGTGCCAACCTGGCACTCAGCGGCGGACATGCCTGGGTCACCATTGCTGCGGAGCGGCCCGAAAGCCTCGATAAATTGCAGAAAGGCGCAGGCTGGCTCACCGGAGCGCTGCAAGAGGCCGAGCTGGAAGCAGACCTCGCCTTCCAATCCACTGCACGGGTAAAGCCCAAGCGTGGCGGCTACGGATCATGACCAAACCGAACCCCATCGCCGTCGCGCTCCGATACGAAAAGCCCAATGCCCCACATGTGGTGGCGACCGGCCGCGGTCCTGTAGGCCAAGCGATCATCGATAAGGCCAAAGAACACGGCATTCCGGTGCAGGAAAATCCGATGCTGGCGGAAGCGCTGTCGACGCTGGAGCTGGATCAGGAAATTCCCGAAGCGCTTTATAAAGCCGTGGCCCAAATCCTGGGCTACATCCTGCGCACCGCGGGGCATTTGAAGTAACGCAAGATATCCAACCGCTGCAACCCGGCGGCACGGGCCTCCCGGAAGTGCCACCGGTTTCCGCAGGGTACGCCCCTGCGGAATAAGTGTCGTGATTGCGAAATAGGTTGATTGACGTAGCGCGACGAAAGATAAGTCTAATATGCAAATCGACAAAATTGCCCCCGGCAAGAACCCGCCCTATGACGTCAACGTCCTGGTGGAGGTTCCCATTGGGGGCGAACCCATCAAATACGAGATTGATAAAGAGGCCGGCGTCCTGGTGGTGGACCGCTTCCTCCACACCTCGATGCGCTACCCAGGCAATTACGGCTTTGTCCCCCACACCCTGTCGGGTGACGGCGACCCGGTTGACGTTCTGGTCTGCAATACCCGCGCTTTGGTGCCCGGTGCGCTGGTCAACGTCCGCCCGGTCGGGGTGCTCCTGATGGAAGACGATGGCGGCCAGGACGAAAAAATCATCGCCGTGCCCTCTTCCCATCTGACACTGCGCTATGAGGGGGTGAACAACTACACCGATATTCCGGCCATCACCCGCCACCAGGTGGAACATTTCTTTCAGCATTATAAGGATCTTGAGCCGGGAAAGTGGACCAAGATTTTGGGCTGGGGCGATGCTGACACGGCGCGTCGTCTGATCAGCGAAGGCCTCGCCCGGGCCGCCGCAGCCAAAGAAGCCTGAGCAGGCAACATTGGCGTTGTCATGGCTAGGGGCGACGGCGCACCTTATCGAAAATCTGGCGCGCGTGCCGGAAAGCGCGCTTGCGCAACGAAGTGCTAAGGAAAAGGCGGCTCCGAAACCTCGCGCTCCGGAGCCCATAACACTGCCGTTTAGCGGTGTTGCCCCGCAGCGCGGGCATGGTCGCCGCGGACCTTTTCCATCTTAACGATAGCTTCGGCATGGGGTTCTCGCGCTTCACGTTGCAGCGAGATAAAATGGGGCGAGGTCTCACGCGCAGCCTTTTGCATTAGTTCGGGCTTGCGCGCCATAAGCTGCGCGCCTACCGCCGCCATATCGACGCCAGCCTTCTTTGCTTTCGAGAAGATGCCGCTCTTTGGCTTTTCCTCTTCGCCGACGTGGTGCTTGATATATTCGGAAAGCACTTTGACCTTGGCATCGAAATAGTCGTCCGACGGTGATTGGCTCATCAATTCGCGAATAAGAACCTTGGCACCGTCATGTTCGACCTGAGCCTCGTCCAGATCATCGTGCTCCACCTTCTGCGCGCGGCATGCGGGGTAGAAGATTTCCTCTTCCAGCGTGGTGTGAACCACAAGCTCCAGACAAATTTCTTTGGCGAGCTTCGCCTTTACGGATGAGCCCCGGGCTTCTTCATATTGTTCAAACAAGCCTTCGACTTTGCGGTGATCGGCCTTTAACAACGCCACAGCGTCCTCGCTTGGCGCTTCCTTCGATCGCACCGATGCAAGGTTCTTCTCTTTCGCCGTCGACGTTTTGACTGGGCTGTTCATGCTGCCTCCTGCTGTGATGGCGAGAAAAGGGCGCCAGACAGGACAACGGCAGGAGCCAATCAAGGTTCCGGCCGCGTCACCTAAGGGCGTTGTTTTGGTGCGGAAAATGAGGCCATGCGTGGAACCCATCGCAATGCCGAACATTGTATAGTTGCGAGCGGGACTTCGAGGCGGTGCGCCCCAGCCCCCCCGGATCTCCGTATTGAAGGCCCGCTCGCAGCTCACCCGATGTAGCCACGAACGCGGTTACCGCCAAACGGCGGCTACCGACAAGGCGCAGGCAGTGCCCCTCCTCTCACTTTTTATGTCTGATAGCTTCCCCGGAGATGATCGGGGGATGACAGTAGTGCGCAGATCGCCGTTTCCATAGGAGCGGCGCGGTTCGGGATGTGCCCCGCACCGCGCGCTCTCTCGTGGTCCAAATGCAGCGCGTCACCTCGCTGCCAAGTTAGAGTCGTCCGGCCACCAGCAAAACAATGACGATGATGAGGACGATGCCGAGACCACCGCTGGGGTAATAGCCCCAACCCGTGCTGTACGGCCAACTCGGCAGTGCCCCGACCAGGGCGAGGATCAGAATAATCAGTAAGATCGTACCAAGGCCCATAGTCATCTCCCGTCAAAGCCCTGAAAGGGCGCGGTGGTCTAATGCTTCATTGCGGCCGGGGTTCCAGCGTTGTCGGATTGTACGAGTGTGATTTGCGCGGTTTGCTGAGGCGGGCGCGTTTGCGCCTGCGCATCGAACGCCATCACCCAGGCGACCGTGGCGATGGCGATACTGGTTAGCAAAACAGACTGTAAATTCATGGCCTGACTCCATCGGCTTTCATGGTTGGCGCTAAAGACAAAATGCGACGAAGCACAAAACGTTCCGGCGCTATTGCACGCCCGCGACCAGCGTCTCGCTATGGCCGTTGCCATCGATCTGCTTATCCCCCAGCTTGCGGACAAGAATGTTTCCGCAATCCGGATTCCTCACGGTTGGCAGGGGCGGATCAAAGTTACGGCAGATGGTGCCGTCGCTTTTCATCGACCAGCGTCCTTTGAGGGCATAGGCATATGCGGGCACGGTGCCGGTAAAGGTATGATCGGGCTTGTACCAAAAATGGCTGACAATACCGCCATCGCTGGCGACAAGCGTGTTGCCGTAGAGCGGCGAAAGCTGATCCCCGGCCCGCGCTGCGGGCACGGCGAGAACGCTGCAGAGTGCGGCGACGGCGGTCGATAAAATCGCGGCCCTTACAGGGTTGGCGGCAGCAACACGAATCATCTCTCACCTCTTATTGTTAAAACGGAAGGCATCTATCGAAAACGCAATATCTGGACTTCTGTTCCTCAAGAAGGCGCGGCTGGAACTTCTTCAAAGCCATACCGTTGTTGATTAAACAACAATCTGTGGAGCCCCCCATGGCACTGATACAAAGCTCACATTTGTCTGCGCGCGAAACCGGCAACTTGATCGGCAGCGATAAAGTCGAAGGAACACCGGTTTATCGGTCCAATGAAGACCGCATCGGCACGATCGAAAGGGTGATGATCGACAAGCTCACGGGCAAGGTCGGTTATGCCGTCATGAGCTTTGGCGGTATTCTGGGTATTGGCGACGATTACTATCCCATCCCATGGTCGCTGCTGACCTACAATGAAGCGCTCGGCGGATACGAAGTGAACATCACCGAAGACCAGCTTAAGGGCGCCCCCAAATTGAGCGGCCATGACGTCTGGTCTTATGACGACCGTGAACGCGAATCCGAACTGCTCGCGTACTACGGCAGCCATCCCTACTGGTAAAAGGATGAGGCTGGTATCACAGCCAAAGCTTGAATTGATGCGACTGCCGCGCCGCGTGAGCCGCATCTTTTTTAGGGACGATGGCGAGACGCGGAACATCTCGGTCGTGAATGCTGAGCTTATTGTGGTCGGCGCCTACACGGTGTCCCGCCGTTATGATAAACCGCACCCCGGCCCCATAGCCGCATACCTGTCCTGTTGCGGGAAAAACACAGCCTAAGCAATACGGATAAGGCTAGGAACCTGACGCAGCGCGTGCCGTTGTAACACTGACTACATACGGAGGGCGTGATGGCCTTATCAGGATGGGAACCGGAGCACCGGGATAACTGGCTGGCGGACGTCATCCCTGTCTTTGAACAGCGGCCGCGGCTCAGGCTGCTCACGCCCTATGGTTGGTTCCTCATTCTGTCAATCATCTCTTTGGTGCTCGGCGCCGTCATTGCGTTCCTGACCTGAGATGGCGGCGAGATGCGGTTTCGCCAAGGGAACTTCATTCTCCTTATGGCGTTGCTTTCCAACATGCAAAACAATGGAGAATGAAGATGGCGACACGAACCAAGGACACCGGTACTGACGCGCTCGACAACCGGCTTGAAGCCCTGCGCTCCGATCTGGGGGCTCTGCAAACCGACGTGAAAGGTCTTGCAAACGATGCTGGTGTCGTCGCCAATGACCGCATCAGCATGGCCATTCGTTCGGCGGAAGATGTCGCCAAGCGTGCTCTGCAGGTGGCTGAAGACGCGACCTCCCAGGCCATCGGCACTGTTGAGAATTGGGCCGACGACAATCTTGATACGGTCCGCAGCTCGATCCGCAACCAGCCGCTTTATGCGATCGGGATTTCAATGGGCGTCGGCGCCTTTGTCGGCGCCTTGCTGTCGCGGCGTTGAGCCTTAACACCCGATGATGAGCGCAAGGAAAGCTGTCGCCGGCATGTTGGGTGTGGCCCTCATCCTGGTAGGCGTATCGTTTCTGGGATTTGGCCTCGCCAGCGCGCTGGCGCCAGTTTTGACCGTTGCGGGCGGCGCAGCTGTGACCGGTGTGTTGCTGCTGTTGCCGCCCTTGGTGTGGGCCTTGGCGAAAGGCCCTACCCAAAACGTAACGACGCAGCCTGAGCCCGCCTTGGAGGGTCTATGGCTGGGAGAGCTATCGCGGCTGGCGTTGAAAAAGCCGTTGCTGGCCGTCCTGGTTGCAGTGGCTGCGGGTGCGGCGCGAAGTTTGCTACGCAAGTCATGATTAAGAAGGGCGCGTCGCCATGTCTGGCGACAGCGCGCCCGGCTTTTATCCGTTACCAGTCCCGGTCTACCTCGTAATAAGAATAGGATTGGCGGCGTATTAAATCGAAATCACTATCGGCGCGTGTGAGATCATCGAGTACGTAGGCAGGTGCTTCATCGATTTCGCCCTTTGAGAGGGGTACGATGTAGCCGTCCTTTTCGGTGTCGAAATCAAGAACTGACCAGGGCACCGGATAGAACTTCTCCCCTATACCCATAAGCCCGCCGAACCCTAGGGCAACAAACATGATGCGGTCGGATGTCTTGTCGAGCACGACGTCCTCGATATGCCCAATCTTTTCACCCGTGGTATTGTACACGGTGGTGCCCTTCACTTTGGACGCCAAAATAGCGGTCGTATGTCCGCTTGCCGTTGCCATAAATATCTCCGATTAGAATGCAGAGATAAAACGCTTAGGACCAGTGATTGTTTCGGCAGCAGTATAAAGGGCGGCAAGCCGACACAGATACACCTTGTAATTCTGTCCGTGCGCGCGATTATGCCCGCTTCGGGCGCGCTTTGGGGGATATTTTGCATACCAACCGTTGGATGCTGGCCATCGCGATCACGCTGTTTGTTGCGTTGACCACCGTCGTTTTTTTATCCATCCGTTTTGCGATCAGTGAGCGATCCGAGCAAAGCTGGGTTGTTCATACCTATCAAGTCATCGGCCAATTACAGAATGTCCTGTCCGATATGCAGGATGCCGAAACCGGCCAACGCGGCTATATCATTACCCGGCAGCACGTCTTTCTCGACCGCTACTATGCAGGCATCGCCAATACCCGCCAGCATCTTCAGGCCTTCCGTACGCTGACGGCTGACAATCCGGCACAGCAGGCGCGCAGTGAAGCGCTGCGCCGGCGGGTCGACGCCCGGATTGAGGGCCTCGAACACGCGCTTGTCCTGGCCCGAACACCATCTACCGTTAATCCTGCTTTGGCCGCGACGATGATATCGGGTAAGCAACGGATGGATGCCGTGCGCCGCGAAGTCGCAGGCGGAATCTTTACCGAAAATGCCTTGCTCGCCGCTCGCTTCCAAGCAAGGCATCTTGCCGAGCAAAATGAGATCGTCACCGCAACGCTTTCTGCCGCCATCGGCCTCGGCGTGCTGCTCATTACCGGATGGATGCTGCTGCGCAATAACGCCAAGCTGCAGGAGAGCGAACAGAAGCTGGAAAACCAGTCGGCCATTCTTCAGGCTACGCTCGACAATGTTCGCGACGGGATAGCGATGTTTTCGTCAGAGGGCGAGCTTTGCGTTTTTAATGCCAATTTCTTCGAGTTTTTGGATTTTCCACAAACGCTCGCCCATATGGGCGCACCAATTTCAGCCTTCGAGGAAGTCAACGGCACGCGCGAGCCCCGCATGCCGAAAGCCATCTTCAGCGGCAACGGCGACTGGCAGGTGAACCACCATTTCTTGTCCCCCGAGGGACGTGAATTGGAACTCTACCGCGCCGCCGTTCCCACAGGCGGATTTGTCATCGTTTGCATGGATGCAACGGCGCGTGCTCAGGCTGAGAACATCGCCCGCCAGGCCCAGAAGATGGAAGCCATTGGTCATCTGACCGGTGGCCTAGCGCACGACTTCAACAATCTTTTGCAAGTGATCAGCGCCAACCTCGATTTGACGATCGGGGAGTATTCCAAAGAACACAAACTCGTCGAGCGACTGCAAAATGCCATCACGGCCGTCAATCGCGGGGCTCGCCTCACCAGCCAGCTTTTGGCCTTCGCCAGACGCCAAGCCCTTGACCCGCGTTCGACCAATCTGGGCCGCCTTATTCAGGACGTTACGGACATGTTGCGGCGCACTCTGGGCGAGAGGATCGAGGTTGAGTGTATCGTTGCGGGCGGCTTATGGAATACGCTGGTCGACCGCAACCAAGTGGAAAACGCTCTTCTTAATCTTGCTATCAATGCCCGCGATGCCATGCCGGATGGCGGCAAGCTCACCTTCGAAGTCGCCAATGCTTATCTCGACGAGGCCTATGCCGCGCACCACGCAGAAGTCGCCGTAGGACAATATGTGATGGTCGCCGTCACTGACACCGGTACGGGAATGGCGCCCGAACTTATCGCGCGGGTGTTCGAACCCTTCTTCACCACCAAAAAGGAAGGCCATGGCACCGGTCTCGGGCTCAGCCAAGTGTATGGCTTTGTCAAACAGTCCGGCGGGCACATCAAGATCTACAGCGAGATCGGCCAGGGAACGACACTCAAAATGTACCTGCCGCGCACGCGCGCGCAGCAAGAAGACATCAGTCCCCTCGCCTTAGGGCCGGTCGAAGGCGGCGGCGACAGCATTCTGGTGGTGGAAGACGATGAGAACGTGCGCACCGCCGCTTTCGATACGCTCACCGCTTTGGGCTATACCGTCTACAAGGCTTCGAATGCCGAAGAGGCCCTTACCATTCTTAACAGTGGCGCGAGTATCGATCTGCTTTTCACCGATGTCGTCATGCCAGGGCCGATCAACACACGGGATCTGGCTCGCCGGGCGCAGGCACTGCAGCCAAACATCGTGGTGCTCTACACCTCCGGCTATACGCCGAATGCCATCGTCCACAACGGCAAGCTCGACGAAGGCGTATTCCTCCTCGGCAAGCCCTACCGCCGGGACGAGCTGGCGCGGAAAATTCGCAGCATCTTGGATTCGCGGCCCAAAGCGTCGACGTCCGCCACGCGAACCGAACGAAATCAGCCCTACAAAGTGTTGGTGGTCGAAGATGAAGCGCTCATTCGCATGACGACCGCCGATATGATTGGCGAACTCGGCCTGATATGCCGCGAGGCTTCCGATGGTGCGCAGGCACTGAGCATTTTGCAGAGCGAACCGGATATTGCCGTCCTGGTGACCGATATCGGTTTGCCGGGCATGAGCGGCCAACAATTGATTGCAGAAGTGCGTCGCCTTAACCCGGCCATCAAAATCGTTGTGACCAGCGGGCGCGCTGCAACCGACTTCACCGGTGAGCTTCCGCCCGACACGTCCTATTTGCCGAAGCCTTTCAATAGTGAGGCGCTGCGCCTAGTCCTGGAGGGGCTGCCCGCCTAAGCGGGATTCCAAAGCCCGTCTGTCAGCAAATAGGCATATTGCGCCCCCACCATCATGGCGGTGATTGTGGCCAGAACGATCAAGGTAGCGCCGCATCGCATACTATAACGCAGCATGGCCGTTTTTCCGTATCAGGTTGCAAGGATACAACGCCGAAGAGGGCACTCCGTTCCGTAGCTTCAGCGAGACGGCCAACAGGGAACTTTGAGCACGGCACGTACGTTGCCTCGCTACAACCGGAGGCATCCTATGGCAGCGAACACCGATCTTCCCACCAACACCAATCCGACCACCGCTACGAATTTGCGGGAAATCGTCGATTCGAAAAAGCTTTCCGTGGAAGAGAAAATCAAGCTTCTGCAAGAACGCGAACTCGATTTGCGGGAGATATTGGTCGCGGCCGAAGAAGGCATGACCAGCGACAACCCGGATGATCCTGGCGTTGCCCTGCGCCAAGTTCACGATGCATTGGAGAAGCTCGGTTCGGAATCCGCCGTCACCGCCGCACCCACGAAGGCGGGTGGCTGAGGAGCGCGGGGGCAATGCGCTCCTCGCCGGGCGATCAAGTGACGGTGGTATGCCCGGCGCGCGAAGCCGGTTCGTGGAAAAACAGCGCCTGGCCGATAGTCGCTTTGACGGTATCGCGCGAGAAGGGTTTGGATATGAGATAGGTCGGCTCTGGCTTCTGCCCCGTCAGCAAGCGCTCGGGATAAGCCGTAATGAAAATGACCGGAATGTCGAACTCACGCAAAATCGCGGCCGCGGCATCGATGCCGGAACTGTCGTCTGCCAGTTGGATGTCGGTCAAAATAAGATCGGGCTTGCATTCGAGCGCCATACGGATCGCTTCATCCCGTGTGGTCGCGATCCCCACGACGTGATGGCCGGTTTCGACAACCAGATTTTCAAGATCGAGCGCGATAATGGTCTCGTCTTCGATGATCATGACGCGCGATGCCAGATCCTTGTCGATGGCGCGCAGCGCTGCAGCAATCGCCAATTCCACTTCTGGGGGTGTGGAATCTAGGATTACGGCAACCTCCCCGACTGTAAATCCTTCGACGGTATTAAGGAGCAGGGCCTCGCGATTCTCGGCCTGTAATGCCTGCAAGCGGCCTTCGACAGAGGACGCCACCTGCGCAGCCAAGGCGGATGGCAATTTGCCGCCCGTTGTCCGCCACAAGGTATGGAAGATCCGATAAAGCGCCATCCTCGGCGGAACTTCTCCCTCCAGCGTTACGTTACCCTCGAGCATCGCTTCCAAAAGGGCGCGCACATAGGCGTCTCCGCTGGCTTGCGATCCCGTCAGAGCCCGCGCGTAACGCCGTAAATAGGGCAAATGGGGCGTCAGAGTGGCGGTTATACTCATGGTTACGTCCCTTGATGATAACTGTGAAATCAGTGTGACACACAGCTACAACGCTTCAGCCAAAAAGAAAGTTCCCGTTGGGAACAAAAATGTGAACCGGTCGTTATTTGGCTGTTATCCGTCTGATTCCTGTGACGGAAATTGATAAACGCGCAGTCCAAGAATATCCCAGCTGGTCAAAGAGTGCCCCATGATGGTCGAAAAAAACCAAGATGCCGCTACGGAAGAGACCACCGGAATGGTTTCGCATGGGGAGCGGCGTGCGCATCAAAAGGCAATCGGCCAGGGCTTGCGCAAGTTCTTCAATGCCGTCGTCTCAGAACCCATTCCTGACGAGTTTCTCATCCTGCTTAAGAAGATGGATGAAGGAAAAAGCGAGGGACAAGAGTGATGCACACGAACGGCACTTCTGCAACCGCTTCCATCTCGACCACCGCCACGCAGAGCGTCGACGACATCTTCCGGGAAGGGCTTGTTGAAACCATTCCGGCGTTGCGTGCTTTCGCCCGCTCCTTGTGCGGCAAGCGGGACGTCGCCGACGACTTGGTGCAGGAAACCATGATGAAGGGCTGGCAATCACGCGAGCGCTTTCAGCCCGGAACCAATTTAAAGGCTTGGCTGTTCGCCATTTTGCGTAACGAATTCTATTCGAGCTACCGCCGGGCCAAGACCGTCGCCAATTACGCCGCCATGGAATCCACCAAACCCGAGGGCGTGGATGCCGACCAGTACGCCAAGCTCGACCTTACCGATTTGATGCGCGCCTTCGACCAATTGGCGCCGGAACAGCGCGAGGCGTTGATCTTGACCGTCGGCGAATTCAGCTATGAAGAGGCGGCTGCTATTTGCGGCTGCGCGGTCGGCACTATTAAGAGCCGCATTTCTCGTGCCCGCAAACAACTTGAACAACTCGTCGAAGGCAGAGGGGGAAAGTTGGCCGGGCGGACACAATCCCAGGAAGACGCGGCGGATGTGTTCCTCAAGAAGCTAAGCAACCCCACACAAGACGAGCCTTTACGGTAACATTTTTCCGAAGGGCGTTCCCAATTGCTACGAATTAATTCCCTTCGGCCCAGGCTGATACTGATTGTCGGGCTGGCGCTGGCGCCGCTGGCGCTGGCAAGCATCGGCCAGGGAGTCCTGCGCCTGGATACGCGGCACAAGGAAGTTGATCAGCAACTGCGCAGTACCGCGATCTATGCCACCCACAGCGAACAGACCATTTTCACCGATGCAAAGCAGCTCATGCAGCGGCTCGCGAGCCGGCAAGAGTTGCGGGCCGGACCCGCTCCATGCCAACAGCTGCTTCAGGATTCGCTGCTGAGCGCCCCACTCTATTTCAACATCGCCTTCGTCGCGCCCGATGGCAGCACGGCTTGTTCGGCGCCGGCGGGCCGCGCACCAACGGATTACGCCCATTTTTCTTGGTGGCGCGCCATGATCACACGGCATGATTTTGTGGTGGGCAACCAATACCGAAACCTCGTCTCCGGTCGCGATGTGTTGCCGCTCGCCTTGCCCTTATATGACGACCATGGCGCCTTCACGGGCGCGCTGAGCGTCTCTATCGATATGCAGCGTCTCAGCCAGCGATTGGCATCCACCCGGCTGCCGGACAATGCCGTTGTGCTGCTCTTGGATCGTGCCGGCAATGTCATGGCCTCGAACAAGCACGTCTCTGACATATTGGCCAAGACCGTGGCGGCGCTAGGTGGCGACAATTTTGACGGAACCTTTGTCACGCGTTCCGCTGAGGCCGGCAAATGGCGATGGGCAGCCCAGCCTATCGGCCAGGATGATAAGCTGGTTGCGTTCGGCATGCCCGAATCCTGGCTCATGGGCATCACGCCGGTCTATATCTTTGCCGATATCCTATTGCCGTTCCTGATGATCTTGTTCGCCTGGGCCGCGATTTGGCTGGGAACGGAATGGTTGGTGATCCGTTGGACGACGTACCTGAAGACCGTGTCCGGAGCCTATGGCCGCGGCGAATTTGATGTTCCCACGGGCGAGTTGAAAATGGCCCCAGGCGAGTTCCGGCTCCTGGGCCAAGAGATGAAGAAGATGGCACAGTCGATTGAAGCCAGAGATCTCAAATTGAGTCTGGCCCTCCAGCAGGAGAAGTCGCTCGCCCGGGAAATTCACCACCGGGTGAAGAACAATCTGCAAATCGTCTCCAGCCTCATTAGCCTGTTCGGCGGTAAGATCGTCGCTCCCGATGCCCGGCTGGCCTTCCAGCAGATCACAGCGCGCGTCGATGCCCTATCTCTTGTCCACCGCCTGATCGAAAAAAGCGGTCCGATTCCCACCGTTTCGATGAAGGCTCTGTTTTCCGAGCTGGCCGATCAAATTCAAACCTCCGCCGAAGCCGATGGCCGGAAAATCGCGATCGCGATTGACGTTTGCGATTGCCAGGTACCCATGGACATGGCGACTCCCATCGCCCTGTTTGCCATTGAGGTTCTGACGCTCGGATTATACGGCGCGGAGGGTATCGTGCCGCCAGTCAAACTGTCCCTGCAGCGCGAGGGTGAAGACCTCCTGTTGCTGACGATCCACAATGAGTTCTTGGGCGATGTATCGGTGAGCGAACGGGTCCCTTCGCCCATGCGGGTGCTAGCAGCGCTCGCTGAACAGATGGGCGGACACACCTGGATTGACGAGGCGCCCGACGGCGCCCGCCGGCTTTTTCTACGCTTTTCCCAACCTGGGCGCGCCGCCTCCACTAGCGGTCCGTCAGACGAAGAATTGGGTTGGGGCGATGGCGAAACACTAACGGGTCGTATTTACGGTGCGCGCGCCGGTGAAGAGCCGCAAGCCGATGGGCACGATCAACTCAGGCGCTGAAGCGGCAGCCGCATGCGGATGACAAGGCCTTCAGGGTTCCAAGCATAGGAAAGTTCGCCCCCGAATTGCCCCTTTACCGTGCGATGCGCCAGCACGCCGCCAAATCCCTGCTTCTTTGGACTGTCGTCGATGTGCGGGCCGCCTTTTTCGGTCCATGTCACCACAAAGTCGTCAGCCGTCCGGCTACAGAGCAAATACACCCTGCCCGCTGGCGTGGACAAAGCACCATATTTGGCGGCATTGGTGGTAAATTCGTGCAGAACAAGAGCCAGCCCCGTCACCGCGGCACCGCTGATCGTAATGTCCTCACCATCGATTTTGACGCAACTCCCGCCGCCGCCGAAGCCTGCATAGGGCGCCACAATAACCTCGATTAGTTTTTGCAAGGTGGTGCGCTGGCTCTCGGCTTCATCCCCGCCGATCAGACCGGGCCTGGTCAATTCGTGTGCGCGTGTAAATGCCGTCAGACGTTCCTGGATGGCCCGCGCCATGGACTTGGGGTCCGTCGCCGTCGAAGCGCTTAAGGCCACCAAGCCGTTTGCTACCGCCAGCACGTTGGTCACGCGGTGACTCATTTCCCGCACCAGCAGTTCTTGACGCTCCTGGGCGCGTTTACGCTCGGTGATGTCGTGCATGATCGTCGAAGCACCGACAACTTCCCCCGACTGCATCTTGATGGGCGATACTTTCAGGGAAATCGAAATCCGTGCTCCATTCTTATGCTGGCGAATCGTTTCATAGAGGCCTACCGTTTCGCCCCGCTTGATGCGGTCGAGAATCTCCGGCTCCTCATTGTGCCCGTCGGGCGGCGTCAGCAGCGTCACCGACTTTCCCACCACCTCGTCGGCCGTATAGCCGAAAAGGTTTTCCGCCCCTCTGTTCCACGACATAATGATGCTGTTGAGGTCTTTGCTCATAATGGCGTCGTCCGAGGACTCGACCAGAGCGGCAAGCCACTGTTCGAGATACTCGTAGGGTCTTCCGTGGATTGAATTAACCGCCATAACGGATGCACCGTTTCATGTGAGCATTATCAGATCGAGACGCAGGCAAACCCCTAAAACAGGTTCGGTATTACTTTTCAACTGTGCAACAAGATTTTTCCATTCAGGGTCAGGCATCGTACGGAACAATGCACACGGACACTAGGCGCCGTTCGTTGTGTTTTTCGCTTGCTTGCACGCCACCCCGCGTCAGGGCGCTGCACCCTGAAAGTCCCTAGCGGCTAAACATTGGGCATAACCGCCCGGTGGCTCTCCTCGATGATCCAAATGCAAAAATGTTGACGGTGGCTCCAGACGGAACCGTTATGCAAAGGCTCCGATACCGACAAAGGATGGCCAGGGAACATTCAGGTCGGATGCACGTAAATCCTCGTAGCCTCTAAGAGGATAAGTACATGCTCAATTGGGCCCTCACATTTTTCGTGCTCGCACTGGTCGCCGCATTCCTAGGTTTTTTCGCCCTGGCAGGTTTGGCAGCGGAAATTGCGAAGCTTCTTCTTCTCGCCTTCGTCGTACTTCTTCTCATCAGCATGCTCTCAGGCGCACTGCGGGGACGAACGCCCCCCATCTGACCGCGGGAACATATTGGCCTCTGGGCAATTAACAGCGTGAGCGGATGTATAGAAGGGCAATTCCCAGCCCCCCTTATTGTCCGGAATGTATGTCCGCTCAGCTCCCCCAATATGGTCGTTAAACAGGCATCGGCGGTTGTTCGCCCTTGCCACCCTTGAGGAGGATCGCATGAACAGAATTGCAACACTCGTAGCCGTGGCAACGATGGCAACCCTGGCCGCATGCAGTGGACCCCGCCACGGATATCCCGGCGGCGCCGATTTCGACGTCTATTACGATGGCCAGTATGGCGCCTATTCCGGCGGCTATTGGGGTGACGATGGTTATTTCCGCTATTCGGACGGCCACGGCAATTATCTGCGGGACAACGACAACCATTTCCGCCGTGATCGTTTTGACAATGCCTCGCCCTACCATTCCGAACATCACTGACGGCAGGCTCTCTTTTTGGATTCTCTTTGGTATAGGTGATTACTATGAGTGATGCCTTCGTTACCGACATTTTGAAGATTCGAAAACGGGCACGCGAGCAGATGGCGGACGGCGCCATTACCGACGGCTATAAAGCGGATAGCAAGCAAGTCATTTCCGTGCTCAATGAAGTCTTGGCGACGGAGCTTGTTTGCGTTCTGCGGTACAAGCGCCATTACTACGCCGCCAAAGGCATCCACTCTCTGTCCGTCAAAAAGGAATTCCTCGAACACGCCAAAGAGGAGCAGGAGCACGCCGATGCGATTGCCGAGCGCATCAGCCAGCTCGGCGGGGAGCCCGATTTCAATCCTGCGAGCTTGGTGGAACGCAGCCATTCCGAATACGTACCGGGCGATTCCCTCGTCTCGATGGTGCAGGAAGATCTGGTCGCCGAGCGCATTGCAACGGAAACTTACAGCGAAATTGCGCGCTGGCTCGGAAGCAATGATCCCACCACCCGCCGCTTAATCGAACGCATTCTGGAAAAAGAAGAAGAGCATGCCGAAGATATGATCTCGCTTCTCGGCCACATCGCGGCCAGCGAAAGTGTAGCATCCCGTGCTTGAGCGCGACGCCACAAAAGCTGAGGGTAAGTCGGCTGCCAAGCCCCGTTTGCATGCACGCAAAGCCTACCTTTCACGCGACTATTATGTTCTAGTGATATGGCCGGATGGCGGCCGCCAGAAAGTGGGCTGTTTTGCAAGCCGCAAAGCCGCTGTGCTTTGGGTAAAACGGCGCGCCACCACTTGGCTCTCGCGCGGTTTGTCCGAAGCAGGTCCGCAACTTCCCGTACCATTATGCGCATCGCCGTAAGCCACAGAGCAAAAAAATAGGGAGGCGCAAAGCCTCCCTATCGCACACCTGCTTGGAACGGCGTTTATTTGCCCCGCAAGCTGTCCTTCACCCCGCCAATGGCATTTTGCACTTTGCCGGCGGCCTGATCGGCCTTTCCTTCGCTTTTCAGCTTGGCATCGCCAAGCACGGTGCCGGCCGCCTCTTTGATTTGGCCCTTGGCCTGCTTGGCCGAACCCTTCACGCGATCTTTGTCCATCGTTTCTCTCCAAATGGATTGTCGATGATGAAACGCCCGACCCCAACAAGATGTTCCGTGAACGGCCCACTACAGCATCGTAATGCGGGCCGCCCATCAGATGGAACTTCCACCTCGGCGGGTCGTTGCTTTCCCGAAGGCGCATCGTTGCGCTCTATCTTATTGGAGAAACGTATAATGCGAAGCTTGACCGTTGTGGGGGCTCTTCTCATTCTTTTCGGCATTGCAGGTTTGGTCTTCAATCAATTCAACTACTCGGAGAGCAAGCCTCTGATCGACGCGGGTCCGATCCATGTTCAGACGGAAAAGGAGCATCATATCTCCATCCCTCTGATCGCCGGTATTGCGGCGGTCGTCGCCGGGCTGGGATTGGTTATCGTGTCTCGCCGTTCGGCCTAAGGAACTTGGGGGCCGCTGCGCCATTGATATCTCAGCGTAACCAGGAGGACACCATGCGTTCCATTCTGCTTTGGGCGATCGGGATTCCAATCCCCGTTATCATTCTGCTGTGGCTGTTGACCGGTCATAGCTAAGCGTGTTCACCGATGCTGTCCTCGGCAGGCAGCATCGGTGGCTGACCCTAGCCCAGCGAACCCGATATCCCGCTAACCCAATATGATGTGAAGCTGGTGCGCGGCGCCATCATCCTGCAAAGCGATTTGCGCTTTACGCTCGCCAGAAATCATCCGGCCATCCAACTTGACCGCCAGAATTCCGCCGCTGACCCCGAGCGGATTTTCCACCAATATATCGTAGGTCGCGGTGCGATAGCGCAAGCGAATCTCGAACTGTGGCCAGTTTTTCGGAATCGCGGGGCTAAGGCTGAGGGTTGCGCCCTGCAGGCGAAAGCCCAGCAAGCCTTCTAGCGCAACGCGGTACATCCAACCTGCCGAGCCCGTGTACCATGTCCAACCGCCGCGTCCGACATGGGGTGGCATGGAATAGACATCAGCACATATGACGTAAGGCTCGACGCGATAGCGATGCAGTTCGGCGCCCGCACTGGTGTGGTTAATGGGGTTCAGCATCGACAGCACTTCATGCGCCCGATCACCGTCTCCCAGCAAAGCATAAGCCCAAGCCGACCAGACGGCAGCATGGGTGTATTGGCCGCCATTTTCGCGAATGCCTGGCGGATAGCCTTTGATATAGCCCGGATCGTGCTCAGGGTTCTCAAAGGGCGGCGTAAAGAGCTGCACCAGCCGCTCGTCGCGCCGCACCAGGTATTTGTCGACCGCTGCCATGGCGCGTGCCGCTCTGACCGGGTCTGCAGCACCGGAAATCACGGCCCAAGACTGAGCGATAGAATCGATGCGGCATTCGGCGTTGGAAACCGATCCCAAGGGCGTGCCGTCATCGAAATAGGCGCGGCGATACCAATCGCCATCCCAACCTCCGGCCTCAAGCGCATGTTGCAAATTTTCAGCATACTGACGCCATTTCTGCGCCTCGTCAGCGCGGTTGCGCTGATCGGCCAGGGGCGCGAAGGCGGTCAGAGCGGAATATAAGAACCAGCCGAGCCAGACACTTTCGCCCTTTTCGCCGCCGACCCGGTCCATGCCGTCGTTCCAATCGCCAGTGCCCATCAAAGGCAGACCGTGCGGGCCGCTGGCGAGGCTGGCATCGAGTGCCAGCGCGCAGTGATCAAACAGCGAGGCTGTTTTCTCGGAGGTCTCCGGCTGAAAGAAGGCATCGCGCTCCCCCGCCGCCAATACCTGGCCTTCCAGAAACGGTACCATCTCGTCCAGCACCGCGGCATCGCCGGTCACTTGCACATAGTGCACCACGGCATAGGCAAGCCAGATGCGGTCGTCGGATACGCGCGTGCGGATGCCGCGCCCGCTTTCCGGGAGCCACCAATGCTGCACGTCGCCCTCAACGAACTGCCTGCCTGCCGCGCGCAGCAGATGTTCGCGCGCCAGCTCAGGACGCGACACAGCGAGGGCCATCACGTCCTGCAATTGGTCGCGGAAACCGTAAGCTCCGCTGGCCTGATAGAACCCGGCCCGGGCCCAGACGCGGCAGGCCAGCGTCTGATAGAGCAGCCAATGGTTGACCAGAATATCGAGCGCGCGGTCCGGCGTCTTGATCTGCACCGTCTCCAAGGTTTTGTCCCAATAGTCGGTGACGTCCCGCAACACGGCGTCGAGATCGGCAGCGCGGTATTTCACCAGCAGCGCTTCGGCATCCGCTGCCGAGGGGGCTTGGCCGAGGAAGGCAACAACTTCCGTTTCACCTATCGCGCTCAGCCGGAATTTGGCCTGCAGTGTGGCGCAAGGATCAAGCCCGGCCCCGACAGTCATGGACAAGGCATTGCCCCGGCGCAAGGCGCGGGGATTGTCGAGCGCCCCATCGCGGCCGATGAATTCCGCACGATCGCCGGTCCAGGCCGTTTGCCGGCCCTTGAGATCGGCGAAAGCGACATGCCCGCCATATTGCTCGCTCCACGGATTGCGCGCGAACATCGCTCCCGTCGCAGGATGAATTTCACTGATGATGAAGGGCGCCGTCGCGGCGCGATTGGGCCCCAACGCCCACTCGGCATAAGTGGTGACAGAAAGCCGCCGCGGCCTTCCTGAGCGATTGACAATTTTCAGGCGCGAAATTTTGATGGGATCGCTCAGCGGAACGAACTGCAATAGCTCCAGCGAAATCCCATGCGTGGTGCATGCGAAGCGGCTGTAACCTTGGCCGTGATGGACCTCATAGGTCGTATCTTTCTCGACGATTGGAAGCGCCGTTGCGCACCATATTTCCCCGCTATCCTCATCGCACAGATAGATCACTTCGCTGGGGGTGTCACTGACGGCATCGTTCGACCACGGCGTCAGCTGGTTCTGCTGACTGTTACCCGCCCAGGTAAAGCCGGAGCCATCTGTCGAGACCTGAAAACCGCAAGCCGGATTGGCGACGACATTGATCCAGGGCACCGGCGTATGCGCACCACCGGAGAGGATCGTCACATATTCGCGTCCCTCCCGCGCGAAGCCGCCGAGCCCGTTGAAATATTCCAATTCCGGCCGCGGCAGTGCCGCCTCTGTTGGGGCAGCAAGTGCCAAGCGCCGCGGTGGCGGCGCGATCGCGGGCTGGGCATTGCGGACGAGCTGAAGCTGTTCGGCAAGACTGCCACGATCTGCCCGCAGCACCACCCTCGCAATGGCCGGCAGTGCGGCTCGCAATTCCGCGAAGAGATGATCGGCCCGCAGCACAAAGACGGCGCCGCGAACGTCCTCTCCCGCAATACGCGGAATGGTCTGCCCCGCCCGCGCAATTGCTTCAAGCTCTGCCTGTAACCCCTGCGCGTAGGACGTCACCTGTTCGTTAAGAATGACGAGGTCGACGGCAATCTGTTTGATACGCCAATATTCGCGGGCCCTGAGCAGCTGGCGCACGAGATCCAATCCCGTGCTCTCGTTGACGCGAACCAGAAGGATTGGCAGATCACCGGAAATGCCCTGTCCCCAGAGGATGGACGCCTGGCGCAGTCCGCGTTTTATCGCCTCCGACGGCGGGCGCAGCGTGGCGTCGGCGTAGAGCACATGATTGGCGAGGCGCTGAAACAAATGCGCTTCATCGGTGCTGACGCCCAAATGACGCAATTGCATTTGTGCTTGGCTCCAAGCCAGCGTAGCAGCCCGTTCGAACGCTTTGGGATCGCGATGCTTATCCGCAAGATGGAGAACTTCTTCGCGCGTCGGCGCCACCATCGTCCAGAACGCGACTCTGACTGTGGCGCCGCGCTGAAGGCGAAGCCGGCGGCGAAGGCTGAAGATGGGATCGAGCACGGCGCCGACCGTATTGGACAACGGCCAGCCATCGACGATGGCGGCGGCCCTGCGGATCGTCTGGCCCCGGCCGATGAACCGGGCGCGATCGGTTTCAAATTGCACGTCTCCGAAACCGTCGCCCTCGATAACAGCCAGATGCGCCGCCCAGACTTTCGGATCGCTCTCGGACCGCTGCCGCCGTGTCGCCAATATGGCGCCGAGACTGGGTTCAAACGCCGTTTCGACGAAAAGCTTGGCGAAAGCCGGATGAGCAACGTCATCACCTTGCCGCGCCAAAACCAATTCGGCATAGGACGTCAGCTCGATATCGCGCGTGCGTGCACCTTGATTGGTGACGGTGATGCGGCGAACCTCCGCATTGCTCTCCGGTGACACCAGGATTTCGAGCTTGGTGGCGATGGCGCCATCCTGGCGGAGGATTTCTGCCCGCTCCTCCGAAAACACCGCCTCATAGCTGTCCGGCTCGACCCCGCTCGGCTGATAGCCGGTGGACCAGGAAAAGCCACTGCGCACATCGCGCAAAAAGATATAGCTGCCCCAACCGTCGCAGGTGATATCCTCGCGCCAGCGCGTGATCGCAATGTCATCCCAGCGCGTGTAGCCCGACCCCACCGCGGTCACCATCGCCGAATAGTGGCCATTCGATAGCACATGCGTGCGCGGGAAGCGCGAGTGAGGGGAGGTATAGCGGCGCTGGATGGCCGGCACCTGGCTAACGATTTCTGCAGCCCGGTCACTCTGTTCCAGCACCGGCCGCGCTATAGCAACATTGCGCGGCACCCGCTCTTGCAGCAGCAGTTCAGCCGCCTGAACCATGGCCTCGGCATGGAAGCGGCGGCGCATCTGCCCGCCCTGCAAGGCGTTGGCGATGGCCACCAGTGTCATTGCTTGATGATGCGCCATATAGGCTTTGACGACGGCATATTTGCGCCCTTCCGGCAGCCTCGCCGGAGTAAAATCAATCGCCTCGCACCAGCCATAGGAGCCGCGCCCGCCGAGCGCCGTTAACGTGCGGTAATTGGCGACCGCGGCTGCAGGATCGAACATCGCCGCCAGACCGGTGGCATAAGGCGCAATCACGAGGTTGTCGCTAAGGCCGCGCTTATAGCCAAGATCGGGAATGCCAAAACTGGAATATTGGTAATTCTGTTCGATATCGCGGGCGTTGTATTCGGATTCCGAGATTCCCCATGGCACCCGCAGTTCCTCGCCGTATTTTATCTGCCGCCATACCGCCAGACGATTGCTTTCTTCGAGCAAACTTCCAGCCGGCCCGCGCATCACCAGCGACGGCATCAGATATTCAAACATCGATCCCGACCACGAGATCAGTGCCGAGCCGCCCCCGATCGGCGTCATCGTGCGCCCGAGCCGGAACCAGTGTTTGGCTTCCACGTCGCCCTTGGCGATAGCGAAGAAACTGGCCAGACGGGCTTCCGAGGCCAAGAGATCGTAGAAACTGGTATCGAGACTGCCATCGGCGTCGCGATAGCCGATAGAAAGAAGCTGGCGGTCGGCATCGAACAGAAAGCCGAACTCCATCGCCATGGCCATCGCATGGGCCTTTTCGGCCACGGCATTGAGGCGCTGGAGCAAGAGCGCGGCCGCACTTTGCGAGGCTTCAAAGGCGTTGATCAGCGGCTCATTACCAGACGCCTCAGCCAAGCTCGCAAGCTGATTATCGCAGAGCGCCGGCAGCTCCGCCAATGTCGGTATCGCCTTGGCGGTGTTTTGCGGCAGCGCGCTCGCCCATGGCGCCAACCATTCCAGTTCGCGGCGATGGGTTGCGACTGCGTCGTGCAGCGCCGCGGCCCACGTCGTCACCTCGCCGCCCAGCCCTTCGGTGAGGCGCATAAGAGATTCGGCCTGCACGGTCAGCGCAGTCAGTATCGCCGCCATCAGCGCGGGATTATCGCTGGGCCGCTCCAGCATGGCGGAAAACGCTGCGATAGCGTCGCGCAACGCCGGTTGCTGGGAACTGGCGCGGCTGGCTGGTGCGGCAATGGCCTCTTGCAGCAGCGCGAGATGATCGCGCAATCCCGTAATCCATTGAGGGTTGACGATGGGACTTGTGGCCATCTCGCGGCAAGCATGCGCCAACGCAATCAGATAGCCCGCGAGGTTGCCGCTATCGACCGACGAGACATAGCGCGGCTCCAATGTTCGTAAGGTCGCCGTGTCGTACCAATTGTAGAAATGGCCGCGAAAGCGCTGCAGTTTGTCCATCGCCGCCAGGCTCGCCTCCAGCCGCTCGACACTGGCCAGCGTTCCGATCCAGCCGAAATCACGCGCCGTCACCACGGAGAGCAAATAGAGACCCATATTCGTGGGCGAGGTACGATGGGCGATGACCGGCCGCGGGTCCTCCTGAAAATTGTCGGGCGGCAACATGTTGTCCTCAGCCGTCACGAAGTGTTCGAAGAAACGCCAGGTCCGCCGTGCCACCAGCCTGAGCGCCATGGCATCGGAGGCGCTGAGCGGCACGCGATGGGAAGAAGGCTGGGCCACACCTGCGCCAAAGGCGAGCAGCGGCGAAAGCGCCCAAAGCAGGCAGAATGGCGCAGCCAGCGGCCATGTCGCCTGCCCGCCAAAGCCGGCAATGGCGCCGGCCGAAACGGCAACTCCCACACCGGCCGCGATCTGCACGATCAGCGTGCTGCGCTTGACGGCGGATTCGCCGCTCGTCTGCTGTGCAGTCACCCATTCCAGCAAACGGCGATGGACTGTAAGGCGGTAGAGCGTACGCACCACCGCGTCCAGCATTTGCCAAGCGCGATTGGCGAGGAACGCGATCTGGAAAAATATCTGCATGACGCCGAGCTTGGCATCACGGCCAAGAGTGCGCAGGTGGTTGCGCAACGATACACCCGCCCGGGTCGGGATGAGATCAACAATGACCGACAGCAACGGTGGCAAGGCAATGGTGAGTAGAACAAACGCCGTCCAAATGGCCGCACTTTTCAGCGGCAACAGCCAGCCGAGTAGAAGCGCCAGCAATACCGATGGGGCCAACAGCGAGCGCCGCAAATTGTCGAACAGCTTCCAGCGGCCGAGCGCAGGCAGCGGCTTTGGCCGGCTACCGTCAGACCCACGGCGGCCGCTGCCGAATATCCAGGGCAGCATCTGCCAATCGCCTCTGGCCCAGCGATGCTGGCGCGCCGCTTCGACATCATAGCGATCCGGAAACTCCTCGATGACTTCGATATCGCTCGCCAAGCCAGCGCGCGCGCAGATGCCTTCCAATAGATCGTGGCTGAGGACGGTATTGGGCGCAATCCGATTGCCGAGCGCGCTTTCGAAGGCATCGATGTCGTAAATTCCTTTGCCGACATAGGAGCCTTCGTCATAAAGATCCTGATAGACGTCCGAAATCGCAAAGGCATAAGGATCAATACCGTTCGGCCCCGAAAACAAATGTTGAAACAGCGAGCCATCGTCACCCTCCGGCAGCGAAGGTGTGACCCGCGGCTGCAGAATGGCATGGCCGGCAACAACCACGCCGCGCGCCGGATCGAAGTGCGGCCGGTTGAAGGGATGCGCCATTTTCCCGATCAGCCGCTTTGCCACCCCTATCGGCATGCGCGTGTCAGCGTCCAGGGTGATGACATAGCGGATGCCCTGCGGTAGCCGCGGCGCGTTGCCTTCCAGACTGACAAAAGAGGTATCGTCCGCGCCGCGAAGCAGACGATTGAGTTCGTGCAGCTTACCGCGCTTGCGCTCCCAGCCCATCCATTTGCCTTCGCTTTCATTCCACAAACGGCGGCGGTGCAGAAGATGGAATCGCGGTCCCTGCCCCGCCGGGCCATAGCGCGTATTCAGCGCGGCGATGGCGCTTGCTGCTTCCTGCAGCAGCAACTCATCGCCCTCAGTGTGTTCGCTCGCGCCATCACCCCAATCCGAGAGCAGCGCGAAGGTTAGATTGTCTTCGGTATTGGAGAGATAATGCACTTCCAGGCGCTCGATCTGCTCGCGGATGGCGGCCGCGCCGGTCAAAAGCGTCGGCACCACGACAATCGTGCGCAGATCGTCGGGGATACCGTCCCGTAACGCCAAGCCAGGCAGGCGCGTGGCGCCGACAAGTCCGGTGGCAAGACGATTGACGATAGCGACCGCCACATCCGATGCGGGAATGAAGGCGGCCATTCCCAGCAAGAGAACTTGCCAGATCGACCCTGCCGATTCCGCCACGGCCATCAGAACAGCAACAAGCTGAAGCACCGTCAGAAGCGCCACAACACCGGCATATCCTCCGATGCCGGCATCGGACACCAAGCGGCAAAATTGCAAGCGCAGTGGTACCCGCGCGGCGAGGCTTTTCTCGAACCGGCGCTGTCCCTGCGCCAAGAGAAAATAGCCCGGATCCTTTTTTCGTGCCTCGCCCGTGGCCGGGGCGCGCGCCATCGCCTCTGCCAGCTTTTCCGCAACCTCGAGTTCGCCAAACTCCGATTGGCGCGATAGGGCTTCGATCCTGCGGCGATAGAGGTCCCGGGTGGCGAAGTCCATCGCAACAAAATCGCTGCTGCTGCGCAGCACAGCATCCACCGGGCTGACGGCTTCGAAGAACTCGGCCCAATCGACCGTCGAAACCAGACGCATGCTGGTGATCACATTGCGCACGCTGACATTCATCGCGCCATTGCGCTGGAATTCGTCTTGCGCCACTTGGTTGACGGTTTTGCCTTCTGCAGCGAACCGCTCGGAGAGCCAGCGCAAAGCGCCGGTCGTGTCCGGATCGCGTTCGCGCAAACGCTGCGACAGCTGCAGGGCAAAAGCATCTGACCATGGCGCGAGGTCCAGGCGCTGCTGCGTCACATGGCGGGGCTCCGGCTCTGTATTCTCGGTGCCGATAATACCATCGGCGATGAGATTGGCGGCCTGCTGCGCGCTGATTTGCGCTCCAATCATTTCCGCTAGACGCCGCAGATTTTCAACCAGGGTGATGCGCAGTGTGATGGAGGTTGCCCATAGCTCGCCGATGGTAAGCGGCTGGACCTGCTGATAGGCCAGCAAAAATCGCGTCAGCTTGGGCATATCGATAACGCTGTCGGTATGGGCCGTCATCGCCCAGGCAACACCGAATATGCGCGGGAATCCCTGCAGTGGACCCGCCGCAAGCTTTGGTAGCTTGCGGTAATATCCTTGCGGCAGATCGCGTTTGATTTGACGAATCTGCTCGTCGATGACATGGAAATTGTTGAGCAGCCACTCCGCCGCCGGCATAATCGGTTGACGCTCGTCCACCGCCTTGACGATGGCGCAATACGTTTGCGTCAAAATCTTTGAGTTGTCCAACAAGCGCGGCATAATCGCTTGTCCGGCATCGCGCTTGGCGGTGATTGGCTGCGCTGCCGCAAGACTTCTAGCGTGTTGTTCGAGGCGCTCGACCCCAAAAAGCTCTGAGCGTATTGGCGGCTCTGGACGCAAAGATTCGTTGTGCCAAAAGGCACGGATCGCTGCCATATTCAATTTCAATGCTCGCCGTCTAAGATGCCAAGCGCAAACGGTCCGGCACCGGGAAATGCGGGGAAAAGGACAAATTTCTCATAAGATAACGCGGCGAAGGCACAAATGTTCCCTTCACGCTGAGCCGGGCCAACGCGCCGCTGCTTTCTCAGTACTGGGGAACTTGCAAAGAAATCTGCCGGACCTACCTGCGGTGAACGCACAATAGGTCCGGCGGCGAGCCCGTCGCGAAGGGATCAGCCTTTAACGTGGGAAATCTTGGTGCCTTCGATGCTGACGCCCGCCATCAATCCTTGCTGATCGAAGATTACGGCATAGGCGTCATCGTGCAGCGTTGTGGTGGAAAGATTTTTGGCGGCACCCTTGTCGACCACGACCACGGTCGGGCCGACGCCGATCTCCCAGCCCTTGGTTTCGTGAATGTACCGCACGGCCTTTTCGGTCATCAGGAACACCGCATAGCCGTAAGACTGCGCGCCAGCCTGAAGTCCCCAGGAGCCGGTAAAGGAGTTGTAATAGCCCTCGATATGGTCGTTGTGAATGAGCGCGCCTTCACCATAAGCGCCGCCGAAAACCAAGCCCGCTTTGACGATATTGGGAAAGACGAGCACAGCTCTGGCATGATGTGACAGCATTTCAGCCGTTGGATTGTGCCGGTAAAGGCTATGTAACGCCTCCATGGAATCACGATCGAGATCCGCCGTAGATGCTGCGGGCGCGGGCGACGTGGCGATCATCGCCGCCAGAATAACCGCTGGAAAAACTGTATTGCGCAGTGTCGGCATGGAATTATCCTCGGGGGTGCGTTGCTAAAACTCTTTGCGGAGAAAATAGTTCCCTTCAGAATTGAACCGTGAAGCCCGTCAGATCGTATTGCCGTCGTCTGAGGCGAGGCCGAGATAGCGCGCCACACGGCCGTAGGGCTCCAGCATGTCGACATCGGGATGAAAAGCGATCCCCACCATCAGGGCATGATCCCTAAAATCGTGGTCCGCCCTCGCCGGCCCATCTGCCAAGGTCAATGCTTGGCTTTGCACGAAGCGATATTCAACAAAGAGCGCCGTTTGCCGCGCAAGGTCGTAACGCACGCCCGTCCGCAATTGATAGGCTGGACGCCAGGCTCTGCCGGAAAAGCCGTGCACGGAACTGCCGATCCATTGCACCCCAAGGCCACCTCCCACATAGGGCGTCAGCGCCGTCCCTTCCGTAAGGTCATAGAGGACATTGGTCATAACGCCCATCGACCAAAGATGGCCCCTGTCGGAGATGCCATTGAAGTGATCGATATCAGCGGCCTGATGAGTCCAGTCGAGTTCGTAGCGCCAGCGGTTGCCGCTGTCGTAGCCAATCGCGGTGCCGAAGATACTTCCCGTTTTGAAGCTATCGCTGGCCCGCACAATGCCATCCCGCATTTGCAAATCCGGCATATAGGAGACGCCGCCTTGGCCGGAAACATAGAGACCTTGCGGCGCGGCAAAGGCACAGCCGGCTAAGCCCGCCACCACCACAGCCATGCCAATCCAGCGACTCATATCGGGCTCCTCGCATGGCGATAAACGCCAGCATTCCCGTTCCGCTAATGAATACGGCGATCAAATGTTCCTCACGCATTCGTCAAAGCTCTTATGGAACATTGTTTGGCGGGCGGCATTAACATCCGAACTTTGGGATTATGAACCATGTCGCTCATAACGGTTGTCGCAATATTGATCGTTGTCGGAGTGTTGCTCTGGCTGGTGAATACCTACATTCCGATGCAGGCCACCATTAAGCAGATACTGAATGCGGTCGTCGTGATCGCGGTTGTGCTGTGGCTGTTGCAAATGACCGGCGCCCTCAACACGCTGCGGGACATCCGTATTGGGCGTTAGCCGGAAAACGGGGAAGCGCCGGGGATCCTTTCGCACCTTCGGGCGTTGATTCAAGGCAACAGATCGGGGGAGCCGCCGATGCTCGCTACTGCTCAACGCAACACTGAAAATTCCGGCGCAACGGCAGATGCCGTTGAGAATATTCTTGTTCTCGGCGCGCCCTTCAATGCCTTGCGCTATTCGCTTGCCGTTACCGGCGTACTCGCCGTAGTTTCCGCCGTTCTGCTCTCGCTCAACTATTACTGATTTTCCACCACTGCCGCGGCAAAGGCGGGCTCACTGCAATGGGCCCGCGTTTGTGCAAAGCGCCGTCGCGCCATCTACCCACCGTCGCCCCGCAACATTGTTCATAGACGCAGCTACGCGGCTACAGTCCTTCCATGACTGCCGTTGCAGTAAGGAACCCTGGAAGGTTTTGGGTATTGCCTTGCATATGGGCTCATCCACGCCCGTTAAGCCATAAAACCTGGATTTTTTCGTAGGATGCCCAAATGACGAAGACCTTCTCGCTGCGCCGAAAGGTTCGTTCGATTGCGTTGCTGGATCAGCTCGGCCCTGGCCTTATCACCGGCGCCGCCGATGACGATCCCAGCGGCATAGCCACGTATTCCCAAGCTGGCGCACAAGCCGGATATGGCCTGCTCTGGACACTGGTTTTGACCTATCCCTTGATGGTCGCGATACAGTTGGTCAGCGCCCGGATCGGGCGGGTCACCGGCTCTGGCTTGGCAAAAAACATGGGCGATATCCTGCCCCGTCCGGCAGTGATGGCAATTGTCGTTCTGCTTTTTGCCGCCAACACTATCAATCTGGGCGCCGACTTGGCGGCGATGGGTTCGGTCAGCGCCTTGGTGGCGGGCGGTAACGAGCATCTTTATACCGTCTGTTTTGCCGTGCTTTCGCTGATCTTGCAGATGATCATCCCGTACCGGCGCTATGCCAACATTCTCAAGTGGCTGACATTGGTTTTGTTCGCCTATGTCTGCGTTTTGTTTATCGTCAAGGTCGATTGGTTCGCGGCGGCGCAACAACTGATACTGCCGCAGCTGGACTGGTCACGCTCGGCCACCACCATCGTTGCGATTTTCGGTACCACCATCAGCCCCTATTTGTTTTTCTGGCAAAGCGCGCAGGAGGTCGAAGAAATTGATGCCGTGACGCAGACCAAGGCATTGATCGAGGCACCTCGCCAAGCCAAGAAAGCGCTCGCACGCATCAAGATCGACACCTTCTCCGGCATGGCGATCTCCAATTTCGTCGCCCTTGCGATCATGCTGAGCACCGCTGCCACCTTACATGCCAGCGGCCAGACACATATCCAAACCGCCACCGACGCGGCCAAAGCCCTGCAACCGATCGCCGGTCCCTTCGCCTTCGCGCTCTTTAGCCTCGGCATTATCGGTACCGGCCTTTTGGCGATCCCCGTGCTGGCGGGCTCTGCCGCTTATGCGGTGGGCGAAGCCAACGGCTGGAAATGCGGGCTCGATCACAAACCGTGGGAAGCAGTCGGCTTCTACGGTGTCATCGCCGCGGCGTGCGCTCTCGGCCTCGTTATCGATTACTCCGGCTTCGATCCCATGGCGGCGCTGTTTTGGAGCGCAGTGGTCAATGGGGTGATCGCCGTTCCCATCATGATTGCGCTCATGCTGGTAGCCAGCAATCGCCGGCAGATGGGCCGCTTCGTAATTTCGGGATGGCTGGCGGTCTTCGGCTGGATCTCCGCTGCCGTGATGGCCGCGGCAAGCGTCGCTATGTTCGTCATGGGACCGTGAAACTTGACCGGGGCAGTCTCTGCTGCTCTGCGTGGAACCCGCTTACGTCACCATATACGGCTTTTTCTCGAAGGAGGGCTCGCGCCGCAAATATTTTCCTTCAAGGAAAATTTGCTATGCCTTGCAGGCCTCGGGCAATTAGCCGTCAGCAACGATATGCTCTATCGCCGTTGGATCTGGGATTAGCCAAAAGAGAATAAGGACCGCCGCGATTGTCGCAACGCAGACGGTAATCCATAAGAGGCGGCGGCGGCTGAGGCTCGGCAGTATTCGGCCGCAACGTCGACACCGGATGGCATTTCTGCTGATGTGCACACGGCATTCGACACATTTTGCCATTTTGCTTCACTGCCCTGCCCTGTTGCAACACTGGTATCATGGAGATCAGTTTGCAACAGACGGATGTCGGGTATCTCGCGGCAAATTCCGCTTTTTTCGCTGTGCGCAGGTTGGCGCCCTATGCGGTCGCAAGTGTTGCAAGCCGAGCGTGCCGGCGCGCCCTCGCTCGATGGGGCAAAGAAAAAGCCAGATCGCCTAGGATCTGGCTCGTTGCGGATAGGTCGGCAAAAAACGATTAACAAAAAGCAATGGGTAGACCGCTACTTCCCCCCCAGGCTTGGCGCGATCAGAGGTGCGAAGTCATTTTGGTGCCTTTGGCAACATTCGATGGTGCTACCTCGTCCAACACGCTACTGCCACCGTCCGACTTCGCCATCTTTACGATCCACGAAGCCCTTTGCGATGCCTATCAACACCCTAGCCTACAATGCGGGCCAGGGACATCACCGGTGGTTACACACACTCAATCTTCCGACTCGGGAAGCTGAAGCAAATACTGACCGTAACCGCTTTTCTCCAATCCATGTGCCAGCGTGTGAAGCTGCTTACGATCGATATATCCCATGCGATAGGCGATTTCTTCCGGGCAGCCAACTTTTTGACCTTGGCGCATTTCAAGGATGCGCACGAAATCACTAGCATCAAGCAATGCGTCGTGGGTTCCCGTGTCGAGCCAGGCAAAGCCACGTCCCATCAGCTCGACGTTTAGGGCGCCAACATCCAAGTACATATTGTTAAGCGCCGTGATTTCAAGCTCACCGCGCGCCGACGGCTTAATCTGCCGCGCGAAGTCTGGTGCCCGGCCGTCGTAGAAATAAAGGCCCGTGACCGCGTAGTTGGATTTTGGCTTGGCGGGTTTTTCCTCGATCGAAATGGCGCGGCCCGAACCGTCGAATTCAACCACACCGTAACGCTCCGGGTCGCGAACCCGATAACCAAACACGGTAGCGCCCGTACGGTGCGCGGCGGCGTGCGTCAGGATCTCCGGCAAACCATGGCCGAAATAGATATTGTCGCCAAGGATGAGAGCACTAGGTTTACCGCCGACGAATTCCTCACCCAAAATATAGGCCTGCGCCAACCCTTCCGGCCGGTGCTGCGCCACATAGGAAAGGCGGATCCCCCACCTGTCACCGGTGCCGAGCAAGCGGCGGAACGCTTCTTGGTCTTCCGGCGTGGTAATGATCAAGATGTCACGGATACCCGCCAACATCAGCGTCGACAGGGGATAGTAGATCATTGGCTTGTCAAACACCGGCAGGAGTTGCTTGCAGAGTGCCAATGTCAAAGGGTAAAGCCGCGTTCCCGAACCACCGGCCAAAATGATACCCTTCATATGCGCCCCCTGCTTAGTTCTTTGAGCACTTCCTTGAGCGCGGCGCGCCAATCCTGCCGGCGGACGCCGAAGACTTTTTCAACCTTTGAACAGTCGAGCCGCGAGTTCAAAGGCCGCCGGGCCGGTGTCACGTAATCATGCGAACGCACGGGTATGACTCGTGGATTGAGACCGCTCTGGGCGAAGATTTCCTCTGCAAAGTGCCGCCAAGTGGTTTCGCCAGCATCAGAGTAATGGAAAATACCAAATAACTCGGCATTGTCGGGTTCTCTGGCGATTGCCTGCGCTATGACCAATATCGTTTCCGCAAGATTGGCGGCGGATGTCGGCGCTCCCCTCTGATCCTCCACAATGCGCAGTTCTTCGCGCTCACTTCCCAGGCGAAGCATAGTCTTTACAAAGTTGGTGCCGTGCGCACTGTAAAGCCACGACGTGCGTATGATGACGTGACGTGCTGATACAGCCTCGATGGCAAGCTCGCCTTCGCGTTTGGTACGGCCATAGACGCCAAGCGGGTTGGCATCGTTCGTTTCGACATAGGGGGCCAGCTTGCTACCGTCGAAAACATAGTCCGTCGAAACGTGAATAAGGGGAATGCGCCTCACCGCGCAGGCATCCGCCAAGGCGGCCACAGATGTGGCATTGATCAGCCGGGCCAAGTCCTCTTCGGATTCCGCCTTGTCGACGGCCGTATAGGCAACCGCGTTCACAACCATATCGACGTCTTTAGAAGAACGCACCACCGCTGCAATCTGTTCGGGATAACGAAAATCGGCTTCCTCCGCCGTTACGCCGCGAAGGGCGATATCGCTGCGGCTTTCACCAAGCCGCAAAATCTCCAGCCCCAATTGACCAGTTGTACCGAATTGCAGGATGCGGATCGCCATCGCTTTGCTTAAAGATCGAAGGGGCTTTCGAACACGCCCCACAAAGGATACTCGCGATCTTTCGCGGAAATATTGCTGCCCGCGAAATCGGGCCAAGCGATTTTGAGGTCTGGATCATTCCAGCGGATGCCGCCCTCAGCCTCCGGTGCCCAGAAATCGCTTGTCTTGTAAAGCACTTCCGTATCTGTTGTCAGCGTGCAGAACCCATGGGCAAAGCCTTTAGGAATGAAGAGCTGGTGCCAATTATCGGCACTCAGTTCCGCGCTCAAATGCCGGCCATATGTTGGAGAGCCTTTGCGAATGTCCACAACGACGTCGAGAATGCTGCCACGTGTCACGCGCACCAGCTTATCTTGGGCCCACGGTGGAGCCTGAAAATGCAATCCGCGAACAGTGCCGCGCTCAGCCGAGAGCGAATGATTGTCCTGCACGAATGTCGCGGTAATGCCAGCTTTGGCGAAGTCATCGCTGTTATACGTCTCGGAGAAGAAGCCGCGCGCGTCACCAAACCGCTTGGGTATGATCAAAACCGGCCCTTCAATAGCGAAGCGATGGATATCGATTTTCACGCCCGCACCCCGGAATTGACCGATAATCCCATACGAGAGCCGCTGAAGCCGCGGATCCGAATTGACTCCCACCACGCCCGATTTTCGAGATACCACACAACGGTCCGGCGCATGCCTTCTTCCATGGTCACGTTCGGAGACCAACCAAACTCGTGCTCCATCTTCGCCGGATCAATCGCATAGCGCAAATCATGGCCGGGACGGTCAGCCACAAACGTTATGAGGCTTTCGTGCGGCACACCACCGGGTACGAGTTCGTCCATCAGCCGGCAGAGCAGACGCACGAGTTCTATATTCGAGGCTTCATTTTTACCGCCGATGTTGTAGCTCTCGCCGGTACGGCCGCGTTCCAGGATGGTGAGAAGGGCTTGGGCATGGTCATCGACAAATAGCCAATCGCGAATATTCGCGCCCCCGCCGTATATGGGGATCGGCTTTTGTTCGAGCCCCGCCAGGATCACTACGGGGACGAGCTTCTCGGGGAACTGATAAGGCCCGTAGTTGTTGGAGCAATTGCTGAGTACGACAGGAAGACCAAAGGTGTGATTCCACGCCCGCACCAGCATATCGGACGATGCCTTGCTGGCAGAATAAGGGGAACGCGGCGCGTAAGGGGATGTTTCCGCAAAATACTCATCCGGTTCAAGGGAGCCGAACACTTCATCGGTCGATATGTGGTGAAATCGAAAGCGCTGCCGCCGCTCCGGCGACAGCCGCTCCAGATGCGCGCGCGAGGCCTCCAACAGAGTATAAGTCCCGATAATATTTGTCGTGATGAACGATGCCGGCACGTCAATGGAACGGTCAACATGGGTTTCGGCGGCCAAATGCATCACCGCGTCGGGATCGTGCTCAACGAACACCCGCTCGATGGCGCGCGGATCACAGATGTCAGCCTGCTCGAAGCGATAGCGAGTGTCTGGCAAAACTTCCCGGAGGTTATCGAGATTTGCCGCATAGGTGAGCTTATCGACGTTGATTACCTCGTGCGGCGTGGTCCGCAGACAATGCCGGATCACAGCCGAGCCGATGAAGCCTGCCCCTCCGGTTATCAGGATTCGCATTTTGTCTCCCGATTCACTCAACGAATATGATCTGAAGCGAATCAAGCCTTTTATGCATAGGTAATCCGCGAAGAGCCAACATGATCAATACTTCCTTGGCGTAGCATCGCGGCTATAATCGCCACCAACGCGGTTGCGGCAACAACGGCAAGCCTTGCGGCCATCAGTATTAGGGTAATCATCGCTCCGTGGAAGTCCTTGCATTTCTCTTCGATGTGATCCGTTACGTCTTCCATCCAGGTGCCTTTTGCATGTTTTGTGAATGTCTGATGCAGCGATTTTTATCGCCGCATCTTGGACGAAAGCTATCAAAAATGGATGGCGGTGAATTACGACAGCGCAAACAAATAGCGGCGCTCACAAAGAGATACGCCCCCACGATGATGCACCAGACAAGTGTCTATGCAGACGATCTGACGGCTAGGATGGCCTTCAAGAAACGTCTGGTATAATTGGTTCCTAAGCTCTTTAGTTTAAGTGCCCGTAATTCTAACAGGTGCCACGACGCGATCGCCAGCAGCAGGGTAATAATGCCAGAAATGCCGATCATGCCCGCTGGCGACACACTCTTGATCGTTGCTGCTACTGCCTGTTGAACCGGAAAGGCATAGATGTATACACCGTAGGAATAGTCGCCCAGGTTGTTATAGTTCCGAATACTCCCCCCTGGAACATAAGCCAGGTAGAGGACCAGATAA
Source organism: Alphaproteobacteria bacterium (assembly GCA_015654635.1). Taxonomy (GTDB): domain Bacteria; phylum Pseudomonadota; class Alphaproteobacteria; order Micropepsales; family Micropepsaceae; genus Rhizomicrobium. Next base: position 6,910 of record JAATGP010000028.1, on the reverse strand, counting down.
ACGAGGGAGACCGTGTACACCACAGCAAAGGCGGCATGGCCGATCATTGCGGATCCGGCGATTGCCAGCGCGAATCCTATGGCAGCCAAACTCGAAAGGAGAATGTGATGCCGGAAGATATAGAACGCAGCACCCGTAAAAAAATAACAGATAAACCTGAGCAATTTCGCGAAGTGTTTGCCAAGGAAGACGGGATCTGTGCCTGTGCCTTGCACATAAATGAAGAATGCGCACGCTATAACGGCAACAGTCAGAACCGCGAAGTTGAACTGATTGGGCCTATTCCAAGAACCTATGCGCGCAGTGATCCAAATCGCGGCTAACGATATGTACATCCACAATTCGAACGGCAGTGTCCACAGGGAGCCGTTCACTGCGCTCTTCCACGGATTGCCGTCAAAAACTCCCGGAAGAGTGTAGTCAAGTCCCGACATAAGCGTGATGCCGCGCGCGAAATAGCGCCACGTCCTTCCGTTCGACAAATACTCCACCAGAGGGGACGACGTATAGATTGCGCCAAGTACAAATGTGGTGAGCGCAACAGCGACGAAAAGCGCAGGAAATATTCGAAGGAACCGTGCCAAAAAAAACTTCAATAGGTTACCGCTGTTCAACAGGCTGGCGGTCACCAAGAACCCGCTCGTAATGAAAAATACATCAACTGCTATTGTGCCGAAAGTCGTCCCGAGAGTTTCCCTGAGAGGTTCCGCGTCACTCGATCCTATGGAAAGTGCAAAGCTGTGGCTGAAGAGGACTGCCGATGCTGCGATCATCCTTATGAAATTGAAGTTATTGCCCCGCCCAGTTGCACAATCTGACAGCCGCACAATTTTCTGACGAACGACTTTTCCGAGAAGTGTCATCTAGGAAATCCCAATGGGTGTGCGCTGGAGTCGACTGACCGTCCGTTTGCTTGATAACACAACAAGATAAATCATCGCCGGGTATTGCAGCAGGAGATCGACACTGAAGAGAGCAGCGTTGTTCTCCGGGTAGCTGCGCAGGGTCGAAAAGACCAGGATCGCCCCGGTGATCTCGACCATGCGCCGTTCAGAGGCCGAAAGGCTCCGAAGTCTGGTGATCAACAAGATGAGTGCCCGCCACGACGAGACCATAGCCGCAACAAACGGCACCGTGCCGACGACGCCGGTGCAAACCATCGCGTAAATAAGTGCATTCTGCCCGTTCCATCCGAACAGCCGGTCCGCTTGCGCGCCGTAACCGAACAAGGGTGAACTCCTCCAGTGTTCCAGCATATCCTGCCAGATGTAGTCCCGCCCGCTCATCGACAAAAATCCTTCGGCCCCAGTACCGCGCGTGACGTGGCCCCACAACCCGCCCAGGCCCTGATCGGAAAGCACGTCCATGGCTCCCGCCAGAAATAGCAAGACTACCAGGGCAGCGGCGATTTTCTGCTGCTTTTTATCGCCGAGGAGAAGCACAAACAGAAACGCGCCGGCAAAGGCTAAGAGTGCGCCGCGCGACTGCATGATCCAGATTATGTAAGCCGACCCGCCGAACACCGCCAAGCTCACCAAACGCTGCCAACTGCGACCGGAGAACAAAAACACCAGCGAGATCACCGCCGGCACGGCGGCCATGCGGGAAAGCCCTGTCTCCCGGGAAATTACGGCTCCATTATGGGCCTCTTGAAACCGGTTGATAAAGCCGTAACCGGACTGCGTACTGGGGTCAATGAGAACGTCGCGGGCAATGATCAACAAGGTGACGAGCGTCGCCGTCGTAACCAGCCATGACAGCCAGTTCAATCGCACGATGAATTCGTACGGATCGCCTTTCTGGAGCCCCAATTCGACGACCGCCAAGGCAGCCACAAAGGCAAAGCCCCAATAGGCCGTGTAAAACCAAGGGACCGCGTCGGTCGATGACACGATCATGACCGTGCCGTAGATCCAAAAGCCGGTCTCGGCCCAGGAACGCCGGCGGCGGCTTATGCCTGACAGAATCGACGGTACGGCCACTGCCAATGCGATAAGAGGAAACGCCGCACGCAGCCCAGACACAATCCCGTTCAGATCCGCACTGGGCTCGATAATCTGGCTCGGGTCGGTGTTGATCGCGAGCCATAACAGCGCCCACAGCACCAGCGGAAGCGTGAACCAACCGGCAATATCGAGACCGATGGTTCGGGCACCACGGCGAATGCCGCTAGGTGCCATCGTCGAATCGAGAGCGGCGGAACTCATCTGACAGAAAGACCTCCGGGGATCGTCAACACGTCGCGATACACAGCCGCGAGCTTATCCTGCAGCGAGGCTGGGCCAAACGCCCGCGCGCGCTCCAATGCCGCCATGCCCATGGTGCGGCGCGCGGCTTCATCGTGCTGAAGGCGGAGTAAGCCTGCACGTAAACCAGCAATCATCGTGTTCCTCGAATGCGGATCAATTTTGATGCCGCACAATTCGGTCACGACATTGGCAAAGCCGCAATGATCTGGACAAATGGCCGGCAACCCGAGCGCCAAGCCTTCCAACAGAACTGTGGAAGTCAAGTCTTTGAGACTGGTGATGACGAGAACATGCGCCTCGCCCATCACGCGCAACGCTGCGCCGCGCGGAACCGAGCCGTGCCAGAAACATCGACCGGCGACGCCCAGTTTCGTCGCAAGCACTGTCCAAGATGCGCGTTGGGGGCCGTCGCCCAAGATGTGCAATTCGACCGGCAGCGGTGGATCCAGACCCGCCAGCGCTTCAATCAGCAGGTTGAGCGCTTTGCCCGGCAGATGTTGCCCACTCCAGACGATTTTGAGCGGCTCGCCCACTCGCCGTTTTCTCGGCTCGGCCGGGCTCAACTCCAGCGGCGCGACCACTTCGCTGATGACAGTGCTGTCGGCGCCATAGGTCCGCTTTAACGCATCGGCAATGGACTGCGTTGCCGCAATGACGCCCGGCCCCGCCGCCGCGAGGGCGCGCCGCGGCGAACGGAGCCAGCGCCGTTGGGCGGCGTTGATGACGTTGCGACACGCATAGTAAACTGCTCCTTTGGCGCCCATCGCCGGAAGAAGCCGCCAGGGCGTGTCCTCAAGACCGCCGATCGGCCCCCAAACAAAGGGCAGCCCGAGGCGCCACAAGTGCCCTGGAAAGCGAAAACCAACATAGGTGAGCTGATGGACGAGATCAAAAGACTGTTCTTTGAGCAGATCCTTCGCAAGACAATAGGCTTCGCTCTGCCAGCTGCAATAGGCGAAGTTCATGATCGGTTTGGCAATAGACCCCTCGATCACGCGCCAGCGCGGCGTCGGTCGGTAGTGCCAGGGCCGATGCGGAACGAACAGAAAGCGCGGATTGGCGAGAGGATCGCACACCGATGCGATATCGGCCTTGTGAAAAGCGGCGGTGAGCACGGTGACCTGATGCTCTTTGGCGAGGGCCTGCACCCAATTCCACCCCACCGCCTCCTCCGACCCGCGTTTGGGGTTGCAAGCATAGGCCGAAACGAGAACCCGCCGGCTACCGAAAGTCTGAACAGTCACGCGGCATGCCCGGTGGTTGTACACATATCATGTACTTCATCTCATGCTTCCAAGATGGGTTCAAATGCGTTCACCCGACGAGCGCGGCCAACTGCGAGGCCAATGCATCATCCGGAGGCACTGTCGGCCCAAAACATCCCGATGGAAGTGCCTAGCCCCTTTATAGGTCCAAGTTTTCTTCAGCAGAACGGAACGGCTTCGAAGCACGCGTAGATGCGCTTTGATGCTCATCATCACAGTGCAGATAAGACGGGCGGGACAAAGCAAAGCTCTGTGGCGCAATAAATTGCAGCGGATATTTCGCAAGGCCGCGCCTGCAGAATTCAAGCGAGAACTGCTCGGCTGGCGTTAAAACGGCCTTATAAACGGGAATGGCAATACAAACATGCCTAGCCGACTTCACTGTCAAAATCCTCTATAAGATTTTCGCTTGCGTTCTGCCGCTTCTAAACAAATAGCCGAAAGCTTCATATAGATTCCCGCCGAATCGTCCAAGTTCATCCCGGTCGCGTGTAATGCCCCTGCCAAGCGTCATCGTCGAGCGGATCGTCATGCCGAGCCAGAAGCGCCACAGCGAAAAGCCGTGCTTACACACAATGTAGTGGCGGTTGCGTACTTCAATGCGGCCAAACCAAAAACGAGATTTGCGTCCGCCCGACGCGGGGACATGGAGAAAGGTCGCATCAGGCAGTAGCAGGAAACGGCCATGTCTGCGTGCCTGTAAGCCGAACTCCAAGTCTTCGAGATAGCTGTACTGTACAAAAAACTCATCGAAGCAGATGTTCTGGACTGCCGATGCACGCCAAATCACGGCTCCGGACAGCAGCCATTCGACCTCGGTCGGCCTGTCAACGTGGACCTGCCTTGTGTGCCAGCCTGACTTGCTAACGGCGCCAGGGCGCGTGGAATAAAGCCCCATGGCCTCTGTAATACGCATTGCTTTCAGGGCACCATGCCCCCGCTGGGCGTCGCCGTCGACAGGGTTAAAACCGAATCCGATGAATTCCGGCCCACATTCCGCGATTGCGCGACACGCGTTCTTGAGGGCTTCGGGATCGAGCGTGAGATCATCGTCCAGAAAGGCGATGAGATCGGCTTGGGATAGCGCGACCGCAAGTCCAGCATTGCGCTGTGCCGCGGCTGAAGGAGGCCAATGCTGCTTCAGAGTACAGCGAAGCGGCGAAGCGGCGACAATCCTCTCGATATCAGGCCGGATCGGCTCATCGGACCCATCCACCACGACGACATGGTCGGGCTGGCGCGACTGCGCCGCCAAGTTCGCCAGCAAGGTTTGCAATTCCTGCGGCCGATTGCGCGTCGGCACCACGACTGTGAGCCGTTCACTCACGGTTTCGCCCTGTTGGAAAACCAATCTTCGACAAGGCTGCGTATGTTGGCCACGAAGTGCTCTGCAGCGAATAATTCGGCGCGCGCCTTGAGCCCCTCGCGAATGTGGGCCAAACACTGCGGGTCGCGCAATACGCGGTCGATTACGTCCACGGCGTGATCGCTATCCGTAAAGGAAATGTTATCGTTGTCAATAATTTCGATCGGTGCGCTGCTGGCAGGTACAAACGGTACGACCCCCATCTTGATCATTTCGACGATGACAATTCCGAATGCCTCGCGCTGGCGCATGTGAAGACCAAAGCTGTGATGCCCCAGTTCCCTAAACTTGTCATCGCCATAGAGTGACCCACGTAGTCTCACCCACGCACCTTCTTGTTTTGCCCGATAGCGGATACTCCTGCTATAGTTGCTATCGTCGAGCGGCCCAATAATATGAAACTGAAAACAATGACCGCGCGCACGCACGCGGGCCAACAGGTCGATGGCTTCCAGAACGCGTTTTTCCGGACTAATGCGCCCGAGCATCACGAAATCGCCGGAGCCATTGTGTCCGGCAGACAGCGTGGGCGCATAAACCGGCGGATAGATGACACGCGGCGCGATGCCATGGTATTGCTTCAAAATGTCTGCGGTCCAACGCGAATTGGCAATGATCACATCCCCGGAATGATCGCGCAGATAGAAGTGCCCACCGCCGATAGCGGCGCACAGACCTAGATAGGCTACACGCAACGGCGTAGGCCGTTGCAAAACCCCGCGCAGACCGTGTGATACCGGGTCGTAGGCGCGGCGGATTTCGTCGTCCCAGGAAAAATCGGCGATGAACTGGATGGCAGGTCGGCCAAAGGGCGCGAAATTGTAACTCGATATGCAGAGATCATAGTCTTTGCCAACAGACCTGAGAAAGCGAGCAAAATACGCACCGCGCAAGGCGTCACCCGCGGCCATCTTCGTCAGAAGCGATGGCATCGGAGCTAAGCGCACCTTTATCTGCTGCGTGCTGAGATTGGTGCCGCCGAAATGGTTGAGACGATCCCACGCGACCGGACGCCCGGTCAACAGCGTGACCTCGTAGCGCTCATTGAGCGCCTCCATCAGCCAAAGCGCCTTGATCTCCGAGCCGCCCGAAAGCAGCCCCGGATGGGCGATGGCGATTGTTGGTTTTCTCATGTCCTCAACGTAGGTCGCAAAAAAAATGGGACTTCATGCCGTAAATTGACCCGCTCATCCCATTTCTAGCATTACAGTTGTATTGCGCCCGATCCCGAGCGGTGCGCCTTGATAGGCGTGCTGTCGATCATCTGAACGTCTGTCGCTCGCCCCAGCGGCAACCGCTCTTGATAACGTTCAGGATCCCGCTGATCACACAGCGATCATCAACCCGCTCTTTGCCATGACCATCCGTCGGCAAATACGGCTCAATCATCAGCCATTGTTCGTCGCTCAGCCAGAACAGGTTGCGGCGCATCTCATTCCCTGCAAATCACTCAACACAGGGAATCAACAATCGATTCACGCCGCAACACTTTTATTGGGTTTCAGCAATAGATCATGGCTGGAAAGATACTCACAATTGAAGTTCTTGAACGAGCGGATCACCTTCACGAACGGCCACAAAGTTCCCGATCCTGAAATTCTCTTTTTCCAGTTGATACGGGGAAAATTCAACACCGTTGGGATAAAGCCTCCCAATTACGTAACCGGATGGCTCCAGTAGCCGGTAAACATCACTGAGCGAATGCTTGCTTGGCAAATACGTGTGTCCGTATTCGAACTGGATTATGCGAGGGGCATTTGGAGTGACGAGAACCTTGGTGAATCCTAGCAAAACATCTACTTCATGACCTTCGGTGTCTATCTTCAGAATATCTATTCCGTCTTTGGTGCCGGCCTCAAAATATTCGTCCCCGGTTTCCACTGGGCACGTAACTAGGGCCAAAACTCAATAAAAGTGTTGCCGCCTGAATCGGTTGTTGATTCCCTATGCTGGGTGATTTGCAGAGAATCGCATGCGGCGCAACCTTTTCTGGCTGAGCGACGAACAGTGGCTGATGATCGAGCCGTATT
>JAATGP010000056.1 GCA_015654635.1 Alphaproteobacteria bacterium | reverse complement strand
TGATCGGCAACGACGGCGCTTTCCACGACCAAACTGTCTGGGACCAGCGCCGATGGCCGAAATGTCTGCTGCTTCATGGTGATTCGCTCCACGAACCCGCAGCAGTCGAATCCCAAACTTCATCAAAATTGAGTCAGAGCCCCTTTTGGACGCTTATACGGGGTCCCATTCCAGTGCCGATTGACAACCTGGATGATTTCGACGACACCGCGATCGCTTTCGCGAGATAAATCACTGAAGTCTTCATGCCTTTGAGTGATTAAGACTGGCAAGCACCTCTCCAGCCAGCGATGGACGCGACAACCATAGCCCACATCGCTGGCACAAAAGCTATTTTCCTTATGGGGGTCGTATCAGATTCTTGCCGCTCGCGCCTTGCCAAGCACCGTCTGACAATACCGACTTGTGCGATGCCATTCCGCGGCGGAGCCAATCATTTCCTCAATCCCGCGCTTCGGCACCCAACCGAGAACGGTCCGGGCCTTCGTGCTGTCGGCTACCAGCGTTGCGGGATCGCCCGCGCGCCGTGCGGCGATGCCGGGCGTGAAATCAGGCCGGTCCAGCACCTTGCGCGCGGCGGTAACGATCTCGCTGACCGAATAGCCGGCTCCACTGCCGAGATTGAAGATGTTGGTCGCGCCGCCGCCGAGCAGATACCGCAAGGCGAGAATATGCGCCTCGGCGAGGTCGCAAACATGGATGTAATCGCGAACCGCTGTTCCATCGCGCGTCGGGTAATCGGTGCCGAAGACCTTGAAGCCGCCGCCCAAACCCAAGGCGCGCCGAACCTCCTCCGCGTTCTCGATCAGCGGCAGCACAAGGCGCGGAATCAGATGCGTTTCCGGGTAGTGCGTTTCGCCCAAACCGGCCGAGGGCACAGCCCCGGCGATATTGAAATAGCGCAATGCCACCGAGTGGACGTCTGACAGCGCACGCAAAGCGAGTTCCGCCTCCAGCTTCGATTGGCCGTAGGGATTGATGGGCTGTGTCGGTAGATCTTCGCGAATAAGCTCCGCGAGAGGTTCGCCGTATACGGCTGCCGTGCTCGAGAACACGACGTGGCGCACGGCCTTCGCCGCCAGTACTTGGAAGAATATCTTCGCCTTATCGCGGTTATTGCAAAAATAGAGGTCCGGCTTTTCCACCGACTCGCCTACCTCGATAAAAGCGGCAAAGTGCAAAGCCGCCACGGGGTGGAACTCATCGCAGACGGAGCGGACAAAATCCGCATCACCCACATCGCCTTGCCGGAAGGCAACGGCGTGTTCGGTCGCCCAGAGATTGCCCTTCACCAGACTGTCGAGCACAACGGGTGCAAACCCGGCCCGTCGCAACGCAAAGGTGACGTGGCTACCGATGTAGCCGGCACCTCCGGAGACAAGAATAGAAGCGGCGTCAGGCAGCGTGTTCATTTTTGGCCTTGTTCAGAGCGTAGGTCGAAATGAGATTGGCCTGCGGATTATCTTTGGCCACGAAGGACCACCATGCGGCGGCCTGATCGCACGGCACGAGCGCAATGATGGCCCCACCGAAGCCCCCGCCCACGAGCCGAGCACCGCGGATGCCGAAGCGCTTTGACGATTCTACGAGAGCGTCGATTTCCGGGATCGAACATTCGAAATCGTCCCGCTGCGAGACATGGCTTGCCGCAATCAAATCAGCCTGTTTCTCCGTATCGGCGCCTTCCAGAGCCGCGGCAAATTCCAATACGCGCTGATTTTCGGTGATCACGTGGCGCGCTCGGCGCGCCACAACATCGCGAAGCTTAGAAAGGCGGGGAAGGTCATCATAACCAAGTTCGCACAGCGTACCGACGCCCAGCTTATCGCGCGCTTCGGTGCACTCGGCCATACGATCCAGACGTTTCGTATGGCTGTCGCCCTTTGCCAGATCGTGCTTCTTGCCGCAATCCACCAGCATTAGCGTCGTCTCGGACACCAAGGGAAGTTTGCGGAATTCCAGCGTCCTGGTGTTCAACAAAAGAGCCTGCTCTGGCCGCCCGACGGAAGACGCAAACTGATCCATCTTCCCGCACGGCACGCCCACATAATCATGCTCGGCTTCATAGGCGATCAACGCGATCTCCTCGTCGCTCCAGTTGGCACCGGTCATGGCGTTCACCGCCCGAACAACGGCCACACACAGGGCGGCGGAACTGGATATGCCGCAGCCGATCGGAACGTCACTACGCACGGAGATATTCAAGGATGGGATGTCGACTTTCGCAGCCGCAACGCGCAAACAGCCCACGATATAATCGGTCCACCCGCCCTGGCGTGCATCGGCCAGATTGCGTGCGACGGACTGTCCGGGAAATCTTTCGCTTGCGACGACGATCCGGCCCGCTGCCCCCTCAATCTTCTCAAGCGATACCGTCGTGTAGAATGGCAGCGGTGTGGGAAGCACATATCCGCCATTTGGCGCGTAATCGGTGTGTTCCCCGATGATGTTCGCGCGCGCGGGTGCTTTTGCAGTGAACGTCGTCATACGCTAGCCTCGACATTTCTGAGATTTTGGGCCGCCGTCTCCGGCAGAATATCGACAAGGAACGAGCCCGAGCCCATTTCGCAGCCCGCAATGAATTTCAATTTCTTGGGGGCACGCAGCAGCGGCAGAAACTGGATGTGGAAAGGGAAAAATGCTTCCATGCCGCGCGGGGCGGCATAGACAATCATCAAATAGGGGCATACGCACCCGAAGAAGCGATCATAGATATTGGCCACCTTCGCCAGTAGTTGCGCAATATCGGTGACTTCCTTGGGTCCCAGTTTGTCCGGCGAGGAGCGAAATTGTTTGGGGACAATCCACATTTCATAGGGAAAGCGCGCGAAGGGCGGGACGATGGCGGCGGCGCTCGCGGTATCCGAAACGACATAAGGCGGCAGCGTAGCGTACTTTGCCAGATCGCACCCCTCGCGGAAACTTTGCGACATCGCTTCGATCACCGGGGGCAGATACGAAAAAGCGTATATCTGTCCATGCGGATGATGCAGGGTAACACCGGCCTCTTCGCCGCGGTTCTCGAACGGCATAACGACCTGCACGGCCGGCATGCGCATGAGATCGCGGATACGGTCAGCCCAGACGCGGACAAGCAGCTCACGACGTTCCTGCGTCAGGCGGCCCATCGAGGCTTGGTGATCAGCGGAATAGACGATGACCTCGCAATTGCCCGCGGCGCTTTCGACTGGCAAATCCAATCCAGCGATCGGCGTCGGTTTCGGAGCATCCTTTTGGAAAGACGAAAAGCGATTGTCGAAGACCGCAATCGAGAAGTCTTGCACCGGAATTTCGCCACCCGGCGACATCGGACAAAAAGGACAATCGTTTGTTGGTGGTTTGTAGGTTCGGGTTTGACGGTGAGCTGAATAGACCACCCATTCCCGCCGTATAGGATGCCAACGGCGATGGGAATAGGATGGCTCATGGCTATGCTCCGGCGTCACCCAAGCTGGTTCGCCCGCATATGGCCCATAGAGGTGCAGCGGGCGTCCATCGGGCATGCGAAAGGTCGAGGGCTCCAACGTCTGGTGTTGTTCATTGCTTGCCATGAATCCGGGCTGCTCCGTTATTGCTGTCGCATAGAATGCTGGATAACGCTTCTGGCTCTTTCCTGCGCAGCCACATTGCAACAGTTGCAATTTGTGTCCGTCTGGTGCGCTACCATGGCATTCCCAGTGGGGCTATCTGCTCTCTATATTTATCATATAAATATGTTACTCAAGTCAAGCAGACAAGCCGCGCTGTTCGGCCACATCGGCCGGGTAACCACAAATATTTGCGGTCCTTACGCAACCAAACTGGAGTCCGAAGTATGAAATATCGCGCCCTCGGAAAGACGGGATTGAGCGTCAGCGAAATTGGCCATGGCCTCTGGGGCATGGGAAGCTGGACTGGATCGGATGACAGCGCCAGCCGAACGGCTCTTCGCAAATCCATCGAAGGCGGCTGCACATTCTACGACAGCGCATTCGTTTACGGCGACGGGCGTAGCGACAGGTTGATCGGCGAGATCGCACGCGAATATCCCAATCGGAACCTGGTGCTCGCATCGAAAATTCCGCCGGCGAATTTTACCTGGCCCAGCAAGCCCGACTTACCACTGCATGCGGTCTTTCCCCGCTCGCATGTTCTCGATTACGCCAGCAAAATAGCCCAAGCTTTCGGGCGGCCGATCGACCTTATGCAATTTCATGTCTGGGAAGACGCCTGGGCGCGGGAGGCGGAATGGCAGGATACCGTTGCCGAATTAAAAAGTGCCGGGATCATCAAATCCTTCGGACTCAGCATCAATCGCTGGCAGCCAGAAAATAGTATCGCGGCAATCGAGACCGGACTCGTCGAAACGGTCCAGGTCATTTATAATGTGTTCGACCAAGCGCCAGAAGACCGCCTCTTTCCAGCCTGCCGGGCACATAATGTCGGCGTCATTGCGCGCGTACCGCTCGACGAAGGTAGCCTCGGCGGTAAACTGACAAAGGACACGCGCTTTCCCGCGGATGACTGGCGGGCGCGGTATTTCAGCCTAGAAAATTTGGCGAAGACACTTCCTCGCATTGAAGCATTGAAAGCGCTTCTGCCGGACGGGATGACCCTGCCGGAACTGGCGCTACGCTACATCCTATCGGAGCCCGCTGTCAGCACGGTTATCGTCGGCATGCGCTCCGCCGCCCATGTGGACGAGAATCTCGCCGTCTCCGACAAAGGACCGCTTCCCGCCGATCTCGTCACCGCTCTTCATGCCCATCGCTGGGACCGCCCGTAAGCTGGACATGACGCATGGGGATGAGCTTGTGATTCCTGTCTGCCCTCTTTATATTTATCATATAAATTAGACCAGGCCAACGTCTGGCCTGTTCGGGGTGTATTTTTTATGGCCGCGCAGAAGACGACATTTCGTAGTCGCGAAGTCTATGGACGGTCAGACCGCAACGACTTTATCCCTCGTAGCTGGATGAAGCGTGAAGGCTTGCCCGATGACGTCTTCGACCGGCAGCTAGTGATCGGGCTATGCAACACATGGTCCGAACTCACCCCCTGCAACCATCATTTGCGGGACCTCTCCGGGCATGTGAAGTGCGCGATTTGGAAAGCCAGGGGCCTGCCGTTCGAATTTCCCGCGATGCTGCCCGGCGAAACGCAGATGCGGCCTACCACCATGCTGTTCCGCAATTTGTTGGTCATGGAGGCGGAGGAATCGATCCGCGGTAATCCGATCAATGCCGTCGTGCTTCTGGGCGGTTGCGACAAGACCACGCCGGGCCAATTGATGGGCGCGGCCAACGTCGATTTGCCGACCATCATTGTTTCGTCCGGACCGATGCTAACCGGCAAATACCGCGGCTGTGATGTCGGCTCGGGCACCGACGTGTGGAAGTTTTCAGAAGCCGTGCGCGCCGGTGACATACGCCTTAAGGATTTCATGGATGCGAAAAGCGGGATGTCGCGCAACCCCGGCACGTGCATGACCATGGGCACGGCATCGACCATTGCCTGCGTGCTGGAGGCAATGGGCCTTTGCCTGCCCTACAACGCCACAATCCCAGCCGTGGATGCACGAAGACGCGTGCTGGCCCACGAATCCGGGCGCGCCATTGTCGCGATGGCCCGGCAAGATGTCGACATCTTGTATATACTCACGTGCAGCGTATTGGAGAACGCCATCCGCACGATTGCGGCGACTGGCGGTTCGACCTCCACCACGGACCGCGAGTCACACTAGCCGAGAAAACGCGCAGCCGCGCGGAGATCACAAGAAAAGCCATTTGCGCTGATAAAAAGGGGAAACTCTCGCATGCATCTTTCACCACTCGACATCACGGTCGTCGTCCTCTACGCGATCTTCATCTTCGTGCTGGCGCAGGTCGTTTCGCGCGAGAAGAAGGGGCACGAGAAAACCAGCAAAGACTATTTCCTCGCCAGCCGCGCCCTGCCCTGGTGGGCCATCGGGACGTCGCTGATCGCAGCCAACATCTCCGCAGAACAGATCATTGGCATGTCCGGCTCCGGCTATGCCATCGGCCTTGGCATCGCCTCCTACGAATGGATGGCGGCGTTGACGCTTCTGATCGTCGGCGTGTTCTTCCTGCCGGTGTTCCTGAAGAACGAAATCTACACCATGCCGGAGTTCCTCAAACGCCGGTACGGGCCGAACATCCAGTTCGTGATGGCGATCTTCTGGCTGGCGCTCTACGTTTTCGTCAACCTGACTTCGATCCTCTGGCTCGGCGCCACCGCTTTCTCGACGGTGACCGGGCTGACACAGCAACAAAGCATTGTGGTACTGGCGGCGTTCACCGGTGCCTATGCATTGTATGGTGGTCTGAAGGCGATTGCGCTGACCGACGTGGTACAGGTGTCGATGTTGGTCCTTGGCGGCATGGTGATCCTGTTCATCTCTCTGACTCATATTTCGGGAGATGTCAGCTTCTTCGGTGCGCTGCATGGTTTCAGTGTGCTGCTCGCCAAGGTGCCGAACGATCATTTTCACATGATCCTCAAGCCCGAGAATCCGTTCTACAAGGATCTGCCCGGCCTGTCGGTGATCTTCGGTGGCATGTGGGTGGCCAACCTCAGCTATTGGGGCTTCAACCAATACATCATTCAACGTGGCCTTGCCGCCAAGAATATCCACGAAGCTCAAAAGGGTATCGTACTGGCCGCCTTCCTCAAGCTGCTTATTCCCGTTTTGGTCGTGGTGCCAGGCATCGCCGCCATCCTCATCGCACCGGGGATCAAGAACGATCAAGCCTACCCGACGTTAATGACTCTCTTGCCGCATGGCCTGCTCGGCATCGTGTTCGCGGCTCTGATCGCAGCGATCATTGCGTCACTGGGCTCCAAAGTAAATTCCATTGCCACCATCTTCACGATGGATGTCTTCAAAACCTTCAACAAAGCGGCAAGCGAAAAGAAGCTGGTCCTAACCGGCCGCATCACTGCCATCACGGCCTTAGTGATTGCCGTGATCGTGGCCAAGCCGCTTCTCGGCGGCTTCGACCAGGCCTTTCAGTATATTCAGGAGTTCTCCGGCTTCTTTACCCCGGGCATTACCGTGATCTTCCTGCTCGGCCTGTTCTGGAAGCGGACGACCGAAGCCGGTGCGATCGCCGCCGCCATTGGTTCTGTGGCACTGTCGGTGTTTTATAAATTCACACTGCCGGATGTGCCGTTCATGAACCGTATGGGTTATATATTCTTGATCTGTCTGGGCTTGGCGGTAGCCGCCTCGCTGTTACAGAAACCAAAACCCGAAAACGTCACGGTGGATGTGACCCACGTCGATTACTCGACCACAATGCCCTTCAAGATTGCCTCGGGCGCCATCGTCGCCATCCTCATCGCGCTATACGCGACTTGGTGGTGAGCACCCAGATAGCGCCTAAGATAAAGCGGGCTCGATTGCAGGCCCGCTTTTGTTTTTCCGGATGAGAAGGACTGGTAGCGTCATCCGTTGTTACCGAAATCTTGAACTCCTCTACCACTGTATCTCCTGTCCCATCTCATACGCCGACAGCGTGCAGTTAAGAGTCTACTCGGGCCATGACGGGCCTGGATTATATCCTATTATCTCTTCCGCCCTGTTGGCTGGGACACTAAGATTGTTTTTGCCAACCTTTGGCCCATCAGGCCTCTTGGGCTCGGCATGGCGTTGCCGCAGCGTCGGACATTGCCTAGCTTGGCCCAGCGCTCGTGGTGGCATAGTAAGCCAGCGCAATGGCGGCGAGCCCCGCCACGAAAACAGACGTTGCGCCGAGATAACCGAGACCGGACGTATCGGCCATCCAGTCGCCCCCACCTTGATCGCCGACCTGCCCGAACTGGGTCAATTGGACAGCCGCAAGATCCCGGCCCTGGCAAGCCTGGCGCCCTTCGATCGCGACAGTCGATGTACCGCCGCGTGGCCTCGCGTTCAAAGACCTTTCACCGTGAGGACTTTCATCGCTTGACGCAGGCTCGCCCGCGAGGCGCCGAATTGCCCGCGCAGGTCCAGTTCTCGTGGCATTATTTTGCCGTTCGGATAGCCACCCGACACAATCGATCCGCCGAGCGATTGAACGATGCGGGCCGTCAAATTTGGCAACGCGCTGGTCATGGGCTCGTGCGAGACAACGGGCGATTGGATGGCATCGGTAACCGGGCGCTACTGGGGACCGGTTCGCCAAACAGGGGCTCATCCGATGCCGTCCACATAAATTTCTGAATCCGCGGCGACCGCCATTTGGTGCAGCCCATGCCGGGTGCGGAATTGGCGTGATAGATGATCCAATCCTCGGTGCCGTCCGGCGATTTGAAGAAGGCGTTGTGCCCGGGCGCATAGACGCTGTTTGCTATCGATTGGCGAAACACTGGCAACGGCGATTTCACCCACGACGTGGGATCGGCGAGATCGGCACCTGGCGCGGCCGTCAGCATGCCGAGGGCATAGTTGTCCGACCAGCAAGCGCTGGCGGAATAGACCAGGAAGCGCTTGCCGCTTGGTCCCTTGAGGAACTCCGGAGCTTCCAGAATCTGGCGGCCACCCTGCTTTTCCCAGTCATAGGACGGAGCGGCGATGTCGACCTGGCTGGCCGATGTTTCCCACGGCGATTTCATCTCAACGAGAATGAGATGACTATCCGCTCCGACATAAGCCGAATACGCGAAATAGAGTTTGCCGCTGTCCTCGAACACTGTGCCGTCGATGCCGGTGTAGTCCGTCTTCAGCATG
>JAATGP010000034.1 GCA_015654635.1 Alphaproteobacteria bacterium | reverse complement strand
TGGTCAAGAACATCACCGATTACGGCGCCTTCGTGGATCTGGGCGGCGTGGATGGCTTGTTGCATGTCACCGACATTGCCTGGCGCCGCGTTTCCCACCCGACGGAAGTTCTGTCGGTTGGCCAGACCGTCACCGTGCAGATCATCAAGATCAACCACGAGACCCAGCGCATCAGCCTCGGTATGAAGCAGCTGCAGACTGATCCGTGGGAAGGCGTTGCCGCCAAATACCCGCCGAATGCCCGCTTCAAGGGCAAGGTCACCAATGTCACCGATTACGGCGCCTTTGTGGAGCTGGAACCGGGCGTGGAAGGTCTCGTGCACGTCAGCGAAATGAGCTGGGTGAAGAAGAACGTCGCCCCGTCCAAGATCGTGACGCCGGGCACTGAAGTCGATGTCCAGGTGCTGGAAGTCGATTCCAACAAGCGCCGCATCAGCCTTGGTCTCAAGCAGACCCAGGACAATCCGTGGCAGGCGTTCATTCAGGAAAACCCGGCCGGCACGATCGTCGAAGGCGAAATCAAGTCGATCACCGAATTCGGTCTGTTCGTCGGCGTTGCCGAAGACATCGACGGCATGGTGCATCTCTCCGACCTTTCCTGGGACAAGGCGGGCGACCAAGCCGTGCTCGACTACCAGAAGGGTCAGAAGGTCCGCGCCAAGGTGCTCGATGTTGATGTCGAAAAGGAACGCATCAGTCTCGGCATCAAGCAGCTTGACCAGGATCCGATGGAAAAGGTCGGCCCGATGAAGAAGGGCTCTGTGGTCACCGTAGCGGTCACGGAAGTCAACGATGGCGGTGTCGAAGTGCAGCTGGAAGGCGGCATGCGGGCGTTCATCCGCAGGTCCGATCTGGCCCGCGACCGTGCCGACCAGCGTCCCGAGCGTTTCGGCGTTGGCGACAAGATCGACGCGCTGGTCACGGCCTTCGACAAGAACAGCCGCAAGGTCTCGCTGTCGATCAAGGCGCGCGAAATCTCCGAAGAGAAAGAAGCCGTGGCGCAATACGGTTCCTCCGACGCCGGCGCCTCGCTGGGCGACATCCTGGGTGCGGCGCTGCGCAAAGCGACCCACAAGGACGACGAGGACGAAGAAGAAAAGAGCGAATAAGCTTTTTTCTTCAGCGGTACGTTTTGAAAGCGCGGGGAGCAATCCCCGCGCTTTTTGTTTTGTAGGTGTCAGCTAAATCATGGGTTGAATAAACGCCAAAATCGTTCTATCTTTGTTCTGGTATGGGTTTGGGGACAAAATGGACGACATCGACCCTGAAGACGGTTTGCCAGTCTGCGAGGTAGGAGAATGGGCGCTCGAGAAACACGCCAGACTCCGCAAATACATCGACATCTATCGTGATGTTCGCAAGAAGTTCAGCCCCAACGGTGCGCGGGGTTATCGAGGCGGTACGACATACATAGATTTGTTCTGCGGTCCTGGGCGCGCGAAAGTACGAGAGACCGGATTGCTGATCGATGGTAGTCCTCTCGTTGCAGTTAAATCTGCTGTTGCGGGCAAATATCCATTTAGTGAGATACATCTCGCCGATTTGAATCCTGCCTACACTGAGGCAGCAGTGAAGCGCGTCAGCGCCTTGGGTAACAACGTGCATGGATATGCCGGACCGGCCGAACAAACTTGCGAACAGATCGTTTCGAAATTGAATCCCCATGGGCTGCATTTCGCATTCCTCGACCCGTACAACCTGGAGAATCTAAGCTTCGGGACAATCCGTAAACTGTCCACTCTAAAACACATCGATCTACTGCTGCATGTCAGTGTGCAAGATCTGCAACGAAATTTTGCGCGTTATGAAGCTAATGACCCTTCAGCCCTTGATGCCTTCGCGCCGGGGTGGCGTTTGCACGTAAATGCGAAGCAGTCGATAAACGCGATACGCGCCGACATCCTGAAGCACTGGCAGGGGCTGGTACGGAAGCTTGATTTTCTTGAGCCACAGGGAGCAGAACTTGTAACGGGGAGTGCGAAGCAACGATTGTACTGGCTGGTCTTCTTGAGCAAAAACAAGATCGCTAACGACTTTTGGGAGAAAATCCGCAATATTTCTGGGCAGAAGAATTTATTCTAGCATGCGTGGAGCTGGAATGGCCGGACAAAGTGACATTGAATGGACGGACGCGACGTGGAATCCGATTTCGGGTTGTGTCGTGCTGTCGCCGGGCTGCTCGCATTGCTATGCGATGCGCATGGCATCGCGCCTTCAAGCCATGGGCCATTCCGCCTATCGTGGTGTCACTAAGAAAGTGAATGGTCGTCCGGTTTGGACTGGCAAATTGTACCTACGTGAAGATGCGTTGGAAGCACCGCTGCGGTGGCGAAAACCACGCAAGATATTCGTCAACTCAATGTCAGACCTGTTTCAGGATGGCGTACCTGAAGAGTTTGTCGCGCGCGTGTGGGCCGTCATGCAGCGAACTCCGCAACACATCTATCAGATACTGACCAAACGTCCCGAGAACATGGCGGCGTTGCTCAATAAGAGTGAGTTTCCTCTCCTGCCGAATGTTTGGCTGGGTACTTCCGTCGAAAACGCAAAATTTGTGTCACGCATTGATCTATTGCGGTGCGTGCCCGCCGTCATTCGCTTCGTCTCTTTCGAGCCGCTGGTGGGTGCCGTCGGAGAGGTTGATCTCACAGACATTCATTGGGCCATCGTCGGCGGCGAATCCGGTCCCAGGGCGCGGCCAATGGACGAGGCCTGGGTGGAACAAATTCACCGGCAATGTGGGCGCTACGAAACGGCGTTTTTCTTTAAGCAGTGGGGTGGCATCAACAAGAAGGCCACCGGCAGAACGTTTCTACGCCGGGAATGGAATGAATATCCGAATCCGGGTCTGGCACTGGATTAGATAATTGGTGGCGATCCATCGCTCCCTGTGCACAAATTTCTGTTTGGTGCCAAGGGTTTATTCCTTTTTATAGACTATAAAATTGAATCGGACTTATCACCCTCGCTGCAGCACATGATACGGCTGGTTGAGGAGGTCTTTGTCGAAGCCGGGGGATAGCCAAGCTTTATCCGGGCTGCTGCGGAATTCGAAATAGTATTGCAGCGGGTAGGCGGTATCGGTGTAGGCGGCGGGAATGGTTGCTTGCCAGCCTTCCGCAATCGCGGTCATGGCCACGGCCACCCAGCGTTCGGCCTGATTGACATGGCGGTACCACAGCGTTGCTGTCGGCACGCCCGGCGCCGCAATCTGCAATTCTACCGGCTGGCCGGGCGCAAAATTCGCGGGCGGCATATGGCTGGCGGCAAGCGGCTCACGCGCGCGGTTCCAGCTCTGAGAGGCCAGCAACGCCGCCACCCGTGCATCGCTCGTTTCCGGCGCGGCGTCGCGTTTGGCTTTGACCGCGGCGAGATCGGCATCGATATCCTTCAGCCGCTGGCCCCAGGCGCCGCGCTCGGTGAAGCGGTCGCTGATCGACAGATCCTCGGCATAGACGCCATCGGCGCGGGCGACGCAGTGCTGCCAGCAGCCTCGCGCTTCTTCGTAATGACCCGTGGCGGCAGCGAGCGCCGCTTTATCGCCCGTCTTCTCATGCAGCGTAAAGAACACGCCGGCGATCAGTTTTTCGGCAAAGAAGCGCCCCAGCCATATCTGCATCTCGATGTCGATGCGCAGGCGGGCACTGTCGATATCGACCGGTTTGGCGCGGGCAAGCTGGTCCTCTGCGGTTTTGGCGAATGCGGTCAGCCAATGGGCGGCTTCCATCGGCGAATATTTGCCGCTTCTGGTCCCCAAAAGTTCGTCGGCATATTCGCGGCAGGAGGTAAAGAGCTGCGGGTCGAGCGCGGTGACGTTCTGGAAATTGCGCGGGCTCGGTGTGTCCCAGAAGAATTTCTCGACCTCGCCCATGAAAGGCAGGTTCCAGCCGATTTCCGGCCAATAAAGATCGCAAGCCGCGCTTTCCGAATGCGCGTTGACCACCAGCGGAAGAATGCGGCTGGCAGCGGCCAGCGCCGCTTCCAGGGCGCGCCCCTCCGGCTTCGTTCCAAAGCTGCGCTTGACGCTTTGCGGCTCCGCGTCCGGATTAAAACCCATGCGGCCGAAGCTGCGATACCAGTAATCGTATTTCTGCCAGTCGTAATGCGGCTCCAGCCTCGTAGGCAGATAGCCGCTCCGGCGCGCGCCGGGCACAGCGGAACCGCGCCGTCCGCGATAGGTGAGGGGCTCCAAGAGGTCAAAACCGGTCATGCCGCAAAACTGAAACGCGCGCCCGTAAGCCGCTCCCGCTTCGGCGCCGCCCGAGGCCAGAATGCGCTGGGTGCCATAGAAGACGCGGGTCCGCACCGTATAGGGTCGGTCATCGCGCAAGAGGTCGGCGTTGCCATAACGGGTGAAGCTGCGCTGGCCTTCGGAAAGCGCCATTAAGCCTTTGCCGGTTGCGCCCGCCGCCGGAATTTCGGAGGGTCTGATGTCCGCTTGATGATAGGGCAAGCCAATATGTTCGGCGGCAAGTTTGGGTGAGACATTGATCGGCAGGCCAGTACCCAGCGCATCGGCCAGCATGGGCTTGTCGATGCCCTTGGCGTGCAGATCAAGCTCCACTTTGCGTCCGCAAGCAGCAGCGCCATGGAAGACGCCTTTCCAGAAGCCGTAGCTGCCTTCGGCCACGCCGCTTTCACCATGGATACGCAAACCCACTGAGGAGACTGCCGGCAGCGCCTTTAACAACGCCGTCAGCGCATCGCGGCAATAGGCACCGTGATTGTCGGGGCCAAGGCCGGTGACGGCATATTTGGGATCCGGCGTGTCTTTCATCTCATAGCCGTGCATCCACAGCCCGAGCTCGAATTGCAGCCCGTGCGCGACGGCTTCATCACTAATATAGCGCAGCATCGCCAGGTTACGGTCGCGCTCGGTATCGGCAAGGCCCGTCACCCGCACGTCATAGCCGGGCACTGCCATCAAAAACGGATAGGCAAAGACGAGATAAGGATCGGCCACCTTACTCAGCATGTCGTAGCCAAGCCCGAGGGTGAAATTGATGCGATTGAAGCGGTTCGCTACCAGCATCGCGAAATATTGTGGCCACTGGGCGCGATCATAGAACCAGGGCTTGTCGTAAAGCTCGCTGGTGAACGGACGCATCACGCTGCGCACCGCATTGGCCGGCTGCTCTACCACCGCTTGGGGAAATTTCAGCGGTACGCCATGGGCCGCGCGGTCTGCCAGTTCATGCACGGCATAGATGAGGCCGCGGATATCGGCACCGCAGGCTACGATCACATTTTGTCCGGCTTCGAACAGCGCCAGACTCTCCGGCGCTGTCGGCGCCACCACATGGGCCATCCGCAGCAATCCAGCGACCCCCGCAAAGCCGCTGGAGGCCACAAAAAAGCAGAGCCCGGCCGCCTGCTGCAGGCTCTGGGCCCGGCGGACGCTATAGCCCGCCTGAGTCAGCGCCATCTGCAAGGTGTGTACGGCTTTTAGCACGGGGCGGGCCGAGGCAATGGGATCATTGCCGTCTACCACCAGAGTGGCGGTGGGCTTGGCGTTGGTGGCGCCGATGATCAGCGGGGAGGCGCCCGAAGCTGAGAGGAATGCGCGGCGATTGAAACGGGACATATTGGCCTCACCGGATGGGAGGCGCCGTTCTACTGCCATGTCCGCCGACGTAATACGGCGCGACCCAGGCTGTCACGGCAATTTGAGAGCGGCGGACCAGCGGGCAACGCCCATCTGTGAGGCGGGCGAATAAGCCATGACGTACACCAAGGGCGTGTGGGTGCGATTCTTATCGAATTCTGTCTCGATTGTTACCAATAAGGGCTTAGCAGACCCCAGGGCAGGGCTCCGAGAGCCCGGGGACGGCAGAAATTCTGGGGAAATTTCGTCACACTCTGCAAAACGTCTGCGATTTCAGAGACTTCCAGTTGACGTCCCGGTCCAGCTGGGGCAGGGTTAATTGGTGCTGGAACGGTTCCAGGCGAGGTCCGCCTGACCGCTCCTGTCAGGGGCAAGGGGATGATTAAATCCGAATTGGTTGCACGTCTGACGGCGCGCTATCCGCATTTATACCACCGCGATGTGGAGCGGATTGTTTCGACGGTTCTCGACCAAGTTACCAAGGCTTTGGCTGATGGCCACCGCGTGGAGTTGCGCGGTTTTGGCGCCTTTTCGGTTAAGGTCCGCCCCGCACGCATGGGCCGCAATCCCCGAACTGGCGAGCCGGTCGAAGTGGACGAGAAGCGGGCCCCGTTCTTCCGCACGGGCAAAGAATTGCGTGAGCGCCTGAATATCAACGGCAGCGGTTCGTAATTTCCAGATTGCCCAAGGTTGTCCCCCACCGTCCTTAGCGCGTAGCGCGGTGGATGGGAGGGAAGGGTGACCCCGATCGTTACAGTACAGCAATATTGAAGACGGGATAAGCACTCCGCGCACTGCTTTTGGCACTGTGCGTGCATTGGCGTTTGGGGCCGCACTCCCCCGTTTCGCTCCCTCGCGTTCGCGTCTCCCGGAAGGGATAATAATCTCGCTTGAGGAGAGGCGCTGCGCCCCCGGCGGGGCATTGCATCGGGCGGCCACGCTCTTTCCACCATCCTGAAGCGGCGCGGTTGCAGCTCCCGCGGGCTCAAACGCGAGCGCCTTGCCGCTGCAACTCCGCCTACAGATTGTCTGTGATGCACAGCATTGTTCTGTGCGCTGGTGTTGCTGTGGCTTGCTTCTGTATTATCCACAGCGGCAGTACTCGATTCGATTTGTCCTCATGTTTTGGATGAAGTGTTTTTGCTCCGCAGCGGGGTTTCAAAACTCTTAATACGCAAGGACGTATTATCCGCTACGCACAGAATTCTGCAGGGTGCGGCGGTATTATCGCGATGGCAAAATTCGCCCGAACGAGTCGTACACAACAGTGATCTGTGACTCATCAATGTTGCGGCTTGCCCCCGATTTTTCTCCATCTGCGATTCTCGCAAAGTCGTCTTTATCCAGAATCTGAGCTTGTATTTTGCAGCATGGCACGGATGCGCGAGCCGAAGAGCGCCGTGATGGGGCGCATCACCGCGTTGCTTTTTACAGCTGTTTCATGCACAGCAATGTCCTGGGGATGAGCCCTCGTTTGCCTTGCACGCTGCAGCGACTCGGTCAGTCCCAATGAACAAGGGGACGCTCGTTTACTGGCCAACGTACAACGTCAAGCCATGAGGGCCGCGTGTGGCATTCGACGATTGTACACAACAATGATCTGTGGAGCCGCAATGTTTCGGCTTGCCCCTCAAAGCGACTCTGGGGCTCGATTTTCGCGCACCGAACGCCTATTCCTCATCCATCATCTCAACGACGTCAGGCAGGATATTGATGCGCTTTCCCAATCCCGTTTTCGTGGCCCTTGATACGCCGAACCTGTCGCGCGCCCTCGAATTGGCGCAGGCTGTGAAGCCTTATGTTGGCGGTCTAAAGGTGGGACTCGAATTCATTAGCGCGCTGGGACCAGAGGCTGTGCGCCGGGTGGTCGAAATCGGTCTGCCGGTCTTTGCCGATGTGAAATTCCACGACATCCCGAATACGGTGGCAGGGGCATCCACGGTGATTGCCGGGCTCGGCGTTGCGATTTTCAATGTTCATGCCTCGGGCGGGGAGGCGATGATGCGCGCTGCCGCCGCCGCCATTGCCCCTTGGACGCCGCGGCCCCTCCTCACCGCGGTGACGGTTTTGACCTCCATGGACGAAGCCGCGCTGGAGGCGACGGGCCAGAAGGGCCCGGCGCGCGATCAGGTGGCGCGGCTCGCGGCCTTGACCAAGGCCAGTGGCTTGGACGGCGTGGTCTGCAGCGCCCATGAACTGGCCACGGTGCGCAAGGTGGCTGGACCCGATTTCCTCACCATTGTTCCCGGCATTCGCCCCGCCGGCACCGCCCTGGGTGATCAGCGCCGGGTAATGACGCCCTCGGAAGCCCGGGCTGCCGGCGCCGACATCCTGATCATCGGCCGGCCCATTACCGCCGTTCCAGACCCCGCCGCCGCCGCCAAGGCTATCGCGCAGGAGCTTGGACTCGCAGGCTTTTAGCCGTCCGCACGGCCAAGCTTGATTTCCCGTGCCGCGACAGCGATAAGCGGCGCCTCATGGCGCTTATCGTCAAAATTTGCGGTGTAAACGCTGCCGAAGCCGCTGATGCCGCGGTGCGGGCGGGGGCGGATTTTGTCGGCTTGGTTTTTCATCCCAAATCCCCCCGTCATCTTGGTTTTGAGGCAGCCCGCGCTTTGGCCAATCATTTGCGCGGCCGGGTTCGGCTGGCTGCCCTGGTGGCCGATGCCGATGATTCCTGGCTGACTGCGGCGGTGGAAGCCGTGCGCCCCGATTTTCTCCAGCTTCATGGCCGCGAAACCCCCGAGCGGGCGGCTGCCATCAAGGCGCGCTTCGGCGTGGGGCTGATCAAGGCTTTTGCTATCGCCGGGGCGGACGATTTTACCGCCGTGCCGCGCTTTGACGACATCGCCGATATGTTTCTCTTCGATGCCAAAGCCCCGGAGGGCCTTCGCCCCGGGGGCCATGGCAACGCTTTTGACTGGCAGCTGCTCAAGGGGCGCCGCTTTGCCCGGCCTTGGCTGCTCGCAGGCGGGCTCAATCCCGGCAATGTGGCACGCGCTATCGCCGCTTCGGAGGCGCCCGGTGTGGATGTCTCCTCTGGCGTCGAGATCGCGCCGGGTGTCAAAAGCGCATCCCTGATCGCTGATTTCGTATCCGCCGCCCGCAACCATCTCAACATTTCGGAGGCGCAGCCGTGACGACGCCCAATTCCTTCCGCACCGGGCCTGACATCAACGGCCATTTCGGCGCTTATGGTGGCCGCTTCGTGGCCGAAACCTTGATGCCGCTGGTCCTCGAATTGGAGCAGGCTTATGAGGCCGCCAAGGCTGATCCGGCTTTCCATGAAGAGCTTGATGGCCTGCTCAAGCATTATGTCGGCCGCGAAAGCCCACTCTACTTCGCCGAGCGCCTGACCAACCATGTCGGTGGCGCCAAGATTTATCTCAAGCGCGAAGACCTCAACCACACCGGCGCGCACAAGATCAACAATTGCCTGGGGCAAATTCTGCTTGCCCGCCGCATGGGCAAGACCCGCATCATCGCCGAGACGGGTGCCGGTCAGCACGGCGTGGCCACGGCCACTGTCGCAGCGCGTTTCGGTTTTCCCTGCGTCGTCTATATGGGCGAGGTCGATATCGAGCGGCAGAAGCCGAACGTCTTCCGCATGCGCCTCTTGGGAACCGAAGTGCGGCCCGTCAAATCCGGCTCCCGCACTTTGAAGGACGCCATGAACGAGGCCATCCGCGATTGGGTCGCCAATGTCGAGGACACTTTTTATATTATCGGCTCGGCCGCGGGCATGCATCCTTATCCGATGATGGTGCGTGACTTTCAGGCCGTTATCGGCAGTGAGAGCCGCAGCCAGATTCTGGAGCGCGAAGGCCGTCTGCCGGATCTGGTCTCGGCTTGCGTCGGCGGCGGCTCCAATGCCATCGGCATGTTCCATGCCTTTCTCGATGATCCCGAGGTGGAAATTCACGGCGTCGAAGCGGCGGGTAAGGGCATCGACACGCCCCATCATGCCGCCACTCTGACCAAAGGCGTGCCCGGCGTGCTGCACGGTTCGCGCTCCTATCTGTTGCAGGACAATGACGGTCAGATCATCGAAGCCCATTCGATTTCGGCGGGGCTCGATTATCCCGGTGTTGGGCCGGAGCATTCCTGGCTGCGCGATACGGGAAGGGTGAAATATTTCTCGGCCACAGATGATCAAGCGATTGATGCTTTTATGGCTTTGTCCAAGCTCGAAGGCATCATTCCGGCGCTGGAATCCTCCCACGCCATCGCCCATGTCATGCGCGTGGCCAAAGACATGCCCAAGGACGCCATCGTTGTCGTTTGCCTCTCGGGCCGCGGCGACAAAGACGCGAATACGGTCGCCGCCGTATTGGGAGAAAAGCTATGAGCCGCCTTGGCCCCCGTTTCGCGGACCTGAAAGCTCAGAACCGCGCCGCTTTTATCGCCTTCATCACGGCAGGCGATCCCCATGCTGAGACCACCGCGGCGTTACTCGCGCGTTTGCCGGAGGCGGGCGCCGATGTGATCGAGCTTGGCATTCCCTTCTCCGACCCGATGGCCGATGGCCCGGCGATTCAGGCGTCGTCTTTGCGGGCGCTGGAAGCGGGCATGACACTGCCCAAAGTGCTGGAGCTGGTGCGCACCTTCCGCAAGACCAACAAAAAGACGCCGATTGTGCTGATGGGCTATTACAACCCCATCCACAAATACGGCACCGCGAAGTTTGCCAAGGACGCTGGCGAAGCCGGTGTGGACGGGCTCATCACCGTCGATCTGCCGCCGGAGGAAGACGATGTTCTGCGCCTTCCCGCCAATGCGCAGGGCATCGATATCGTGCGGCTGGCGACCCCCACATCCAACGATAGGCGTCTCAAGACCATTCTGGATGGTGCGGGCGGCTTTCTCTATTATGTCTCGATAACCGGTGTCACCGGCACCAAGAGCTTTGCCGAAGGCGACGTCCGCGCCGCTATTACTCGGCTGCAGGCTGCCACAGCGCTTCCCTGTGCCGTCGGTTTCGGTATCAAGACCCCGGAGCAGGCCAAGGCGATCGCCGGTTTTGCTGATGCCGCCGTGGTCGGCTCGGCCATTGTCGAACGCATCGCCGCGGGTGAGGGCATCGATGCCGTGATTTCGTACTGTGCAGAACTCGCGGCAGCGGTGCATACCGCCCGCAACGGAACTGTGATAGGATAGCCCCATGAACTGGCTCACCAATTTCGTCCGCCCTCGGATCAAAAGCCTGATCGGCTCGGTCAAATCCTCGACCCCTGACAATCTGTGGCGCAAATGCCCGGCGTGCGGGGAGATGATTTTCCACCGCGATCTGACCGCGGCACTATTCGTCTGTCCGCAATGCGGTCATCACATGCGCATCGGGGCGGCGGAACGCTTTGCCCAGACCTTCGATGCGGGGATTTGCGAAGAATTGATCCCGCCGGAAGTGGCGGCCGATCCGCTGCGCTTCCGCGACGAGAAGCGCTACACCGACCGCTTGCGCGATGCCCGCTCCAAGACTGGCAAGATCGATGGCCTCTCGGCGGCGCGCGGCATGATTGAGGGTCTTCCCATCATGGTTGCGGTGCAGGCTTTCGACTTCATGGGCGGTTCGCTCGGCATGGCGGTGGGCGAGGCGCTGATCAACGCCATGCAGGCTGCGGTCGATGAGGGCAGGCCCTTTGTTCTCTACGTCGGCTCGGGCGGCGCGCGCATGCAGGAAGGCGTTCTGTCGCTGATGCAGATGCCGCGTGTGACCATTGCGGTCGATATGCTGTGTGATGCGGGGCTGCCGTATATTGTCGTCCTTACCGATCCCACCACCGGCGGGGTATCCGCCTCTTACGCCATGCTAGGCGACGTTCACATCGCCGAGCCCAATGCGTTGATCGGTTTTGCCGGCCAGCGCGTCACCGCCAATGCGGTGCGTGAACAGCTGCCGGAAGGGTATCAGCGGGCGGAATATCTTCTGGCCCATGGCATGGTCGATATGGTCGTCCATCGCAGCCAGATGCGCAGCACGCTATCGCGCGTCCTGCATCTGTTGATGAAGAAGAACGCGCCGCACAACGTGCTGCCGCTGGCACCGCGGGTGATCACGGGCAGCGTGGCGCGCGTCGCCGGAAGCGGAGCCTGATGGGCGGCAGCGACATCATTCTCGAACGTCTGCTCGCGCTGCATCCCAAAAAGATCGATTTGGTTCTGGATCGCGTGCAGCGCCTCCTGGCCGCGCTCGGGCATCCGGAGCGGCGCTTGCCGCCGGTCATCCATGTTGCGGGCACCAATGGCAAAGGCTCAACCTGCGCCTTCAGCCGCGCCATGCTGGAAGCGCAAGGGCTGAAAGTGCATGTTTATGCCTCGCCACATCTGGTGCACTTTCATGAACGCATCCGTCTGGCCGGAACGCTGATTACCGAATCCGAACTCGCCGCTCTGCTCGAGGAATGCGAGGCGGTGAACGATGGCGCCCCCATCACCTTTTTCGAGATCACCACCGCCGCGGCCTTCCTCGCCTTTTCGCGCCACAAGGCCGATGCGCTGGTGCTGGAGGTGGGGCTGGGCGGAAAATATGACGCCACCAACGTGATCGAAAGGCCTGCCACCACGGTCATCACCCCCATCGGCTTGGATCACGCCGAGTTCCTTGGCACCGATCTCGATGGCATCGCCTTTGAGAAGGCAGGCATCATCAAGGCGGGATCGCCCGTAATCATCGGGCCACAGGAAGATGGTCCGCGCGAGGTGATCATGCATCGTGCCGATTCCCTGGGGTCGCCGGTTGTGGCCTTCGGGCAAGATTTCTTCGCTCATCAGGAACATGGCCGTATGGTCTATCAGGACTTGGGAGGGCTGCTTGATTTGCCATTGCCACGCCTTGTCGGCCGCCATCAGATCGAGAATGCCGCCACGGCCATAGCGGCTTTGCGCCAATCGAACTGGGTCAGCGACAAGGCGATTGAAAAAGGCTTACGCGGCGTCGAATGGCCGGCGCGGATGCAGCGCCTCTCTCACGGCCCGCTGATCGATCTGGCACCCCGCGATTCGGAGGTCTGGCTCGATGGCGGGCACAATCCTCATGGCGCCGCCGCCGTGGCCCGCACGCTCGCCGATCTGGAAGAGAGGGCCGAAAAGCCGCTCTACCTCATCAGCGGTATGCTCGCGAACAAAGATGCCACCGGCTTCTTCTCCGCCTTTCGCGGCTTGGTGCGCCATGTCGTGACGGTCGCAATCGCAGGCGAACATGCCAGCCTCGGCTCCGGGGCGCTCTATGACCGTGTCCGCGATGCTGGCCTGGAAGCTTCACCCGCCGAAGATTTGGAGGACGCCATGCTCCAGGTGGCTGCCATGGCGCGGATGGACGATGAAGATTGCCCGCCCCGCATCTTGATCTGCGGTTCGCTCTATCTCGCCGGCGAAGTGCTGCTGGAGAACGGTTAGAACAGCTTTAAATCATCGCGCTAGATGTCTGTCCGACTTCGCGCCATACTGGCGTGGGGAATATGGGGGGATATCATGCACTACCTGTTTGGATTTTCAGGGCGCATCAACCGTGCCAAAATGTGGCTGTTTCTGCTGGTCACCCTCGTCTGGGAAGTGGGAACTGCCGTGCTTGCGTTCGCCGGCTTGCAGTGGAGCCACTATGGGCAGGCGATCCAGACCTTCAACACGAATCATAAGCCTTTCGATCCCGCACCATTTCCGATTCCTAATCCCATCGCTGGCTCCACTTGGTATGCGGTGGGCGGGATTGTCGTGCTCTTCGTGCTCTTTGTCGTGGCCTATTTCGCCATCATCGTGAAACGGCTGCACGACCGTAACAAGGGCGCGCGTTGGCTTCTTTTCTATGTTGCTCTGCCTTGGGTGCTCAATGCCGCCGTCATAGCCACCGGTTCGGTGCAAGGATTACCGCACGGGCTGTTCGTTGGTCCCCTCGGTTTGGCGCGCGGCGTGGCTTATGTCATCGCCTGTCTTATCGGTCTGTGGGTGTTCATCGAACTTTATTTCCTGCGTGGCACGCGCGGCGAAAACCGCTTCGGTCCCGATCCACTGGCTTAGTGTCATTCCGTCAAGGCCGGGCTTGGCCCGGCCTTCCGGTGGCGAAGTTTGATCAGATGGAGATGGCCGCCTCAGCGTTCACTCGCCGCTGATCGAGCCGCCGCCATGGGTCTGGCTGTTGATGTGCGCGGGATGGCCGAGATAGAAGACCTCGCCACCGCCATGGACTTGCGCATTCAAGGCGTTCAGCGCCTTGACGCGCAGCGAGCCGCCGCCGTGAACCTCGGCATCCACGCTCTCAAACGGGATAGCACTGAGATCGGCTTCGCCGCCGCCGTGAATATCGGCATGAACGTGCGCCAGCTTAGGGAAAGTACCCTGGGCTCTAATCGAGCCGCCACCATGGATATCGAGCGCGTCGAGCTTCGGCGTCACCACTTCGATCAACAAATCGTGGCTGCCCCAACACACACCCGAGCAGGGTGACAGCTCGAGGGTTTGGTCCTTCACTACGACCAGCGCGACCTTGGTATCGCCTTTGATGATCGTGACGCGCTGCACCGGCCCATAGGAAAGTTTCACCTCGCCGCCGCCATGCACATCAATGGCAGAAAAGGGCGGCAGCTTCACATCGCTCCCGGCGAAACTGGCGCCCGTCAAAAGGACGGTCGCGCTCACAAGAGTGGCGATACGGATCATGCGCAATGTCCTTGTAAAATGGCCCCGGTTTTCTAGCACCTAGGCGCTAGTTTGCAGCCATTGCGATTTTGAGGGTACGTCATGAGGCGAGGGCAAACCTGCCGCCAGATCAGGCAAATGCATATTGTTGCGCTGGCATGTCGTGGCAAGCGCGAAAGACGACGGCCAGGGCCTCGGCAAATACGGCGTCGTTGCTCGGATAAGGCTTCAGGATGGGATTGAGAAGCAGGGCGCCGCGCATGTGCTCCGGCGATCCGGCAACCGTCAGGACGACCGGAATATCGCCGGCCACTAAGGAGGCGATGTTGGCGGCGAGCAATTCTGTGTGTTTGGGGCTGAGTTCGCCCAGGATCGTAATGCGCAGCCCGGATGGAAGTGCGGGAACAAAGCCGCAATATTCCTCGGAGGGTAGCGATTTCAATTCGATATAGACGTTGGAGATGTCCGGCCGCCAACTTTCGTCCAGCAGAGCCAGATGCCGCCACCCGCAAAAATGGACACGGCAAACGTGGGGACGGATCTCGTAGATTTGGCATCCGGCACCCGCCACGCAATTCGGGCAGAGGATGCCGGGCTTCTTTTTCAATTCCGGCGCGTCAATGATCGGCACCTTGCAACAAACACTGCAGGGACCACATTCGCGATGGGGAACCAGATCGGCGCTCATGCCGGGAAACTAAGGCCGAAAAATTGCGCGCTGCTTAACGATAGACTGGTGTTCTGGTCGTAACGTTAAGAAGTACTTAGCTGCATAAGCCGCCGGCGCGGCCATGGCCAAAATCACCGGCTGCAGGTCTTGGGACGGTGCTGATAGATCGACAACCGATCCCCTCCGCCCAATGTCAGGACTAAACATCTAGGGACAAAAGCAAGGCTCATGGCGGCAGGCGCGTAAAGCAGATCACTGTTTTGGAGCGCCCTCTGCTCCACTGCGCCCACAGGCTTCAAAAAGCGCGAGGCGCCAGCGGAAGTCTTCCCGCACGGCGCCAAGCCAAAACAGCCTCGGCAAGGGGCTTAAATCGAGCTTTCGATCCATTCCTTGATCTTCGACTTGGGCAGGGCGCCGACCTTGGTGGCGGCCACTTGGCCTTGGGCGAAGATCATCATGGTCGGGATGCCGCGCACGCCATATTTCTGCGGTGTCTGCGGATTTTCGTCGATGTTGACTTTGACGACGGTGATTTTCTCGCCGAGTTCGGTGGCAAGCTCATCAAGTGCCGGCGCGATCATGCGGCACGGTCCGCACCATTCCGCCCAGAAATCCACCAGAACGGGCTTTTTGGCGTTCAGAACATCAGCCGGGAACGATGCGTCAGTGACCTTGATCGGAGCAGACATACACAAATCCTCGAATGCGACCCGCTATATCTAGGTACGCCCCCCCGCGGGGTCAAGGCGTTGGTGAATGCGTATTGTCTCCGCGTCTAACAAGGTATCGGAAAGCGGCAGCAGCAATGGGCCCTCGGTCCATACCAAGGCGCAAGCGATCCGCTTGCCTGGGAAAATTCGCTTCGCAGCCGCTCGGTAAAGCGCCATCTGGGTTGTATAAAGCCGCGGCACGTCATTTTCCCGAGCGATGGGGTTGCCGGTCTTAAAATCAACAATCAGCACCTCGTCCGCGGTCACGGCAAGGCGGTCAACACGGCCATGGACGCGAGCGCTGGGACCAATCTCCGGCAAATCCGCCACCACAGAGACCTCGGCACGGCTCCCCGGCGCGAAGGCGGCCCCAAAGGCCGGGTCGGATAATACGGCTAGCGTCTGTGCAATCAGGGCTTCCGGCGCTTCGATTCCGCGGGCGGCAAGAAACCGTGCCGCGATGGCAGCGCGTTGGGCAGCGGGCACCTCGGGCAGGCGCGCCAGCATGGCATGGACCAAAAGGCCGCGCTTTATCCGCGATCCGGCGCCGAGCGGTGAAGGGTTGGGTGGCTCGTCTATACCTGCCGCTTGCGAGGGCCGGATCAACCACGGCGTCGCCTCTTCGGCGATGGCGGGCGTGTTGGCCCAGGCGGGCGAAACCGCCGCCGCTGGAGCCGATTCGGTGACTTTGCCGGCAGTCCCCATAGACGCCTCGCCGAAAATGCGAGCGCCGTCTTCGCGCGTAACGCCCAGGGCTCCGGCGGCGCGTTCCGCCAGCATGTGCCAAGAACCCGCCTTAGTCCCTTTCTTGTTTTCAAAGCCGCAGATGATCAGTCGTTCGCGCGCCCGCGTCAGCGCTACATAAAGCAGGCGGCGATATTCCTTCATCGCAGCTTCCTCCAGTGCCGCTTTGGCTGCCAGCACCGGGGCGGGGGCTACATCCTTGGCCGCCGGAAACAGTACGGCATCATCCGTATAGAGAAGATTGCCGCGGTCCGGCGAATCCGTGGGCAGGCGCGTGGTGTCGGGCAAGATGACGATATCGGCTTCCAGCCCTTTGGCGCCATGTACGGTCATCACCCGCACTTCGCCCCGGCCGCGGTCCATGTCGCGCTTGATGGCGTCGGCGCCGGTTTCGATCCAGTGCAGGAAGCCTTCCAGCGAGGGCGTCGCGGCGGTCTCATATTGCAGCGCCAGCGAGAGAAATTCGTCGATCGCATCGCCCGCTTCGGCGCCTAGGCGCTTCAGCAATTTTCGCCGTCCCTGCAGCAGCACCAGGGCATAGAATTCATAAGGCGGGGCATAATCGGCCCGCGCCCGCAACTGGTGCAGTAGGCCATAGGCTTCGGCAAAATCGCTTTGCCGCGCCGTCAGCGCCTCCCACAACGTGCCACTGCGGTTATGGGCCAGTGTAAAAAGATCCGTCTCGGAAAGCCCGATCAGTGGTGAGCGCAGCAGCGCGGCGAGGTTCAGATCATCCTCCGGCAGCAGCACAAAACGCCCCAGCGCGATCAAATCCATCACCGCAATCTGCTCGGTCAGAACGATGCGATCGGCGCCCGCCACCGGCACGCTGCGTTCCTTCAGCCTGCGGATGATCTCGCTGCCAAAGGGCTCGCGTCGCGGCAACAGGATCATGATATCGCCGGGCGAAATTGGTTTGTCGTGACCGGGCAGGGCCGCGCCCTTGTCGAGCCAGCCTTTGATGCGTCCGGCGATCTGTTCGGCCAGCCGTGCCACCGGGCTTGCCTCTTCTGCCATATCGACAGGGCGAAGATCCCAAGGGTCGCGCTCGGCGGCATCGCCCACGGTCAGCGGCGGCCAGAATTCGACACAACCCTTCAAATGCGTCTTGAGGGCATTGTGCTTGATGGGGGCGGCGGAAGAGGTGAGGCCATTGCGGGCATCCTCCGCCGCAAAGGTGGCATCGACGAACTGCAAAATCTCAGGGGCCGAGCGCCAGGAATCCTGTAACGGCTGATAGAGAAAATCGCGCCCGCCCTCCGCCGCCCGCTTGGCAAAGAACGCCCGGCGCTGTTCGAATTGTGTAGGATCGGCGCCTTGGAAACTGAAAATGGATTGCTTTTCGTCGCCGACGGCAAACAGCGTGCGCAGGCCGCGCTCGGCGCCTTCCCCGGCAAAGAATTCTTCCGTCAGCTTCTGGATGATGTCCCATTGCAGGCCGGAGGTGTCCTGCGCTTCATCGATCAGAATATGGTCGATACCTTCGTCAAGCTTATACAACACCCAAGCCGCGCCATGAGCATTCAGCAGCTGATGGGTGCGGATGATGAGATCGTCGTAATCGAGGAAATTGCGCGCTCGCTTCTCCGCCGCATAAATGTCGCGCACCGCATGGATGACGGTGAGAGACGCCTCTGCCAGCGCCGCCGCCTTGACGGCGTTAAGCCGCTCCAGCGTTTCCAGTACGCGCTCGGCAAGCGCCCCAAGCCAGGCGCCAAGATCGGGGCGCGCGTCCAGCAATTTCTTGGTGGCCAGCGTTTTGCGCAAGCTGCCCTCTTTGGTCAGGGCAACGCTGCAAATGCCCTCGAACTGCTCGGAGTCGTCCAGCAACGCTTTGGCTGCCGAGAGCGCGGCGCTACGCTCCTGATCGGTCTTGCTGCCGCCCGAAAGCCATGCGATGGTTTGGCGCAACATCTCCTCTTCGGCCTTGAGCACGGCACAAAATTCGCGCGCCAGCGCCTCGGGCGTGTCATCCGCGCCAGCGCCATGGGCCTTTCGCAGCAAGGCGGCCCAACCTTTTTCCGGTCCACCGGCGCGCTCGAAAAAGCGGTCCAGCCTGCCGCGATCGGACCCCAGCGCGCTATCCAGCACCTGCTGCAGCTTGGCATCGCTCATGCGCGTGGCAAGGAAACTGACCGCCTCCTGCGTCACCACATCGCTGCTGGCGGCGCGCGCAAAAACGCGCATGCGGGCTGTCGCCATCAACTCGGCAGCCGAGCGATCATCGAGCACGCGAAAGGACGTCGGCACGCCCGCTTCCAGCGGAAAACGCCCCAGCACATATTGGCAGAAGGCATGGATGGTTTGAATTTTAAGACCGCCCGGCGTCTCCAAGGCTTTGGCGAACAGCCGCCGCGCCGCACGCAATTCTTCTTTCCCGCCCGGATCCGCCCCGATTGCGGCGATGCGTTCGGCCAGCGCACTATCCGACAGCATCGACCATTCGCCGAGCTGCTTGAACAGCCGGTCGAACATTTCGGCGGCGGCGGCTTTGGTATAGGTGAGGCACAAAATACGCTCCGGCAGCGCCCCGGCGAGCAACAGCCGCGTCACCCGGCTTGCCAGCGTGTAGGTCTTGCCTGCACCGGCATTGGCGGCGACCCAAGCGGAGAGCTGTGGTTCGGCGGCGTTCATTCCCCGCTCCATCCGCTCAACGACCATTCTTTGACCCGCGCCAGATGATCGTAATCGCCATCGCTGTCGACCCGCACCGGCGCCACGCGAGAGGCATAGCCGGTGCTGACCTCATCGAACAGCGCGGCCCGGCGCATAAGCCTCTCTAACGCCTCGGCAGCAAGCACCGCCGCGTCGGCGGCCACGGTCTTGAATTCTCCGGCTTTGGCGGCACCGCTGATTTGCACATAAGTCAGTTCGGATGGCACCAGCGGTGGCACATTGTTGAAGCCGCCCGCTTTCAGGATAGCGCCTTCCAGCGACAATTGCGGCGACAAATGGGTTTTGACCTGTTTGGTGCTGGGCGCCTCACCGGTCTTGTAATCGAGAATGGCAGCGGTGCCATCCTTCAACCGGTCGATGCGGTCTGCAATGCCATACAAAGTGAATTCGCCCGCTGGGCTCTTAAGGACCAGTTTGCCGCGCACTTCGACGTAGCTTTCGGCAATGACTTCGCGGCGCTGGCGTTCTTCGCCGATAAACCAGCTTGCAGCGCGCAAAAATCGCGGCCGCCACAAGGCCAAGGTGGCATTGGGCAGCGCCAATTGCGCCAGTACCTCTTCGGTGATGCGCCCCAGCTGTGTTTCGGCATCGAGTGGCAGGACCGGATATTCGATGACGAAGCGTTCCAGAATTTTGTGCAAAGCCGAGCCGCGCTGCAGCGGACCGATGGGCGCATCGAGTGGATCGATCTTGCGCAAGCGCAAAATCTTTTTGGCATAAATGGCGTAGGGATCGCGCACCCATTTTTCCACATCGGTGACGCTGAGTTCACGCGGGCGTAGGGCGACGGGTGGTTTGGGATAAGGCGGTTGCTCCGGCGCGGCCAATCCCGGATCATCGAAGGCCGTAACAATCTTGCGATATTTGGGATCGAGCGCCAACGTCTTTTCGGTGCCAAGGCCGCGTGTCAGTTGCGTTAAACGCTGCAGCCAACGCGAGGCCACCATAGGTGTGCCCTGCGCCTTCTGCGCCCGCGTCAACACCACCTCGGGTGCGGCGGCCAGATTGGCGAAGTCGTGCGCCGAAAGCCCAATGGCGCGCTCGGGCTGCTCCAATCCCAATGTCCTGCGCATGGGGCGGGAGAACCAGGGATCGTCCGCGGCAGCTTGCGGCCAGGAACCTTCGTTGAGACCCCCGAGGATTATCCGGTCGAAACTTTGCAGCCGCGCTTCCAGCGGCCCTAAAATGGACAGCCGCGGATGCTGACCAAAAGCGGGCCGCACCGCGATTTCATCCATCAGACTACGGAGCATCGGGGCATAGGAGCCCGGCTCGATGGTGGCAAGATCGGCGGCGGCTTCGGAGAAGTCGTGGATGAACGAGGCGGCCTTGGCGCCATCTGGCCCTGACCACAGCGCGGGCGCCAGCACTTCAGCAGCTTCGATATGGGCCTTGAGTACCGTGCTGAGTGCCACTTCCGGCTCCGCCAGGATCGCTTCCAGCGGCGCCAAAATCTCCCGTACGCGCAGGCACCATGCCTGCAAAGCGGTTGGGCTATCGCGTAGCGCTTTAGCGATGCCGGAAAGTCCCGCATCCGGTCGCGGCCCCCGCAAGGCCTTGTCGAGGCGGCGCGCTTCGCTGCGAAAGGCGGCGGCATCCTCACCCAAGGTGCAAAGCGGATGTTTCAGCAATGCGAGCAGCGCCACCGGTGCGAAGGCCTCGTCGGCAGCTTCGGCCAGCAGCAGCAGGAAGGTGCCTGCGGGGTTCAGCGATAGCGGGCGTCCTGCGGAATCATCGATGGCGATCTGCCAGCGCGCCAGCGCCGCGGTTACCCGCCGCGCCAGTCCGCGATCACGCGTCACCAGGGCTGCCGTCTTGTTCGGGGTTTCCAGGGTCTCGCGTAACATGAGCGCGATCACCGCCGCTTCTTCGGCGGGGTCGGCGGCTTCGAACAGCGTCAAACCATCCGTATGCGGTGGATTAATCCCTTCGGCGAGGGCACGCCAAGCGTCGGTGGTCGGCGCCGGGCGCAGCACTTCGCGCAGCAAGCGTTCGCGCTCGGGGTTAGCGGCTGCTACGCTCCAATCCTCGACCTCCTCGCGGCGCACCTCCATATGCGTTAAAAGCTGTTTTAAGCTGTATTGCGGATGGCCGGGCTCCAAGCGTTCCCAGCTCTCGGCGTCAAGCTCCCGGTCAAGCCCCGGCAGCACCACAGCGCCATGGGGGAGCCGCGCAATTACGCGCAGCAACTCGGCTGTTGCTGGGATAGAACCTGTGGAACCCGCGGCCAAGATGAAGCGCTCCGGCGGGTGCGCCGCCAAATTCTTCGCCAAAGCCTTGAGCGCTTGATTGCGATAATCGGACGGATTGATCCGTCCCTCATCGGCCAGAAGCGTCGGCCAGACCTCGTGGATCAACGCCAGGAACTCGCGCACCTCGGCCCAATGCTCGGCGAGGCTGGCTGGCGCCAGATCCTTGAGCTTGCCCAGATCGGCGCCTTGGGTTTCAACCTCGTCCATCAGGGCGGCAAGGCTGCGGGACAGGCTGGCGGCTTGGCCGAAACTCATCGTTCCGCCATCGCGGCCATGGCTCCAGCGTCGGATCAGCGTGGCCAGCAGCAGGCGGCGGCGCAGTGGTGCAATGGCGGGCCGCAAGTCGAGCACATCTGCGGAAGCATCGAGCAGCAGCTCGTCTTCATCGACATCGCCGAGCGGGCGGAAATCCGGCAGCAGCGTGGCGCCCCCGGCCGCGCGGGCGAAAACTTCTGCGATGCTGCGCGCTGCCCGCCGGGTCGGCAGATAAATGGTGACATCGGCCAAGGCCGTTGTATCGCTACCGATGCGGGCCCGCAGGCCTGCGGCGAGCGCCTGCGAAAATGGGGTGCTAGGCGGGATGGTAAAGACTTTGGCGCCGAGTGGGGGGCGCGGGCCCTCAGGCGGCGACAAGGTCGCTCAGATAGGCTTCGGCTTCCGCCACGGCCTGGGGCGTGCCGACATGAATCCACATGCCATCCATCCGCACGCCATAGAGCCGTTCTTTCTCGATGGCGCGGTCCCACAACACATTGGTCGAGAAACCTCCCTCCGGCGGATTTTCGAACAAGCGGGGATGAACGATCTGCACACCGGGATAAGCAAAAGGAGACACCCGGCCAGGCGGCACACGGGACAGATGACCGAGGCTATCCATCATGAAATCGCCAACGCCTTCATAGCCCATGGAATGGAGCAGCGGAACGATGAGGAGGAGGGCGTCCATGGTCTCCGGATTCCAGCTCGCTTTCATCAGATCGAGGGCTTTGCCATAGCCTTCCACCCAGATCGTATCGGAATTGTGGATATAGAACGGCTCGCTCTTAAAATACGTCATTGCCTTGACGACGCCGCCGCCGGTCCCCAGCAGACCGTCGGATTCATCCGAGTACTGAATTTCCACATCTTTGCGGGCGGCCAGGTGCTCGCGGATCATCTCGGCCTTGTAGTGTAGATTTACCACAAAGTGCGTCACTCCGGCTTCGATCAGCCGGTCGATGGCGTGATCGATCAGCGCCTTGCCCATCACCTTCACCAGCGGCTTGGGCAGCGTGTCGGTCAAGGGACGCATACGCGTGCCGAGGCCGGCTGCCATAATCATCGCGCGCGTGGGAAAACTCATAACAGGCTCCTAAAACGACTAGTCCGCCCAACCGGGCTTAGAGGTTCGGCACCCCGCGCGCCGCGGCCGGTATGGTTTGATCATACCACGCCTTCAGCCGATGCAAGGCCGGATGGTTCAAATCCTTCTGCAGATACGACCACACGCGGGGCAAAAGGTCGAGATAGCGTGCCTTGCCGTCGCGGCGGAAAAGCCGGGCGAAGATGCCCACGATCTTGGTATTGCGCTGGGCGGCGAAGAGGGCCATCTCGAGCGCGAACCCCTCGGCCTCCACGGGTGTGCCTTGCGCCGCCATCGTGTTACGGTAATGCGACAGGGCATGTTCGGCCATTTGCGGCGAGACATCGCGGCGGGCATCTTCGGTCAGCGAGATCAGATCGTACGCCGCCGAGCCTGCCACCGCGTCCTGAAAATCGATCAGCCCGACGCGGGCCGGACCGGAACGTTGCGGCAGCCACAGCAAATTCTGGGCATGGTAGTCGCGGTGCACGAAATAGGACGGCGCCCCCAGAACTGGTGCCAAAGCCTCCCGCCACGCCGCGCGAAAGTCTGCAACTTCATCCGCCGTCGCCGCCCGCTTCAGCGCCACCGGGAAGAACCATTCGGTCAGCAGCGCTACCTCGGCCAGCAGGGCAGTTTCGTCATAAGTGTAAAGGTCTTTGCCGGGCGGCAAAAAAGAGGGGGCCTGGCCCGCATGGAGCCGCGCCAGAACCTCGGCGGCGCCTTCGTAGAGTGCCGCTTCGGGCACACCTTTTTCGAGGCTGTCCGTGAACAGATCCGCGCCGAAATCTTCGATCAGCACCAAGCCGTGGGCGCTGTCATCGGCATAAATTTCAGGCGTTGAAAGGCCAAGGCTGGCAAGATATTTCGCTGCCGCCACGAAGCGGGCGCAATCGGCACCGGCCAGCCGTGCCACCGCGTTATAGCCAAGCGCCATGCGCTCTTGCGGCGTTGCCTCTTTGCCCGCGCTTGGCGTTTCAGCGGCTTGTGGTTGGATCATGAGCAGAGCGGTCTGGCCGCCGCGCACCAGCCGGATGTAGCGGCGGGTGGAGGCATCGCCGGAAAGCGGCAGGCGCAATGCCTCGCCCCAGCCAGCCTTCGCCAGAAAATCATCCATTGCGAAATCAGAAGACACGTCAAAAATCCTTTGGGATAATGGTGGCCCAACGTACCGGGCCTTCCAATGTGGCCAGCCGTGCCTCGCCGCTGAGGAGGGTCAAGGTGAGATGCAGCGCCTCGTCCGGCAGGCGTGATCCGGCCCGGTCCGGCCATTCGATCAGCGCCGCCCCCTCGGAAAGACTGTCATCGAATCCCAGCTCATCCAACTCGCTCTCATCTTCGATCCGGTAAAGATCAAAATGATGCACCAGAAGGCGCGGGGTCTCATAGCTTTGCACCAAGGTAAAAGTCGGGCTCGGGATAGGGCCGCTGATGCCCAGCGCTTGCAGAATCGTGCGGACCAGTGCCGTTTTGCCGGCGCCGAGATCACCCCGCAGCGCCACCACATCGCCGCGGACCAGCGCGGCCGCAATTCGCGCCCCCAAAGCGGCGGTATCGTCCAGGCTTTCAAGGTGCAGCCTTGCTATGAAGCGGGGTGAATCTGTCGTCATTTTCTCTCTTGTAGCGTCCGGGGCTGCTAGTCTCAACGCGGGCCATGCCGCCCGTTGCGGCAAGCTGTCATCCATGATAGCCCGGCCATCATGACTGAGACCATTGTGATTATCGGGGCCGGCCAGGCTGGCGCCCAAGCCGTTATCAGCCTCAGAGCCGAGGGCTTCAGCGGACCAATTACCCTGATTGGTGATGAGGCCTATGCGCCGTACCAGCGCCCGCCGCTCTCCAAGGCCTATCTGATGGGCACCTTCGAACGTGCCCGGCTGTTCCTCAAGCCCGAGAGCTTTTATGCCGACGCTGGCTGCACGCTGATCGTGAACACGGCCGTCACCGCCGTCGATCGCGCCACCAAGACGGTACGCTTAAGCGACGGGCGCGCGCTTTCCTATAGCAAGCTCCTCATCGCCACCGGTACACGGGTGCGTCCCATCCCATGTCCCGGCGCCGGTCTCAGCGGCATCCATTCTCTGCGCAGCATCGCCGATGTGGACGGGCTACAGGCGGTGTTTCGCCCCGGCAAAAAGCTGGTGGTGATCGGCGGCGGCTTCATCGGCCTGGAAGTGGCGGCGGTGGCGGCCAAGCATGGGTTGGATGTCACCGTTTTTGAGGCGATGGAGCGGGTGATGGCGCGCGCCGTCTCCACACCGATTTCCGATTTCTTCGCAATCGCCCATCGTGCTGCGGGCGTGACCCTGATCACCAGCACAGGTGTGGACGGGTTTGAGGGCGAGGGCGCCGTTAGCGGCGTGCGTGCGGGCGGAAAAACCTATCCCGCCGACATTGTGCTGGTCGGTATTGGTGTCTTGCCCAATGTGGAGATCGCGGCGGCCGCGGGGCTGGAATGCAAAAACGGTCTGGTGGTCGACAAATACTGCGCCACCTCTGATCCCGCCATCTTCGCGGCGGGCGATTGCACCTGGCATCAGGGCCGCGGCCATGGCGAAGACGAAGGCAACTGGATGCGGCTTGAAAGCGTGCAGAACGCCATCGATCAAGCCAAGCATGCCGCCGCTTCCATGGTCGGTAAGCCCAAGCCCTACAATGAAGTGCCGTGGTTCTGGTCGGATCAATATGATCTGAAGCTGCAGATCGCGGGTTTGGCCTGGCCGGGCGACGAAATTGTGGTGCGCGGTGAACCCTCGGCGCGAAAATTCTCTGTATTTCATCTGCGCGGTGGCGTCTTGGCCGCGGTCGAAGCCGTCAATATGCCGGCGGATTATCTGGTGGGCCGCAAACTGATTGGCGAGCATGCGAAAGTGTCGGCCGCACGTTTGGCCGACACTTCCATACCGATCAAAAACGTGGTGGGTTGATGGCGAAGATCACCTTTATCGATCCCAAGGGCGAGCGGCGCACTGTCGAGGCGCCGGAGGGCTGGTCGGTGATGGAAGCCGCTGTGAAGAACGCCATCCCCGGCATCGATGCCGATTGCGGCGGGGCCTGTGCATGCGCCACCTGCCACGTCTATGTTGATCCCGCCTGGGCTGCCAAACTGCCGCCGAAAGAAGAGATGGAAGAAACCATACTCGACTTTGCCCAAGACGTGACGAAGGCGAGCCGCCTCTCCTGCCAGCTCAAAGTCACCGCCGTCCTCGATGGCCTGGTGGTAACAACGCCCAAAAACCAGCATTAAGAACGCTTTTCCATCCTACCTCTAGGGCACGGTGAAATCACCGGGCGCGTCCCCAGCCCTGAGTACATTCCGAGTCTCCCGGCAAGGCAGCGGCTCGGCGTAATGTTGGCGACGCCACAGGAGATTCCCATGCCGCTTATTAGCCTCGTCATTGTCCTCATTGTCGTTGGTGTGCTGCTCTGGCTCGTCAACAATTATATTCCCATGGATTCGAAGATTAAGAGCATCCTCAACGCCGTTGTGGTGATTGCGGTGGTGCTGTGGTTGCTTAGCGTGTTCGGCCTGCTTGACGGCCTCACCACATACCGGATTGGCCGCGTGAACTAGCCCGCACGCCGGGAGCGTCCCAAGCGGGCGCTTCTCGCCTTGAAAAAGCAATCCACGGCACGGCAGACTGGATTGCTTTGGCCGTTTTTGCTTTAGTCGGCTGGCTGGGCGGGGGCGGATATGAGCAAGACGATTATCTTCTATGCTGTTGTCATCGGGGCGCCGCTGGCGATGATCATTTACTTCCTTATGGAAGTAACGACGCTCGCCGTCGTGCATAACACCGGCAGCACGGATACGTCGATTTCTCT
Organism: Alphaproteobacteria bacterium; assembly: GCA_015654635.1. Classification (GTDB taxonomy): domain Bacteria; phylum Pseudomonadota; class Alphaproteobacteria; order Micropepsales; family Micropepsaceae; genus Rhizomicrobium. The sequence goes on along the minus strand of JAATGP010000034.1, from coordinate 6,681 downwards.
CGTCATTGACAATGGCCATGGCTTCGAGCGCACACCGGATAAGCTCGCCAAGGCAAAAAGCTTCGCGCTGGTGATGTTCACGCCGCAGACCGAAGGCGCCTTGGCGCTGACCTGCATGAGGGATGGCCATTGGCAGTCCTTCCCCCTTGGCCCCGCCTCCCCCAAAACCTTCTTCGCCTCCTGGGTGAATATGCAATCCTGCGACCGCTTGATCAGCAAGAAAGTGTATTCGTTCTAGCGGCCGTTACAGCAGCTGCCGCGTCCGTTCCGTGGTGACCGGTGGTGGGGTTTCTTGGATGCGGCGGGGGAAGTGGCAGCGCACCAGCGTGCCCTTTTTGGTGCTGTCGATTTCGACCCAGCCGTCATGCAATTCGACAAAGCGGTTGACGAGGGCAAGGCCCAGTCCGGCGCCGCCGCGCTGACCGGGCGTGGATTTGGCGGTGAAGCGCTCGAAGACATTGGCGCGCATTTCGGGGGCGATGCCGGGACCGTTGTCGCGCACCCAGATCTGCACATCCTCGCCTTGGATACGCCCGCCCAGAACGATCACCCCGCCGGATGGCGTGTATTTGAAGGCATTGGAGAGCAGGTTGAACACCACTTGGCGCACGCGCCGCGCATCGCCGAGGAAGACGCCGGCATCGTCAGGGCAAGCCACTTCCAGGCTGAGGCCGACCTTGCTGCCCCATTCGCGCGCATGGGAGGCGACATCGTTCAGCATCTCGGCCAGATCGATACGCTCGAGCTCCAGCCGCAGCGCGCCCGATTCCACCAAAGCCAAATCGAGAATGTCGGAAACCAGACTCGTCAGCGTGTTCGAGGCGGCGACGATATCTTTCATATAGGCGCTTTGGCGCGTGTTCAGCGGCCCAAAATCCTCGCCCGAGAGCAGCTCGGCAAAGCCGACGATGGTGTTGAGCGGTGTGCGCAATTCATACGACACATGCTTGATGAAATCCGACTTCAGCCGGTCGGCGGCTTCCAGCGCCTCGGCGCGTTCGCGCAAGACATGCTCGATGCGGAAGCGGTCGGTGACGTCGGTGAAGGTGATGAGCGTGGCGCCATCGGGCAGGGCCGACAGGCTGGGCGCCAGAATGGAGCGGTCGTTGCGCTCGATCTCGTCCATGCGCCGTTCAATATCCGAGCCCGAGACGATGGCCTGGATAACGCGCTCCCACACAGCGGACTCGCCGAATTTCTCCGTACAGGCTGCGGCGATGGCGCGCACATGCGGCTCGTCCGCCAGCTCCTTCGGCGTCAGCAGCCACAATCGTGAGAAGGCGGCGTTGTAAAGTTTTAGGCGGCCATCGGGCCCGAACACCGCCACGCCCTCTTGCAGCGTGTTCAGCGTCGCCGATTGCACCTTGATCAGCGTGTTGTAATTGCTTTCGAGGGAAAGCTTCTCGGTGACGTCCTCATAAAGGAAGGTCAGCCCGCCGAAAGGATGGGGCTGGGCCACCACGCGCAGCGTCTTGCCGCTGGGCACATGCCAAAGGTCTTCCGATGGATATTCGCGGGCGGTCTGATAGATCTGCTGGCGTTCGCGCTTCCAGCCTTGGAAATCGCGCTGCTCCGGCAGTTTGCGCTCTTCGCGCAACCGATCCAGGATGTCGCCATCCTTGGGATGTTTGTCGAGCCACTTCTCCGGCAGATCCCACAGCTTGACGAAAGCGCGGTTATAGAAGTGCAGCTTTTGGTCCGGGCCGAAAATGGCGACCGCGGTGGCGAGCTTATCCAGCGTGTCGGTATGAGCATCAATGTGTTGTTGCAGCTTGGCTTCGCCCGCGGCCACGTCGGTGACATCCGCGGCGATGCCAACAATGCCGGCACCCGCCGGAATTTCGGTCAGTTGCAGGGCCCGGCGCTGTCCGGCCACAACGGCATAGCGTTTGGCTTCGACCGGCTCTTCGTGGCTCTTGGCGGTGGCGGCCAGATCGCGCTCGGTCTTGTCGATGCCGTTTTGGTTCTTTAGCGCGGTTTCCAGATCCGGCGCGCCTGAGGCCGCTAAAAACGCTTCATTGCCCCAGATCAGCGTCAGAGTGCGGTCGCGTAACCACACCGGAACGGGCAGGGCATTCAGCACACCGCGGAAATCCAGGCTGCGCGCTTCGGCGGCGGTGGTTTCGATCCATACCGCGGCAAGTCCGCCCACGGCTTTGCCGCGCACCGTCAGCAGCCGCCCGCCAGCATCGCGTGTCGGTAACACAAAGGCGGCGCCGCGTGCACTCAGGGCATCCAGCGCTTCTGAAAGGGCGGTGGCATCCGGCCCTTTCAGACAGGAATCGAGGATGGTTTCGCCGCCGTTATAGGAGATAGGCATGGCGGTATCGCGGCCCCAAACGATCAGGGCGTCGCGGGCTGCGCCAATCAGGGCATCGCGTTCGCCGACCGCAGCACGCAGCCGTGCGCTCGCCGCCCGCAAGAGGCGGCGCAGCTTGGCCGAAACCGACTGTTCGGCCAGCGCCCAAAGGCCCGCTGCAAACGCCAAGGCCACCGCGCCGGTCGTGATCGCGGTGAGCACCAGATCGCTTTCGCCCAGTTCAAACCCGCTGGCAGCAAGTGCCGGTGAGGCCAAAAGGGCAGCAGTAGCCGCGGCAGAGAGTGTCCCTCTCCTCAGCATTACCCACTTTTCCGGTTTCTTTTTGTGTCCCATGCGGGACCGTCCCGGTTGCCTCCGAGTCGGGCCCCATGCCACGAATCAGAGCAGAATCAAGATGATAGGGGCGTTAACTCTACACGCAATAGAAGGTAGTTAAAAAAGTATGAAAGCCAAGATGTAGGTTAACGTGAGCGATGTTGCGGCTCCATCCGAAAACTGAGTCAAAACAGCGGACTAAAAACTCAGGCTACGGAAGGAACGACCGTCAAAAGAATTTGGCGGGCTCCTGTTAAGGTGCGCTTTACCTTAATGCGCAGCACAGCGTTTTGGGCCCCCTGCGGGGGAAAGATACGCATCGGCGGTGCGCCGCCACTGCGCTTTTCACCCCCCGCCAGTACCGCTACTCTTTCTCTTCAGACCATGCAGGAGACGTCTGCTGAGCAATCCGGTTTTCGCTGAACTACCGACCACGATTTTCACCGTGATGTCGGCGCTGGCCAATCAGCATAGCGCGGTCAATTTGGGGCAGGGCTTTCCCGATGAGGACGGCCCCGAGGCCATCCGCCAAGCGGCGGCAAACGCGCTGATCACCGAATCCAACCAATATCCGCCGATGCGGGGCCTTGCCGATTTGCGTGGGGCTCTGGCGGCACACGCACAGCGCTTTTATGGCCTCACCTATGACCCCGCCACCGAGATTGTGGTCACCTCGGGCGCTACCGAGGCGCTCACCGCCGCCATCCTCGCCTTCGCGCCAAAGGGCAGTGAGGTGGTGCTGATCGATCCTTCTTACGATTCCTATCGCCCCATTGCCGAGGCCTCGGGCGCCACTGTCCGCACCATTGCGCTGGCGCCACCCGATTGGCGGCTGACGGAGGACGCGCTGCGTAGGGCCATCACGCCCAACACCGCTGCGCTCGTTCTCAACACTCCGATGAACCCCATCGGCCGCGTCTTCGATGCCGAGGAATTGGCGGCCGTGGCGCGGGTGCTCAGCGAAACCGATGCGGTCGCCATCTGTGATGAGGTTTATGAGCATCTCGTCTTTGATGGGCGGCAGCATCTCGCGTTGGCGGCGCTACCCGGCATGGCGGCGCGCACGTTGCGCATCGGCTCGGCGGGCAAGATGTTTTCGCTCACGGGTTGGAAGGTGGGCTGGGTGATGGGCGCCGCGCCGCTCATCGACGTGGTGGCCAAGGCGCACCAATTCCTCACCTTTACGACACCCCCGGCGTTGCAGCGCGGCATTGCCTTCGCGCTGGAAACCCAGATGGATTTCACCCTCGGCCTGAATGCTGATCTTCAGGCGCGACGGGATCTGCTCAAAGCGGGCCTGACCCAACTCGGCTTCCAACCGCTGGCTTGCGAAGGCACCTATTTTCTCACCGCCGATATCCGCGCCCTGACAAACGAACCCGACAGCGATTTCTGCCTGCGCCTGGTGCGCGAAGCGGGCGTCGCCGCCATCCCTCTCTCAGCCTTTATGCAAGGCGCCAAGCCCGACCATTTCATCCGCTTTGCCTTCTGCAAAAAGCGGGCGGTGATTGCAGAGGCGCTGGAGCGGCTGGAGGCCTATCTGAAGAGGTGATGGTTTGGTGATCTTCAACCCTCCTCGATCGGCAGCCTTTCGAGATCGGCGATGAGGCTTGGCCCAACCGGGATCCATCCCAGTTTCTGCCGTGTCTGGGCGCTGGAGGCGGGCAAGTCGTAAGAGGCGAACATAGCAAGCCAGCCGAGATAGGAGGGTGCTTCTTCGGGGCTGATGGATTTTACCGGCAGGTTCAGGCGGCGGCCGATGGTTTCGGTGATGGCGCGCGTGGTCACGCCTTCCTCGCCAACCGCATGATACTTCGCGTTCGGCTCGGCCCGTTCAATCGCCAGCCGATAAAGACGGGCAACATCCAGATAATGCGCCGCGGGCCAGCGTGTGCTGCCATCGCCGATATACACGCAGACGCCCTTTTCCCGATACATCCGGATCGCCGGCGTGACGAGGCCCTGGTGGACCGGATCATGCACTTGCGGCAAGCGCACCACCGAAACATTGACGCCGCGCGCCGCGACAGCCGTTGCTTCCTCTTCGGTTGCCGCACGCGGATGATGCTCGGAGCTGACGATTGGATTGTCTTCCTTGGCTGGCTCGCCGGGCACCGTGTTGGCAATGCCGGTACCAGACGTCACGAGCAGCGGACGGCTTGAGCCTTCCAGCGCCGCACCCAGCGCAGCGATAACCCGGCGGTCGTCCTCGCAATTGGCTTTAAAGCGCGAGAAGTCATGATTGAAGGCGAGGTGGATCACGCCATCACATTGCGCGGCTCCGCGCTTCAAGCCATCCGAATCTTCGAGCGTGCCGCGATAAACCTCGGCTCCCGTCGCCGCCAACGCTGCCGCTTTTGCTTCGCCGCGAGAAAGGCCGAGCACTTGGTGTCCGGCAGCAATCAGTTCTTGGGTCACGGCCATGCCGATAAAGCCCGTGGCACCCGTCACGAATATACGCATGGAAACGTCTCCTCTGGTTGGAGACAAACTAGGGAGCTCTGATATCCGGGTAAAGTAGTGACGTTATCGTGGTATAATAGGTAACAGGACGCGTTGGTCGCACCGGCATCGCCATGGTGGCCGACAATGCGGCGACTCTGAGAAATTCAAATTGCGTCGCGTGCGTGCGTTCCCTCGGTTATTTTGGGTGGCCGCTGCCAAGGGATACTTGGTCGTGGCGTGGCGCGGGGTCCAGGTCGTCGATATCCTCTTGATGGGCAGGCTGGGCAACCGCGAAGGAGAGCGTCGACAAATCTGTTCGTGCCTGCGCCATCATATCTGGGGTCAGCCTGCCCTTGGATAGCGCCGCAATCTGATGGAGCGACATGGATTTGAAGAAGCCATACATCGCGTGCTTGCGCAGTCCCGGAAAATCTTTGTCCAGAACGGCGCATCCGTTTGGTGATGCCGCAATGTCCTCTATGGGAACATCCAGCGTAGAATTTGACGTTTCCGTGCTTGGCTTTGGCGTAGTGCCCGAAACGGGCTGTGCCGCTGCCGGAAAGAGCGCAATAGCGGACACCCATAAGACCATTTGAATAGAGCTGGAGGGCATTGGCCGTCTCCTCAAGGGCGCGTCGCGCGATTTTCGTGTCGAGCGGCGTTTCGTCAACATGAGTGCTAGGCCAAGGTGAGGCCACGGCATCCTTATAGCTGAGGGAAGATGACCAGGGTAGCGCCGGAAATTACTCATTTTTAGGAAGCCAGCGTCCACATTGCGCTTTTTGTAACAGCCTGTATCAGTGCGGTTCGTATCTGCCGCTAAGAGACTTTTTGACGGTGTGAATGCCTTATGAGGCGCACCGCAAAACAGACGGGAAAAGCGGAAAATGGATCTCCCTTTCTCCGATACATACCCCAAAGCAAAACGCCTCCCCCTCGGTTGAGGGAGAGGCGCAGTACGGCTCGGAAAAAAAACAGATCGGTTAGTAGCGATAGGTATCCGCCTTGAACGGGCCGACCTGGGGCACGCCGATATAGTCGGCCTGCACTTTGGAAAGCTCGGTCAGCTTGGCGCCTACCTTGGCGAGGTGCAGACGCGCCACCTTCTCGTCCAAGAATTTCGGCAGGACATAGACCTTCTTCTCGTATTTGCCCTGGTTACAATAAAGCTCGATCTGCGCCAGCGTCTGGTTGGTGAAGGAGGCGCTCATCACGAAGCTGGGGTGCCCCATGGCATTGCCGAGATTCACCAGGCGGCCTTCGCTCAGCAGGATGATGCGATGGCCATCGGGGAATTCGATCTCATCGACCTGCGGCTTGATGTTGTCCCATTTATAGTTGCGCAGCGCGGCAACCTGAATTTCGGAATCGAAATGGCCGATGTTGCAGACGATAGCGCGGTCCTTCATGGCCCGCATATGGTCGATGGTGATGACATCGACATTGCCGGTGGTGGTCACGAAGATGTCGGAGCGCGGCGCGGCCTCTTCCATGGTGACCACTTCATAGCCTTCCATCGCCGCCTGCAAAGCGCAGATAGGATCGACTTCGGAGACCAGCACGCGGCAGCCGGCCTGGCGCAGCGAAGCCGCCGAGCCTTT
>JAATGP010000075.1 GCA_015654635.1 Alphaproteobacteria bacterium | reverse complement strand
CCGCTTGGCCGATGACGATGCCGGTGTCTTCGGTGGTGTGGTGGAAATCGACATGCAGATCGCCTTGCGCCCGCACTTTCAGGTCGATCATGGAGTGGCGGCCAAAGGCCTCCAGCATGTGATCGAGAAAGCCAATGCCGGTATCGATATCGCAGACGCCGGTGCCGTCGATGTCGAGGGAGACGGCAATCTCGGTCTCGCGGGTTTTGCGTTCGACAGTGGCTGTGCGCATGGGCGCCTCCGGAATCAGATCACCCTTCATAGCAAAGGCGGCTTTAACAAAGAAACTCCTGCCGCTCAAACACCTCGGTCACCGGCTCTGTGCCCGCCGTGCCCATCACCCTCAGCATCCCAGTGGCGGCATTGGCGAGCACCACCAGGCGGCTGTTTGGATTGGCGATGGGCGGGGCAAACCAGGAAAAATCCTCGCCTTCACCGGATAGCGCCATGGCTTGGGAAAACCGCCCGGGGCTGTCGATGGGCCGGGCCTTCCAGCCCCATTCGGTCTCGTTCAGCGGCGAATGGAACTGGTTGCTGGCGCAAACCCGCCCATCCGCCATTTCGCGCACGGCATAAGCCTCTTCGGTGCGTTCGATCACACAGCCTTCGTCCGCCCGCGTTCCGGTCAGGGTGAAAATCGCCGGAACGGCAATCGGGATCAGGCTCAGCATCGCTTTGGCGGCAAGGTAATCGGGCGCCGTCTCGAACACCCGGCGCAGCAGGTGGGCGGGCGGCAGCGCCATGGTCCGCCCCGTCTTGAGACGCCCCGCCACCCAGGCCCCCGCAAAGCCGCCCGCATGTTTGCGCCGTGGCGCCTGGTTTAAGGCTGCCGCAAAGCGCTCCGGCGCCATGGCTTGCAGCACGCCGCTGAAGCCCGGCCAGGTGACGTTGCAATAGTCGCCCGCTGGGCCCTGGAACCGGGCCACAACGGGAAATTCGCCCAGCCGCGGAAAAGGCCAATCGAGCACCCGGCGCAGAAGGGGTCCTTCCTCACTCGCCCAGGCGCCGCTGGTGCAGCCCCACTCGACGCAGGTGTTGAGCACATAAGCGCCCGGCCGCCCCATGGCGGCGGCAATCAGGGAAATCTCTTCCAGATAAGGGTTGTTCGCTTTTTGCAGCCAGCGCTTGGAGGCGTGGTCGGTCGCCGCCGCCAGAAGATGCCCCGGCCCGCGCCCCACCAGCGAGAGGGCCCCATCCATAAGAATATGGGCCTGTCTGCGAAACAGGAACAACAGCTCCAACGGGCTGTGCCCGCGCAAATCCACAGCGGCAATTTTCGCCAAGGGCTGCATTGAACCCGATCCCACCCTATATTCCCCACTATGACCGATCAAAAATGGCGTTCCACCACTATTCTATCCCTCCGTAAGGACGGTTTTGTCATCGTCGCGGGTGACGGCCAAGTCACTTTGGGTGCCACGGTGATGAAGTCCAATGCGCGCAAAGTTCGCCGCTTGGGCAAAGGCGATGTCATCGCCGGTTTCGCCGGGGCCACCGCCGACGCCTTTGCCCTGTTCGAGCGGCTGGAAGGCAAGCTGGAGCAGCATCCGGGCAATCTGGCGCGGGCGTGTGTCGAACTCGCCAAGGATTGGCGCACCGACCGCTATCTGCGCCGCCTCGAAGCCATGATGGCGGTGGCGGATGCCAAGACCAGCCTCATCCTCTCCGGCACTGGCGATGTGGTCGAGCCCGAAGATGGATTGATCGGTATCGGCTCGGGCGGGCCTTATGCCTTGGCGGCGGCGCGCGCCCTCGTCGATTTGGATTTGTCCGCCGAAGCCATCGCCCGCAAAGCGATGAAAATCGCCGCCGATATCTGCATCTACACCAACGAGAACGTGGTCCTCGAAAGCCTTGCCTCCGGTTGAGGGTGGGGCTGGCCGGATGTACCATCGACCTCGAGAAGGTGGCCCATGAACCTCAGGATCAGCGACCCAAAGATTGAAGAACTGGCGCAAAAGCTCGCCGAGCAGACCGGTGAAGAACCGACGGTCGCGGTGATCCGTGCGCTTGAGGAAAGGCTACAACGTCAGTCGGAACAAGCTCCGTTTTCCGAAGACGCAAAAGTGGCCGAGTTCCTAGCTATTGCCGAACGGGCTACGGGCTTGCAGGGCGAAGGCAAAACGGGCCGCGAGCTGATCAACGAGCTTTACGACGAAAACGGATTGCCCGCCTGATGGTGATCGATGCTTCCGCGGTGCTTGCAATCCTGAAGCTTGAGCCTGAGCGCGAGTAGTTTTCCAGAGCCATCCTTCGGGCCTCCAAGCGGCTTATGTCGCCGGTCAATTGGCTCGAATGCGCCATCCGGATCGAGCGTGTGCGTTCCGAGGATATGCGGGCGCTGGAGGCTCTTGTGGCCGCATCAGGAATCGTCATCGTCCCCGTTGACCAATTCCAGATGCGGACTGCGCACACCGCCTACCGGGATTTCGGGAAGGGGCGTCATCCCGCAGCACTTAATCTTGGCGACTGTTTTGCCTATGCTCTCGCAAAGGCAACCGGAGAGCCGCTTTTGTACAAAGGTGCGGATTTCCCGCGGACAGACATAGTATCGGCTTTGTCATAGACAACACCGCAAAGCGTTCCCATATATCCTCCATGATCTCCGCCTTTACCCCCCGCGAAATTGTTTCTGAGCTTGACCGCTATATCGTCGGCCAGCATGACGCCAAGCGCGCCGTGGCCATTGCCTTGCGCAACCGCTGGCGGCGCCAGCAGCTGGCGCCGGAGCTGCGCGACGAAGTGCTGCCCAAAAATATCCTGATGATCGGCCCCACCGGCGTCGGCAAGACGGAGATTTCGCGGCGGCTGGCCAAGCTGGCGCAAGCCCCGTTCTTGAAAGTCGAAGCCACCAAATTCACCGAGGTGGGCTATGTCGGCCGCGATGTCGAGCAGATCGTGCGCGATCTCTTGGAAGTGGCCATTGCCCAGGTGCGCGAAAGAAAGCGCCGCGACGTTGAGGCCATGGCCGAGGACCGTGCCGAAGACCGCATCGTCGAGGCGCTGGCCAAATCCACGGCATCGTTGCGCGAGACCTACCGCAAACAGTTGCGCAGCGGCGAACTCGAAGCGCGTGAAATCGAAATCGAGATGAAGGAGGCGGGCGGCGCGCCCGCTTTTGAAATCCCCGGCATGCCGAATGCGCAGATTTCGATGGTCAATATCGGCGATATTTTCGGCAAAGCCTTTGGCGGCAAGCCTAAGCCGCGCCACATCAAAATCGCCGATGCCCGGCCCCTGCTGCTGGCCGAGGAAGCCGACAAATTGCTCGATTCCGAGGCCATCACCCGTGAGGCCATCGCCGTCACCGAGCAGAACGGCATCGTTTTCCTCGATGAAATCGACAAGATTTGTGCCCGCTCCGAAATGCGGGGCGGCGGCGATGTTTCGCGGGAGGGCGTGCAGCGCGATCTTTTGCCCTTGATCGAAGGCACCACGGTTGCCACCAAGCACGGTCAGGTGAAAACCGATCACATTCTCTTCATCGCCTCAGGCGCCTTTCACCTTGCCAAACCATCCGACCTTTTGCCCGAATTGCAGGGCCGTTTGCCCATCCGCGTCGAACTCAAGGCCCTGACACGCGACGATTTCAAACGCATCCTGACCGAGCCTGAGGCCTGCCTCATCACCCAATATGTGGCGCTGATGCAGACCGAAGGCGTCCAGCTCAAGTTCAGCGAAGACGGCATCGCGGCGATCGCCGATATGGCGGCTATGGTTAACGCCTCCGTCGAAAATATCGGCGCCCGCCGCCTGCAGACCATCATGGAGCGGGTGCTGGACGAGATCAGCTTCGCGGCGTCCGAAAAGCAGGGCGACAGCCTCACCATCGATGCCGCCTATGTCCGGGCCAAGGTGGAAGATCTTGCCAAGGATCAGGATTTGTCGCGGTTTATTCTCTAATCGTCTGCACGCAAAAGTTGCTATCTATAATTTTTGTAATTATAAGATGCATGCGTTTTGGCTGGAGACGATCATGCGGAAAACAACGCTTTCACTCTGTGTCGTGCTGGGCTTGTCGCTGGGGATGTCGGCTTTTGCACAAACCTATACGGCATGCTCGGCGAAGACTTGGCCGGGGCTGACCTTTGGGGCCAATGTTCCCACCTATTCGGTCGGTTCGACGGGCGGTGCCTGCTATTGCGGTGTCTGGACGGGTGTAACGCCGCAGCAGGCAGTGCAGGCGGGTTGGTACGCTTCGTGTAGCAACGGCAAAGGCATCTGCAATTATACTCCCGGCACCCGCGCCAGCAATCAGGTGTGCGGGCCTTTTGGGGCGTCCAAAGCCAAGCCGCACTAGCAGCTCCTGCCCCGGTAATCTGAGGCGATGGCGTTGCAGCGCAGCACAGCTTGGCGCAGATTGTAAAAATGCGGCATGCGCGCACAGGTCATGGGTGATCGCGAGGCCGTGCCCGTAAAGATGCTTTGTTTCCCGGCACAGTTTCGGCCAATACATATGCCAAAATGTGCATATGTTGTTGACCCCCGCGAAAATTGCTGCAAGGAGTCCCTCCCAACGGAGCGCCATCAGGCGCGAGCAAGAGGGCTATTTGGATGGCGCGGCTGAATTACCTGTTCACCAGCGAAAGCGTTGGCGAAGGTCACCCCGATAAGGTGTGCGACCGGATTTCCGATGAGGTCGTGGATTTGTTCTTCCGCGAAGGCCCGAAGGCTGGCTTTTCGCCCTGGGATATTCGCGTCGCTTGCGAAACCCTCGCCACCACCAATCGCATCGTGATCGCCGGCGAGACCCGCGGTCCTGCTTCGATCACCCCCGCCATGGTCGAAGAGGTTGCTCGCGCCGCCGTCAAATCCATCGGCTACGAGCAGGAAGGCTTCCATCACGCCACGGCCAAGGTCGAAGTTCTGCTGCACTCCCAGTCGCCGCATATCGCTCAGGGCGTTGACGCCGCGGGCAATAAGGATGAGGGCGCAGGCGATCAGGGCATCATGTTCGGTTATGCCTGTACCGAGACGCCCAGTCTGATGCCGGCGCCGATTTTCTACAGCCACAAGATCCTCGAATTGATGGCCGCTGCCCGTCATGCGGGCAAAGCCCCCAAGCTCGGCCCGGATGCCAAGAGTCAGGTCACCGTTCGCTATGAGAACGGCAAGCCTGTGGACGTGACCCAGATCGTGGTCTCGACCCAGCATCTGGATGCCTCCATGACCTCGGCCGATGTCCGCGCCGTCATCGAACCCTATGTGCTGGAAGCCCTGCCCGCCGGTTGGGTCAATGCCAACACCGTCTGGCACGTCAATCCGACCGGCGCTTTTGTGGTTGGTGGTCCGGATGGCGATTGCGGCCTTACGGGACGCAAGATCATTGTCGATACTTACGGCGGCGCGGCCCCCCATGGCGGCGGTGCCTTCTCCGGTAAGGATTCGACCAAGGTGGACCGTTCGGCGGCTTATGCTGCTCGCTATCTGGCCAAGAATGTGGTCGCGGCCGGTTTGGCCGACCGTTGCACCATCCAGATTGCTTATGCCATTGGCGTCTCTGACCCGCTGTCGGTCTATGTTGACACCCATGGCACCGGCAAGGTGGACGAAGCCAAGCTGGAGTTGATCCTGCCGCAGCTCGTCAGCCTGAAGCCCCGCGGCATCCGCGAGCGCCTCGAACTCAACAAGCCGATTTATGCCCGTACCGCGGCCTACGGCCATTTTGGCCGCACGCCCGACGCCGATGGCGGCTTTTCCTGGGAGAAGACCGACCTCGTTGAGGCTCTGAAAGGCGCCTTCTGATCAAGGGCGTTTTGGGCGTCCATTTGGCGCTGGCTTTTTGAAGGCGGGCCGGGTAACCGGCTCGCCTTTATCTTTGGATCGTGGTGTGAGCGAAGATTTTCCGCGCAAACTGTATGGCCGCCGCAAGGGCCCGAAGCTCTCAGCCCACAAGGCCGATCTGCGCCTCACCCTGCTGCCGCAACACGCCCTGAATATCGTTCCGGGTGCCGGGCCGGGCACGTATTTCACCACCCCGGTCACGGAAATCTGGCTCGAAATCGGCTTTGGCGCGGGCGAGCACATGCTGGCTTTGGCGCGGCAAAATTCCGCCATCGGTCTGATCGGGGCCGAGCCATACGAATCCGGCGTCGCCAAGCTCCTCACCCATATGGCGGACGATCCTCCGCCCAATCTCAAAATTCACGAAGGCGACGCCCGCGCCATTCTGACGGCCCTGCCGGACCACAGCATCGCCAAAGTTTTCGTGCTGTTTCCCGATCCCTGGCCGAAGACGCGCCATCACAAGCGCCGCTTCATCCAAAGCGAGATGTTGACGCAGTTCGCCCGCGTCCTGAAGCCGGGCGGCGAGTTCCGCTTTGCCAGTGACGATGCCGGCTATCTTGCCTGGACGCTGGAGCGGGCACTGGCCCATCCCGATTTTGTCTGGAGCGCCAAGAGCCCGGTGGATTTCACGGTGCGGCCGGCTCACTGGCCGCCGACCCGCTACGAAGCCAAGGCCCTGCACGGCCCGCCCATCTATCTCAGCTTCCAAAGACGGGATAAAATCGTCCCATGACGCACCACCACGATGACGACGATAACGACCGTGGCTCGCGCTGGCTCCATCCCGGCGATTTGGGCACCATTCTGCTGGCAGGGGTGTTCCTGGTCGGCATGCTGTACATGATGTTCGGGCCGTCGCCTTTCGATGGCATCGCCTGGAAGAAGCAGCCCAAACCGCCGGAAGCGGAAAAAGGCGAAGTGACCATTACCCTTCCGGCCAAAGACTAGTACGCGCGCGCGCTTGTCAGCGGCGCTTTTGAAGAGTACATAGCAGCCATCCCAGACAACAGCGTGTTTGTTGTGTGGCGGTCTTAACGGGCCGCCGCGGGGAGAAGACGTATCTGCCAGCCACGAAGCTGACGCTTTTGCCAAGAAGGACATGCGGCCATCCTTGCCGTAGCAAATCTCGAAGCCATCCTCACCCCCGTGATCGAAGCGGCGGGGTTTGGTTTGGTGCGCCTGCGCCTGATGGGCTCCAAACAGAAAACCTTGCAGATCATGGCGGAAAAGCCTGATGGCACGATGGATGTCGAAGATTGCGCCGAACTGTCACGCGCCCTCTCCGATTTTCTCGATGCCGATCCCGACCTGATCGAGGGCGAGTTCGATTTGGAAGTCTCGTCTCCCGGTATCGACCGGCCGCTGACCCGGCTGAAGGATTTCGCACGCTGGTCGGGCCACGAGGCCAAAATCGAGCTTTCCGCAATGCTGGAGGGGCGCAAGCGCTTCAAAGGCACGCTGTTGGGACTTGATGGCTCGAATGTGGTGATCGCCTTTGGCAAGGACCGGATAACATTGCCTTTCGCTGCCATTGCCGAGGCCAAGCTGATCCTCACCGATAAGCTGATTGACGAAGATTTGAAGTCGCGCGAAGCCGCGAAGCCCAATTCAAATGTGCGCCAGGCGCACGGGGAGCACTAATCATGGCGATTGCCGCAAACCGGACCGAACTCCTGCAGATTGCAGACGCGGTGGCCCGCGACAAATCGATCGACAAGCAGGTCGTCTTGGGTGCCATGGAAGAGGCGATGCAGCGCGCCGCCAAAGCCCGTTACGGCGCCGAAAACGAAATCAAGGTCGAGATCGATCCCAAGACCGGCGAGACCCATGTCTCGCGCTATCTGCATGTCGTCGAATTGGTTGAGAACGACAAAATCGAAATCTCGCTGGACGATGCTCATACCCGCAACCCCGCGGCCCAGGTCGGCGACATCATCGCCGAGACCTTGCCGCCGGTGGAATTCACCCGCATCGCCGCCCAGGCCGCCAAACAGGTCATCGTGCAGAACGTGCGCGAAGCCGAACGCGCCCGCCAATACGAGGAATACAAAGACCGTATCGGCGAAATCATTCACGGCATCGTCAAGCGTTCGGAATTTGGTTCGGTGGTGGTCGATCTGGGCCGCGCCGAAGGCGTGGTGCGCCGCGACGAGATGATCCCGCGCGAGAATTTCCGCACCGGCGACCGTATCCGCGCCTATATCTATGACGTGCGCAAAGAGACCCGCGGGCCGCAGATTTTCCTGTCGCGGTCCCATCCCCAGTTCATGGTCCGCCTCTTCGCGCAGGAAGTGCCGGAAATTTATGACGGCATCATCGAAATCCGCGCCGTGGCGCGCGATCCCGGCTCGCGGGCGAAGATCGCGGTGATTTCCAAGGATTCCTCGATCGACCCGGTTGGCGCTTGCGTCGGTATGCGCGGTGTGCGCGTCCAGGCCGTGGTGCAGGAACTGCAGGGCGAGCGTATCGATATCATTCCGTGGAACGGCGAAGCGGCGACCTTCATCGTCAACGCCCTGGCGCCTGCCGAAGTATCCAAAGTGGTGCTCGACGAAGACGCGCACCGGGTTGAGGTTGTGGTGCCGGATGAGCAGCTCTCGCTCGCCATTGGCCGCCGCGGCCAGAATGTGCGGCTGGCCTCGCAACTCACCAGTTGGCAGATCGATATCCTGACCGAGGCCGAAGAATCCGAGCGCCGCCAGAAAGAATTTGCCGAACGCACCAAGCTCTTCATGGATGCGCTCGATGTCGATGAGACGGTGGCCCAGCTTCTGGCCTCCGAAGGCTTTGCCGAAATCGAAGATGTGGCCTATGTCGATCTGCACGAGTTGGCGGCTGTCGAAGGTTTCGACGACGAAACCGCTCAGGAATTGCAGCAGCGCGCCATCGAATTTATCGAGGCCCGCAACAAGGAAATGGACGACAAGCGTCGCGCCCTCGGCGTCGAAGATGCCGTCCTCGAAGTCAAAGGCGTCACCCCGGCGATGGCCGCAGCCCTTGGCGAGCACGAGGTCAAAACCTTGGAAGATCTCGCTGGTTGTGCCACCGATGACCTGCTCGGTTACTACGAAGTGACCAAAGAGCCGGGCAAGGAAAAAGAACGCATCCGTATTCCGGGTGCTTTGGAAGGCTTCGACCTGACACCGGAAGACGCCAATGCCATCATTATGAAGGCGCGCGTCCAGATGGGCTGGATCGAAGAGCCGGAAGAAGAAGTTGCCGAAGAAGGCGAAGAAGGCACTGAAGCGGCGGAAGAAACCGAAGAAAAGCCGGAAACTGAGGCATAAACGCCTGCCGGATAATGCTGTATTGGCGATAGGCAAGGCCACATGGACCGGATATATAGTCCGGCCCTTAACACACGGGAGTAGCAGCGCTGGATCGGGCTCTGACATGTAATACGGGGAGGGCGTCTCGTTATGACAGCCACCTCGGACGATGAGAGCGCCTTGCGCGAACGGCGCTGCATTGCTTGCGGCGAAGTTTTGCCGGAAGACAGGCTCGTCCGTTTTGTCGTAAGCCCCGACGGCGAGGTCATTCCCGACCTTGACGCCAAGCTGCCTGGCCGTGGGATTTGGCTTTCCGCAACCCGCGCCTTGATGCTCAAGGCTATGGCCAAGAACGATTTCTCCAAGGCCGCCAAAACCAAGGTCACTTGGGCCGCGGATTTGCCCGATCATGTCGAGCATTTGCTGGTGGTGCGGATGCAAGCCGATCTCGGCATGGCGCGCCGCGCCGGGTTGCTGGATTCCGGTTTCGACCAGATTGTCCGGGCGCTTGATAAAAAAGTGACGCCGGCGGTGTTTTTTCACGCTGCCGACGCCTCCGAAGACGGGCGCCGCAAGATTTTTGGCGCTTTGCGCTCGCGTGAACTGGAAGGCGAATCCATCGGGGTTTTGAGCCGCGACGAGCTCAGCTTGGCCTTGGGTCGCGAGAATGTGGTACATGCCGCCATCCGGCCTTCAAGCTTGGCGGATCGATTGATCTTGAATGCGAAGAGACTGGCAGGCCTGCGCGGCAAGCCCCCTAAGACCTCTACGAACACCAAGGGCTCTGCCCGGCCACAGGGCCAAACCGAAAGCACGTTATGAGCGACCAGAACGATCCGAAAAATAACCGCCCGGGCGCCTCGCATAAGACGCTGTCGTTGAAGAAGACGGAAACCTCCACCGTAAAACAGAGCTTCAGCCATGGCCGCACCAAGGCTGTGGTGGTCGAGAAGAAGCGCACCCGGGTAGAGCCCGGTGCCCCCGCGCCGGTCGCCGCTGCTCCGGTCAAGGCGGCCCCTGCCGCGCCTGCGCAAAGCCAGACCAAGGTCCATCCGCCGTCGGCGCCGACAATAACCCAGCCTCATCCGCCCAGCCCCAACCGCTCGGGTGTGGTGCTGCGTCAGCTTACCGAAGAAGAAAAAGCCCGCCGTGGCGCCGCTTTGGCCGATGCCCGCGTGCACGAAGTCGAAGCGCGCAAGATCGCCGAGGAAGAAGCGCGCCGCCGCATCGAAGAAGAAGCCCGCGCCAAGCAGGAGCGGGAAGCCGCCGCCAAGCGCAAAGCCGAGGAAGATGCCCGCAAGGTAGCCGAAGAAATGACCAAGAAGCGGGCCGAGGAAGAGGCCCAGCGCCGCCAGGAACGCGAGCAGGGCGATGCCCCGCGCCCGTCCTCGGCGCCGTCGCAAGGCTATCAGCCCTCGAACCGCAGCGCCCCTGGCGGTCAGTCCCGTGGCCCGGCGCCGTCCGGTACCCGCAGTCCCAGTGGCCCGGGTGGTCAGTCGCGCCCTGCGCCCAGCGGCACCCGCAACGTTGGCACCGGCCCCAAGCCCGCCACGCCGACATCGCCCAACAAGCCGCCGGCCGCCGGTGAAGTGCCGCGCCGCCGCGTCACACAGGAAGAAGATGACGGCCCGAAGAAGACCGGCGGCGTCAACAAAGCCCCGGTGAAAGCCCCCGTCGCCAAAAAGACACCGGAAGCCGATCGCCGCCGCGGCAAGCTCACCGTCACCAAGGCGTTGTCGGATGATGACGAGCGTATGCGCTCGGTCGCCTCCTATCGCCGCCATCTGCAGCGCATGAACAAAGGTGCCGCGGTGCAAGCCGCCGGTCCCGTTGGTCCGCGCGAAGTCACCATCCCGGAAACCATCTCAGTCTCAGAACTCGCCAACCGTATGGCACGCCGGGCTGTCGATGTGATCAAGGTCTTGATGAAGAGCGGTATCATGGCGACGGTGAACGATGTCATCGATGCCGATACCGCCGAGCTGGTGGCCACCGAATACGGCCACACCGTCAAGCGCGTCGCTGATTCCGACGTTTTGGAAGGTCTCACCGGCACCGACGATACGGTGGAAGAATTGCTGCCGCGTCCCCCGGTCGTCACCGTCATGGGGCACGTCGACCACGGCAAGACCAGCCTGCTCGATGCGCTGCGCTCCACCGATGTGGCGCAAGGCGAAGCGGGCGGCATCACCCAGCATATCGGCGCCTATCAGGTGCAGTTGAAGACGGGTCAGAAGATCACCTTCCTCGACACGCCGGGCCACGCCGCCTTTACCGCCATGCGCGCCCGCGGTGCCAAGGTGACGGATATCGTGGTCTTGGTGGTGGCCGCCGATGATGGCGTCATGCCGCAAACCGTGGAAGCCATTGCCCATGCCAAGGCCGCAGGGGTGCCGATCATCGTTGCCATCAACAAGATGGACAAATCCGATGCTGACGCCATGCGGGTCAAGACCGAGCTTTTGCAATACGAAATCCAGGTCGAAGATCTGGGCGGCGAGACCATTGCCGTCGAAGTCTCAGCCAAGAAAGGCACCAACCTCGACAAGCTGACGGAGATGATCCTGCTGCAGGCCGAAGTCTTGGACCTCAAAGCCAATCCCAATCGCATTGCCGAAGGTGCCATCATCGAAGCCAAGCTCGATCGCGGCCGCGGCCCGGTGGCCACCGCCCTGGTGCAGCGCGGCACGCTGAAGGTCGGCGACATCGTTGTTGCCGGTTCCGAATGGGGCAGGGTGCGTCTGCTCCAAAACGAGCGTGGCGAGACCGTGCCCAGTGCCGGTCCCGCCGTGCCGGTGGAAATCCTCGGCCTTTCGGCAGCGCCGGAAGCCGGTGATGAATTCGTCGTGGTGGAAAACGAAGCCCGCGCCCGCGAGGTTACCGAATACCGGGCCCGGAAACGCCGCGAAGCCCGTCACGCTTCGTCGTCGCGCCTCACCCTCGACCAGCTCCTCAAGACCCGCGCTGCGGGCGAAAAGAAGCTCTTGCCGCTCATCATCAAAGCGGATGTGCAGGGTTCGGCGGAAGCCATCCAAGGCGCCCTCAACAAGCTGGGGACCGATGAAGTCGGTGCTCAGGTATTGCAATCGGGCGTTGGCGGCATCACCGAAAGCGACGTCATCCTGGCGCATGCTTCGGGCGCGGCGATCATCGGCTTCAACGTGCGTGCCGACAAACAGGCGCGCGAGCGGGCCAAGCGCGATGGTGTCGAAATCCGTTACTACGCCATCATCTACAACGTGGTGGACGACATCAAAGCCGCGCTCTCTGGCATGCTGACGCCGGAAACGCGCGAAAAGTTCCTCGGCAATGCCGAAATCCTGGAGGTCTTTACCATCTCCAAGGTTGGCAAGGTTGCGGGCTGCCGCGTCACCGAGGGCGTGGTGCGCCGCGGTGCCAAGGTGCGCCTGATCCGCGATCATGTCGTCATCCACGAAGGCGAACTCTCCACCCTCAAGCGCTTCAAAGACGAAGTGAAGGAAGTGCAGAACGGCCAGGAATGCGGCATGGCCTTTGCCAACTACGAGAACATGCTGAAGGGCGACGTCATCGAAGCCTTTGAAGTCGAGACCATCCAGCGGGCTTTGTAAGCAACGCTGCTTGTCATCCCCGGCGGATATCGCGTGCAGCGCACGCGGTATCCGGGAAGGGGACCCAGGTATTTAACATATGGCCAGGTTCAAGACCTGGATTCCCTCCCCCGCGCAGCGCTTTGCGCCGCTCGGCCGGGAATGACAATTTGGAGTACCCTTATGCCCCGTCCCAGAGGCGATTCCAGGCCTGATTCCCGCGCCAAAAAGGGCCCCACCCAGCGCCAGCTCCGGGTCGGCGAAATGCTGCGCCATGCGCTGTCGCAAGTGCTTCTGCGCGGCGATGTGCGCGATCCCGATTTGGCGGGCGTTTCAGTGACGATCACCCAAGTGATCCCCTCCGGCGACATGCGTCACGCGGCGGTCTATTGCGAGCCTTTGGGCGGCAAGAATGCCGAAAAGGTGATCCCCGCCCTGAACCGCAACAAGGCGTTTTTCCGCGGCCAGATGGGCCATATGATCGACCTCAAATTCACCCCCGATTTGCGTTTTGTGGAGGACAAATCCTTCGCCGAAGCCGAGAAGATCGAGATCATCCTCAAATCGGCCCGCGTCCAACAGGACTTGCTGGACAAAGCCGCTGAGGACGACGAGAGCGGAGAGGCCGAGGACCAGGATGGGGCGTAGGAAAAAGGGCGACCGCATCCATGGCTGGGTGGTGGTCGACAAGCCCCAAGGCATCACCTCCACGCAAGTCGTGGCCAAAGTCCGCCGCGTTTTCAACGCCCAGAAAGCCGGGCACGCTGGCACGCTAGACCCCATGGCAACCGGGGTCCTCGCCATTGCGCTCGGCGAGGCCACCAAAACCGTGCCCTACGCGATGGACGCGGAGAAGACCTACCGCTTCACCGCGAAGTGGGGTGAGGCCACCGATTCCGACGACGCGGAAGGCGCGGTCACGGCAACCTCCGACCGGCGCCCCAGCCGGGCCGAAATCGAGGCGGCTATGCCCCAATTTATCGGTTTAGTCTCCCAAACCCCGCCCGCTTACTCGGCAATCAAGGTCGATGGCGCCCGTGCCTACGATCTGGCGCGGGAGGGCGAGGCGGTGGAATTGGACGCGCGCAACGTCTTGATCCGCAGCGTTGCCCTGGTCGAAATCCCCGATTCCGACCACGCCGTGTTTGAAATGCATTGTGGCAAAGGCACTTACGTCAGGGCCTGGGTCCGCGATATGGGTCTGGCGCTGGGCTGCCTCGGCCATGTTTCGGCCTTAAGGCGGACGCGTGTGGGGTCTTTTAACGTTGAAGCGGCGACCCCCCTGGAAACCCTAGAGGGTTTTATGCATAGTCCCGCCGCTTTTGAGCACTTGAGGCCCCTATCGACCGCGCTGGACGGCATCCCGGCGTTGGCCATTACGGGCCCGGATGCGGTTCGCCTCAGATCCGGCAATCCGATTTTGATCCGTCCGAACATGTTCGCGCGGATCGCGGAAAGTCATTTGGGCGACGATCACCAAGGGCTCACGGTCTTCTGTTCGACCGGCGAAGGCGAACCCGTGGCACTCGCGGAATTCGCAGCCGGCGAGTTAAGGCCGTTTCGTGTTTTTAATTTTGGCAATGGATGACCGAGGATAATCGATCGTGACGATCACTGTTGAACGCAAACTCGAAGTAATCAAAGAATACGCGACGAACCCGGGTGACACCGGCTCGCCGGAAGTCCAGGTGGCGGTGCTCTCCGAGCGCATCACCAACCTGACCGAGCATTTCAAGACGCACGCCAAGGACAACCATTCCCGCCGCGGCCTCATCAAGATGGTGTCGCAGCGCCGTCGTCTGCTCGATTATGTCAAAGCCACCGACCAGAAGCGTTACGAGGCGCTGATTGCGCGTCTGGGGCTGCGCCGCTGATTGCGGTTCGCCTTTTCGTGTATGGTGTGAGTATCCGCACGCGCTCCTTGTTGGGGCGCGTGCTTTCGGATTCTTGGAACTCCTAAGCGTTTCCAGAAAAAGTGGAAACCGGTTTTCCGTATCGAAACGCGAAAACAAAAGAGTCTTCCAGGAAAATGCCGCCCGGCAATCCGGCCGTGCGGGAATGAAAGAAAGTAACTGAGAATGTTCAAAATAACCCGCGAGGAAATCGACTGGGGTGGCCGCAAGCTGACGCTGGAGACGGGCAAGATTGCTCGCCAAGCCGATGGCGCAGTGCTCGCCACCTATGGTGAGACCGTTGTGCTGGCCACAGTCGTTGGCGCCCACAGCCCCAAGCCCGGCATTGATTTTTTCCCCCTCACCGTCAACTACCAGGAAAAGTATTTTGCCGCCGGCAAAATCCCGGGTGGCTATTTCAAGCGCGAAGGCCGTCCCACGGAACGCGAGACCCTGATCTCGCGCCTGATCGACCGCCCCATTCGTCCGCTCTTTGCCGATGGCTATAAGAACGAGACCCAGGTCATCGTCACCGTTCTCTCCCACGATCTGGAAAATGATCCGGACGTGCTGGGCATGGT
>JAATGP010000024.1 GCA_015654635.1 Alphaproteobacteria bacterium | reverse complement strand
GTAGACGCGGGCGATACCGTCACCGACCGAAAGAACCTGGCCGACTTCGCTCACTTCCGCTTCGACGCCGAAATTCTGGATCTCGCGCTTCAGAATGGACGAGATTTCGGCCGGTTGGATCTTCATCGTATTATTTCCTTTAGTCAGAACCTGGGCTTTGGTCGGGCCTAGGCTTTGGTCGGAACCTGGGTGGTTTTATTCGTGAGAATGAACGTTAGTGGCTGGTGCCCCGCATGGCGGTGCGCAAACCGTTTAGCTTGGCGCGCAACGAGGAATCGATCATCTGCGAGCCGACCTTGACCACAAGGCCGCCCAGAAGAGTGGGATCGACCATGGTGCTCAGCAGCGGATCGCGGCCAAATTTTTCCTTCAGGGCCGCCTTCAGCGCCGCGGTCTGGGCATCGCTCAGCGGATGGGCCGAGGTGACGTCAGCTTCAATTTCACCCTTGAGCTTGGCAACCAGCGTTTCGAAATCGCGAATAGCGTCGGAGAGCAGGAACAAGCGGCGCTTGGAGCAGAGCAGCAGCACAAAGCGGAGGGTCAGTTTGTCGGCATTCATGGACCCCAAAAGCGCCCGCAGGGCCTTGGCCTGCTCGTCGCGCGCAAACACCGGCGCTTCAACCAAGCGGCGCAGATCGGCACTCTCAGCGAGCATCTGTTTGAGGGTTTGGAGGTCTTGGCCCAATGCATCGACGGCTTGGGTTTCTTGGGCGAGTTCGAAGACGGCGAGCGCATAGCGCCCTGCGATCCCAGAAAGATGAGCTTCGTCTGCCACGCTTTTTCCGTTTCAGCGGTGCCAGGGAGATCTCCGAGGCACCAGTAAATCCCTGAGGGCAATGAGAATTCAGCGACGCGGGAGAATCCGTGGACCCGCGGGGCTTGGCCTTAGCATGGACCGGGAAGGGCGTGCAACAAAAGCCAGGAACCGTGGTGTCGCGGGGGGGGAGCCATGCTGCGGGTGGCCCCGCGAAGGCTGCTACCAGATACGATTGAACAGCCGTTTGACGCGCAATTCGAACGGCCACGCCCAAAAGCCGCTGGCATTGACGAAATCGACCGAAGCCACCACGACTTGCGCCCGGCCCATGACGTTGGCGACCGGCAGATAACCGACACCGTTTTCCTCGACCGGGAAGCGGCTATCCATCGAATCGTCGCGGTTGTCGCCCATAACGAAAATGTTATCGGGCGGGACGACGTATTCATTGGTGTCGCTATAAAGCGCACCCCAAGACTTCTTGAAAATGGGGTGCTCGCGGCCATTGGGCAGGGTCTCGATGAAGCGCGCGGTTCTGAAATAGGTGCCGGGAGCCGCTTCGGTGGGGCCATCTTCGGCCCGGCCGATGCCGTCTTCCCGAAGCGGCAATGGCCTGCCATTGATCCAGACCCTGCCGCCACGCATCTGCACCCGGTCGCCCGGGAGGCCGATCACGCGCTTGACTAGGGTGGCGCTGCTATTGCCCGGCTTGCGGAACACAACCACATCGCCTGGCTGCGGCAGGCTGGCAAAAATCCGCTGTCTGGGGCTGCCGCCACCAGCAAAAGGCAGGGAATAACGATTGTAGCCATAAGAGTACTTGGTCGCGAGCAGCAAATCGCCGATGGCGATGGTCGGCTGCATCGATCCGGAGGGGACATAGAAGGGCTGCGCCACGGCGGTCGCAATCAGATAAAATCCGGCAAAGACCAGGAAAGGCTCCCACAACCAATCGGCAATATCACGGACAGTTTTCGTGGTGAACAGCTCGTCAGCCGCCACCTTCACCTCGCGCAGGTTAAACCCGCGCTTGAACCATGAGTTATCCATGGATTCCTCCCCAGGCGCCTTACCTGGAGGCTATAGCAGACAAATTCAAGTGGGATTAGTGCACCCAGTTCAGAACGCGGGAGAAGCGGAACTGCAGCGGCCACTCCCAAAAGCCGGAGGCATTCAGGAAATCGACCGAGCCGATGACGACAAAGGCGCGGCCGACCAGATTGCCCAACGGTACATAACCCACACCCCCTTCGCTCGAGGAGATATAATCGGTACCGAGGACCCGGCCATCCTGGGAGAACCGGCTGTCGAGCGAGTTATCGCGATTGTCGCCCATCATGAAAACATGCTCGGGGGGAACAACGTAAACGCCCGTGTTATTGGCCGCCATAAGTCCGGGATTGTTGGCGATATCTTCGTCGCGCTCCTTGAAAACCACGTGCTCGCGCCCATTGGGGAGAGTTTCAATAAAGCGCTGCGACTGTTGGTAACCGCCATAAGAATCTTCGTTTTCACCCACACCTGCGGGGCGCAGAGGTAGCTGTTTGCCGTTGATCCAGAGCCGGCCTTGTTTCATTTGGATGCGGTCGCCGGGAAGCCCGATCAGGCGTTTAACATAGGTCACCTTGGTATCGCGGGGCAGGCGGAACACCACCACATCGCCCACGGTGGGAAGGCGGGCGAACAGTTTGTGCTCCGGTGACGGGCCGTTCACGAAGGGGATGGAATAGCGCGAATAGCCATAAGGAAATTTGGCCGCCAGCACGGCGTCGCCGATGGCCAAACTCGGTTCCATCGAGCCAGAAGGGACATAGAAGGGCTGGGCGATGATCGTCGTCAGGGCAAACATAAGAGCTACGGCATAAACCGGCTCTTTAACCCATTCGATCACCGCCTGGACGTCTTTGCGGGCAAGAAAGGCCACGACGGGGGTAGGGATTTGGCGAAGGAGCCAGCTGGAGGTTTGGTCTGTCATCTGGCGCACGCCCTGATTTCCATCACAATGTCGTGGTTTCTTGGAATAATTGTAAGTCCGGTTGCGGCGCGGGGTCTAAGCACAGCATAGTGCGCCTTGTCTTACCCATCTCTGAGGCGGTCTGAAAGGGAGTATTTCATGAAGCTCTTGTTTGCTTGCGCTCTGGCCGCGATGGCTGCAGGGCTCACCCCGGCTGAAGCGGAATTGGCGGTAGGGGCGTTGGCGCCCGATTTCACCGCGCAAGGGGCGCTTGGGGGCAAGGAGTTCACCTTCAAACTGAACGAGGCGCTGAGCCGCGGCCCTGTGGTGCTCTACTTCTACCCCAAATCCTTCACCAAGGGGTGTACATTGGAGGCCCATGATTTTGCCGAGGCGAGCGAGAAATTTGCGACCTACGGCGCCACGGTGATCGGCATCTCGCACGATGACCTTGCCACGCAGGAGAAGTTCTCCTCGGAGGAATGCCGCAACAAATTTGCGGTGCTCGCCGATCCGGACGGCAAAGTGATCGCCGCCTATGATGCCAAGCTGCCGGTGGCACCGATGGCGAACCGGGTTTCTTATGTGATCACGCCGGACCACAAGATTGCCCACAGCTATACCGCCATGGATTACAGCCAGCATGTGAGCCAAACGCTAACGGCGGTGCAGAAGTGGAAAGCGGCGCATCCCTGATGCGAACCGTCGTGGACGGGCTTGACCCAGCCATCCATAACGCCCATTTCCTTACGGAAATAGGCACTGGCGCGTATCGCGTGCCATCTGGATGGCGGGGTTCGCCCGCCGCGACGAAATGAGAAGAGAATGCCCACCAAGAAAAATCTGAACCTCACCCAACTTGGCCGGCGCGTCGTGCTTCCGCAGACGCCCGATGAAGCGAAGCTGGAAGCCGTGCCCAATCCCCATCCGGGCAGTGACTATATCGTGCGTTTCACGGCGCCGGAATTCACCTGCCTTTGCCCGGTGACGGGGCAGCCCGATTTTGCGCATTTCGTGATCGACTATTGCCCGGCCAAGACGCTGGTGGAGTCCAAATCCTTCAAACTTTTTCTGTCGAGCTTCCGCAACAATCCGGCCTTTCACGAAGACACCACGCTTCTGATCGCCAAGCGTTTGGTTGCCGCCTTGAAGCCGAAATACCTGCGTATTGCGGGCTATTGGTATCCGCGCGGCGGCATTCCGATCGATGTTTTCTGGCAAACCGGTCAACTGCCGAAAACTGCCTATTTGCCCGCTTTGGAGGTTGCGCCCTATCGCGGGCGCGGCTGAGCGAGTAACAGAATTGTAGGAGTTGTGACCATCGGCGCAGCATACAAATTGGCTGATGCCGATTGCGGGCACGCAATTCGCTGGTACTTTTGCGTATAAACATATGGTTTAGAAAGCACTCGTTAAAAGGTCGCATTGCAAACTTCGCCACAATTCGCGGAGAAGCGCATGCAGGACGACATCATAAAGCTGACCGCGGAAGTGGCGCGGGTCACCGACGAGAAGATCGAACTGATCGACTCCATCACGCGCCAGACACATCTGCTCTCATTGAACGCCCGGATAGAAGCGGCGCGTGCCGGTTCCAGCGGCAACGCCTTTGCGGTGGTGGCCTCCGAAATGAGCGGGGTTGCCAAGGATATTGGTTCCGCCTCGCAGCAGCTAAGGACGGCCATCGCGGCCAATATCGCGGTGATGGGCGAGATCGTGGGCCGCTTTCGCGGCGTGCGCTGCCAGGATCTTGCCCTCAATATTATCGAAATCATCGACCGCAATCTCTACGAACGCTCTTGCGATGTGCGCTGGTGGGCAACAGATAGCGCGGTCGTCGAGGCGGCCGAAGACCCCACCGAGCAGCGTTGCCGCTATGCCAGTCTACGGCTGGCGACCATTTTGCGCTCTTATACGGTGTATCTCGATCTGTGGATTGCCGACGCCAATGGGCGTGTGGTAGCTAACGGCAAGCCCGATAAATATAACGTTGCCGGCAGGGATGTCTCGCAGACGTCCTGGTTTCGCGATGCCATGCAGACAGCCTCGGGCGACGATTTTGCCGTTTCGGACATTGCGCCGAATGGCGGGCTGGGCGGAGCCGCGGTGGCAAGCTATGCGACGGCGATCCGGCGTGGCGGCGACAGCAACGGCGCTGTGATCGGTGCGCTGGGTATTTTCTTCGATTGGGCACCGCAGGCCAAAACTGTTGTCAAAGGTGTCGGCTTGTCCGAAGAGGAAATAGGGCAATCGCGCGTTCTGATCCTGGATGGCGCAGGCCGCGTCATTGCCGCTTCCGACGGCGTTGGATTGCTCAACGAAACATACGCATTAGACCGTTCCGCGGGTCCGCGCGGGCATTACCGCAAGAACGGCAAGCTGATCGCCTATGCCCTGACACCCGGCTATGAGACCTATAAAGGCCTTGGCTGGTATGGGGTGATTGAAACCGTATGATGATTTACAGCCGCGAGCCCGGTCTAATGCGCCGCGTGCGGATCCTTTTCGCCGGCCTTCATGGCGAGGGCAATGACATCCACCGCAAACGGGCAATTGTAATAGACCGAGCGCGCACAGTTGGGGTTGTAGGCGTAGTTGAAATCGATGACGACACTGGCGGGCGGAAATTTGGCGAACTTCTCGACATCGACATAACGCCCGGCGCGGTAAGCGCCTTTGCCGGTTAGCTGATCCTTGAAGAAAGAGGTCATGCCCGTGAGCTTGGCCGGAACGTTGTCTTCGCCGTAAAGCGGCAAGGTGATGGTTTTGCCTTGCAAGGCGAAGACGGCATCGCCGGCATGAAAGAACTGCTTGTCTAGACCGCGTGAGGTGCGGAATACATGCGGCGTCATTTTGGCGTCGGGGACGAAACGCGCCGTCACCCGGTAGGCGGGATCATAGGCAAAGTAATCGACACCTTTAAAGGTCTTGGCGGCTTTGTTGCCCTGATCATAGACCATGATGCGCAGGCCCATTTCACCGGGCGACATCTGGGTGGGCGCGCCAATCACATCGACACCAGGAGCGATATCGATGCCTTTGCTTAGTACTTCCGGCGGCAGCAATTTCCCATTCTTGAAGATTTGCGGTTTGCCCTTGGCAAAGCCTGCGATGAGTGCCGCCCTGGGCTGTTTGCCTTTCGACCAGTGCCAAGTGGCGGGCTTGGCAGGATCGCCGATAAGGGAGACGAATTCGCCCTCATGGACATAGGCGGCATCGTTGATCTTGAGGATGGCGTGTTTGGCTGTGGCCCAGTCGGCATTGTCTTGTACCAGTGAGGCTTTCCATTCCTCCGCTGGCGATTTGGCCTCGGCCGCCACAAGGAAGAAGGCGGCAGCAAAGAGATATTTCCACATCATGGTCCCCCTCAGCGACCGCGGCGGATGCTGCGTGGTTTGACGCCGGACATCTCTGCGATCTTGGTGCATTCGGCATGGCGAAAACAGGTGATCACATGGTCGTTGACCATGCCGACGGCCTGCGCAAAGGCATAGACAATCACTGGGCCGCAGAAATTGAAGCCGCGCTGCTTGAGGTCTTTCGCCAATGCCTCGCTCATTTCGGTCTGGGCCGGGACAACCTTTCCGGTGCGATGGTGATTGATCTGCGGCCGTCCATCGACATGCTTCCAGATGAAATGCTGAAAGCCGCCCGGCTCTTTTTCTTGAATCTCAAGCCAGAGCTGGGCGCCTTTGATGGCGGCAGCGATCTTGGCGGGACTTCGCACGATGCCTTCATTTTGCAGCAACCGGTCGATATCGCGCTTGGTGTAACTGGCGATTTTTTCGGGATCAAACCTGTCGAAGGCGGTGCGGAAATTCTCTCGCTTGCGCAGGATGGTGATCCAGGCGAGCCCCGCCTGGAAACCATCCAGCACCAGTTTTTCATAGAGCGCGCGCGGATCGAATTCCGGCACACCCCATTCGGTGTCGTGATAGGCGAGGTATAGGGGATCAACGCCCGGCCAGACGCAGCGTGTCTCGCTCACGACTTGGCCCTTTTGTTCTTCCTGTCCTTTTTATCTTTCTTGTCTTTTTTGTCTTTCTTGCCGGGTTTGTCTTTCTTCTTGCCCTTGGCGGGCTTGGGCGCCGCGATCACCTGGACGACGCGGACGGCCTTCTTCGACGCCTTTTTGACCGCTTTCTCGGCCGCTTTGGGAGCAGCTTTCTTGGCGGTCTTTTTGATACTTTTCTTCGCGAGAGCCTTGGCGGCGGTTTTCTTTTTCACGGTGGCTTTGCGGGCCGGTTTGGCTGCTGCAGGCACCTCTTCGCGCACCAGCGCCGCTTCCAGCTTGTTGCCATCGAGATCATAAATGAAGGCGCCGTAATAGTCGGGGGAGTAGTCGGGCCGGGGGCCGGGTTCGCCCGCATTCTGCGCCCCCAATTCGAGCGCTGCGGCGTGGAAGGCGTCGACCGCTTCTGGACTGCGCGCGATGAAGGAGATGTGCGTGCCGTTGCCGGCGGTGGCGATCTGCTGGTTGTGAGGCAGCTGCACCCAGAAGGTGGGCTGGTCTATGCCATAAGCGACCGCAACGGGCAGGACTTCCATCACGCGATTGTAGCCGAGCGCGCCCAGAACAGCGTCATAGAAGTTCGCGGCCCGTTCGAGATCGCGCACGCCAACAGAAACATGGTGCAGCATAGTGTCCTCCGTCATCAAAATATGTCGTGATGCCCATCGGGCATTGTCAAAAAGAAAGCCATTCCTGTTTGGTCAGCGTGATCGCGATGCCATCGGCTGTGAGTGGACCGCCGGTCTCGCCGAGGCGGTCGAGCCGGATGAGGGCAAAGCCGCGATCGCCATATGTGGCCGTGATCGAACCGAGTTCATGTTCGTTTGCTTTGACTGCTGTGCCCTGCACCGGAAGCGGAGCGCCGCTCTGGGTTGCAACGACAATGAGGCGTTTGCGATCGGTGCCGCGATGCTTCATACGCGCCGTCAATTCCTGGCCGACATAGCAACCCTTGTCAAAGGCAACGCCGTGCAGCTCGTCGAGGCCGGCATCGAGGGCGAAAATGCGTTCGGAACCGAAATCAAGGCCTTCGGGAATGCCGAGATCGAGGCGGGCGGTTTGATACGCATCATCTGCGGGTATTCCCGGCAGCGCTTTGATGGAGCGCGGGGGCAGGGCGCTATGACGGGGATCGGGGGGACCTTCCAGCGCCACGGCCAGATCATCGCGCGGGGCAATTTCCAGCTTGGCGCGTAGCTTGTAGAGGTTGAGCCGCTTGACCAGCGCCGGCCGGGCCTCTGCCAAGCAATCGATCAGCACCCCTTCGCACGCATCCTGGAGCAGGAAATCGAACAGGATTTTGCCTTGCGCCGAGAGCAGGGCCGCATAGACCGGGCTACCGGGGCCCAGCTTGGTCACGTCATTGGTGACGAGGCCTTGCAGGAAGCTTTTGGCTTCCGGGCCCGTAAGGGCAATCACGGCGCGGCTGGAAAGAATGTCAGGCATGGAACTCCGGTACAGCGGGAAAGGGGCGTTGCCAAGGTGCAAGCCTCAGCCTACTCCTTGCATCATGGAATCCTATGACCTTTTGATCCGTGGAGGGCTGTGCGCAACGCCGAACGGGATTGCGCCAGCTGATATTGGCATTCGAGACGGCAAGATTGCCGCCATCGGTGCTTTGGCTGATTCGGCTGCTGCCGAAGTCTTCGATGCCACAGGACTGCATGTGCTCCCAGGTGTCATCGATACCCAGGTGCATTTTCGCGAGCCCGGCAACGAGCACAAAGAGGACCTGGAGACCGGCAGCCGCGCGGCTGTGCTGGGCGGTGTCACCGGCGTCTTCGAGATGCCCAATACCAGCCCGCCGACCACGACCCGCGAGGCGATCGAAGACAAGCTGGCGCGGGCCGCAGGCCGCATGCATTGCGATCATGCGTTTTACGTGGGTGCAACGCCGGCCAATGTCGGGGCCTTGAGCGGGCTGGAGAAATTGCCCGGCGTGTGCGGGGTGAAAGCCTTTTTGGGTTCCTCGACCGGCACGCTGTTGCTGGATCAGGAAGAGGCCATTTTGGCGGCCCTCAAAGGCGGCACGCGCCGTATGGCGGTGCATTCGGAGAACGAGGAACGGCTGAAGGCGCGCAAAGCCTATATTGTGCGCGGCGATGTGCGGACCCATCCCGACTGGCGCGATGCTGAAGTGGCACGCAGTTCCACCGAACGGGTGCTGCGCCTGGCGCGTGCGGCCGGGCGGCGGCTGCACGTGCTGCATGTGACGACGGCTGACGAGTTGCCGCTGTTGGCGGCGGCGCGCGATATCGCGACGGTGGAGACGACGCCGCAGCATCTGACCCTGGCGGCGCCGGAATGCTATTCACGGCTTGGGAGCTATGCCCAGATGAATCCGCCGATCCGCGACGAGCATCACCGCGAGGCGTTGTGGCAGGCTGTGCGCAATGGGCTGATTGACGTGATCGGTTCCGACCACGCCCCGCACACCCATGAGGAAAAGGCGCAGAGCTATCCGGATAGCCCCTCGGGCATGACCGGGGTGCAGACACTGGTGACGCTGATGCTGGATCACGTCGCGGCCGGGCGGCTGACGCTGGAGCGTTTTGTGGACCTCACCAGTGCGGGCGCGGCACGCATCTTCGGCATTGCCGGTAAGGGGCGTATTGCGCTTGGTTACGACGCCGATTTCACCGTCGTGGATATGAAACTGACAAAGCGCATCGAGAACAGTCAGATTGCCTCGCGCTGCGGCTGGACGCCTTTCGACGGGCTGAAAACCACGGGCTGGCCGGTCGCCACCATTATTCGGGGTCTCACGGTCATGCGCGACGGCGCGCTGGTGAGCGCCGGGCAGGGAAAGCCGCTGCGCTTTTGGGAGACGTTTCAGCGAAACGACTGACTGTCCCGGCACGGCGCCGCAATCAGCTCCGTCGCAGTGATCCGGCCCTTGCGGGTTTTGCTGCCGTCCTGAAAGCCGATCCAGCCTTCGTTGAAACCACTAAGCATGCGGATGCGAGGGGTTGGATTCTGCATGCCTTGTTCACGGAAAAGACCTTCCCAACGCTCGGGCGGCACGGGCTCGGCGCGCACCGGATGGCCAAGAGCTTGAGCAAAGGCCGCCGCCAAATCGTTCGAGGAAACGCGTGACGGGCCTTCCAGCTCGACGATGCGCTGTCCGTTCCAACTCTCTTGCAGCAATTGCGCCGCCAGACGTCCGACATCTTCGGTGGCCACCATGGCAATGGCACGATCGAGCGGCTGCAGGAAGGCGGCAAACCTGCCGGTATCGCGGGCCGGTGCCACGTCCCACAGCGCATTGTCGAGAAACCAGCCGGGCCGCAGGAAGGTGAGCGGTAAGGACAGGCTCTTCAGAGCGGCTTCGATAATGGTGTGCTGAGAGAGGAGATTGTCTTCGCTGGCATCGGCACCAATGGTGGAGAGATAGACGACGCGGTCGGGTTTGGCCGCCCGTAGCGCCGCTGCTACGCTGTCAGCAACGGCTTGGGCTTCGGGGTAGCCGGGTTTGGGATCGAACACCGGCGGGGCCAAGATGAAGACGGCTTCGGTACCGTCAAAGGCTTTGGCCAATGCCGCCGCATCGTTGATGTCCGCCTTGGCGATGTCCCAGCCGGGTTGGGCCTTGCGCGGATCGCGTAGCACGGCACGCACCGGTTTGCCCGCCGCCAAAAGTTCCCGCGCCACCGCGCCGCCGACTTTTCCGGTAATACCCATCACCGCATACATCGCTATCTCCGTCTACATGTTGCAGGCAGAGAATAGGGGTAGGGGATTGTTGCTCAAAGTGCGCTTTCGTCATAATATTGGTGAGTATTGATCAACGAATGTGTGATGGCTTTTGACGGACGTGTCCTTTCGAATGTCGGTGTGCTGGCGGCTGTTGCCGAAAGCGGCAGCTTTGCACGGGCTGCCAATACGTTGGGGCTGACCCGCTCTGGCGTTAGCCGGGCGATCCTGCGCCTGGAAGAACGGGTTGGCGTGCGCTTGTTCGAGCGCAGCACGCGCGCCGTCTCGCTTACAGAAGAGGGCCGCAAGCTCTTTGCAGAAATAGCCCCCCTGGTGGCCGGGATCGAAGATGCCGTGGCGGTGGTTTCCGGCGCTGCCGCGAGCGTTCGCGGACGATTGCGTGTGAATGTCGATCCTTTTTTCTCACGCCTTCTCTTCGCGCCGCACGCGGGCGCGTTCCTGGCGCTCTATCCGGAGTTGTCGGTCGAACTGGCGGCCCGCGACCAGCTTGGCGATATGATTGCAGATGGCTTCGATATGGCCGTCCGCTTTGGAACGCCGCCGACCGGATCGCTGGTCGCCACCAAGCTTTTGGAAACGCGCAGTGTGACGGTGGCTTCGCCAGCTTATCTGGCACGGCACGGAACGCCGGCACACCCCTCCGAGTTGGAACAGCATTGCTGCATTCAAGTGCGAAATTCTCTGACGGGAAATCCGATAACCGAGTGGCTGTTTCAGCGCCGGAGTGAACAGCTGAGAATCAAGACGAAGAGCCGGCTGGTGGTGGACGAGTTCGGCACCATGTTGAACGCCTGCCTAGCAGGCAGCGGCATTGTGCGGATCAAGGCCATCGGTATCCAGCAGTTGCTGGATACCGGTGCGTTGGTGGAGCTTGTTCCAGATTGGCGCGGGGAGAGTTTTGCGCTGCACGTGCTTCGACCGTCACGCCAACTGCCGCCTGCCAAGGTGGGTGCCTTTATCGATTTCCTGCGCACACGCTGTGGCGCGCATGCTCAGACTGGCAATGCGGTGCGGGAGACAGGCTAAGATTTGAGAGAGCCAGAATCGATTGCGGGCGATTCTTGGTCGCGTCGTCGCGTCGCATGGAGCGGGGGCTGCCGCTGGGGCCAGTCTCCGCTGTGCTGTCCGGGCGGGGTTGGTAAATCCGGGAAGAGCTTGGTTTTTTGGGGAATCAGCAGGGGCACAGGACGGCTACCGTCTTGAAACTGGAAGAATCTCGCATCCTGACGCTGAAATCGTCTATATGCGGCAGCCGCCGCGGACGTAGAGGATTCCATGAGCAATAAGAACGGGCGGCCGGGCATGGTTTTCGGGGTCTAATGGATTACGTTGGTATCATCCTCACCGGTTGGGTTGTTGGCCTGATTGCGGCGATTCCGATCGGGCCGGTAAACCTGATCTGCATCC
Organism: Alphaproteobacteria bacterium; assembly: GCA_015654635.1. Classification (GTDB taxonomy): domain Bacteria; phylum Pseudomonadota; class Alphaproteobacteria; order Micropepsales; family Micropepsaceae; genus Rhizomicrobium. Next base: position 41,985 of record JAATGP010000024.1, on the reverse strand, counting down.
GGCGCACGCTTCAGTTCGGCTCGCTTTACGGCTTTCTGTCGGGGCTTGGCGCGGCGCTGGGCGACGGTATTTTCGCCTGTATCGCAGGGTTCAGCCTGACGGCGATATCCCAGCTCATCAACGGCTATTCCATGCCGCTTCAGCTCCTTGGCGGCATCATGCTGCTGGTGATCGGGGTTCGCATGTTCTTTGTGCCGCCCCCGGCGCGCATTGCCGAGACCTATGGACCGTCCAACGGCAAGAACGGTAAACCGGTAAACGGCAAGGTAGCGGTGAACTCACCGGTTCGAGGCATGGCGACAACTTTTGCGCTGACGACGACCAATCCGGCAACCTTCGCTTGGTTCCTCGGCTGGTCGGCGAGTTTGGGCGGCATGGCGCAGAATCCGAGCTTCTTTACCGCCGCCTTCTGGGTGATCGGTGTGGTGGCCGGCTCGGCGACTTGGTGGGCATCGCTGACGACGGTGGTGGGCCAGCTGCATGCCCGTATCGATGACCATGTGGTGCAAATCATCAATCGGGCCTCGGGAGCCTTGGTAACAATCTTCGGCCTGGTCGTGCTCGTTCACGTGGCGTTCCCGAAACTGTTCATGTGAGCGTTTCCAGCCCGAAAAGCAGACCCATGGCGGCGATATTGGGGCTGCTTTGGGCAAGGCGGGACCCCGGCGCGGCCTCTTCAATCGGCTGTTCCGCCGCGATAATTAAGCTGGCGCACCCCATCGCCTAGGTTATGGTGCGCGCCTTGCGAGGTGTCTCGCGACGTTTGGGAATGAGGTATGCAATGCGTCTTGGATGGATGCTGGCTCTGCTGGTCATTGCCACAGCGGTTCCCGCTGCGGCTGCTGATCCGGCGTTGAGCCCGGCCGCGAACCAGGCCTTTCTGGCGGCTTATGACAAGAAACCCGGTGTTCAGATTAAGCCGGATGGCCTGCGCTATCGCATTTTGCAGAATGGCTTTGGCCAACGGCCGCGCCTGATCGATTATGTCACCGTCTATTACACGGGCAAGCTAATCAACGGCACTGTGTTCGACGGCACCGAAGAGGGCATGCCGGTCCGCTTCAAAGCCAATTCCTTGATTGCCGGCTGGGCCGAGGCTCTGGCGTTGATGAAAGTCGGCGACAAATGGGAGATCGTGATTCCCTCGAGGCTCGGTTATGGCGAGACCGGAACGCCCGATGGCTCGATTGGGCCCAATCAGACCCTGGTGTTCGAGGTGGAACTGAAAAACGTGACACCGCCGAGATTGCGTCCGGCCGATCCCAACGATCCCGATGACAAACATGCCGGCGAAGATCTGGGCCCGGATGATGGTAAATAGGCTGTCCGTGTCTCCAGAAACAGGGGAGATGGCGGCTTTCGGCTGGTTGGAGCGTTAGCGAAACTTGATCGACAAGCTACGCCAGTTGCTGCGCGGCCGGGGCGGCTCGCTCCGGATCGCGCTTGCACTCTTGCTGGTGGTCTCAGCCAGCGCCCTGTTTTGGGCGAGCCGGGACTACACGGTGATTGCGCCTGAGTGGGATGGCCAAGTGCGTGGGGTAACCTATTACCCCAGCCACACCTACGACAGTCAGCAAGTCAAGCATGTATCGCCCGAACGCATCGATCTCGACATGGCGCAGCTGGCGCGCTTCGCCGGACATGTGCGGACCTACACGGTCAATTACGGCCTCGACAAAGTGCCCGAGATCGCACGGCGCTATGGGCTGACGGTCTCCGTCGGCATTTGGATCGGGGCCGATCTCGACAAGAATGAGATCGAAGTCGAAAAAGCGCTGAGCGCCATTCTCGCCAACCGGCGCGTCGTCGACCGCGTTATTGTCGGCAATGAATCGGTAATGCGCGGCGATGTCACCGGCGACCAGCTCAACGGCTATCTCAAACGCGTTCGGGCCGCTTTGCCCGCCCGTATCAAAGTAACAACGGCGGAGACCTGGTCGACGTGGCTCCTGCATCCAGAACTTGGCCCGTATTGCGATGTCATTTTCGTCCACCTTCTGCCCTATTGGGAGGGCGCCGACATTCGCACCGCCACCGGCTTTGTGCAGAATGCTTATAACCATGTGCAGGACGAATTCCCCGATAAGCCTATTGTGATCGGTGAAGTCGGCTGGCCAAGTCAGGGACGCGGTTACGGCAATGCGGAAGCTTCGCTTGCGAACGAAGCCTATTTCCTCCGCAATTTCGTCCAGCTCGCGCTGGATAAGGGTTACGACTACTACATCATCGAAGCTTACGACCAGCCGTGGAAGGGCACCCTCGAAGGCAAGGGCGGCGGCGTGGGGGCTTATTGGGGTCTCTTCAATGCCGAGGGCCAGCCAAAATTTCTTTTCACCGGCGTTGTGCGGTCCTTTCCCGAGTGGCGAAAATACACATTGTTTGCAGCGACGTTTTCGCTGCTCTTAGGTCTCCTCATTTTGAGCTGGATGCCGCGGGTGCACGCGACCGGCTATCTGGTGATGGGGGGGCTGGTGGCGCTCGTCACCACCGGTATTTTGATGCTGATCGACGCCACCACGCTGAATTACATCGATCCCACCAACATCGTGCTTATCATTGCCATGTCGCCTTTGGTGCTGCTGGCCTCCATTGTTATCCTAACCGAAGGCATCGAACTGGCAGCCGTGTTGTGGCGCGTGGAGCGCCGCGCCGTGCGCGCGGAAATTCCGGAAAAAGCCCCGCTCGTCTCGGTGCACGTGCCTTGTTACAACGAACCACCGGAGATGATGATCGCGACGCTGGATGCGCTGGCGTTGCTCGATTACGAGAATTTCGAAGTCGTCGTCCTCGATAACAACACCCCGGAGGAAGAGAACTGGCGGCCAGTGGAAGCCCACTGCGCCGCGCTGGGTCCGCGCTTTCGCTTCTTCCATTTCGACGGTGTGAAGGGCTTCAAAGCTGGCGCACTCAATATCGCGCTGTCGCTAACCCATCCCGATGCCCAATTCGTGGCGGTGATCGACAGCGATTATAAGGTCGATGCCAATTGGCTGCGCCTGACGTTACCCTATTTCGCCGACGATCATATCGCACTGGTACAAGGTCCCCAGGACTATAGCGACGCCGGAGAGAGCCTGTTCAAGGCGATGTGCAATGAAGAATATCGCGGCTTCTTCCAGATCGGTATGGTGGAACGCAACGAATCCGACGCCATCATCCAGCACGGCACTATGACCATCGTGCGCCGCGACAAGCTGGTGGAAGTGGGCGGCTGGGCGACTTGGTGCATCACCGAAGATACCGAGCTGGGCTTACGCCTGTTCGAAGCCGGCTATGGCGCGGCCTATATTCCACAGAGCATGGGCAAGGGGCTTATCCCCGATACACTGAAGGCCTTCCAAAGCCAGCGCTATCGCTGGGTCTATGGCGCCATGCAAATCTTAAAGCACCATGCGGGCGCGATCTTTGCCGGCAAGAGCAAGCTTTCCTGGGGCCAGCGCTACCATTTTCTCAGCGGCTGGCTGCCATGGATTTCCGACGGGCTGGGCATGATCGTGACTTTCATCGCGCTGACCTGGAGCTTCGCGATGTGGGCAGCGCCACGCTATGTCGATGTGCCGATGCCGGTTCTGTCGGCGGCGGCGCTGGCGCTGTTCGCAGCCAAAATGCTGAAGACGCTGCTGCTCTATCCTTCCAAAGTGCGCTCCGGCATGCGGGGGGCTTTGATGGCGTCGGTGGCCGGGCTGGCGCTGACGCACACGGTGGCCAAGGCGGTATGGTCCGGCATTTTCACCAGCGGCACACCTTTCCTGCGCACGCCCAAATGCGCCGATGAAGCGTTGTTAAGCCAAGCTTTGCGCGGTGTGTGGCAGGAGACGGTATTGTTCGGCGCCTGCATCGTGGCGGTGGTGTCGGTGATGTCCACCGGGCGCTATGACGATCCGGCTGCATGGCTGTGGATCGTGATGCTGTGGGTGCAGAGCCTGCCTTATGCCGCGACGGTGGTCACCGCTGCCGTCAGCACGCGCGGCCTTGCCAAGGGGGCACCGGATGCGCCGGTGGAAGCTGGCATCGTGAAGGCGGCGTAAAAAAACGTGCGCACCCGAAAGAGAATGCGCACGCCTCAAGCCGAATGGCTTAGCCTTCAGAATTAATGTTCTGTCCAGAGGTCGAAGCCGTATTTAACGAAGACGGCGCGTGCTTGCGGCCCGCTCAGGAAATCCAGGAATTCCTTGGCGATGGGTTTGGCGTCTTTGGTCAGCGCCGCGGGATAAACGATGGGCGCGTGGCTAGTATCGGGGAAGGTATCGACGATCTTCACCTTGGGCTCGACCAGCGCGTCGGTCTTGTAGACGATGCCGAGCGGGGTTTCGCCGCGCGCCACATAGGCGAGCGCCACGCGAACGCTTTCGGCGCTGGCTATGTGATCGGCCACCGTGCTCCAGACGCCGAGTGAGGTCAGTGACGCCTTGGCGTATTTGCCCGCGGGCACCGAATCTGGATTGGCGATGGCGATGCGCCCGCCTTGCAAGGCGCCGAGAATGTCGAAATGTGGCGCGATCTTCAGAGTGATTGTGGAGGTGGAGGGCGCGATCAGAACGAGGTGCGTGGTCAACAGCGTTTTGCGTGTGGGATGTTGAATGAGGCCTTTATTGTCGAGATAATCCATCCAGTCGGCGTCGGCTGACATGAAAACATCCGCACCGGGAGAATTCTCAATTTGCCGGGCCAGGACCGAAGAGGCCGCGAAGGAGAAAGCCACCGTGTGACCGGTTTGTTTTTGATACGCCGAGGCGATCTCGGGCAGGGCCGAAGCCAGGGAGGCGGCGGCGAAGGCCGTGACATCGGCAGCGAAGGCACCGGCGGTAACGGCCAGCGCGGTGGCTGCCGCGGCTACCAATCGTGAGAGGCGAAACAGGCTCATGCGATCCTCCGAATTTGCGGGTCTATTGCGGGATAGCACGCACCGGCTCCGAGTCAACGTAAGGGAAGTAGACGAAGGCGGGCGTTCGGATACGGCATGGCGCGCTCAAAATGTGATCACATGCAAACCATTCGCTGCGTCGAGACTAGCGCGCTCGCAACAAGAGCCACTTTATCGCTTGTTTTTCAACCCTCGGCTACGAGCGATGGGGCGCTGGCGAAACCAGCATCGCCCGCCTGGCGTGCTCAAAAGACAAGCACCGAGAGCAGCGTTCGCCGAGGCTGTGACGTGAAAACGCGACGGTGTCGCATGCAGGAGAATTCGCTCGTGCGGCCTTGGTGCAACAGTTTTACGGGCTTAATCGGGGATGAGCTTGCCGGGATTGAGAATGGCTTTGGGATCGAGACTCTGTTTCAGAAGACGCATGAGATCAACTTCAACCGTGCTTTTATAGCGCTTCAGGGCAGCGCGCTTCATCACGCCGACGCCATGTTCGGCGCTGAACGAACCACCGAATTCCTGCACGATGTCATGCACGATCTGCTGAATATCATCCCAATGGGCGAGGTAGCTTTGCGGATCCGCACCTTGCTCCATCTGAAAATTGAAATGCAGATTGCCGTCGCCGAGATGGCCGAACGGCACGGCGCGCGCGGAGGGTAGGTGGGCGGCAACCGCGGCAATGGCCTTGTCAATGAAAGCAGCGGCCGCGCTGACGGGGACGGAGATGTCGTGTTTGAGCGACGGGCCTTCGAGCTTCTGGGCCTCGGACATGGCTTCGCGCAGACGCCATAGCGCCGCGCGCTGGCTCTCGCTGGAGGCGATGACGATGTTATCGGCGAGCCCGTCTTCGAGCGCGCTTTCAAGCCCGGCTTGGAACGCCGCTTCCACACCAGCGATCCCCGAGGCTTCACACAACACATACCAGGGCGAGGGCACGGCAAAGGGGTCTTTGCTGCCGGGTATATGCCTCAGAACCAGCTCGAGCCCAGCGCGGGCGAGAAGTTCAAAGGCGTTGAGGAGGCCATTGGTATGCTTCTGCAACCGTGCCAGCAGCGCCGTCGCCTTGTTTACATTGCTGACGGCGACAAAGGCGGTGGCACGCTCGGAGGGTTTGGGAAAAAGCTTCAGCGCTGCGGCTGTGATGATGCCGAGCGTGCCTTCGGCGCCAATAAAGAGCTGCTTTAAATCGTAACCGGTGTTGTCTTTGCGCAAGGTCCGCAAGGTGTTGAGGATACGGCCATCGGCTAGCACGACTTCAAGGCCCAAAACCTGCTCGCGCATCATCCCGTAGCGCAGCACATTAACGCCGCCGGCATTGCTGGAAATCAAGCCGCCGATCATTGCCGAGCCTTCGGAGGCCAAACTTGGCGCGAGCAAAAGGCTGTTATCATCGGCCAGCGACTGAGCAGCAGCCAAAACGACACCGGCTTCGGCGATCAAGCAACTGTTGTGTACGTCGACGACGCGAATTTGATTGAGGCGCGCCAAGCTGAGGAGAATTTCGTTGTGAAATGGAATCTGCGCGCCGACGAGGCCCGTGTTGCCGCCTTGCGGTACGACCGCTGTGCCCGTCTGATGGCATAGCGCGAGTATGGCCGAAACTTCCTGTGTGGTCGCCGGTTTCAGCAGCAAGGGCGAGGCGCCGGTATATTTGCTGCGCCATTCTTCCAGATGCGGTGCGATCTCGGCAGGATCGGTGGAAAACCCTTTGGGTCCGACAATGGCGTGCAATTGTTCGAAGAGTGGGGTCATTGCTGTCTCAGGGGCGCGGTGCGGCGGCGCGCTGGAGCCGGTCGTTGATGGCTTCGCCGAGGCCGTGTTCGGGAATTGGGGAGACGGCGATGGCCGCTGCCTCGGTATCCAGCGCCCGCAACATGGCAAAGAGATTGGCGGCCGCTTCGGAGAGGTCACCTTTGCGGCTGAGATTGAGCGCAGCGTTTTCTATGGAGCCAAAGCCAAGCAAGACTTCACCGGGGACCGTTTCGGTTGCGTTGAGGCGAAGACGAGCGCGCGGTGCATAGTGGCTGGAGAGTTGTCCGGGCGAAGTGACGGGACCGCCAGAGGCCGGCACTGCAAGTGGCCCGACGATCTTTTCGATAGCCTCGCGCGGTACGCCCCCCGGCCGCAGCATGAGAGCGCTGCCTTGGGACGAAAAGCCGATCACGGTGGATTCCACGCCAACGGGGGTGGCGCCACCGTCGAGGATCATGGCGACGCGGCGCCCCAGACCTTCGGCGACATGGCGTGCGGTTGTGGGGCTGACGCTACCCGAGGGATTGGCGCTGGGTGCAGCCAAAGGAAAGCCCGCGGCAGCGATGAGGGCGCGCGCCAGGGGATGCGAGGGTGCGCGTACCGCCACCGTCTCCAGCCCGGCACTGACCAGCAGGGAGAGGGGCGTGTGGGTGCGGCGCGGCAGAACCAATGTCAGCGGCCCCGGCCAAAAGGCTTCTGCAAGACGGCTGGCGGCTTCCGAGAAAATCACATGGGTTTCGGCTTCCGCCTTGTCCCGGATGTGAACGATGAGCGGGTTGATGCGTGGGCGATCCTTGGCGGCAAAGATCGCGGCCACGGCAGCGCCATTGGTGGCATCGGCGCCGAGGCCGTAAACCGTCTCGGTCGGGAAGGCGACCAGCTGCCCCTCGCCCAAGAGTTCTGCCCCACGGGCAATTGTGGCGGCATCCGCTTCACAAATAAGGTCCTGAACCATTGGGGCAATCTAGTCCGAATGACCACAGAGGCAAGGCTTCAAGGGCGCAGCTTGGTCCCGGGCAGCATGCGCAGCAGCACGTTATCCTTGAGCATAAAGTGATGATACAGCCCCGCCGCGATATGCAGCGGGATAAGGCCGACCAGCGACCAGCCCAGTACCACGTGCACACTTTCAAAGGCCTCGTGATAGGCGTGGCCGGTTTGCGGCGTCATGCCGCCAAGCCCGGGAAATAGCGGCCAATTGAAGAGGCCAAAAAAGACGATGGGACGTCCGCTGGCGGACGTCATCATCCAACCCGCCAGCGGAATGGCGACGATGAGAAGATAGAAGAGATGGTGCAGGGCCGTTCCCGCGATGCGCTGATATTTGGGCAAGCCGACTGGCGGCGGCGGCACGGGATTGAACCAACGCCAGACGATGCGGGCGATGCTGAGGATTAGAACCGTGAGACCAATCGATTTGTGTAGGGCTACCCACTGCATTCGTTCCGGACGTGGCAGGTCGTCCACGGTCAGGATGATGATGAGATTTGTAATAATGGCGATGGCAATCAGCCAATGCAGCGTCATGGCCACAGCGCCGTAGCGGCTGGGAAGGTCGCGAATGGGCGTGGTCATCGGGTGTGTGTCTCATTGCTTGGGATTCCGGTCATTCTATGGGCTAAATGCGCTCCACCGGAAGAGGCGCAGGCGCCAAATTGTTGGCCGATTGAGGAAGTGTCAAGGAACGTACGATTTCCTTGCCGCGCAAGGGATGCAGATCAGCCAGGTTTCGTGCAAGATGGGCACCGTTCGGCGGGGAAAGTGTCATGCATAAAGCCATTATCCTTTTGGGGCTCGTCTGGGGTTTGCCCGCTATGGCGGCACCCGAATGCGCTGGTGATCGCGAAATCCGTTCGGCCCATATCATGCGGGTCGAAAACAATGGCGTCCTGGTGATGTCGGATGGCAGAGCCCTGAAGCTTGAGGGCATTCGCCTGCCGAGCGGAGCGCAAGACCACGCCCCGCAAGCGCTGGCCGACGCGGCGCGCAGCGAACTTGACGACCTCGCCAAGGGCCGCGAACTCGACGCCCATGCGGTGTGGCCGAAGGAAGATCGCTATGACCGCGTGCGGGGACAAATCTTTACCGAAGACGGTAAATGGCTGCAGCTCGAATTGCTGCGCAAGGGCTTGGCACGGGTGGAAATCTCACCGGACCGCGGCGAATGCTATCGCGAGCTTTATGCCGCCGAAGCCGAAGCGCGGCGAGCGGGGCTCGGGATCTGGGCTAATACCGCCTATGCGACACGTCAGCCGGACGGCATCAAGAGCGATGTCGGCACTTTTCAGGTGGTCGTGGGGCGGGTGACGAGCGCGGCCGAGAGCGATGGCAAGGTCTATCTCAACTTCGGCCAGGACGTGCGGCGCGACTTCACGGTGGTGATCAACCAAGGCGATATCAAGACCTTCAAGTTCATGGGGGTCGATCCGCTCAACTATGGCGGCAGGCTGGTACGCGTGCGCGGTGTGGTACAGACTCTGAACGGCCCGGCTATCGCAATCGGCAATCCTAAGCAGATCGAATTGCTGCAATAGACCTGACGGCGTTATAGAACGGCCCCATGAACTGTCCCCATTGCGGCGCCCCGGTGCCAAGCCGTCCCCGCGCGCGTCTGATCATGACTGGTATGCTGTTCTGCGCAGCCGCCTTTGTGCTTCTGCTCATCATCCACATTGCGGTGGTGGTGCTGGCGGCGATCTTGCTCACAGTGGTCGGGGTGTCGTCATTCAAGGCGGCCATCAGGGCCAAGCAGATGCGCTGCCCAGGCTGCCGCAAACTTCCGGCCGGCGCTAGTTGCAGCAGCCAGATTTTTTGCGGACGCGGGAGACGAAGTTCAGCGCAAACGAAGCCGACAGACCGGCGCTGATGGCGCCGCCGATTGCCATGCTGTGTAGCGCCACCCCCATGGCAGCGCCGATCGCGGTGCCGATAACGATCCCCGCCAAAATTGCGCCGATGATGGGCTTGGTCATTGCCATGACGGCCCTCTCAGAACGGGCGGCGGCGCGGCAGGGCGACGGTATCGGCCATGGGTAGCAAAAGCAGCATTGCGAGAGGAACGGCGAGGGCCAGGCCCAGATGCTGATTGCCCACGGCAGCGCCAATGCCCCAACCGACCGCAAAACTGGCAGCGGCGGCGCCGACCAGCTTGAGAAGCGAGAGGACGGGACGCTCGGTAGCCACCGCCAAGGTGGCGAGCACGCCGATGACGGCGCCGATCACCATCGCGGGGGCCAGGCCGGTGGTCAACAGCGCCACAATCCAGCCGAAGACACAGCCCACAGCCATGGCGATCGCCACTTTGGCCAGGGTATGGAGCGGGCGGTTGCCGAAAAAGGCGATGGTCGCCAAAACGCCAATCGCGGCGCCGGCAGCGGTGGCAATGGCCACTTCATCGGTCAAAGACACGATCAGCCAGCCCGACAGGGTGCCGATCATCATCGCCAAGAACCACTTCATGCCGCCCACCTTGATTCTGCGCTTATTGAACGAGACGCTACAAGAATAACGCCGTTACGGAAAAGCAAAAGGCCCGCGGTTGCCCCCGAGCCTTCGCAAATTGTATCAGCCCGGCGGTTTCAGGCGGCCTTCTTGAGAAGGGCTCCCTCAACGCGTTTGACCGCGGCCATTTCGTCGATTTTCTCCACAGCCGCAACTTCGCGGGCCATGCGGGCGAGCGCCGCTTCGTAGAGCTGACGTTCGGAATAGGACTGCTCCGGCTGGCCGGAGGCGCGATGCAGGTCGCGCACCACTTCGGCAATGGAGACCAGATCGCCAGAATTGATCTTGGCTTCGTATTCCTGAGCCCGGCGAGACCACATGGTGCGCTTGACGCGGGCACGGCCCTTCAAGGTGTTAAGGGCGGTCGCCACCGTATCGGGCGAAGACAGCTTGCGCATGCCTACTGCCTTGGCTTTCAAAGTCGGGACGCGCAGGGTCATCTTGTCCTTCTCGAAGGTGATGACGAAAAGCTCAAGCCTAGTGCCCGCCACTTCCTGCTCTTCGATGCGCATAATCCGGCCTACGCCATGGGTGGGATACACCACGTGGTCATTGGCCTTGAAATCGAGTTTCCGATTGGAATTCGCAGGCGCCTTCTTGAGGGGCACGGGCACAGGTACTACAGGAGCTTTTGGTGTTGTCATTTCACTTTCCGTATCGCGCACTCGAACGGGCACCGACCGGGGAGGGCCGGCACCGCTGAAAGGCAGCATTGTCACAATGCGGCGCCTCCGGACTTTGATCCGGGTGGGGCAGCGCCGTTCGAGTCCATTTCTCAGAACGGGCGTAAGGTATCACGGGTTTGCAAAAAAGGGAAGGACCCTTTCCTCAAACCTTTGAAAGATTGAGACTTCTTTGTGTTCCCCGGCCGTTCCTGCCGCTTTCGGGCGGCCCCAAGCCTAGTGAATTGCCGTTTGGCGACAGATGGTTGCCCCGTGCTACGAGCCCTGGCCCGGCTTTTCCGAAAAATACTTCTCGAATTTTCCTTCTTCGTTACGGAAGTCTTCCTTGTCCGCCGGGGCCTCGCCCTTCTGTGTGATGTTCGGCCATTTCTTGGCAAAATCGGCGTTCAGGGTCAGCCACTTTTCGAGGCCGCTCTCGGTATCGGCCTTGATGGCCTCCGGCGGGCATTCCGGCTCGCAGACGCCGCAATCGATGCATTCATCCGGGTGGATGACGAGCATGTTCTCGCCTTCGTAGAAGCAATCGACCGGGCACACTTCCACGCAATCCATGAATTTGCATTTGATGCAGGCGTCGGTGACGACATAGGCCATGGGGCAGCAGACTCCGGTCGAATTGCGTGGGTGGTCCATAGGACGCGTTGCGGTGCGGATCAAGGGTTTAAGCGCCGCTTGCGCAGCTTCTAGGCAGTTCCCAGGGGACACATGGCCTTTGCGCCACGGCTGCTGGGCGTGCGGGGGGGCTATTGTGGCGGCGGCATGAAAATTACAGAAAACGTGGTGGGGCTTTGCGGTAATTGTTATAGAGGTGAGGGCCGGGGGGAGGGGCCGGAACGAGCCATGGAGCGTGGTCGGGGCATCGCGGGTTTCGTCCATCTCTTAACCTTCCCTTGGCGGGGAGGTCGAAAAATACCCCGCATTTTTCGGGTGGGGGGCGGAGCCCCCGGCTTGGCGGAAATTGGCCTGACACACCGCTTCGGCAACAAAATTGTTCGCGCGAAATTGTGCTGCGGCGGAGGGCTGGCGCGACGCATCAGCCGTTCCAGATTTTGCCGAGCAAGGCGATTTGCGTGGGAGCCGATATGCGGCGCCTTGCAGCAGAGGCGGCCATTCGTTGAAAGCCAAACAATCGGACACCGCCCATCCTTTCCTTGGTGCTGATGCACCGCAGATGGATGTGGGAAGCGGAGTGGGAAGGTTCAAGGCGGATGCGAGGGGGTTGCGGTGATTGTTTGGGCTGGAGAAGCGATGCAACTCGGCAGGGTGGTTATTACTCCGACCCTCTTACTTCAGTCATGGGAGCCTAACGGTGAATTCGTTCCCGCGTCCTTCGTCGATTGGGAGCATCCTTGAAAAATACCCTCGGGCGGGATCACGGACATACGCTAAGTATTCTGGATCAAAGGCATTCTCGCCGAGCACCACAGCTCCCGGGCGCAAATGCGGTTCAATCAGTTTCAGGACCGGCAGATAGAGCGAGAACGCTCCGTCGATCAAAAGCAGATCGACGGGACCGCCGGGGTTGACGAGAGTCTCGCGAGCGTCGCCCTCCCGGATATCAACCAGATCAGCAAGACCGGCGGCCTTGAGATGCGCCCGCGCCCGCTGGACCTTGCTCGGCTCCAGTTCGCTGCCAATCAGCGTACCGCCGCCATTATCCCGCAGCGCCGCGGCAAGATAGATCGTTGAAATGCCCATCGAGGTGCCGAACTCGACGATACGGACTGCTTTGCTCGCTCGCACCATCGCGTAAAGGAAGCGCCCAAAGTTCGCCGAAACCGCGAGAAAATGATTGGCAAAGCCCTGATAAACCGATCGTAGGCCCGCTTTTTCGTCGATCAGTAACTTGGCGGCCCAGTCCTCAGCGGTCTCTCCAGAGGTCTCGATCTCGGCCATCACAGATTTGAAATATTCGTGGTCCGCCGCTTCCGCATCCTGGTGCAGCTTTTGCAGTAGTTGCGCGACGATTTCTGTTTCCAACGTGTTCACGTGCTTGGCTCCTTGGGCTCGACGGATCTGGGCCGAAGGGGTAGAGGTGTTTGGCGGTGACGTCATTGCTAAAGTCGGGCAGATTATTATTCGTTTATGCCAAATGCCAGGGTGCTGACCATGCCAATTTTAACCGAGCTTAGCGAGGAAGCGGATTGGATCGAACCGGATGGGGTGCCGAGGCCGGTGGTGACCTATGGCTTTATCGCCAAAGATTTCGGCGGGCTTGAGTTAGATCTTCACCGCCATGCCAAGGCCCAGATTGTGCTGGTCCAGCGTGGCGCACTGAGTTGCGAAGTGGAGGGAGGGTTATGGATTGTGCCGCCGCGAAGCGCGGTGTGGATTCCAGGCCAGGCCCTGCATGCGATCAAGGTGAGTGGTACATTGGAAGGCTATGGGGCATTCGTGGATCCTGCCTTTGGCGCGGGGCTGCCCACGACCTGCTGTACCGTTTCGGTGACGCCCTTATTGCGGGCGTTGCTCACACGTGCGGCGGAGCTGCCTCTGCTCTATGAGGAGGGGGGTGCCAATTCGCGGCTAATCACAGTGCTGCTCGACGAACTGGTCGCGGCGAAGATTGAGGATTTGCATCTGCCTATGCCGAACGACAAACGGCTGTGCGGCATCGTCGAAGACATGATGGCCACTCCGGAGGCCCGGGGGACGATTGATGTATGGGCCAAACGGGCTGGGCTTAGCGTACGGACATTGGCAAGGCTGATCCAACGCGAAACCGGAATGAGCTTTGGCCGCTGGCGGCAGCAATTGGCGATTGTGCTGGCCGTGAAGTGGCTCGCCGGTGGGGCGTCGATCCAACAGGTTGCGGGGGATCTGGGCTATGAAAGCGTGCCGAGTTTCGTGACGATGTTCCGCAAAGCCCTAGGCACGTCACCCGGCCGCTACATGGCGGAACGTCATACCAGCCGGTATTGACTGCCCGTTCATCCTGCTCCGCAACACCCCGCTATCGCGCTCGGCACCTCCCCCGCTGTTTTGACATTTTGCGGTGTTGAGTGCGGAGCCCCGCGAGGGAGGAAAGTTACGCTTCCACCACTTCATACAGCTGCTGCGCCTCTGGCGCCGAGCCGCGGCGTTTGGCGGCTGCGAGGACGCGGACGACCACCACTTTGTCGGCCAGCGGCAGGGTGAGGATGTCGCCGAGTTTGACTTCGCGGCCGGCTTTTTGGACGCGGAAATCGTTGATCCGTATGCGGCCCTTTTCGCAGGCCGCGGCGGCGAGTTCGCGGGTGCGGTAGAAGCGGGCGCACCACAGCCATTTGTCGAGGCGCAGGCGTTCGGGTTCTTGTGGCGTCATTTACTTCCGAAAAGATCGGCGAGGCTGGCGAAGGGGGAGTCGGGGTTCACGGTAATGACGGGTTTTTTCTCGCGTTTTTCTTCGCGTGGCTTTTTCTCCCGGCGCGGCGGTTTGGGCGCGGCGCGGCGCCAGACTTGTTTGCCGTCGGCGACGTCCATGGCTTGCCAGCCGAGCGCGTTCAGAACCTCTTTCAACTCGTCATTGCCGCAGCCGAGCAGTGAGACCAGCTTGGGCAGCAGGATGTCGGAAGTCTCGCCGCCGATCAGGGCTTGCTCCAGCACGTCTTCCAGCCGCTCCAGCATGTCGAGGCGAATGGCGCGGCTGGCGAATTTGCGAAAACCGGCAGCGGCGAGAAAGCCTTCGGGCGCTTCGCTCTCAAAGGAGGTGAGGCCCGCGCGCGGCAGGGTCGGCACATTTTCGGTCTTCTGCCAGATGCTCCAGAGTAGGGCCAGCAGGCTGGCGGCGTCGGGGCGCAGCAGCTTTGGCAGATAAACCGTGCGGCGGCCGAACCAGACGCCGTAAGGCCTGAGCGCGCGCATGACGGCGCCGCGGTCGCCCTTGAGGTCGGTGCGCGGAAAATCGATGGAGCCGAAATTCTCCATCAGACGATGGGCGATGCCGCGGGCTTCGCCGGGCAGCGCTTCCTTGGTGCCGGCCTTGGCTTCGATACCGTCCGACAGGGCTTGCAAGAGCTGCAGCTTGGCGGCGATGCGCACTTTCAGCCAATCTTCCAAGCGGCGCTGCACGCCATCGCGCGGGGCGCCCCTGAGGCTTTCATCGGCGAGCACCTGCACGGCGGGCGCCAGCGGCGAGGGACCGGCGACGAGCTGGGCGACGATGGCGCCATCCCACCACAGCCGCCCATGTTCGCTAAGGGTGATTTCATTCTCAGAAGCGAAGGAGAGTTTGCGGGCGCGGGTGTGAAATTCGCTTTCGAGGCCCTTCACAGCCGCGGCGCGCAAAGCCCTGGCTTCCAAGCCTTGTGTGGTCTCGGCTGGGGTGAAGCGGAAGCCTTCCAGCTTACCGATGGCTTCGCCCGCCACCGTGACGCCGCCGGAATCATCCAGCGCCAGATCGAGATCTTCCTCCCGCAGCTGGCGGATCAAGACCGAGGTGCGCCGGTCGATAAAGCGCTGTGTCAGCTTTTCATGCAAAGCATCGGAGAGGCGGTCCTCAATGGCGCGCGTAACCTCCTGCCAATGCTTCTGATCCTCGACCCAGCCGGGGCGGTTGGCGGCATAGGTCCAGGTGCGGATATGGGCGAGGCGCCCGGAGAGGGTGGAGACATCGCCTTCGATGATGTCGAGGCGGTTGATCTGCGCCGCCAGCCAATCTTCCGGCAAGACGCCTGCATCGCCCGACAGATGACCATAGATGGTGCGGACGAGGCGGACGTGTTCTTCCGTCGACAGCTTGTTGAAATCCGGCATCTGGCAGGTGTCCCAGAGCAGCTTGATCTGGGCCGTCGCCGTGGTGCGGTCGCGGATGTCGTCTTGGGCAGCGAGAGTGCGCAGCGCGATGAGGTCCGAAGACGGGCGCGCCTTCACCAGACCGCGGGTGGGCGTGGGCTCATCGAGGGAGGCGGTGAGCGCATCCAGGGAATGAAAAGCCAGGGCGGAATTGCGCCATTGCAGCACGCGCACCGGATCGTAGTGATGATTCTCGATCCGGCTGACGAGTTCCGGCTCCAACGGCGCGGCGTCGCCGGTGACACCGAAAGTGCCATCGTTCATATGGCGGCCGGCGCGACCGGCGATCTGGCCCATTTCTTCGGGGCGCAAGGGGCGGGTGACAAAGCCATCGAATTTTTCCGTCGCCGAAAAGGCAACGTGATCGACATCCATGTTGATGCCCATGCCGATGGCATCGGTGGCGACGAGGAAATCGACTTCGCCGGATTGATAGAGGGCCACTTGGGCATTGCGGGTGCGTGGGCTAAGGGCGCCCAAGACCACGGCTGCACCGCCGCGCTGCACCCGGATGGTCTCGGCAATGCCGTAGACATCATCGGCGGAGAAGGCGACCACGGCGGAGCGGCGCGGCAGGCGGGTTAGCTTCTTCGGGCCGGTATAGGCCAGATCCGAAAAGCGCGAGCGGGTGACGAAATAGGCGCTCGGCACAAAGCGCTGGATGGCACCGCGCATGGTGTCGGCGCCGAGGAACAGGGTCTCCTCGGTACCGCGGGCATGCAGCAAGCGATCAGTGAAGACATGGCCACGCTCGGGATCGGCGCAAAGCTGGATCTCATCCACCGCCAGAAAGGCCGTGCCCAGGCCGGTCGGCATGGCTTCCACCGTACAGACGTAATAGGGCGCCCCGGCGGGAATGATTTTCTCCTCGCCGGTGATGAGGGCAACCTGGCTGGCCCCTTTGAGGCGGACAATCTTGTCATAGACCTCGCGCGCCAATAAGCGCAGCGGCAGGCCGATCATGCCGGTCTTGTGCCCGAGCATGCGCTCGATGGCGAAATGGGTCTTGCCCGTATTGGTCGGGCCAAGGACAGCCGTGACCCGCGAGCCGGTGTTTGATGTGCGCATTGCCGGGGGACCATTCACCGCTGGGGGCCTTGAGCGCAAGGCTTTCGGTGGGGGCGCAACGCCACGCTGCTGGGGGTAAGCGGCGATCGGGGGGGCGGTGCGGCGCCAAAACGCGGCGTAAGGGTGAGAGAATCAGAGTGGGGCGCTTGGTACTGTCCGCAATAAACAATCTGGAACGGGTGCCGAACGAACCGGGCCCGAATCACCAACTCGCCGGAAATCAGCCTTTGTTCTCATACCATTAGGGTGCTGTCAAGGGGTTAGCGGCGCTATATCTTGTGGGCGACGCGAATCCTGGGGCCTAAGGGACTTATCCACGGAAAACTCCGTGCGCGGAGGAATGTGACGAGTTTGAAACGGTTCCGCGACAATTCTGTGTAGCAAAAGCCGGGCGCTGCCAGCGGCGGAAAATAGCGCTAAATACGCCGGATGATAACAACGCCAGAAGCATGGGCGGCGCTGGCCGCCAAGGAACTGAGGGGCCGTCCGCTTACGGAGCTTCTCTGGCAGACGCCAGAGGGGTTTGCGGTCAAGCCGCTTTATACGGCGGCGGACCTTGAGGGGCTGGAGGGCGATGGCCTGCCGGGCCTAGCGCCGTTCCTGCGCGGCGTGCGCGCCAGCATGTATGCGGGGCGGCCCTGGACCATTCGCCAATATGCGGGTTTTTCCACCGCCGAAGAGTCTAACGCTTTCTACCGCGCCAATCTGGCGGCGGGACAGACCGGTCTATCTGTGGCCTTCGATCTGCCGACCCATAGGGGTTACGACAGCGATCATCCGCGCGTTGCGGGCGATGTCGGCAAGGCGGGCGTTGCCATCGATTCGGTCGAGGATATGAAAATCCTCTTCGCCGGGATTCCGCTGGAACGCATGAGCGTTTCCATGACCATGAACGGGGCGGTGATCCCGGTGCTGGCGAGTTTCATCGTGGCGGCGGACGAACAGGGTGTGAAGCCGGAACAGCTTTCAGGAACGATCCAGAACGATATCCTGAAAGAATTCATGGTGCGCAACACCTACATCTATCCACCCGCGCCCTCGATGCGGATTGCCGCCGATGTCATTCAATACACGGCGCAGAATATGCCGAAATTCAATTCGATCTCGATCAGCGGCTATCATATGCATGAGGCCGGCGCGACGGCGGTGCAGGAGCTGGCCTACACGCTGGCGGATGGCAAGGAATATGTGCGCGCGGCGCTCGCCCGCGGGCTGAAGATCGATGCCTTCGCGCCGCGGCTGTCATTCTTTTTCGGCATCGGCATGAATTTTTTCATGGAAATCGCCAAGCTGCGCGCCGCACGGGTGTTGTGGTGCGAGATCATGCAAGAGTTCGGCGCTAGCAAAAGCGAAAGCCTGATGCTGCGCACCCATTGCCAGACCTCCGGTGTGTCACTGACCGAGCAGGACCCAGCCAACAACATCGTGCGCACAGCCTATGAGGCGCTGGCAGCGGTCTTGGGCGGCACGCAATCGCTGCATACCAACGCCTTCGATGAAGCCATAGCGCTGCCCAGCGAAATGTCGGCCCGTGTTGCCCGCAACACGCAGCTGATCCTGCAACACGAAAGCCAAGTGACGCGCACGGCCGATCCCTTGGGCGGATCGTATTTTGTCGAGGCGCTGACCCATTCGCTGCTGGTGGCGGCGCGCGGTATCATCGCCGATCTGGATGTCAAGGGCGGGATCGCGAACTGTCTGGCAGAGGCTAAGCTCGCCATCGAAGAATCCGCCGCCCGTAAGCAGGCCCGCATCGACAAAGGCGAAGAGGTGATCGTCGGCGTCAACCGCTTTGAGCCGGAGGCGGTGGAGGAGGGGCAGTATCGCGAAGTCGATAATGCCGCCGTGCTGAAAACGCAGATCGCCCGTTTGGTTGAGGTCAAAGCGGGGCGCGATCCGGCGCGGCTGGAGGCGGCACTGGCGGCGTTGCGCGCAGGCGCGGCGGGGCAAGCCAATCTTCTCGCATTGGCGGTGGAAGCGGCACGGGCCCGCGCCACGGTGGGCGAGATTTCCACCGCCATCGAAACCGTGCATGGCCGGCACAAAGCGGTGACGCAGGTGATTTCGGGTGTCTATGGCGATTGCTTTCAAGGCGACAACGAATTTGCGGCGCTGCAAGGCGAGGTGGAGACCTTTGCCGCCCGGGCCGGCGGGCCGCCGCGCCTGCTGGTGGCCAAACTGGGTCAAGATGGCCATGACCGCGGTGCCAAGGTAATCGCCTCGGCCTTTGCCGATATCGGCTTTCATGTCGATGTCGGACCTTTGTTTGCAACGCCTGAAGAAGTTGCGCGCAATGCCGTCGAAACCAGGGCGCAGGTGGTTGGCGTCTCGACTCTGGCGGCGGGACACAAGACCTTGGTGCCGGAACTGATCGCGGCGCTGAAGCAGGCGGGGTCAGCCGCGCTGGTCGTGGTCGGAGGAGTCATTCCACCCAAGGATCATGCTGCCCTGAAGGCAATGGGAGTGGTGGCTGTCTTCGGCCCCGGCACCAATATCCCGGACGCCGCCAAGACCGTGCTGGGGCTGCTCAACAGACGCTGATACCCGCGTGCTATTTGGTCGGCGGCGGCGTCTCTAGCGGTGTGACGTAGACCAAACGGTCTTTGTAGGCGATGTAGATATGTACGTGCCGCAAGATGTCCATGCCGAGAAGCATGTCGGGCCTGGCCGCGAGGTTTTTTTCCTTGATCAGCGTTCCCAATGGGGTGGAAGAGAGCGGCTCATCTATCATATCCGGGATCAAGGTGAGCGTGGGATTGGCGACGGCGACGCCTTCAAAGCTTAAACTCTTGAAGACATGGCGGTAGGTGGCGAGATCCTTTACTCCGTTAAGCTGGCCGGAGACCGGCGTTTCGGGGCCGCCGGGAATAATACCCAGCAGGGCATGCGCCGCTTCGATGCGCAAGGTCGAACCCTCGGCGCCCGTGTCCAATATTGCCCTGACCGGCTTGCCGTCGAGTTCAAGGCTGAGCACGATGTGACCATCGCGCAAGCGTTCGACTGGCACCTTGGCGATGGCACTGGCTGGCCAATAGATCACCTTGTCCAAGCAATGATCGGGGTCCAGCAGGTCGAGTTTCTTGGCCACAGGGTCGATCGATATATCGAACATCGCCAGAAAGTCGGAACCCAGAGTGCCCACCACATCCGGCTCGTCCATATGATTAAGCCCGGGCGAGACCATGAATTCGGATTCGCCCAAAGTGAGACGGCCAATCTTAAAGGGGGCCCTGGCATAATGGTCCGTATAGATGCCCGTTACATCATAGAGGCGCACTTTGGCCCGGTGTGTGTCAAGACCAAGCAATTTGACCAAATCATCGCTGATCATAGAAATAGGGGCACCCGTATCGAGCAACAGGCGCTTGTTCTGTCCGTTTATCTGTACCGGCACATACAGCCGACGGCCATCGTGGCTTGAGGACAGCGCTATGCTCTCGAACATTTTGAGCGGCTTGCAATCTTCCGCCTGTACCGGCGCTGCCAGCATTGTGATGGCGCCGAACACTCCACACAGCCACGATTTCATCGTACCCCCCACACCTTCAAAGGCGGCAATCTTGCTGTCTTACGGGAACCATAACAAGCGGTGTTGTCGTAGAATGTCTGCATTGTTACACGCTATTGACGCAGGAGCATGAGCCGCGAGGCATGCCGCCGACCACACGCAGAATTTCATCGAGCCGCCCCGGATTCATCGGTATGTTTGGAGGCGTTTAGACCTGATCGCGAGGTGCGTGTCGTGACTGCTGACCGCGGCCTGCCACTATATTTTCGAGACTGAGCCGGAGGAAACCATGTCGCGTATCATTGTGATTGGACCGGGAGCCATCGGCTGCGCTGTCGGGGCGGCTCTGTCGCAGGCCGGCCACCAGGTGACTTTTGCGGCGCGCACCGCCTTTGCAGAGCTTTCGCTGCGCAAGGAGGGCGAGGCGGTCCAAATGTTTCCGGCAACGGTGGTGACAACTCCAAAGGACGCCTCGCCTGCCGAATGGGTGTTCGTTTGCGTCAAGACCTATCAGGTCCCCGACGTCGCCCATTGGCTAGAGGCCGCGGTCGGACCGGACACCAAAGTGGCGGTGCTGCAGAATGGTGTCGAGCAGCGGGAAAATGTCGAGCCCTTTGTACCCGCCGGGACGCCTATTGTGCCGGTCATCATCGATCTGTCGGCCAGCCGGACCGCGCCTGGAGCGGTGGTGTGGAAGCGCATTGCTATTGCTGGTGTGCCGGAAAACGAAGCGGGGCAGGCATTTTGTGCGCTCTTTGCCGGATCGTTTGTAACGGCGGAGACGACCAAGGATTTTATCACCCGTGGCTGGCTCAAGCTCTGCAACAACGCGCCCAGCGGGGTGATTTTGGCGCTCAGCGGCCAGCGCATGAAGGTGATGCGGGCCCCCGGCATTGAAAACGTGGCCCGCGCCATTCTGCGCGAATGCGTGGCGGTGGGACGGGCGGAAGGCGCCTCGCTCGATGACGCCCTGATCGAGCGGCAGATTGCAGCTTTCCTTGGCGCCGACGATGACGACGGCAATTCGATGTATGAGGACCGCATGGCGGGCCGCGAGATGGAATGGAAAGCGCGCAACGCCGTGATCGTCACCAAGGGCGCACAGCACGGCATCGCGACACCCGTCAGCGCCGCGCTGGTGCCGCTGCTGGCCGCGATATCGAATGCAGGGCGTCGCTAGATTGAACTTCTAAGGTCTTCGTCATGGCCGCCCACCGAGGCGGCCACCCATCTATCATTCTGAACAGACTTCGTGACTGGATGGCCGGATCAAGCCCAGCCATGACGATACGATCAGTTCGCGCTCTTCACCGGCTGGCCGTCAATCTTGAGCGTGTTGGTCACCGCGGCAATGACGCCATATTGCGTATTGGCCCAGATGCGCAGCGGAATAGCATAGCTGCGCCCGGTAACGGCGCTGGGGAAGATGCCGACCCAAGCATTGATGGCCGGGAAATTGGTGTCGCGCAGAACGCGCGGCTTGTAGCCCGAAATCTGCTTGTACTCGATGGCGCAGAGCAGCCCCGGGCCTTTGTAGAGGCCGTTGTCCATGGTGATGGTGATGGGTTTGACCTTGGTGAGGCCGACATTGTAGCGGCGGCGGCCATCGAATACCGGCACTTTGACGGCACAAGGATTGCCCGGTTCGGCGCCCACGCCCGAGGTGATGTAGAGCATCGTGCTCAATGGATCGAAGGAGCCCTTCTTTTCCTCGGGCTTCACCTCAAAACCGGTGAGGGGGTAGCTGGGATTGGCATAGAGCCGTACCGGATCGCCGTTTTCGTAGGTCAGCGAGACCTCTTGGTTCTTGGCGTTGTGACCGCTGTAGAACGAGTCATAGAGCGAGGGTTGCATCGCTTTCTTATCGAGCTTGCCCGAGGAGGTGGCCTGAATCTGCGATTGCCAGAAGGCATTGACGACGCCGCTGGTCTCCAGGTTCGACACCACATGGTATTTGTCGCCGATGAATTTGGCGTCCATATCGACCTTGCCCAGGGTAATGCCGCCGGCATAGAGCGTCATGGCAAAGGCGAGGCTGCCGGTCGGGCCCGAGGCGGGCTCACTGGCCGAGCCGCCGGCGGCCAAAGCCGGCCCGGCGACGATCATCAATCCAAGAACAGCAGACGATAGGCGCATCGGGATACTCGCAATTTGGGCAGGGAATTGAGCCTGCTTCTATTATGCCGCAGGGGTCTTGTCGAATACCCTCCGCATGAGAAATTCGTTAAGAACGACAAGGGGCTGCCCTTTTGGGCCCATAACCATATTGGCCCCCGTCACGACAATGTCTTGACCCGGGCGAGCGACGCAATTAAGAGAGCGCCTCTTTACGAATCCCGGCAGCGCCGGACCTGTACCCGAGGAACACCTATGGCACGCCGTTGCGAATTGACCGGAAAGACGCTTCTCGTTGGCAACAACGTGAGCCACGCCAATAATAAGACCAAGCGGGTGTTCCGCCCGAACCTGCAGGTCATCTCGCTGGCGAGCGACAGTCTGAAGCAGACCTACAAGCTGAAAATCTGCATGAGCGCCCTACGCACTGTCGACAAGCTCGGCGGGCTGGATGTGTATCTGCTCAAGGCAAAGGATGCGACACTTTCAACCAAGGCGTTGAGGCTGAAGCGGCAGGTCGAGAAAAAGGTAGCTGTCGCGGCTGCCTAAATCTCTTTCAAGAATGCCTTTAGGAAATTGTAAACACTGTTTTTGCCGCCAAACGGCATAGCACCTGCAACAAATCTCCCGTAGTGTCTCAAAATGTGTCAGGTCAAAGACCGGCACTATGGGGTGGGGGTAATGGTGCAGGCGTATAATAAACACGTGGTTCCAGGCCGTATTGGCGGCCTGCAGATGGCTCCGCATGACCGGGGCCTTTACCGTCTCAGAACTGCCAACGATGCGTCGGTCACGTTCAGCGCCTACGGCTATAGCCGCAAAGGCGGCTTTACGGACCGGTTGGCGTTCGCTCTGGCGGCCGCTGTTCGGCTCTGTATCGCTGTCACGGCTCTGCTGAGCTGGGTGATTGGGGTCTTTCTGTACCGCGACACCCCGGTTGAGCTGTTCGGAATTGGCACAGGCTGGCTCACCTTGGCGCATTTGCTGGTGCCCGTCGGCTTTTTCTGTATCTTCCTGACCAATCGCCGTTATGGCCCCGGCTATGCCTTCGCCCAGGTCATGGCCGCTATGGGCGCGGTGGCGGGCTTTGTGGTTTTGGCCGGCCCGGATGTGGGCGGCTTCATTCCCCTCGACAGCATCCCCACCATGCGCGAATCTGGTGCCTTTGGCGCCGCCTTTATCGCGGCCAGTTTCATTGCGACGATCACCTTCGATGGTGCCCGCGGCCCGCGTTGGTGGACGGCGCCCTTGTTCGGCTTCTTGAGCGCGGCCATTATTTTCGCGGCGGTTTATGTTCCGGCTTTGTATGCGGGCGCCAATCCCGACTGGCCCGCGCACACTTTGGGTTATATGGGTGTGCTGGCCGCCGAGGGCATCGTCTTGCTGGTACCGTTCTGGGCTCTGCGCCGCATGGTGCCACCGATGGCGGGGTTTGGGGGGTATTAACCCCCCATCCCTATTTTCCCTTCGACACGCTCTCGTCCGGCACGAATTTGCCGCCATGGAGCAGAGTGGCGAAGACTTCTTCGGAGCGCTGCAGCCAAGCGGCCTGTTTGTCCGGCGTGTAGTTGTTGTGGTCGGACTCGAGCATCGGGATGATCTCCTTCGGTGCCGGGATGCGATTGACCGCCGAGAACACCGAGGCGGGCGGGCAGGTGTTGTCGATGAAGCCGACCGCCGCCATGGTCGGGGCGGTGATGTGGGCGGCGAAATTCGCGGTGTCGAAATAGGGCGCGGTGGCGGCGACTCTGGGATCACTGACGGGCCAATTGGGATAAGCGGGCTTGCGGCCGCCCAGCTCGGCATTGGTATCACCGCCGGAAGGCTCGTTGACCAGCACGGCTGTGACCTTGCCGGGGTTGAGGCCCGCGGTCACCAGACTCTGATGGCCGCCCATGCTGGTGCCGGTGACGACCAGGGTCTTCTTGTTCCAGCTCGGCAACGTCCGCACCCAATCGAGCGCCCGCGTGTCGCGCAGATACATGGCGAGGTAATAGCTCGTCAGGCGGCTGGTATTGCCAATTTCGTAGTAATTCTTCGGGGTGCCGTTGGCGCTGTCGAGCGGCATGTCATGCGAGGAGACGTTGAAGCAAAGCCAGCCCTCGGCAGCGCGATTGGCGCAAATGCCAGGGATCAGCGGATACACGCCTGCCCATTGATAAGCGACCATCGCCGGATAGGGGCCCTTCTTGAGCGGCACGGCGAGATAGCCCTGAACATGGGAATTCAGGCTGTCGAGCTGCATCTTGTAGAGCTTGATGCCGGGAACGGCGGTGGCAATTTCGGTCATGATCGGCCGCATCGGCACGTTGGCCAATTCGGCGATTTCGCCCGCCCAGAAGGCGTCGAAATCGGCTGGACGCGGCGCGACCGGCACGATTTTGGTGGGTTCGACGGCGGCGCCCAGCACCGCCTCATGCGGTACCGGCAGCGGCGAGGGGCCGACATCGGGCCAGATCACACCGCAGGGCGCCGGCGTCAAGCAAAGATCGGGATATTTGTCCAACAGCGGCTTGAGGGCGGCGTCGTTCTTGGCAAGCACGGCCTTCAGACCGGTATTGATTCTGTTGGCCTCGGCGGGAGTCGGCTGGCTCGGCGGCGGTGTGCCGGTCTTGTCGATGGTGACCGTAACCATGGTCGGATGATCGAAGCTGAGGGCAATGCGGGCCGTGCCATGACTGAGATCCAAGAAGCCTTTGGCGATCTCGGTCGCGCCATTGGTCTTGATGGAATAGCTGTAGGTGGTTTTCGGCGTGATGCCTTGGGCCGGGGTGACGGTCCAGCCGAGCTGTTCGCCCACGGCATAAATGCCGGAGGATTTCAGGGGGACAAAACTGAGTTCGCTAGCAGAAGCCGTTCCAGCCAAAAAGGATGTGGCTGCGAGCAGCAGCAATGCTTTGCCGTAACGAAGGATCATGGGTGCACCCGGAGGAGAAGACGTGGCGGCAGGACGCCGCGGGAGGAGAGCCGGGCAAGTGTCATGCGCGCGTTCGCGCCGGTCAAGGGTGGGGGCGTTGGTGTCGCGATGAAGAAAACATCTTTCCTTCCCTGGTATTTGGGCAATGTGCGGCTCTCGGCCCGGTGCACCACAGGGAGGAAAGGCGATGACCGAGATTTCGCTGATCTCGATAATTTGGTAAATCTCTTTCCTCCCCTGCGGCGTCGAGAACGGGACGTCGCACAATGACAGGGTAGCGGGGGAGGTGGCGCCGTCAGGCGTCGGAGGGGGAGTGTATGCGCGAAGCCGAAACCCGCGCTCGTTCATTCGCCAAAACGCTGCGGGCACGCATGACGGACGCAGAAGTCATTCTGTGGTCGCGATTGCGAGGCTGGCGCGAAAAGGGATGCACTTTTCGCAGCCAGCATCCCAGCGGCGCGATGCGTATATGCAATTGCGTGGCTGGCGCGTGGTTCGGATCGCGAATGATCAGGTCTATCGGGATCTTGGCGAGGTGCTTGATATGCTCGCTACTCTCGCGGTCCCCCCTCCGCCTCGCAAACGCTCGGCACCTCTCCCGCTTTTTTGAAGATGTGCGGCGGTGAAAGCTTTTGACGCGAGGGAGGAAAGTGGTGGGGTCGACGAATGTCTTGTTGAAACTACCGCCGGATGCGTCTTGCCGCGCGACCCGGCTGTCTGCCCGCGGGACGGCGATCCTCAGCGAAGAGGCCGATAAGCTGATCGGTCATGGCGCCGCCGAGCTGTTCGGCATCGACGATGGTAACGGCGCGGGCGTAATGGCGGGTAACATCGTGGCCGATGCCGATGGCGACCAATTCCACCTCGGATTTGTTCTCGATAAAATCAATCACTTTGCGGAAATGACGCTCGAGATAATTGCCGGTGTTCACGGATAGCGTAGAATCATCCACTGGCGCACCATCCGAAATCACCATCATGATCTTGCGCTGTTCGGGTCGACCGGCGAGACGGTTATAGGCCCACAGCAAGGCCTCGCCATCGATGTTTTCCTTGAGCAGGCCCTCCCGCATCATCAGGCCGAGATTCTTGCGGGCGCGGCGCCAGGGCTCGTCGGCGCCTTTGTAAACGACATGGCGCAGATCGTTGAGGCGGCCCGGATTAAGCGGCTTGCCCTCGGCGATCCATTTCTCACGGCTCTGCCCGCCCTTCCAGGCGCGCGTGGTGAAGCCGAGGATTTCGACTTTGACGGCGCAACGCTCCAGCGTGCGGGCCAGAATATCGGCGCACATCGCCGCCACCATGATGGGGCGGCCACGCATCGAGCCCGAATTGTCGAGCAAGAGCGTGACCATCGTATCGCGGAAATCGGTCTCTTTCTCCATCTTGAAGGAGAGGGGGTGCATGGGATCGATGACGACGCGGGTGAGGCGGGCGGTATCGAGCAAGCCTTCTTCAAGATCGAAATCCCAGGAACGGTTCTGCTGTGCCTGCAGCAGGCGCTGCAAACGGTTGGCGAGGCGCGCCACCACACCCTGCGCCGCCAAAAGCTGCTGATCGAGGAAACTGCGCAGCCGGGTCAGTTCTTCGGCATCGCACAGTTCGGTGGCGCCCACCACCTCATCGAATTTGGTCGTATAAGGCTTGTAGTCCCAGCCATCATTGTCGCCATAGGGCAGATCCGGGCGCCAAGGACGGTCGCCTTCGGCCGGATTTTCGGCGTCGGACATGTCGCCTTCTTCGGCGGACATTTCGGCTGGGGCGGCTTCGCCTTCCTCGCCTTCGGATTGGCGCAACTCGGCATCGGTGGCGCCGGCATCGCCTTCGCTTTCCTGCGACTCGGCGCCATCCTGGTTTTGCTCGGCGCTGTCGTTTTCGTCGCTGCCTTGTTCGGGCTGTTCCTTGTTGCCGTCGTCGCCCATATCGAGATCGCGCAACACCGCGCGGGTCGCTTTGGCGAAGGCCTTTTGGTCGCGCAGCACCGCCACCAGGCTATCAAGATCGGCGCCAGCTTTGCTTTCGATGGTACCCCGCCACAGCGCGACCGCGGCTTTGGCGGAATCCGGCGGCGGGGCGCCGGTGAGTTTTTCGCGGATCAAGAGGCCGAGGACATCGGCGAGCGGCGCATCCTTTTGCTCGCGCACCTTGCCGAGGCCGCGCTGGGTGCAGCGCTGATCCAGGCTGGCGGCAAGATTGTTGGCGACACCTTGCATCACGGTGGCGCCGATGGCTTCGACACGCGCTTGTTCGGCTGCCTCAAAGATGGCGATGGCTTCGGGAGCATTGGGCCGCAACTGGCGGTGAATGGCATTGTCGTGATAGGCAAGCTTCAGCGCCTGGGCATCGGCGGCGCCTCGCAGCACCGCCAGTTCATGGGCGGAGATGGTGCGCGAGGGCGCTGGCAGTTGCGCCTTTTTGGGGCCGTTACCGCCAAAGAATTTCGCCACCGCACTCCACCAGCCCTGGCTCTCGGTGGTGTAGGTGACTTCGACCTCATACTCGCCCGCAAGCGCGCGCAAGGCGCCGGAAACGGCCCGTTTGACGGCTTCGGCGGAAGAGTGGTCGGAATTGCTCAATTGTTCACGGCGTCCTCACGCCACCATCACCTTGGCGGCGCTTTCCGGCAAGTCCTCGCCAAAGGCGCGCTGATAGAATTCGGCTACGGTAGCGCGCTCCAGCTCGTCGCATTTGTTGAGGAAGGTGACGCGGAAGGCAAAACCGATATCGCCGAAAATCTCGGCGTTCTCAGCCCATGTGATGACGGTACGCGGACTCATCACGGTGGACAAATCGCCATTGATGAAAGCGTTGCGGGTCATATCGGCGACGCGCACCATGGAGGCGATCTTTTTCTTCTTATCCGGCGTGGCGTAATTCGGCACCTTGGCCAGCACAATTTGGACTTCGGCATCGTGCGGCAGGTAATTGAGGGTTGCGACGATGCTCCAGCGATCCATCTGGCCCTGATTGATCTGCTGGGTGCCGTGATAAAGCCCCGTGGTGTCGCCCAGACCAATGGTGTTGGTGGTCGAGAACAGGCGGAAGGCGGGATGCGGGCGGATAACGCGATTCTGGTCGAGCAGCGTCAGCTTGCCCGAGACTTCCAGGATGCGCTGAATGACGAACATCACATCCGGGCGGCCCGCATCGTATTCGTCAAACACCAGGGCTACGGGATGCTGCAGCGCCCAAGGCAGGATGCCTTCGCGGAATTCGGTGATCTGCTGGCCGTCCTTCAGCACGATGGCGTCTTTGCCGACCAGATCGATACGGCTGATATGGCTGTCCAGATTGATGCGGACGCAGGGCCATTTGAGACGGGCGGCAACCTGCTCGATATGAGTCGATTTGCCGGTGCCGTGATAACCCTGGATCATGACGCGGCGGTTGTGGGCAAAGCCGGCCAGAATCGCCAAGGTGGTGTCCCGGTCGAAACGGTAGGCGGGATCGAGATCGGGCACATAGGAATTGCCCTGCGAAAAGGCCGGTACCTTAATATTGGCGTCAATGGCGAAGGTAGAGCTGACATCGATTTTGATGTCGGGCATCAATGCAGGGTCGAGACCCTCAGTCTCTATGCTCATGGTTCAAATCCGGTTTGAATCCGCCTCGCGTTGGGCAGATCTCTCAGCTGACAACGCCTGAAGCGCGCAGCACGCTATAGGCCTTGATAACCTGCTTCAGACGCTCTTCCGTGCCACGGTCGCCGCCATTCGCGTCAGGGTGGAAACGCTTTACAAGTTCCTTATACTTCGCTTTGATTTCGATCAAGGTTGCCGACGGCTCCAGGTCGAGGATGTCGAAGGCTTGGCGCTGCAAGCCCGTCAGCACGCGCTCGGGGCGGCGGGGCTTTTCGGGCTCGCCATCCTTGCCCAGCACCGCAAAATCATCTTCGACGTGATAGCTGCCATGGCCGCCGGGCACGCCCGCGGCACGCTTGCCGAGCGGCCAGGTCGGGCGATGCCCGGTGAGAGATTCTTCCTGGAAACGGGCGATGTCGGCATCGCTCATACCCTTGAAATAATCCCACTTCTCGTTGTGCTCGCGGGCGTGCTTGACGCAGACCCAGACATAACTCGCCATCTGGTCGCGGCTTCTGGGCACGCGGCAGGTCGCTTCCGCCTCACAGCCTTTAATGCCGCAAGGACGCGTTTGTACGGTTTGCTTGACTTCCGGTTTGATGCGGATGTCACGGGCAAACCGCGAAGAGGAGCCCGATTTCGCCATGGATTGATTATGGGGTTCGACGGTGAAAAAACAAGAAAACGAAGCGCTTGACAGCATGATTTCGTTCCGTCACGGCTATTTGATGACAATGTCCGATACCTTGCGCGACAAGTTGAGCACCGCATTTGCCCCCAGCGAGCTTGTGGTGACCGACGACAGCGCCCGCCACGAAGGCCATTCCGGCCATCGTCATGGCGGCGAAACCCATTTTCTGGTCAAAATCGTCTCACCGGTCTTTGCCGGACTGTCGCGAGTCGAACGCCAGCGCCGGGTCTATGACTTGCTGGCCGAGGAACTACGGACCCAAATCCACGCCCTGCAAATCGAAGCCAAGGCGCCAGGGGAATAGGGATTCTCTTTCCCCCCGCAAGGAGAAGGTGAAAGCAGAGACTCACTTCCCTGCTGCCGCCGCGGCCTTTTCTTTGGCGGTTTCGGGCACCACGACGCGGATCACGGTGATCTGGTTGCGCTGGCGGCGCATGACTTCGAATTTGTAGCCGTAGAAGGCGAAGCGCTGGCCGACTTCGGGGATGGTGCGGGCTTCGTGGATAACGAGCCCGGCCACGGTGGTGGCTTCTTCGTCCGGCAGATTCCAGTCCATTTCGCGGTTGAGATCGCGGATCGGGGTGGTGCCTTCGACCAGATAAGAGCCATCCGGCTGCTGGCGGGCGGTGACTTGCGGGCGCGATTGGTGGTCATCCGGGATGCGGCCAAAAACTTCGTCGAGAATATCCTCGCGTGTCACCACCCCCATGATGACGCCATATTCGTCGACCACCAGGGCAAAATGCGAGCGCCGCTCGCGGAATGCATCGAGCAATTCCTCAACGCCCATGGTTTCGGGCACGAACCAGGGCGGGCTAAGGAGGGAGGCCATGTCAAGGCCCTTGAAGGCGCCGGCATTGCCCATGGCGGCGCGAATGATGCTCTTGGTGCGCAGGACGCCGATGATGTTTTCCGGCTCGTCGCGCCAGACCGGTACGCGGGAACGGCGCGAGGCGAGCACGGCGCGCACGATATCGTCCGCAGGCAGACCAATATCGACAGAGGTCATTTTTTTGCGGTGGGTCATGACGTCGGCGACGGTCAGCTCACGCAGATCGAGCACGCCGGAGATCATGTCGCGGCTCTCGCGTTCCACACTGCCTTGCTGGTGACGCAGATAGACCGTGCCGCGGATTTCGTCATGCACCTCGTCGGCAACGATGCCTTTATTTTCGCCGCGGATGCCGAATAGGTGAAGCATCAGCCAGACAATGGCCTGGACCGTGCCCACGATCGGGCCCAGCACCGAGACCACGATGGCGACGGGGCGCGCCACAATCAGGGCGAAGTTATCCGTCCGGGCGATGGCCAGCGTCTTGGGCAGCACCTCGGCGAAAATCAGCACGATAGCGGTCATCGCGGCGGCGACAATGACCACGGCGTTATGGCCGTAGCGGTGTTCCAGGACGGACGTGGCCAGCGACGAGGCCAGAATGTTGACGAAGGTGTTGCCTAGCAAAAGAGCGCCGATCAGCCGCTCGCGATTGCCGACCAGGCGGTTGACACGGGCGGCGGCGCGCGAGCCATCGATTTCGAGCTGGTGCATCTTGCCCGGAGAAACGGCGGTCAGAGCGGTCTCCGAACCGGCAAAAAAGGCGGAAAACGCCAGCAAGAGCACGACGGCCCCAAGCGTCAATAACAGTACGGTATCCATGGCATCCTCTATTGAGGTGCCATCATAGCGCAAAAAGGACGCTTTAGCCCAAGACCTCGCGCACGGCATCCACCGGGACATCCGCGCTGACAAAGGTCTGCCCGATGCCCCGCGCCAAGACGAAGATAAGCTTGCCGTCCTTAGCCTTTTTGTCGTGGGACATGGCGGCGATCAGAACCTCGGCGGATGGCCGCTCGCCTGGGATATCGGCGATTTCGGACGGCAGGCCCGTCGCCTTCAGGTGGGCGAGGAGGCGGTCGACATCGCCCTGCGGGCAGAGGCCGAGTTTGGCGGAAAGCCGGAACGCCAGCGCCATGCCGATGGCAACGCCTTCGCCATGCAGCAGGCGATCCGAAAAGCCGGTGGCGGTTTCGAGGGCATGGCCGAAGGTGTGACCGAGATTGAGCAGAGCCCGCTCGCCCGCTTCGCGCTCATCGCGGGCCACGATGGCCGCCTTCATGCGGCAAGCTTCGGCGACGGCGTGGACGATGGCTTCGGGTTTGCCATTGAGCGCGTCGGAAGCGTGGGCCTCCAGCCAGGAAAAATAGGCTTCGTTGCCGAGCGCGGCGGTTTTGACCAGTTCGGCATAGCCGGACAACAATTCGCGCCGGGGCAGGGTGCCCAGCATATTGGTATCGGCGATGACGATGCTGGGCTGATGGAAGACGCCGACCAGATTTTTGCCTTCCGGCACATTGATCGCGGTCTTGCCGCCGACCGAGGAATCGACCTGACTCAAAAGCGTGGTCGGAATTTGTGCAAAAGCGACGCCGCGCTTGAGGATGCCGGCGGCAAAGCCGGTCAGATCGCCGATCACCCCGCCGCCGAGCGCCACGATCAAGCCGCCGCGATCAACGCCGCTGGCGAGCAATTGGGGCATCAGCCGCTCCAGCCAGGCAAAACTCTTGGTGCCTTCACCGGCATCCAGAATGATCGGCTTTGCCGCGATCCCGGCATCGTGGAGCACGCCCAGAAAGCGGTCGAGATGCAGGAAGGCGACGTTGGTGTCGGTGACGACCGGGACCGGTCCGTGCGCGAAAGGCTTCAGCAGACGGCCAGCCTCAGCCATGAGGTCAGGGCCGACATGAATGTCATAGCTGCGTGTGCCCAGGGAAACCGGAATAACGACATTCATGGCTGCCAGTCTCCCTTGGCGGTGAGTTCCAGCATAAGCTTCTCCACGGTTTCGCCATGGGGGGCGTCTTCGCTGTCGATGATGATATCGGCAAGGCCATAGGTCAGTTCACGCTCGCGCAGAATCCTCTCCAATGTTTCTCGCGGATTGTCCGTGTTCAGCAGAGGGCGTTCGCCTTTGCGTTTGACCCGCGCGAACAGAACATCCACGGGCGCGCGCAACCAAACCGTCGTCGCCTTTTCCCGCAGTTTTTTGCGAGTCGCGTCGGACATATAGGCGCCGCCACCGGTGGCCAGAACATGCGCTGGCGTATCGAGCAATCGGGAAATGACCCGGGCTTCGCAATCGCGGAAAGCGGCCTCGCCATAGGCGCCGAAAATGGCTGTGATCGGGCGTCCGGCAGCCGATTCGATTTCGCTGTCCGCGTCGTGGAAGCCGACGTGCATGCGGGCAGCCAAACGCCGGCCGATGGAGCTTTTTCCCGCCCCCATCATCCCGACCAATGCTATCGTCCGTGCCAGTTGCCCCATCGGAACCGCATAACACGGGTTATGCTTTTGTCGCCAGTGCGGACTTGGATGATCGTGTGCAAGCCTACGAAAACTAAGCATAATTTCTGTAAGCTGTGGTTCTCAGCCCATACTATAGGGTGGTTCGAGGCGCTGCTGAATGATTCTGGGTTGGGGGCGCTTCGAGGCAGCTCGAACAGCACCATGGCGAGCAGGCAGTCTTCTATGACAGTTTCCCGGCTTAAGTGTTTTCTCACTACAGCGGCGGTCTTCACCCTGCTGGGGCCCGCTTTTGCGCAGTGGACCAGCGACAAGCCCCCGGTTCTGAGGCCGGAAGATTACCCGCCGCAGGCGACGGAGGACCCTCCCGATCCCCGGCCTCGGGGGGAGGCCCAAGGCGCACCGCAACAGCTTGGGCAGGACAATGCCAAACGCCCGGTTACCGATATTGACGAGCTGCCGCCGCCGGGGGCTTCCGTGCCTGTGACCCATGCCATTGCTGCGCCTGCCCCTGTGCAAGTCGAAGCATTGGGAACGCCGGAAGGCCCGCCGGTGGGCTTGCTCGACGGCAAAGGCAGCTTTGGCGAGCACATCTGGGCCGGCTCGGAGCGTTCCAGAAGCGAAGAGCTTCTCGCCCATGCGCCGCCGGTCTCTGCCGATCCCGTGCTGCGCGACCTGGGGCGCCGCCTCGTTCTCACCAGGGCCGCGCCGCCGCCAGGGCAGGCCAAACGCGCCTTCATCACGCTGCGGATCGAGCGTTTGCTGGACGCTGGGCTGATCCAGGAAGCGGGCGGTTTGGCGGCGCAGGCTTCCGTGCCGAATGACGAAGATTTTACCCGTGTGCAGGCTACCGCCATCCTTTACGCCAACAGAGCGCAAGACGCTTGCGGGGCGGCAACGCAAACGCGGACGGCGGCGGGCGATGTTTTCTGGCTGCAGCTTCGCACCTATTGCGCGGCAGCGGCGGGCGATAACGCGACAGCGGATCTGACGCGCGATGTGCTGGCGGCGCAGGGCCATGGCGATGCGGCTTTTAACAGTCTGGTTGATAGCGTCTTGAGCAAAAAGCCTTTGCCGCCGGGTGCCATTGCCCAGCCTAATGCGGTGCATGTGTTCTTGCTGCTGCAGGCGGGGCTGCCCATTCCTATCGCGGTGGCGCGAAAATTGGGCACGCCTGCCAACGTGCTGGTGCTGCGCGATAGCCGCAATCCCCCGCGGGCCCGTTTTGAAGCGGCGGAACGTGTCGTCACCACGGGGTCGGTATCGGCGACGGAGCTGCGTCTGATCGCCGATGCGCAAGATCTGCCGCTTGGCCGCGTCGCCAATGCCGCCAGCGATGCGCCGAATGTGCCGTATTTCATGGGGCAGGTTTTGCTGCGACGGGCCGCCAGCATTGAGCCAAGGCCGGATGACAAGGCGCGGCTGATCGCACTGGCACTATCGCTGGGTGATAAGGCTGGGATGCTGCCGCTGACGGCGGCGCTTCAGGGCGATGTGATAGCGACTCTGAAGCCAGCGCCAGGAACAAAGCTCTATGCGCGCGGTTTTGCGCAAAGTTTGCTGCTGGCCAAACGCTATGAGGTCGCTGCCATATGGGCCACTGACGATCCGGTGTTGCGGGCGGCAGTAGCTCTCGCTTCGCAAGATGCAGCGCGTTTGGCTGCTGCCCAAAAAGATTTTTCCGTCTTTGCGCTGAGCCAAAACGCGCCCGATGCCGATCCAGATCATGCCTATAAAGCGCTGGTGCTGGGGCTTGCCGATGCTCTAGGCATTATGCTGCCGCCGGATGCCAAAGCGGCGGCTGCCACGGTGTCGTCGCAGCACTTCGAAGGAAAGCGCCCGAGCGCGGAGGCGATGAGTGCGCTGGAAGACGCTGTCGGCAAACCGGAGCGGCGCGGCGAGGCTGTGCTGCTGCTGACGGGTCTCCTCAAGGCTAACGGTCTGCGCGACTTGGCGCCCGATGTGACCATCGCCATGGTCCGCTTGCTGATCACTATGAACGAGACACAAAGCGCGCGTGGTCTGGCCCTGGAAGCGCTGGCGCAGTATAGCCCGCCGAGCGCCGCAGCATCTGGGTCGCAATGAGCGCGGCGCTGCTGGAATCCTTTCTTGACATGATGAGCGCCGAGCGTGGTGCCAGCGCCAACACGCTGGAGGCCTATAGTCGCGATCTCGCCGACTTTGTCGGTTGGCTGGCCGCAAAAGGAGTCCCGGTGCGCAACGTGGGCCGCGACGAGGTGCGCCAGTATCTGACCGCGCTTTCGGCCTCGGGGGCCGCGGGCACGTCGCAGGCGCGCAAGCTTTCCGCTTTGCGGCAGTTTTTCGGCTTTCTCTATTCCGAAGGCGTGCGCAAAGACGATCCCACCACCGCCATCGATGCGCCCAAGCGCGGGCGGCCGCTGCCTAAGATTCTGTCGCGCGAGGAAATGGCGACGTTGCTCGACACTGCTGCGGCTATGGCCGAGGAGAATGATGACGGCGTTCGCCTCTGCTGCATTGTCGAAATGCTTTATGCTTCGGGCTTGCGGGTCTCCGAACTGGCAACCTTGCCGCTGCAGGCCGTGCGCAACCGCGATGGCTTTCTGCTTGTCAAAGGCAAGGGCGGCAAAGAGCGGCTTGCGCCTCTTAATCCGCAGGCGCGCGCCATCATTGCGCGCTGGCTCACCGTACGGGACAGTCACTTGCCAAAGGGCGAACGCCGGGCGACGGCGGAGCGCTTCTTGTTTCCATCGCGCTCTGGGGAATGCCATTTGACGCGGCGGCGGCTGCATCAACTGCTCAAAGAATTGGCGGGAAAGGCAGGGATCGATCCCGATAAATTATCACCGCACGTATTGCGGCATGCCTTTGCAACGCATTTGGTGGAAGGCGGTGCCGATTTACGCAGTGTGCAGAGCCTCTTAGGCCACGCCGATATTGCCACTACCCAAATCTATACGCATGTTGCGCGGGACCACTTGACGGCGACTGTGGCCGCGGCGCATCCGCTGGCACGCAAAAGAGTTTTCAAAGCTTGAGCAATTCGCGATGATGGTGTTTTACGGCGATACAGAAAATTATCGCTTTGGAATTATTATAAGCTGACTAAAACAGTATTGCGCGCTGGGGCGCACCAAACGGCCGAAGAAATCGACTGGGGAAATCAAGGAAATGTCTGCACACAACGCGGTGGAGCAGAGGGTGCGTTATACGCCCACCGAACTTCAAGCTATTTTGGCGGAGCATGAGCGCTATGTGCTGGGGCGCGGTGGGGCGCGCGCATCGTTCAAAGGCGCTCTGCTCGACGGTGCCGATCTATCGAACCGCAAGTTGGATGAGGCTGATTTCACCGGCGCTTCCCTCACCGGGGTCAATCTGAGCGGGGCCAGTCTGACGCGGGTGAGCCTTTATTGCGCCAACCTGCGCCAAACCCGTCTGCAGCACGCGCGGCTGGAGCAAGCCGATCTTCGCGGCGCCTCCTTTCGCGGTGCCGATCTATCGCAAGCGATGCTGGACAATGCCGATCTCAGGGCGGCTAAGATGATGCTGGTGGGGGAGAGCGGCGTCTCTGTCGTCAACCACGGCAAGAACGATAGTGCCTTCGGCGGTGTCGACTTCAGCAATTGCTCGCTCTGCCACGCCTCCTTCGGCAAAGCCAAGCTGGATGGGGCTATTTTCGATGGCGCCATGCTGGTGGGAACGAATTTCCGCGGCGCGCGGCTGACACAGGCCAGTTTCACCGGCGCGGTGTTAATGGGGGTCAATCTGCAAGACCTCGAGCTGCCGCCCGAAGCCTTCGCCGGCTGTGTTTTCGACATCACGCCGCAGGCCCGCGCCAAAGCACAAAGTTTGGCGGAGATGGTATCGCAGCATAACCGCTGGGTTTCGAGCAATGGCACAGACGGCTCTGTTGGTTGTCTCGATGGCGAGGATCTGCGCCCGCTTCTCGGCCATTTCCAGGGACGCAACCTTGCCGGCTTATCGGCCCGCGGCGCCATTGCCATTGGAGTGGATTTTTCCAAAAGCCAGCTGCAGGGCACCAAATTCGACGGTGCCGATTTGCGCGGGGCCAACTTCTCCGCCACCGATTTGAGTGGGGTGTCGTTTCATGTGGCGCGGCTGGCCCATGCGCGCTTCACGGGCGCCAAATTGAGCAATCTGCGCCTGCGTCACGGCGAAGTTCTGGCACCGAATTTTCTCGGCGCCGACGCCACGCCAGAGCAGTTCGCCGATGCCGAACTCGACGAATCCCTTGCGGCGTTGGGCCTTTCTGGCGGAACAGAAATCGAACTTTAGCCCTTCTGCCGACTAGGTAAGACGTCCTTCCCAGCGGCTGACGGCGACGGTCGCCACCGAGTTGCCGACGATGTTGGTGGCGCTGCGGCCCATATCGAGCAGGTGATCGACCGCGAGGACATAGAGCAGACCCGTCTCCGGCAAATGGAACAAGGGCAGGGCAGCGTAGATCACCACCAGCGAGGCGCGCGGCACACCTGCCATGCCTTTGCTGGTCACCATCAACAGTAAGAGCAAGGTCACTTGCTGGGCCAGCGTCAGCTCGATGCCGTAGATCTGCGCGATGAAGAGCGTCGCGAAGGTGCAGTACATCATCGAGCCATCGAGATTGAAGGAATAGCCGAGCGGCAGCACGAAGCTGACGATCTGGCGCGGCAGACCGATGCGCTCCAAGCCGTCGAGCAATCTGGGATAGGCGGCTTCTGAACTGGCGGTCGAAAAGGCGAGCAAAACCGGCTCGCGAATAGCGCCCAGCAATGGCGCGATCTTGCCGCGCAGGAGAAACGTGGCGGCCAGCAGCAAGACAAACCACAGCAACAGCAGCGCCGTATAAAAACCGCCGACGAAGCGCGCATAGACCAGGAGCACATGGATCCCTTGGCTCGCGACGGTCGAACACAGTGCCGCAAAAACCGCCAAAGGCGTGAGCAGCATCACATAGCCCGTCACCTTCAGCATGATGGCGGCAATCTGCTCGGTGAGCGCCAGAACGACGGGTGCCTTGCCGGGAATGGCCGAGATCGCGGTGCCAACGAAAATCGAGAACACCACGATTTGCAGAATTTCGTTGTTCGCCATCGCTTGTACGAACGAGGCGGGCACCAGATGGGTCAAGAACTCCTTGAGCGAGAAGGGGACGGTGGTAATGGCGCCCAGTTCGGCTGCGGGTGGGGCCAGATGCAGCCCGGTACCGGGCTGGAACAGATGCACCAGGATGAGCCCCATGGTGAGGGAGAGCAGCGAGGCCGAGACAAACCAGATCATCGTCTTAAGGCCCACCCGGCCGATCTGGGCGGCGCCTTCCATATGGGCGATACCCGCCACCAGCGTCGAGAAGACGAGCGGGGCGATGATCATGCGGATCAGGCGGAGAAAGAGGTCGGTAACAACGGAGAGGCCGCCGGCAAGCTGCTTGATCTGACCGCCATCCAACACGTTATTGGCGAATATACCCGCTGCGATGCCCAGGGCCATGGCGGCGATGACCGTCAGTGCAAATCCGCGCTTCATACCACCCCCTGATTGCTCGGATTGGCATACGCGGTGGGGCTTGGGGGCGCAAGCAAGGTTGAAACGGGCTAAGAGGGCGGGCGCAAGTTGGCGGGGGACATTAATCGGAACAGTATGGCCGTAACGGGAAATATCCTTTATAGGCCCAGGGGCTTAGGCGCGCCCGTGGCCGCCACAGGCGGGATTTGACTTGCCGCAGCGACATTGCCACTTTCCGCCGCTCTTTGGGGTGACGCATGCACGCCTATTTGGATTTCGAACGCCCGATCGCCGAACTCGAAGGCAAGATCGTAGAATTGCGGCAATTGGCGGCCGCCGACGCGACGATGCAGATCGACGCCGAAGTGGTGCGGTTACAGCAACGGGTCGACCAGTTGGTCAAAGACACCTACGCCAAGCTGACACCTTGGCAGAAGGTGCAGGTGGCCCGCCATCCCTCACGGCCGCACTTCTTCGACTATGCCAAGCATCTGTTCGACGACTTCACGCCGCTGGCCGGCGACCGCGCCTTTGGCGAGGATGCGGCCATCATCACGGCAGTGGCACGCTTCCGCGGCCAAGCGGTGGCGGTGGTCGGCCAGGAAAAGGGCAACGACACCAAAACCCGCCTCAAGCATAATTTCGGCATGGCGATGCCGGAAGGTTACCGCAAAGTGCAGCGCGTTTTCCGTTTGGCCGACCGTTTCGGTTTGCCGGTGATCTCGCTGGTCGATACCGCGGGCGCCTTTTCTGGGGTTGCCGCCGAAGAGCGCGGTCAGGCCGAAGCCATCGCACGCACCATCGAAGCCTGTCTTAATCTGCGTGTACCGATGATTGCCACCATCATCGGTGAAGGCGGTTCGGGCGGCGCCATTGCCATCGCTTCGGCCAACAAAGTCTACATGCTAGAAAATTCGGTCTATTCGGTGATCTCGCCGGAAGGCTGTGCCTCCATTCTATGGCGCCGGGCCGACAAGGCACAGGACGCGGCAGCGGCCTTGCGCATCACAGCGCAGGACCTGACCAGCCTTGGCATCGTCGACGGCATTGTTCCCGAGCCGATGGGCGGAGCGCATCGCGCACCGGAAGAGGCGATGGGCGCGGTGGGCGAGCAGATTGCACGCGCCTTGGCCGAGCTGTCGCATCTGTCACCGGATGAAGTTCGCCGTCAGCGCCGCGAAAAATTCCTCGCCATCGGGCGCGATCTGGGAAAATAGACGTCTGCTTTGCGCGGGGGCGCCAGTGGCTCGGGGGCAGCGATTGAAGGCCATCTGGACGTCGCCGCGCCTTGCCGCGAGCGCGGTTCTGACCGCCGGCGGCATTGCGGTTTATGGCATCAGCTATCCCGGCTCGATGGAGGATGATTCCTTCGTCCAACTGGTCGAAGGCCGCACCGGCAGTTACTCCAATTGGCATCCGCCGGTAATGTCGTGGCTACTGGGCGTGTCGGACGCCTTGCCCGGGCCACCGGCCGCCTGGTTCATTGCCTTCACCATGCTGCTGTTCTTCGCGGCGCTGGCGGGGGTGATCTGGCTGCCGCGGCGGGTTGGCTGGACGGCGGTGATCGCCGCCGCCGCGCTTTTTCTGTTGCCGCAAGTTTTGCTGCTGCAGGCGGTGGTGTGGAAAGATTCGCTGTTTGCCAATGCGGTGCTGGCAGGGTTTGTGTGTTTGGGATTGGCCGCAAAATGGTGGCGCTTGCCGCGTTTGCGTTTCGGCCTGATTGTGGCGGCGGCGGCGCTCTTCGCCCTCGCCATCTTGACACGCCAAAACGGCGCCGTGGTGCTGCCTTGCGCGCTCGGCGCCTTGTTTGCCGTCGCTCTGCGGCGGGGCCGGCGTTCGGCTTGGGTAACATCTGGCGTTTTTTTGCTGCTCACCGCGACGATGACGCTGAGCTGGAACGCCTTACTGCAATTGCGCGCCGACGGCTATCAAGCCAAAGAGGCACAATTCAAGATTCTCGAACTCTATGACATCACCGGCATGGTCAATCGCGACCTCGATTTGCCGCTGACGGTGTTCGATCGCGAGGCGCCAAAGCTTGCCAAAATCATCCGCGGTGAAGGTCTGGCCCGCTGGTCGCCGCAGATGAACGACACCTTGGAAGTTTCGCCGCGCATTGTGGAGGCGCTCGAAGGCACTCCGGCGTCCATCATGGCGCGGCAATGGCGAACGCTGATTTGGCATTATCCGCTGCGCTATCTCAGTGTGCGGGCGCTGCTGTTCCGTTGGGTGCTGCAGCCGCCCGATGTGGCCCTCTGCCATCCTTTCCATGTCGGCGATGAAGGCGACGCGGGCGATCTGAAAGCGCTGGGTATCGCTCCGCGGTTGGATAAACGCGATCTGGCGTTGTGGCGCCTCGGCGATATTTATCTCAAGACACCACTGTTTTCACACGGGCTGTTTTCGCTGGTTCTGTTGGCGGCGTTGCTACCGCTGGCACGCCGCCGCCGCGATACCGACCTCATCATGATCGGCCTGATTGCTGCGACCGCCATTTTTACGGCGACATTCTTCGTGCTCTCCATCGCCTGCGACTATCGCTATCTCTACCTCATCGATGTCACGGCATTGGCGTGTCTGCTATATGTGGCTGCCGATTGGCGCGGCTTGCTGCGGCAGCAAAAAGGGGGCCGTCAGGCCCCCTCTGCGCGCGATAAACACGCCTTATTTTGACAGTCCAAAACCAGGCCCCAGCGGCGCGCGAGAACCGGCTTGTAAGCCGCCTCAGTCCTATACCAATGCGCCGTGGCAGTGCTTGAATTTGCGTCCCGAGCCGCAGGGGCAGGCGGCATTGCGCTGGACCTTGCCCCAGGTCGAAGGATCGTTGGGATCGACCGGCACGTCGCGCTGTTGGTTTATGATAGTGCGCTGGCTGCGATAGGGCGAATTGTCTTCCTCCGCCTCGTTCTCGCCGGAGAACGGATCGATCTTGCTGGCATACATTTCGCGCGGCGCTTCCAGCGGAATTTCCGGCGGTTGCTCCATGCTGATCATAATGTGCATCAACTGGCGCACGACTTCGATGCGCAGGCGCGTGAGCAAAGCCTCGAACAGCTCGAAGGCTTCGCTCTTGTATTCGTTCAAGGGATCGCGCTGACCGTAACCACGAAGGCCGACATACTGGCGCAGATGTTCGAGATTGACGATGTGCTCGCGCCAGAGGTGATCCAGCGTCTGCAACAGGATGGCCTTTTCGGCATAGCGCATGACTGCGGGCGTGAAATTCGCGGTCCGCTCGGCATTGCGGCGTTCGAGATCTTTCAGGATGCGCTCGCGCACTTCCTCGTCGGCGATGCCTTCTTCATGCGTCCAATCCACAATGGGCAGATCGAGATCGAAGATATCCTTGACCTCAGCCTCAAGGCCCTTGGCGTCCCATTGTTCGGCATAAGCCTTAGGCGGGATGTGGCGCTCGACCAACTCGTCGACCACCTGGGCGCGATACTCGCGGATTTCGTCGCTGACATCATCTGCCGACATGATGATCTTGCGCTGTTCGAAGATCACCTTGCGCTGGTCGTTCAGCACGTTGTCGTACTTCAGAATCTGTTTGCGCATTTCAAAGTTGCGCGCTTCGACCTTCTGCTGCGCCTTTTCGAGGGCCTTGTTCACCCAGGGATGGGTGATGGCTTCGCCCTTTTCGAGGCCGAGGCGTGTCAGCACCGCATCCATGCGCTCCGAGCCGAAGATGCGCATCAGATCGTCCTGCAGCGACAGGAAGAATTTGGAGGCGCCGGGATCGCCCTG
>JAATGP010000051.1 GCA_015654635.1 Alphaproteobacteria bacterium | reverse complement strand
GCGAGGTTATTTTCGGCCAGCATGATGTCATTGAGCAAACCCTGATCACCCTTCTGGCGGGCGGCCATGGCCTCCTCATTGGGGTGCCGGGGCTGGCCAAGACCAAACTCGTCGAATCGCTCGGCACCGTGCTCGGCATGGATTGGAAGCGCATCCAATTCACCCCCGATCTGATGCCCGCCGACATCATCGGCTCCGAAGTGCTGGAAGAGACCGACGACCGCCACCGCGCCTTCCGCTTCCTCAAAGGTCCGGTCTTCACCCAGCTTCTGATGGCCGACGAAATCAACCGCGCCAGCCCGCGCACCCAAAGCGCCCTGCTCCAATCCATGCAGGAGCGCCAGGTGACGGTGGCGGGCACGCGCTATGACCTGCCCAAGCCCTTCCATGTGCTGGCGACCCAAAACCCCCTGGAGCAGGAAGGCACCTATCCCCTGCCGGAAGCCCAGCTCGACCGCTTCCTGCTGCAGATCGACATCGGCTACCCCGACAAGGACGCCGAAAAAGAAATGCTGCTCGCCACCACTTTTGGCGAAGAAACCCATGCCAAGCCTGTCTGTACCCCCGCTGATCTGATGGAAGCCCAAGCTGTGGTCCGGCGCATTCCGGTCGGCGACAAGGTGGTCGAAGCCATCCTGCGCTTGGTGCGCGCCGCTCGCCCCGATGCGGAGGGCGACATGCGCAATGTCATCGCCTGGGGCCCCGGCCCGCGTGCCTCTCAAGCCTTCATGCTGGCGTGCCGCGCCCGCGCTTTGATCGATGGCCGCCTTGCCCCCTCCACCGATGATGTGGTGGCGCTTGCCCAGCCGGTGCTGCGCCATCGCATGGCGCTCAATTTTGCCGCCCGCGCGGAAGGGCTGACGGTCCCCGCCGTGATCGACCGGCTCTGCCACACGCTTCTGTGACGGTGACCCGGCTTTCCGACAGCGCCGAATCTCTTGCCGGTACGCTACCGGCCCTGATGGTGCGCGCCGAGCGCCTCGCATCTTCCATCTCGCTTGGCATGCATGGGCGGCGCAAAGCCGGCATCGGCCAGAGTTTCTGGCAATACCATCATTATCGCGAAGGCGATCCCTCGACGGCCATCGATTGGCGCCAATCGGCCAAAGGCCAACACCTTTACGTGCGCGAGCGCGAATGGGAGGCGGCTCAATCGGTCTGGCTATGGCGCGACGGCTCGCCTTCCATGCGCTTCGGCTCCGGCGGCGATACCAAAATTGAGCGGGCCAGTCTTCTGGCCCTGGCGCTCGGTGTGTTGCTGGTGCGGGGTGGTGAACGCATCGCTCTTTATGGCGAGCGCGAAGCCCCGGCCAATTCACGCCTGGCCTATCGGCGCATCGGCTTTGCTTTGGGCGAACGCCCGCCAAGCGACAATCCGCTGCCCCCGGAGGCGCCGCTGCCGCGCAATGCCCAGTTCGTCTGGTTCAGTGATTTTCTGAGTCCGATAGACGAGATCGAACACGGCATCCGCCGGCTGACCAGCGTCAATGCGGGCGGGCGCTTGGTGCATATCGTCGATCCGGCCGAAGAGGATTTTCCCTATAGCGGGCGCACCCGCTTTGAAGCCGTGGCGGGCGGCGAAAATCGCACGCTCGGCCGTGCGGAAGGCGTGGCCAACGAATATCGCGCCCGCTTCAAAGCCCATGCCGAGACCGTGGCGCTCTTGGCGCGCAAGCTCGGCTGGAATTACACCGCCCATCGCATCGACCGGCCGCCGCAGAGCGCGCTGGTGGCCTTGTTCGCCGATCTGTCGGGCGGTCACCGGATGAGCGGGCAATGAGCTTTTTTCCCAGCCTCAGTTTCGGCGCGCCCTGGATTTTGCTGGCTCTGCTCGTGCTGCCCGCGATCTGGTTTCTGTTGCGCGTCACCCCGCCTTTGCCCAAACGGGTGGTGTTTCCGCCGCTGCGCCTGCTGCTCGGTTTGCACGATGAGGAACAGACCCCGGCTGGAACGCCTTGGTGGCTGATGCTGCTGCGGCTTCTGGCAGCGGCTGCGATTATCCTGGCCCCTTCGGAGCCGCAGATTGGCCGTACCTTAGAACTCAGGGGAACCGGCCCGTTGGTTCTCTTCGTCGATAATGGCTGGACGGCGGCTCCGGAGTGGGAGGCCAGGGCAGGGCTGTTGCGCGAGGCGGTGGATATGGCAGGCCGCGCCAATCGTCCGGTGGCGATCCTGGCCACGGCGGAACGGCCGCAAGCGGACTTTCTCGATTCCGGCAAGGCCGATCGCGCCGCGCTTGCACTGCGTCCTCATCCTTGGTTTGCCAGCCGCTTCGCGGCCAATGCGGCGCTGGCCAAAATAAAGCCCGGCGCGGAAGTCTTATGGCTCAGCGATGGCATCGATGACGGCCAAGCGCGTCAGACGGCCTCGGCGCTGTCGAAGCTCGGCACGGTACGGCTCTATCGGGCCCGCAGCGGCGGGCCGCTCGCCATCACGACAATGGCCAACACCGCGGCAGGGTTCGAGATCACCGTGGTGCGGGCGGGAACTGCTGGGGCACGCGACGGTATGGTCACGGCGCTGGGCGAGCAGGGGCAGATTCTCGGCACCGCGCCGTTCCGTTTCGAAGACGGGCAGAACAAAGCCAGCGCCAAAATCGCCATCCCGCTCGAGATGCGCAATCAAGCCGCGCGGCTGGAGATTTCCGGCCAGAACAGTGCGGGCGCCGTG
The DNA here is from genome assembly GCA_015654635.1 of Alphaproteobacteria bacterium. Classification (GTDB taxonomy): domain Bacteria; phylum Pseudomonadota; class Alphaproteobacteria; order Micropepsales; family Micropepsaceae; genus Rhizomicrobium. The sequence goes on along the minus strand of JAATGP010000051.1, from coordinate 29,569 downwards.
GCGTTATTGGACCGCGGCGCACCGCGCCGGGCCGTGGGTCTTGTCTCCGGCACACCGGGCGATGAGCCGCTGCTCTCAGGTTCCTATTATCTGGAGCGGGCGTTGTCGCCCTATGCCGATCTGCATCAGGCGCCGATTGCCGATCTCATCGCCCGCAATGTTTCGGCCTTGATTCTGATCGATGTCGGCAAGATCGCCGGCGCCGATCATGACCGCGTGGCGAAATTCGTCGAGGGTGGCGGGCTCCTGATCCGCTTTGCCGGCGATCATACCGCGGGCGGCACCGACGATCTGGTCCCGGTGATGCTGCGCGGCGGTGGCCGCTATCTCGGCAGCGCGCTCGCCTGGGCCTCGCCGCAGCACCTCGCCGAATTTCCCGAGACGAGTCCTTTCAGCGGGCTTACGATTCCAGGCGACGTCACTGTCTCGCGGCAAATTCTGGCGGAACCCACGGTGGATCTTTCCACTCACACCTGGGCGCGGCTCGCCGATGGCACCCCCATGGTCACAGCGGCGCAACGCGGCAAGGGCTGGATTGTCCAGTTCCACGTTGCGGCGGGGCCGGGCTGGTCGACCTTGCCGCTGTCCGGTCTTTATGTGGAGATGCTGCGGCGGCTTTTGGCTTTGTCCGCTGGCGTAGAACCCGCCGATATGGCGGCGAATGCCAGCCTGCCGCCCAGCGCGCTGCTCGACGGTTTCGGCAAATTGGGCGCGCCGAGTGGCGAGGCCCAGCCCATAAGGGGGCGCGACATCGCCCGCAGCGAGCCTTCGGCCATCCATCCGCCAGGGCTTTACGGCAGCGCGGGCGCCGAACGGGCGCTGAACGCCGCGCGGGGCGATACCGTTCTCTTGCCGCTGCCCGCGCTTGGCCTTCCGGCGGCCTATTATGCCGGGCGCACGGCGCTGGCGCTGCAGACGCCGCTGCTCGTCCTGGCGGCGCTGCTGCTCTTGGCCGATTTCTTGATCTCGCTGTTCTTGCGCGGCTATGCGCCGAATTTTCGCCGTCTCTTCGCCGCCGCCGCTATTGCCCTGATCCTGCTGCACACCCCGGCGGCGCGGGCGGGGGATGACGCTTTCGATATGAAAGCGGCGCTCGACACCAGGCTCGCTTATGTCGTCACCGGCCTTTCAGATGTAGACCAGACCAGCAAGGCGGGTCTTTCGGGCCTCGGCATGGCGCTGGCCCAGCGCACCTCCTACGCTCCCGAGGAGCCGCTCGGCGTTAATCTGGAGAAGGATAATCTCGCCTTCTTCCCGCTCCTCTATTGGCCGATGGATCCGCGCGAAAAGGATCTTTCGCCCACCGCGTTGTCCAAGATCGCCGAATACATGCGCGGCGGCGGCACTATCCTGATCGACACCCGCGATCTGACGCTGGGGCCGGTACGTGGACCGAATAATCCGGGCCAGCAGACGCTGCGCCGCCTGCTCGGCAAGCTTGATCTGCCACCCTTAGCGCCTGTCCCCCCCAGTCACGTGCTGACGAAATCCTTCTATCTGATCAACAGCTTTCCCGGCCGCTGGGATGGCGGCACCTTGTGGGCGCAGGTGCTTCCTCCCGGCGATGCTCCCGTGCGCGGCGGCGATGGGGTTTCCCCGGTAATTGTCGGCGGCAATGATTGGGCGGCGGCGTGGGCGGTCGATGCCCGCGGCCGTCCTCTGGTCGATGTCTCGCCCGGCGGCTCCACCCAGCGCGAGCTTTCCATCCGCTTCGGCATCAATCTCGTCATGTATGCCTTCACCGGCAACTACAAAACCGATCAAGTGCATGTGCCTGCCATCCTGCAGCGGTTGGGGAAGGGCAAATAGATGGGCACCATCGGCTTTGCCCCGCACATATCCTTGGCCTTGCTTTGGGTTCTGACGGCCCTTGCGTTTGTCTTCACGCTCTATGGCTTTTATGCCCGGGCCCGTGGTGTCTGGGCTCGCGCGCTTGCTTTCCTCGCGCTGATTCTGGCGCTGGCCAATCCGCTTCTCATCCGTGAGCACCGCGAGCCTTTGCGCGACATGGCGGTGATCGTGGTCGATCACTCCCAGAGCATGGCGATCAACAACCGGCAGGCAGAGGCCGACAAGGCTGCGGCGGCGCTCAAGGCGCGTTTGCAGAAGGAGCCCAATCTGGATGTGAAAACCGTCACGGTCATCACCAATCCGGCGGGCGACGATAATGGCACCCAGGCTTTTGCCGCTCTAAATGCGGCTCTCGGCGATGTGGCGCCCTCGCGTGTCGCCGGGGCCTTCCTCATCACCGATGGCGAGGTGCACGATGTGCCCGCCAAAGCTAGCCATGGTCCCGTGCACGCCATCATTGTCGGCAAGCGTGGCGAGAATGACCGCAAGCTCACCGTGGTTGATGCCGTGCGCTACACCATCGTCGGCCAGCAGGCGGAGATCGTGGTGCGTGTCGACGATCTTGGCGGCGGCCAGGCAGGCACCGCGATGGTCAAAATCCGCATCGATGGGGCCGATGTCGGCGCCCAGGATGTCGTCCTCGGGCGCAACACGCCGATCCCGGTCGATATCGGTCATGAAGGTGAGAGCGTGGTGGAGCTGGAAGCCTCGCCGGGCCCGTCTGAACTCACCTTGCAGAACAACCGCGCCGTGGTGGCGATCAATGGCGTGCGCGATCGCTTGCGGGTGCTCTTGGTCTCGGGCGAGCCCCATGCCGGCGAGCGCGTCTGGCGCAGCCTGCTCAAAGGCGATCCCTCCGTCGATCTCGTCCATTTCACGATTTTGCGCCCGCCCGAAAAGCTGGACCTGACACCGCTCAATCAGCTCGCCCTGATCGTCTTTCCGACGCGCGAATTGTTTCAGGAAAAGCTCTCGGGCTTCGATCTCGTCATCTTCGACCGCTATGGCGAGCACGGCATCCTGCCGCTCGGCTATTACCAGAACATCGCCAGCTACGTGAATGACGGCGGCGCACTCCTGGTCTCGGCAGGGCCGGAATTTGCCGGCCTGGGCAGTATTTACAGAACGCCGCTCTCCGCCGTTCTGCCGGCGCAGCCGACCGGCGAGGTGGTGACCAAGTCCTTCAAGCCGACGCTGACGGAGCAGGGCTTTGCCCACCCGGTGACACGGGCGCTGGCGGGTGCCAATAGCGATAAGACCCCGCCTTCCTGGGGCCGCTGGTTCCGCATGATCGGGGCGCAAAGGATCACCGGTCAAACCGTGATGAGCGGGCCGGGCGACAAGCCTCTGTTGGTGCTGGATCGTGTAGGCAAAGGGCGCGTGGCCGAGCTTCTGTCCGATCAGGGTTGGCTGTGGGCGCGCGGTTATGACGGCGGCGGCCCACAAACCGAATTGCTGCGCCGTCTCGCCCATTGGCTGATGAAAGAGCCGGAGCTGGAAGAAGAAAAGCTCGCCGCCGCCATTGTCGGCGGCACCCTCACGGTCACCCGCCGCACCATGGATGCGGGCACGCCGGCAGTGACGGTGACCACGCCATCGGGCAAATCCGTGCCGCTGCCCGTCACCAAAGCCGATCCCGGTCTGTGGCGCGGCAGCATGAAAGCCGAAGAGCTGGGGCTTTATCGCGTCAGCGACGGCAAACTCTCGGCGGTCGCCGCAGCCGGGCCGCTCAATCCCAAAGAAGTGGCTGATATGCGTGCCACCGAGGCGCTCCTTGCCCCGGTGGTCGAACAAAGCGGCGGCGGTATCGCTTGGCTGGCCGATGGCATGCCCGACATTCGCCGCGTCGCACGTGGCCGCCATATGGCGGGCGATGGCTGGATGGGCGTCGCCGACAACAAAGCCAGCCGCGTCACCTCCGTCGAACAAAACCCGCTCTTACCGGCTTGGGCAGCGCTCCTCCTCCTCCTCGGGACCTTGATGCTCGCTTGGCGGCAAGAGGGGCGGTAGGGCTAAAGACGTTTTGCGCAGGCGCACGACCTCTGATTCAAACGCGCCTTCTTCTTTCCTCCCTCGCAGTGCTTAGCACACCATGCCGCATATTGCTCAAATAGCGAGGAAGGAGCTTTTTTATCTGACCCCGCACTTACCCGCATCACGCCATAGCGCTTGAAAGAAACGCGCGTGTCTCCGCGACCACGCGATCCTGAAATTCGAGGTCATGTGCGAGTGCCGATCCCCACATCGGTTGACCCTTGTGATCGTAATAAGTGCCGGTCCCGGCCGATTTATCGGTCACAATTCGCGTTATGACGCGTGCCGCGCGGTCGGGTGTATTTCTATATCGGTTGAAAGGCGGCAGCCGGGTGATGATTTGACCAAACACGAAACGCAGGAAACCGCTTGCACCGCCAAGACCGGTAGCCGGATTGATACCGGGCTCAATGGCATTGATGCGCAGCCTCGGCAACTCTCTGGAAAGTGCCAATGCGGAAGCAAGGATGCATTGTTTGGATGTCGCATAAGCATCCATCCCCCGAATCTTGGACACAGGCTTCTGCCATTCGCCGCGCGCGCTTGCCTCTGCCGAAATATATCGACCGCCGCGTATCCCCATGACTTTGACCGGTGGCCGCTCCGGGTCCTCGATTCCCGATGCGACGAAGAGGACGTTTGCTCTATCAGGAAGATGCGGGGCGAGCGCCTCCGTCAACGCGAACGGGCCAAGGTGATTGGTCGCGAAGGTCGTATCCCAGCCCAAAGCGTTTTGGCTCACCTTCGTGAGCATGACGCCTGCGTTGTTGAGAAGGCCTGTAATCGGCAGATCGAGGGCGATGATCTCTTTGGCTGCATGACGAACACTCACTGGATCGGAAAGATCGCAGATGACCGTCAAAGTCTGCCGTCCGCTGCGCTCGATCTGCTTGTGCACGCCTTCGAGTTTGCGGCGGTCCCTGCCAACGAGAATCACTCTTCCGTGGGCTGAAAGATCGATCGCCGCGCAGAGCCCTATGCCGGACGTCGGTCCCGTAACGATGTAGGTGCTGGTTGAAACCATGATACCTCCGATGTCTGATTAGTCAGTCATTAACATGGAAAAATTAGGCGATCATTCGCCACATCGCTTCGAAGCCGGTTCGGCTATGCGTCTCGGCATTCGCTGGATCATGGACGATGAATTCAACCGTAGCGTCCGCGGCGGCATTCATCAGCCCCGCGACGAGACCAAGTGGTGCGAAGCGCATCGGGCCATTCTCGCGACTTCGCTCAAGAATCTTGGCGGCGCCGGCCATGGCACGGTGGCCGATTTCCCGGCTTGTTCCCGTTATCTCGTCCGAAACGGCGAGCTGTGCCAGCGTTCGGCGCTTATCCCGATCAGCAGTCGCCCAGCGAAGCCAGCCGGACCACATGCTGGCCATCTGGTCGCGGATATCCGTGTCCGCCGGAACCCCGTCCAGTGCCGCGGACGCCATCTCTGTCTTTAATTCAACGTAAAGTTGATTTAGCAAGTCCGCCTTGGTTTCGAAGTAGGTGAACAATGATCCGTTGGAGACGCCAGCCTCCTTCGCGATCAGCGATGTTGGCGCGCCGAGCCCTTGAGAGGCGATAACACGGGTCGTGGCGGCCATGATCGCGTTTCGCCTGTCCTCGCTTTTCGGTCTTGCCATACCAATGTCTCCCGTAACTTCCAGCTATATAAAAGAGTGATTGGTCGGTCAATAACTTTCGATGCTCCCATGGCTTGAAGCGGCCCGTCGCGATCCCCATTTTTGATGGGCTCTTTGACATTGTGGGTTTGACGACGCCATTGGCGCGAGCGACGGAGCTTTGCCCCCCGCCTCCCGGAAAATGGAAATCTTTTGAACAATTATCATGCCGATGGACGTGCTACTCAGCAACTTTCAACCGCGAAACTTATTCATGCCCTTCTGGGAGGATGAGCGGGTGCCCCTCTCCCCTCCCTTGAGAGTGCTAGAAGTGACAAATAATGATCAATATCTTGCGGATTAGGTCTGTGGTGCCGCTAGCTCTAGGTATCAGCCCGCCACTGCTGCGCCGCAGGCACAGATTGGTTGATTGATATGGGCGCGGCGCACTTCGCCTTTCAGGGTCAGCATCACGTTATGCTGCAGCGACAAAGCGAGGACGCGGGCCGGATCGACTGGGCCGGGAAAGCGCACCCGCCCCGGGGCCAGCCGGGCAAAGCCGACCCGCACATAATAAGGCTCGTCGCCCACCAGCACGATGGAGGCATGGCCTTGGGCGCGCGCTTCGGCAATGGCGTGTTTCATCAAGGCGATGCCGATGCCGCGGCCGCGCAAGCCCGGCTGCACCGCCAAAGGCCCGAGCAGAAGCGACTTTTCCATGCCAATGGCGACCGGCCAAAAGCGGATGGAGCCCAAAAGCTCAACGCCGTCCATGGCAACGAAGGAGAGGCCCTCGACCGGCTCGACACCTTCGCGTAGCCGGTAAGCGGATTTGGCATAACGGCCAGGGCCGAAGCTGATCGCGTTCAAATGCTCAACCAGCGGCGCGTCTTCGGCGCGTTCCGGCCGAATTTGCCAAGACTGATCGCTCATCCCGCTTGGCTAGCGGCAGGCGGCGGCAAACGCAAGACTCCTCTTACCACCGGGGTACTGGCGGCTCCCCGCCGTAAAGCTCCTGCAGGCGCCGGCGCACCGCGGGCGTTGTCCCTTGCGGCGGATTGAGGGGGGAGACCACGCAGTGCTCGCAAATCTCCCAACTGGGTTTGAAGGCGAATTCGGCCTGCCGAACGTGATAGAGCAGGACCAGATTGGAGGCCCAGAGGCCGGGGCGGATATAAGCGCCCAGCAGGGCGGGCGGGGCTGACGCCGTGAGGCCGATTTCCTCTCGCAGCTCGCGTAAAATCGCATGGCCTGGCACCTCGTTGCGATCGACCGCGCCGCCTGGGAGCATCCAGCCGCCTCGGTAGGAATGGCGCACCAAGACGATATGGTCGTCCTGTTCCACCACGGCCACCACCCCCAAATCGACCGGATGGAGGATCAAGGCTCTGACATAGCGGATAAAGATTGCGAGGCATTTTTCAAGAAAACGGCGCATCGGCGAACTATAGGGTGCAGTCGGGTGATAACAACGTCCCAATGAAGGCCATTCCGGTGGCGCGTAAATACGGAGTGCAACTCGGAGGAAAGTTCCACCAAACTTTAGCGCTCGTTAAGAGCTTTCGTCCGATACTTCGGATCGTTCATCGGGCGGGAATAAATGCTTCAAATCATCGGAATCGTAGTGCTGTTCGCCTGCGTCTTCGGGGGTTTCCTGATTTCGGGCGGCAAGCTTGATTCAGTGATCGAAGCCGCTCCACACGAGCTTCTGACGATCGGCGGAGCAGCTTTGGCGGCCCTGCTGATCGCAAGCTCGATGTATACACTGAAGAAAATCGGCGGCGATTTCAACAAAATCATGTCGGGGCCGAAGTGGAAGACAGCGGATTTCCGGGACCTGCTGTGCTTGCTTTTCCTGCTGACCAAGACGATGAAGTCCAAAGGCCTTATCGCCCTCGAAGCACATATCGAAAACCCTCAAGAGTCCTCGATCTTCAAGCGCTATCCGAAGATTTCGAAGGACCATTTCGCGCTCGGTTTTATCTGCGACACGCTGCGGATGATGACCATGAGCCTGGAAGACCCGCTTCAGGTCGAAGCGGCGATGGAAAAACAGCTCGACAAGCACCATCATGAGGCGCTCTCGACGGCCCATTCTCTAGCTTTGATGGCCGATGGGTTGCCAGCCCTGGGTATCGTCGCCGCCGTGCTGGGTGTTATCAAGACCATGGGGGCCATTTCCGAACCGCCGGAAGTTCTTGGCCGTATGATCGGCTCGGCTCTTGTCGGCACCTTCTTGGGTGTGTTTCTGGCCTATGGCATCGTCGGCCCGCTGGGCACGCGCCTCAAAGCAATTGTCGATGAAGAAGCCCTCTTCTACCACGTGATCCGCGACATCTTGGTTGCGCATTTGCACGGCAATGCAGCCCAGGTTTCGGTCGAAATCGGTCGCGGTAGTGTTCCCAGCGAAGCCCAGCCCACCTTCCAGGAGCTGGAAGAATCGATCAACAACATTCCCAAGGTGGAATAGCGCCGCGGTCTAACGTGTCGAGTAGATCAGTGCGCTAGGAGAACTTCTTTCGTCTCCCCCGATCCGACGCGAACGCGCCGCATCAGATAGCCTCCTTGTCGAAGGCCGGCTCGGCGGTCTTGCCAAGTGACTTCACCGACCAGGAAATAATCCCCATCGGGTAGCTCGCTAAAGGCAAAGTGGCCATGCGCGTCGCAGCGCGTGGTTTTCGCCGTTTGGATATAGCCCGGATCGTCGTTGTCAAAATTGGCTGACCGCCCCATCAGGATTGGGTTGAAACCTTCCTGATCGCTTTGATAAAGCGCGCTCATGCGCTCATTGGCATAGGTTGACGCTGGAAAAAGGGTCACCGTTAGAGCGGCGCAGGTTTTGGCCGTTCCGTTATAGGCCCGGGCGATTGCGGTGCCCTCGATGGTGTTGGTGCCGCGGTTGGAAAACCAGGCGACCTCGTGTGGCTGAAAGCGTGTGTGTAACGCGACAGGGTTGGCACAATTGCTCAAAAGGGCCATCCCCAAGCCCGCAACACTTATTTTTAACGCTAATGCCCACGTCATCGTCGCCCCCCGGCCAATATGGCTAAGGCTATCAGTTGGGCCGATTCTCGTCCAGGTTGCTCATGATGGAGTGCTTGCCGCCTCAGCTCCAGATGCTAAAAAGCGCCTCCCAGAGGAAGTTATTATGACCAAGCGCGTTCTCGGTATCATCGGCGGCAGCGGTGTTTACAACATCGACGGGCTGGAAAACCCTATTTGGAGAAAGATGGAAGGTCCTTGGGGACAGCCTTCCGACGAGCTGCTTTTCGGAACCTTTGCTGGGGTGGAGATGGTGTTTCTGCCGCGCCATGGCCGCGGTCACATACAGACGCCAACGACGATCAATTACCGCGCTAATATCGACGCGCTCAAGCGTGCGGGTGTCACGGATATCATCTCGGTGTCGGCCTGCGGCTCGCTGAAAGAAGAATTGCCGCCGGGCACCTTTGTCATTGTCGACCAGTTCATCGACCGCACCTTTGCGCGCGAGAAAAGCTTCTTTGGCCCGGGCTTTGTCGCCCATGTGCCGATGGCTCATCCGGTCTGTCCGTACCTCTCCACGGCGTTGGTGGAAGCCGCAGCGCAAGAAAATATTCGCCACGCCAAGGGCGGCACCTATATGTGCATGGAGGGCCCGCAATTCTCGACGCTCGCCGAGTCCCACCTCTATCGCAGCTGGGGTTGTTCAGTGATCGGAATGACTGCGATGCCCGAAGCCAAACTCGCCCGCGAGGCGGAGCTGCCATATGCCCTCGTCGCCATGGTCACAGATTACGATTGCTGGCACCCCGAGCACGAACACGTCACGGTCGATGCGGTGATCAAGGTGCTGATGGAAAATGCCGCCAATGCGCGTCGGCTCGTGACCACCGTCGCGACGCGCCTGGGCGCCAGCCGCAAGCCGTCGCCGACTGGGATCGAGACCGTGCTTGACGTAGCAGTGATGACCGCCGCAGACAAACGCGATCCGGTTCTGACGGCCAAACTCGACGCCGTGGCGGGCCGGATTCTCAAATAAGAACATCACCCCCATTCAGGGTGTGACGTGCCCCTGGAATATGCCATAGAAGGCCGCCACGGCACTGAATTGCGCCGGTGGCGAGAAGCCTGTCAGGAGCCCTAACGGGATGGATTTCAAGCCCTATATCCGCACGATTCCGGATTATCCCAAAAAGGGGATCCAATTTCGCGATGTCACCACGTTGTTCGGCAACCCGCGGGCCTTCCGCTCGTCTGTCGATGCCTTGGTACAACCGTATGCGGGGGTCCGGATCGACAAGGTAGCGGGCATCGAAGCGCGGGGCTTTATCCTTGGGGGGGCCGTGGCACACCAGCTTTCCACCGGCTTCGTACCAGTACGCAAGAAAGGTAAGCTGCCTTACAAGGTAATTGCCGAAGAATACGATCTCGAATATGGCAAGGACCAAGTCGAAATTCATGTCGACGCGGTCAAGCCCGGTGATCATGTCGTGGTGGTCGATGATCTTATCGCCACCGGTGGCACGGCTTTCGCCGCTATCAAGCTTTTGGAGCGCGGCGGTGCCAAGGTGATCGGCTGCTGCTTCGTCATCGATCTTCCTGGTCTAGGCGGCGCCGATAAAATTCGCGCCATGGGCATGGAAGTGACGACCTTGGTCGAGTTTGAGGGAGAATAGCCTCCCATGAAACTCTATTCCAATCCGGCATCACCCTTTGCGCGTAAGGTGCGGATCATCGTGCGCGAACTGAACCTCACCGGCATGGTGGATGAAGTCAATGTCGATACGCGGAACCTGCCCGACGAGGTCCGCCGTCTTAATCCGCTGGGAAAAATTCCGGTTTTGGTCCTCAATGACGGTTCGACCATCATCGACTCTCCGGTGATCTGTGAATATCTGAACGAACTCGGAGGCGGGAAATTCTTTCCCGGTATGAGCATCTGGCGCGAAGTTTCGGGGCGCTGGCGGGCATTGACACTGCAGGCCTTGGGCGATGGGATTTGCGATGCTGCCGTTGCCCGCACCTATGAAACCCGCCGCCCAGCAGAGCAGCAAAGCCCGGCTCAGTTAGAAAAGTACAGTAAAGCCATAACCTCGGCGCTTGAGGTGCTGGAACATGCCAGTTTCGCGCCGCACATCACCATCGGGGAAATTACCGTGGCCTGTGCTATGGGGTATCTCGATTTTCGCTTGCCGCAGCTTTCTTGGCGCGAGAGCCATCCGAAATTGCGCGACTGGTACGAAAAATTTGCGCAATATTCCTCCATGAAAGACACTTGGCCTGCGGCTTTGAACTGAACCGCAGGTGCGACCTAAGGAGTGAACGATGCTGCGGAGATTGATCGTGGGCACTGCTCTATTTTTGGGGGCAGCGCAGTCCTTTGGCGTAGCGCAGGCCGCCAGTTTTGAATTGCACATGGTTGTGCCTTGCGGGCCGCAGGACAAGGCTTATGTCCTGGAAGGAACGAGCCTCGAATTCTGCTTGGCTCCCGACAAGGTGATCGACGAAACCGGCATTGTGAAGGCCGAGCGTTATCCGGTTATCAGCCGTGTGATTGTCGATGTGACGCCGGCCGCCAGTGAAAAGCTGCTCGCAATATCGTCTCAGAATGTCGGTAATGATCTGGCGGTGTTATTCAACGGTAAAATGATCTTTAAGGCAGCCATTGATGCGCCGCTTAAGCTTGATAAATTCCAGTTAAGCCTCAACAACGCGCCGGAGCAGGTCGATGCTCTAGTGGACGCCTTCCCCGGACCCAAAACATGAAAATCCACGGGAAGCATTACCGCACCATCTGGACGCTTGCCGACGAGTCGATCGAGGTTATCGACCAAACCAAGCTGCCACATCGCTTTGAAACCGCGGTACTAAGAACGGCGGAAGATTGCGCAGAAGCGATCCGTACCATGCTGGTGCGTGGTGCTCCATTGATCGGCGCCACGGCAGCATATGGTATCGCGTTTGCGATGAAAAAAGACCCCTCGAGCAAAGCCTTGGTGGCTGCACTCGACATGCTGGGGGCAACGCGTCCCACGGCCGTCAATTTGCGCTGGGCGTTGCAGCGGATGAATGTCGCCCTGCATAATCGCGGCCACGATGATCGTTTTGCGATCGCTTGGGCAGAGGCGGGTGCAATCTGTGATGAGGATGTTGAAGTCTGCCATGCCATCGGCGTCAACGGGCTCCAGATTTTGCGTTCTGCCGCTGCGGGAAAACCCAGCACGCTCAATGTGCTGACGCATTGCAATGCGGGCTGGCTGGCGACGGTGGATTGGGGCACGGCTTTGGCGCCAATCTATATGGCACATGACGAAGGCATCGACATCCATGTCTGGGTGGACGAGACCCGCCCGCGCAATCAAGGCGCATCGCTATCGGCCTACGAGCTGGGCGCCCATGGCGTCAAGCACACCATAATCGCCGATAACGCTGGTGGCCACTACATGCAGCATGGCAAGGTTGATCTCGTCATCGTCGGCACTGACCGCGTGACGCGCAATGGCGATGTCGCTAACAAGATCGGCACCTATCTAAAGGCGCTCGCGGCACGTGACAATGACGTACCATTTTATGTGGCGTTACCATCTTCCACCCTCGATCTTTCGATGGCGAAGGGCTCCGATATTCCGATCGAAGAGCGCTCGGCCGATGAGTTACTGAAAATGACTGGCCGTCTATCCGGCGGCGGGCTTGCCACGGTAGAGATTGCCGCTCCCGGCTCACCCGGTGCCAACCCGGCTTTCGACGTCACCCCCGCCCGGTTGGTCACGGCCTTCATTACCGAACGCGGCGTCTGTGAAGCGAGCGAGGCGGGGCTAAAGAGTCTGTTTCCGGCACCCAAATCGTTGTCATAGATTTACGTCTCATAGCACCATTCCTGCGTAGTGTTGGGTCCGCAAAAAGCGGCTCGCTATGCGCATATCCGCACAACCGTTTTTGTCTGTTGTTGGCGACAGCGGCGCAAGGCGAAGCGATGACTGCGCATCGGGAAGTAGATGCCTCCTTCCGGTCACTGCATTGCTGCTCGCCGGACTAAGCTTTGGTGATGTCGGCCACTTCTTACACCTCGCCCATTTCGACCTTCTGTTAGCTGGCTCTGGGACGCTGGTGGTTGGAGCGCCCTTTCTGGGTGCCTCGCTCTTCGCGCGTAAACACCGGGCTACGGTGTTGCTTTGGGTACTTGCTCTTTTGCTACAGCGTTATGTGCCCGAGGCGTCCTTCTTCCTGGTTGGCCGCTCATCGCCACATCGTTGATCGCCATCATCCGCTTTGTGATTTATCGTGGTCGGGATGAACTGGTGCTAACGTGATTGCTTGCGTTATTGCGATGGTTATCGTTGCGCAGGCAGCTTGCTTCGCCGCATGTCGCGTGATTGTTGCCGGCACCATGTTCTTTACTTGTGGGCGGCATACACCATTTACGTCAGAGCGCCGAGCCATATCTGTCACGTCACCAATTTGGACAGCGGAAACGCTTATGTCGCTAATTCTTTGACAATAGGTGATTGGTGAACCAGAGCTGGGCTCAGGTATTGAACCTAAAGTGCATCACATCCCCATCCGCTACAATGTAGTCCTTGCCTTCGAGGCGGAATTTTCCAGCCTCACGGGCGCCAGCCTCACCGTTACCTGCGATGTAATCGGCATAGGCGATGGTCTCGGCGCGGATGAAGCCGTGCTCGAAATCGGTGTGGATGACGCCGGCGGCTTGCGGGGCGCGGGAGCCTTGCGTCACCGTCCAGGCACGGGTTTCCTTAGGACCGACCGTGAAGAACGTGATAAGCCCCAACAAATCATAACCAGCGCGGATGAGGCGGTTGAGGCCGGGCTCCTTGAGCCCTAGGCTGGAAAGGAAGTCCAGGCGCTCTGTTTCGTCGAGTTGAGCGACTTCTTCTTCAATGCGGGCGGAGATTACGACGGCACCGGCGCTTTGCATTTTGGCCATCTCTTCCACGCGCTTGGATAGTGCATTGCCCGTGGCCGCCGAGGCTTCCTCAACATTGCAGACATAGAGCACTGGTTTGCCGGTGAGGAGCTGCAGCTGGCGGAAGGGTTCACGTTCTTCCGGGGTTAACTCAACCTGGCGGGCGGCCTTACCGGCGCGCAGAAGCGCTACGGCCTTTTGCATCAGCGCGAGTTGTTCTTTGGCTTCCTTCTCGCCGGAATTGGCTTTTTTCTCCAGCGGCTTGATGCGCCGTTCCAAACTGTCGAGATCGGACAGCATGAGTTCGGTCTCAACAGTGTCGGCATCGCTCACGGGATCGATTCGATTCTCGACATGGGTGACATCATCATCGACGAAGCAGCGCAGCACATGCACGATGGCGTCGACTTCTCGGATATTGGCGAGGAACTGGTTGCCGAGGCCTTCGCCTTTGGAGGCACCGCGCACCAGACCGGCGATGTCCACGAAGGTGATGCGGGTGGGCAGGATCTGCGCCGATTTGGCGATGGCGCTGAGTTTTCCGAGCCGTTCATCCGGCACAGCCACATCGCCGACATTGGGCTCGATGGTGCAGAAGGGATAGTTGGCCGCTTGCGCCGCTGCGGTCTGCGTCAGCGCGTTGAAGAGGGTCGACTTGCCAACATTGGGCAGGCCGACGATGCCGCATTTAAATCCCATCAGCTTTGTTCCGGATTGTTTTGGGGTTTTGTTTTAGGGCGGGTTTTGGTTTGAGTTCCGGCGGATGCAGCAGGAGTGCCACCTTATTCATGAACCCAACCATGTCGTTGTCGGCGAAATGGGGAGCGGCATCGGCGATCGCCGTCAAAAGGGGCATCAGCCATTCCTCATCCGCCTTAGAAAAATTGGCCAGCACATGGCCGTGGACGCGATCCTTACCGCCGGGATGGCCCACACCAATGCGCACGCGGTGATAATCGGGACCGAGGGCGGCCGTGATCGAGCGCAGACCATTATGACCGGCATCGCCACCACCGGTCTTGGCCTTCAGTTTGCCCGCAGCCAAATCGATTTCGTCATGCAGCACGACGAGGCAGGATGGGAGCAGCTTTAGGAAGCGCAGCGCGGGACCGACGCTGAGACCCGACTCGTTCATATAAGTCTGAGGCTTGATCAAAGTGGTGCGGCGTCCGCCGAGTTTGCCGTCGGCGATCTCGCCTTGGAATTTGGAACGCCAGGGACCAAAGCCATAGGTATCGTGAATACGATCCACGGCCATGAAGCCGACGTTGTGGCGATTACGCGCATATTGCGCACCGGGATTGCCGAGTCCGGCGATGAGAAGCGGTGCATCGGCCATAGACTTGGACCTTTAAGGGGCACCTGCTTGAGGCGCCCCCAAACGTCACCCTGAAGCGCGCCGCAGATACGGCGCCAGGGCTTACTTCTTCTTGGCGGGCGCTGCGGCCGGGGCCTTGGCACCGGCGGCCGGAGCCTTGGCACCACCAGCGGCAGGCGCCTTGGCTCCGCCAGCCGGAGCCTTCGCACCGGCTGCAGCAGCCGCCGGAGCAGCAGCCGCAGCTTCGGCGACCGCAGGTGTGCCCGAGGCGGCGGCACGTGCTTCGTCGCGCATGGAGGTCGGCGCCACGATCGAGCAGATGGTAGCTTCGCGGAATTTGGAGGTCGGCTTCACACCTTCCGGAAGGGCAATCCCTGACAGCATCAACGAGCCGCGCACGTCCATGGTCGAGACATCGGCTTCGATGAAGAGCGGGATGTTTTCCGCCGGGCAGATCAGCTCAACCGAATGGCGCACGATATTCAAAACGCCGCCCTTCTTGATGCCGGGAGAGACTTCCATGCCCTTAAAGTGCACCGGAATGTCGAGGCGCACCGTGGCGCCCTCTTCCAGACGCATAAAGTCCACATGAACCGGGCGATCGGTGACCGGATCGAGCTGCAGCGCACGCGGGATTACGCGGGTCACCTTCGAACCGTCGTTGAGCTTCAAAAGGGTCGTCATGAACGAGCCCTTTTCCACGGCCAGACTGATAGTGTGGGCGTTTACCGCAACCGGTTCCGGGTCGCTGGAGCCGCCATAGACAATGGCCGGGATATTGCCCAACACGCGGGTCTGGTAGGACGGGCCCTTGCCGGTGCCCGGACGCGGCGTAATGGTGAGTTCCTGAATTTCGCGCATATCGCTAAGTCCTTGATATTCTTGTCGATCACGCGGAGCCCAAAGGCACGCACGGCCGCAAAGCGCAGGCTTGTAGCGGAACGGGGCGCTGCATGCAACCGGACTCCACAAAAGGCCGCGCGATCGTCAATCGCTTAAGGCGATAGCCCGGTGCCACGCATCTAACGCTAGCCCTCGCAGAAGCTAAATCCACAAGCCCTTGATCATTGTTTGTCGATTTTCGGAGGATGTGGGGAGAGGAGAGGGGGCAAATGCCTGTCCGGTACGAATGTCCTTAAAGGCATAAGACTGCCGAACTGTCTAAAATTCAGCACGATAATTGTTCAGATGATTTTGTTTTCGCGGAAGTGGGGCAACGCTCCGCCTTCGCGCTATTCCCATGGCGCCGTTATACCAACAATATCAAACAGCCCTTATCCTTATTATGTGGGAAATAGCGCTGGTAGATTCAAGATAGCGGCATTGGCCGTCAGCGCTTCCTGTCTTCCAGCACATCCTCGATGTAAATCTTCTGCACCAGGACCCAGAGTGCCACCGACAAGGGGGTCGCCAGAATAGCGCCCCAAATGCCGAACAGCGGTGCAAAAACCAGGATCGCCAAAAGGTTGAAGATGGCGGGCAAAGATACCGCCCAACGCTGCAGCATGGGCTGGCTGACATAAGCCTCGATGGTCAGGACCACCGCATAGACCGCAGCCGCATAGAGCGCCAGGACCGGCTTAACGCTGAAAGCGAGCAAAAGCCCCGGAATCGTTGCAATCGCCGGCCCGATATAGGGCACGAAGACGGCAATACCGGAGAGGACGGCTAACGCGAAGGGCAGCGGTACGCCGATGGCCCAAAGCCCAATGAAGGTCATTACCCCTAGAAGTAGCATGTCGAGCGTCATGCCAAATAGCCACTTTTGTAGGGCTAAGCCTACCGCGTCCAGAATTTGGCGAGTCCGCATGCGCCGCCGGGGCGGCACCAGATGCAGCATACCGTTGACATACGCCGCCGGATCGGCGGCCAGATAAATCCCCACCACGATCATCAACAAGGCTTCGCCGAGCCCACCCAGGATGCCGCCCGCCACGGGCAGAGCCGCGGACAGCCGCTCGGCCGCATTGCCGCTGGTGTCGAGCGCTCCAAGGATTTGGCGGCCGAGGAGCGATTCGCCGAGCCACCCTTTGGCCGATTGCACGGTCTGGGGCAGCCTGTCGATCAGGGCCGAGAACTGGTGGCCCGCCATGGCACCAAAAAAATAGAAGAAACCGAGGGCAATGAATCCAACATCCAGCACGGTGATCAGCAGGGCTATCTGATCGGGCACGCGCAACCAGCGGCCCAAAGGCCCCGCAATGTTGCGCAAAGCCACTGCCACCACGATGCCGCCGAAAGTCAGGATCAAGACCAGCGAGACTTGCCAAAGGGCCAAGAGCAGTCCCACCACCAAGCCGCCCAGCAGGGCCCGGCGCACGAACACCGCATCGGGCGAAGGCTGGTGGGGGATGGTGCCATGCGGCGCTTCAAAATCCGGATCGGTCATCGCATTCCTCGATTCTTCGGCGAGGATACACGTTTTTGGGGCCGGGCTGCGTCCAAGGCTTCTTGCAGAAGCCCTGCCATTTCCGTCTGGCTGATGACTGCGAGCTGCACCAGCAGTTCGGGTGTCTTGCCCCCCATAAAACGAACGAAGGTGTCGGAATCTGCCGCGAAGAGGAACTCCTTGCGTTCCGGGGGCAGATGAAGCCAAAGCCCATCGCTCCGGATGACGGCGAAGATCCGTGTCTTGGTGCGGAAGGCGGGCCGGGCATGGTGGTCGACTTCCTGAACCCCATCGAACCCCAACGCGATTTTGCGCACGTCATCTATTGTGGCCATCGTCGCATTATGACCAAACGCGAAGACCTGTCACGGTTATCGCGATCGGTCCGCCGCGGGCCGTTCAGGCGCTCTTGGAGGCGTGCACGATGGTGGTGCGGCGTGGTGGCGGAAGATCTTCGCGCAGCGGCCGGTAATAGCGTTCGGCGGCCTTTTCGGGAGTCAGAAAATCAGCCGTGCCAAAACCACATTTTAGCAATGCCGCCGCAATGGCTTCCTCGCTGAAGCTGCTGACAAATGGTTCGCCCATGGCCTCAACCTTGCTGTCAAGGAAGGTATCGGCGGGTACGGAAGGGTCTGGGGGCTGCCGAAAAGAAAATGTTATGGATGAGCGCCGCGAGACACCGGCCATAGCCGAAAGGCTGTTCCCAATCGCTTCCTCGCTCAAATACATGGTAACGCCAAGCCACGAAAAGTAGACGCCCTCCGTGGCTGGGATGCCAAGCCGTCCCAGCACATCGGTGAGACTTTCGGCTGCGAAATCGACGCTGGCGAAAGAAAGGTTGTCTGGCAGCGCCAACTTCGCCGCCGCCAACATTTGCCGTTTGGCCTGTTGTGTGGCGGGGTGATCAATTTCGACAATGTTAAGAGCTTTGGCCCAAACCGGCTGGCGGTAGGCAAAGGTGTCAAAGCCTGCGCCCACCAGCACATACCAGCGCGCGCCCCTGCGAACCTCCTCGGCAAGCTTATCCTCAGCAAAACGCGAGCGCAGGCAGATATGACTGCGCAGGCCCTTTCCATAGGGGTTCTGATGACGCTCAACCATGCCGTGGATGGCATCGGCCGCGTCCGAACCCAAAAGCTTAAGGGCAATCGGATCGGGAAAGAGCAAGGGCTGATTGTCCAGAATCTGATGGGCAGCTCTAATATAGGCTACGCCTAGAGCAGTCCGGCTGGATTGGCGATCTTGCATTTTGTATCGCGGAAAACGTTGCGCGCGTCACCCTAAGGACAGCGTGGTGCTTGTCAAAGCGGATTTTCTGAACGTTACGCTTAGTCGAACAGACTCGAGACGCTTGCTTCCATGCTGATGCGACGCATGGCTTCGCCGATCAGGGGGGCGATGGAGATGCGCCGGATGTTCGAACATTTCATCACCTCGGGTGTCGCCGCGATGGAATCGGTGATCACCAGTGATTTCAGCGCCGAGTTCTGAATGCGCGCCACCGCGCCACCCGACAAAACGCCATGCGTGGCATAGGCGCAAACTTCTTTGGCTCCGGCTTTCAGCAGGGCCTCGGCAGCGTTGCAGATGGTACCACCCGAATCGATGATGTCATCGATCAGAATGCAGGAGCGCCCGGCAGGACTGCCGATGATATTCATCACTTCGGATTCGCCCGCGCGTTCGCGGCGCTTATCGACGATAGCCAGATCTGCGCCGATGCGCTTGGCAAGACCACGTGCACGCACCACACCGCCCACATCCGGCGAAACCACCATCAGATGATTGCCATGGCCAAGCGCGTCGGTGATATCTTTCACGATCACGGGCTGGGCATAAAGATTGTCGGTCGGGATATCGAAGAAGCCCTGGATTTGCCCGGCATGCAGATCGACGGTGAGCACCCGGCTGGCGCCCGCTTCGGTAATGATGTTGGCGACCAGCTTGGCGGAAATCGGTGTGCGCGGCCCCACTTTGCGATCCTGGCGGGCATAGCCGAAATAGGGGATCACGGCGGTGATGCGGCGGGCCGAAGCGCGGCGCAACGCATCGATCATGATGAGCAGTTCCATCAGATTGTCGTTGGCCGGAAAGCTCGTCGATTGAATGACGAACATATCCTCGCCGCGGACGTTTTCCTGGATCTCAACGAATATTTCCAAATCCGCAAAACGGCGGACAGCGGCCTTGGTCGTTGGGATTTTCAGATATTGGCCAATAGCCTCGGCCAGGGCGCGATTAGAATTGCCGGAGAGCAACTTCATGCCCTGAGCCGCATTGCTCTCGACCATGGCCCGCGCACCCCTTTTTTGTGACGTGTTGATGACCGGGCTTTTAGCAAGGGCAGGGGGGTGGGTAAACCCGAATCTCACCGATTGGCCATTTTCGCGCACTGTAATAATGGTCGACTTGCCGTGCGCGGATAAATCGTAATGTTCCTTGCCACAATTGGCCTTGCAAGAGCGCGAATCGCAAAAAGCACTCCACGCAGCCTCAATCCGGCCATTATCTGCACCGGAAAAACCGCCTAAGCTTTGAGGACGATAGCCGAAAGGTCGCGGCCGTAATCAGACTCGCCCCTATGCGTCGCACGCCGGAAACTGAAGAATTTGTCCTCTGCGCCATACGTGTCGGCGGACAATTTCTCCACCGTGGCAATTCCGGCGTTCTCGAGACGCGCAGCGACATAATCTTCGAGGGCAAAACGGAAATGACCCGCGCGTTCACCGGCGATAAAAAACGCATCGTTGCTTTCCGCCGCTGTCACAAAGCGATCGCGGAAACTACCATCGACTTCATAGCTTCGCTGCGCGATGCAAGGGCCGATAGCGGCTGTGATGTTGCGGCGTTCGGCACCGAGTTGTTCCATCGCAGCAACCACACTGTCGGTCACGCCGGCGAGGGCGCCTTTCCACCCGGCGTGGGCTGCACCGATGATGCCAGCTTTGCTATCTGCGAGCAGCACAGGCGCGCAATCGGCGGTGAGAATTCCCAGCGCAATGCCGGGGACTGCCGTCACCATCGCATCAGCATGCGGTGCTGCACCAAGGTCCCAAGGTTCCGCCACAGTCACCGCGTCGGCACTGTGCACCTGATACAGGGTAACAAGTTGCGGCCCGCCCAAGAGGGCTGTCGCGCGGCGGCGGTTTTCGATCACATGGTCCCGCAGGTCGCCAGAGCCCGGTCCGCAATTGAGGCCAGCATAGACGCCCGTGGAAATCCCGCCCGGCCGGCCAAAAAAACCATGGTCGATGGGGGCGAGCGTTTTGGCTTTCAAAATCAGCATGGTGCGCACTGCATTAGGTATCGAAACCAAATCCCGGTACTTGTGGCGCAGTTTTGGGCGCCAGTGCCAGCACCTTAAAAATCTCGCCCATCAATGCCGGATTGACCAGACGGTCGATGGCGGCCGCGATCTCGCGTGCTTGAAGCGGGTTGGCGACGATCAGGCGCTCGCCGCGCTCGCCAATGCCGAGATCGGCGAGAAAATTGCATTGGGTAATAGGGCCGTAAGCCACTGCACCCGCGTCCACCACAGCGCGTTTGATGGCGCCAAAATCAACGTGAGCCGACAGATCGCTTTGTCCCGGCTCGGCCAAGATTTCGGCAAATTTGCCGTCTGCGATTGCCTGCAAAGTCTCTCCGAAGGCCGTCTCGCCATAGCCGTAGTCGATAAACAGCGCACCGCCGCCATGGACGGATACTGCGCGCGCGATTTCCTGGGCAAAGGCTGTTGCCGCAGGTGCACTCTCATAGACGCCGCCGAGCGGCGCGCCCTCGCCATTTACCGGCGCGACCGCCGTGGGGCCGGGCGCCAAAACAAAGGCCGGCGCACCATTTTGCAGGCCTACCATACGCTCGCACCAGCCGCGCTGCGTCTTGATGAATTGGCGGATGGGAAGGCAATCGAAGAATTCGTTGGCAATGACATAGAGCGGCCGGTCAGTCAGGCTGTCGTCGAAGCCTTCCTGCCAACGGATGTCGGCGGCAACGTGGCTGAGCTTTTCTTTCTGGGTCGCAGTGAGGGCCGGACTAGCCTCCACCAGTACTATTTCCACATCGTGCAGGAAGTGCGGCGCGGCGGCGGCGAGAGCGCGCACGGCATCGGCCATCAAGGTTCCGCGTCCGGGGCCAAGCTCGACAAGGCGGGGATTTTCGGGGCGACCCTGGTCATGCCATGTCTGCGCCACCCACAGACCCAGCATTTCGCCAAAGCTTTGGCTGACTTCCGGAGCGGTGATGAAATCGCGGCCGATGGTTTGGCGCGCCGTATAGGAGCCGCCATGCGGATCGAACTGGCAGAGCGTCATGAACTGAGCAACGGAAATGGGCCCCTGGCCCGCAATCAATTCGGCAATCCGCTGTCCCAGTGCGTTCACGAGGGGTTCGCCTTCGTCGGCGTTTGCGACCAAAGGGGCTTCTTATAGGCCACCCAGAAGAAGAACGCAGCGGCGATCCACATCGGGATGGAGAGCAGCATGCCCATGCTGAACCAGCCGCTGATCATCGATTCGGAGTCGCGGAAAAATTCAGAAAAAGCCCGCGCCAAGCCGTAGCCGGCAAAGAAGAGACCGCAGATCATGCCGGGCCGCTCGTGCCAGTGGAATTTGCGGATGGCCAGCTGCAACACGGCAAAGAGCAACACGCCTTCTGTGCCCGCCTCGATCAATTGGCTGGGGTAACGCGGCGCCAGACCGGCAAAGCAGCGCCCATAAGTTTTAAGGATGGCGGCGTTGCAGAAGACCATGCCGATGGGCGAATCCGTAACTTTGCCCCACAACTCGCCATTGATGAAATTGGCCAGGCGGCCCGCAAACAGCCCGATGGGGGTTACCGCAGTAATACCGTCGCCGACCGAGAATATATTGAGCTTGCGATTGCGGCAGAACAGAACGATGGCGATCACGACGCCCAAGAGGCCGCCATGAAAAGACATGCCGAGGAGGCGCGGTACCCAGCCATCCCAATGGGCAATCAGATTCAGCGGATTGGTAAGATAGGCCATGGGCAGGCCGCCGCAATCGCGCCCCCCGGGCCACAGCCCACAATAGAATATACCATAGAAAATATCGTAGCCGAGCCGTCCGCCCACCACCACGCCGAGGGTCGTCCAGACGAAAAGGTCGCCGACTTCGTCTGCTATGGCCGGCGCTTTGCCCGAAAAGGGCGGCCTTTTCCACAAGCTTCTCTGCTGCAGCATCGATACGAGCAGCCACCACCCGGCGAGCAGCCCGGTGATGTAAGAAAGAGCATACCAGCGCACCGCCAAAGGGCCGATCTGGATGGCAACCGGGTCGATCACGGGATAGGGCAGCATAGAGGCTAAATCGCGCTGCTTTGGCGTTTTAGTCAAGCTGCGTTTGGTGACGCTAAAGTGTCGGTTGGTTGACGCCCGATCATGAACTGGCCAGGGGTCTTGCCGCGGCGGCGCAGAGCGCCAATATAGGAGTCGGAACAAGGACATATCCCGATGCAGACGCAAAACCCCTTTCTGGATGGACTGGCCAAGCTTGTCACGGACGCGGCGGGCGCGGCCCAAGGCGCGCGGGCGGAATTGGAAGCCTTTGTGAAACAGCGCTTTGAGAAGTTGATCGCCGATATGGATTTTGTGCCACGCGACGAATTTGAAGCGGTCAAGGCGATGGCGCTGAAAGCTTCGGCTGAAAGCGAACGTCTTGCCGCACGTTTGGACGCATTAGAGGGCGCCAACAAAGCGGGCCAGCAAAAAGGGGAGGAAGAACTGCCCTTGCAAGGTTAACCCTCCTGCCGCGAAAGCTGTGGGTGGCGCGATCGGCCCCAAGCACATATCGGTGAGACTCTTGTGCAAGCGCAAAATGTTGTGGCAGCTTGGCCCTCAACTGCTTCGTTTTGCGTCGCGCCGGAGTCTGGTACATGACCGTTACCCACCAGGAACAATCTTTCAGCCGCCCCCATCCGCTCGACTTGCTCGAACGGACGGTAGAGGAGAACGGCTGGGCATATGAACGTGCCAGCGCCGATGAGCTCAATCTTTCTGTGGCGGGGCGCTGGTCCGATCACCATTTCAGCTTCACATGGCGTGAGGATCTGCAGTCCCTGCACCTCTCCAGCGCGTTCGATATGCGTGTGAAGGGCGAAACGCGGATGGTCGATATCGCGGCCTTGCTGATGTTCATCAATGCGCGGCTATGGATTGGTCATTTCGATCTGTGGCCCGAGGACGGCACTATCGTGCTGCGCCATGCCATGATCTTCCCGGATGCCCTTGCCAGTGCCTCGCAAATGGAGTGTTTGCTGAATTTGGCCCTCGAGGCTTGCGAGCATTATTACCCGGCCTTCCAGTTCGTCCTCTGGGGCGGCAAAACGGCCCAAGAGGCGGTCGCCGCGGCAATCCTGGAGTGTCAGGGCCAAGCATAAGGGTTACGCTGCACCTCGCATCAAGCCTCTCCCCCGTGAGGAGGCCATGAGGACGATTCCATGAGCATGCCCATTCTGATTATCGGTGCCGGCAAGATGGGCACCGCCCTGATCCGTGGGTGGGTCAAGGCGGGCCTTGGTCCCATCACCGTGGTTGAGCCCAATCCCTCTGAGACGCTGAAAGCCGTCCCCGGACTGGTACTTCTCCCCGATCTGACAGCAGTGACAGCGGAAGGCTGGCGCGCCTGCGTGGTGGCGCTAAAGCCCCATATTGTGCGCGCCGAAGCGGATAAGCTGACGGCCCTGGCTGGTGGCAAAACGCTGATGATTTCGATTGCCGCAGGGACGCCGTTAGCGCTCTTGCACAGTCATTGGGGAGAAGGCGCCACCATCGTGCGCGCCATGCCCAATACGCCCGGCAGCATCGCCCGCGGCGTTACCGCCATCTATGCACCGGCGCCAATCGGTCCTGAGGATCGCGCCTTCGCCGAGACCTTGCTCTCTTCCATTGGCCTGACATTGTGGGTCGACAGCGAAGCCCTGCTCGATGCGGCAATGGCCATTTCGGGCTGCGGCCCTGCTTATGTTTTCGCCTTGGTAGAGGCCATGACCAAAGCCGGTGTGGCCGCAGGCTTGCCCGAGGAGGCGGCAGCCAAACTGGCCCGTGCCACAGTGACCGGTGGCGGTGCTCTACTCGATAGCGATCCTCGCGACCCAGCCGCACTTATCCGCGATGTCGCGACGCCGGGCGGAACAACTCAGGCGGCGATCAATGTGCTTTGCGCCGACAACGGCTTGCCGGCATTGATGACCGAAGCTGTGCTAGCCGCCATCGGCCGCGCCGAAGAACTGGCCAAGAGCTAAGCTTTCCACGGTAGCAAAAAAAGGGCCGCGACGAGCGGCCCTTAAGTGTAGAGCGCCGGGAAGGACTTTACAGTTTGAAGTGCACGCCTGCTGTAAAGCGACGGCCGACCTGGATCACACTGTACATCTGATCCGGGAACCGACCGCGAGTAGAATATGCCTGGTCCATCAGGTTGTCGGCTTCGAAGTAGATTTTGGCGTTGTCCGTGATGTCGTAACCCGTGCTGATGGTGAGATCCCACGAGCCGTTGACGAAGATCGGTTCAGAACCGAACTGTGTACCGCTCGCCTGGCCTTGGCCGAAGGAATCCAGATAGATGTCACGCCAGTTGGCGGCCACGCGGAACTCGAAGCCGTACTTGTCGTAGAAGGCCGTGAAGTTCGCCGAGTCCGCCAGTCCGGGCATACCAAAATTACCGACCGACAGATTGTTCGGATCATACGGCTTGTTGGTATCGACCACTGTGCCATTGATCAAATAGCCGAAGCCCGAATCGCCAAACACATGCTGCCAAGCAACCTCCAGGCCGTAGATGTTGGCGGAGGGACCGTTGACATTGCTTTGAAGGGTGAAGACCGCGGAACCTCCGTTGAGCACGCCAGGCACTGTGATTTGCGACGTGCCTGCCACCACCCAGTTGCTCACGTTCTTGAGGAAACTGTCGACAGACACGTAGGAGTTCGGCGCGTAATACCATTCGGCCGACAGATCGAAGTTGTCGGCAATATACGGCAACTCATACGGGTTGCCGCCGGTTGCCGACAGCGAGCCGACGCGGCCGCTGTAGGTAAGGTTTCCCTTCAAGTCGCTCAATGGCGGACGGGTCATCGTGCGCGATGCATCGAAGCGCAGGTGCAGGTCGTCCGTGATGAGCAGATTGAGGTCGATGTTCGGCAGCAGATACGAGTAAGCGTTCTTCTTGGCGACGACGCTGGTGGGGCCATAAGCAAAGTCATAGGCCGTATGGTCGCCCGCAGAGACCGTCAAAGCTTTCAGATCCCGGCCGAAGCCTGATGCCCACAAGCGGGTATACTCGTAACGCACGCCGCCATTGATCTTAAGGGGCATGTCGGCCAGTTTTGCCTCTGTCGCAAAGCTGGCATATGCCGAATACGTATCTTCGTAGACATGCTGATAGCCGTTCGGATCAAATTGTGCCGACAGCTGCGGAAGGATGCCGGTGTACCCCGCCGCGTTGACGCTGCTGCAGTTGAAGCCCTTGATGGTCGGAACACCGCCCGGACATGACACTGAGGTGCCAAGGCCGTTGAGGTAGGCATAGACCGCATTGGCATCGAAGATCGGCAGTCCGGGGATCACACCGCCAGATGGTTCCGACCAACCTGGGATATCGCGGATCGTCCGAACCCCAGTGAACAAGTTCGACGGAATATGGACGCCCGCCGGCGTCAGCGGGTTGCCGTTGTAGTAGTTGTTCGAGTCCGGGCCATAACCGGCGAAGCTCTGCCACTCGTTGTTGGTGTCCCAATGGTTGACATAGGAGGCCATCTTGAAGTGCTCGGGCGTATACTGAGCGCCGATCTTGAAGGTCAGGGTATCATAGGTGAACTGGCTTTCGAGCTTGGCTTCATTCACCAAGTTGCGGTTGCGATTGGCGATCACCATCATCACATGCGAACCCATGATGTTGGTGTTCAGAAATTGCGAGGCATTGCCATTTGGGCCGATGCCGCCGTAATACGGCACGCCGTGTCCGCCCGGTTGGGTGACGGTGTAGGTCATGCCGTTCGTACCGCCCGTTTGCGACGGGCCATAGCCAAGGTCTTCGGACACTTCACTGAAGTGATTGTCCCCCGGATTGAGAGCGGACATCGCCTGACTAAGGTCGAGCGTCACGGCGATGTGATCGTCGACCGACCACTTGGCATTGAGGCCGTAGGTGTAGGTCTGCTGCAGCGATTGGCTTTTAACGTCGTCGAAATCCGTCGGCGAGGTACGACCGAAGTTGGTGACCGTTCCGAACGGTGACGTCGTAATGTTACGCATCTCGCCGACGTTGTTCCACAGCGCGTAAGTCAGCGAATCTTCGTTGAGGTTGTCTCGCGCATAGTTGGCATCCACCGTGACCACCAGAGAATCCGTCGGCTGCCACTGGAGTGCGAGACGTCCATTCATGCGTTCTTCTTGGATTCGGTTGAAGTCGACAGCGTAGTCCTGCGTCCACCAAACCGGCTTGGTGGTATCATTCACGGTGTTGGGATTCGGCGGTATCGTTGTCGTTACGGAGGTTGTTGTGTTGCCTACTGTTGTTGACGTCGTCGTGGTGCTGCCGTGTTCGAGCGCATTGCAATCAGGCCCCGTATAGCTGGCGAGCTGGCACGGAGCGACGTATTGGCCGATCCAACCCCAGTTCTGGAACTGCTGCTGGCTGGTCGATAGTGAGGAATAGGCGCCGGCCACCAAAACGCCGAACTTGTCGTTATCGAAGGTGTCGCTGATCAGGAAGTTGCCGTTGGGCTTCCACCTGCCGTCATCAGCGCCAAGGGTTCCCGAACCCGAGCCCGCAACGGTGAGGCCCGGCTTGTCAAACGGTTTGGGGTAGACCACGTCGATGGTCGCGCCGATGGCGCCCGACGATAGCGTCGCATCCGGAGATTTGAGGACCTGTAACTGAGACACCATATCGGCACTCAGGCCGCTGAAGTCGAAGGAACGCCCGCCGATGCCCGAGGGAACGACGCGGCCGTCGAACAGCGTTTCATTGAAGGTCGGGCCGAAGCCGCGAACGGTGATTGATACGCCCTCACCCGTCGTGACCGATTGGCCGTTATTGGTCATCCCCGATGTGAACGACGTGGTTACACCTGGAATGCGCATCAAGGCTTCGGCCAGGTTTGTGTCGGGAAATTTGCCGATGTCTTCCATTGTGATGGCGTCGGTCAGGCCAGCCGCCTCACGCTTGATGTCCAAATTGCGCTGGAGTGATCCCCGGATACCCGTTACGACCACCGTTTCCATAGAATCCTGGGCGACAGCCGGGATACTCGCCAAAGCGGCGAAACACGCACCACTCAGCAAACCAACTTTGATGAGGTGCGATACGGCTTTTTTGCTTACTGTATGATTATGCACGTTATTCCTCCCATTGGGTTGTTTTCAAACACGCGCCTTAGCTGCCCGTGCCGGTGCCCGTTCTGTGCGGGCATGAATGGACCGCGGTAAGCGGCAGACGCAGACCCTCCTGCCTCGGCATTCCTTCTGCCTCGACATGACGTTGTTGAACGATGTGCCATGGACTACCCACGGCCATTCGATGTTTAAGTTTTGTGTTCTGGACTCATTGGAGCGATCCCCCGTCGGCCCCCTGTGGCCAGCTCATGCAAGCTGGGTCGTGATGCAACTTGGTAACGCTACCATGGCGAGAATTTACGCCGACAATTGTTAGCAATCCAGCAAATATTGTAGGACTATTTCGAATGGCGGCCAGATTGTGGCAAATGCGCTACGAGCCCAGTGTCCGCACTGTCCCTACACTGATGAAATTCGCGAGGCGGCGATCGCTTTACGAGATTTTTGCTTGAAAAGTAGAGCGGAATGTTCTGGCAAAATTATCACGGATGACCAAGAAACTCATCGTCAGAAGAGCGTTGCCGCCGCCAGTAGTGCCTATTGTTGAGGAAATTCGTCAGATATGCCTCGCATACAATCCGAGCGATCCTCAGGGCGACTTCAAACCGCCCTCGCGGGCCCTGGCTAACGCCGCGGAAAAATCGACATGGGGGGCTGTGGTTTCAGGCCCCTCATCCGTCTCTCTCAAATCGGCAAGCGGATCGTCGCGCGCAGGCCTCCCCGTGCGGCCTCCGACAGCGTGAGGTCGCCGCCATGGGCTCTGGCAATATCGCGCGCGATGGCAAGGCCAAGACCCACGCCGCCATTTTGCAGGTTGCGGCCTTCATCCAAGCGATGGAAGGGACGGAAAGCATCGTCGCGCAACTCCGGCGGAATGCCTTTGCCCTGGTCGTCGATATGAATTTCCGCAAAGCGCGCTTCGAGGTCGAGCGATACCGTTGCGGAATGGCCATATTTCAAAGCGTTTTCGATCAGATTGGTGATGCAGCGGCGAAGCGCGCGAGGCTTGACCGACAGCAGCACACCCTCCGGCACATGCAAGGCGAGCGGGCCGGGCCGGGCTCTTTCTGCCGCCTTGGCGGCATCGCGCACCAGTGCACTCAAATCGACGAGTTGGCTTTTTTCGCCGCCCTCGCCACGGGCAAAATCGAGATAGTCATCGAGCATGCGTTCCATTTCGGCGACGTCTTCGACCAATGCCTGGACTTCAAGACTATCGGTCATCAGTGCCAGTTGCAGGCGGATGCGCGTCAGCGGAGTCTTCAAATCATGGCTGACACCCGCCAGCATCTCGGTGCGTTGATGCACATGGCGTTCGATACGCTCGCGCATGGTGAGGAACGCTTGGGCCGCCCGGCGCACTTCGGTGGCGCCATAGGGTTTGAAATCGGGCACGGCGCGACCCTTACCGAACGCATCGGCGGCGCGTGCCAGCCGTTCGATCGGCCGCACCTGATTGCGCAGGAAGAGGATGGCGACAGCCAACAGGATCAACGATGAGCCCAGCATCCAAAGGATGAAGATGTCAGGGCTCGAAACCGTAATGCGGTCGCGCGGGACGATGGCATGCAAAACGCCGTCATGCACTTCAACATCGATGGCGATGCGTTGATTGCCTTGTATTGCCGCCGTACGGAAGTGGCGGTCTTCGCCGATTTGCTGAGCGATGACTTCGTCCAAGGCACGGTCGATGGTGCGGGCTTGGCGATGTGTTGGCGGCGGGATATGGACGCCCGGCTCGAAGCGCAGTTCATAATGCAGTTGTTTGGCAGCCAGATCCCGCAGATTTTCGCGCCACGGACTTTTGCGCGTATCTTCCAGGGCAATCAAAAGCGCGATATCTGCCGCTGCGGCGCGCGCCATGCGCCGTGTTGTCGTTTCCAGATCGCGTTCAAAGAAAACGTACGTGACAATCGCTTGAAGCAGCACCATCGGTGCCACGATGATGATGAGCGAGCGGCCGAACAGCCCGCGTGGCAGGAATCGCTTGACGAATCGTCCCGGCCGGAACGAAAAGGCGGTCCGCTTAGTTGGCGCGGTCTGGAACCAGGACATAGCCCACTCCTCGCACGGTCTGCAGATAAAGCGGCAGTTTGGGATCGTCCTC